>NZ_JBITJA010000006.1:0-481380 GCF_044459545.1 Micromonospora sp. NPDC050276 | reverse complement strand
CCTGCAGCAAATAAGACCAACGACTAAAGATCAACCAACCGAGGTGGTCCAGTTTCAGCCGGACCACGGTGGTCAGGTTTGGAGCGGCGTTGACAACCTGATCCGAACCTCTTCCTCAGCATCGTCCCTGGTAGGGCTGGTTCACGCTCTCCCCAACACGGTAAGAACGCGGCGAGCGGATCAGCAGACCGGGGGCGCTCCGAGCAGAAATATTGAGAACGGAGCAGATTGCCTGAGAACGGACGGACTTTGTGAGTCGCTGTGAGCGGTTGTGAGTTCGGCAGGCGTTCGCCAGAGCACACAAACAGGGGTTTAAGGGTGTCAGAGCCCGACCCGTCCGGCTCAGAGTCGGCTTCGACTTGAGCGAGCTCCAGGTCGCACCACCACGACCCCTGCCCGCCTCGTACCGGCTCGGTCCGTTCCCTGACCGGCCACCGGCGTCCGGACGCTACCTGACGCCACCAGCACCGAGGGCCCCGATCGTCGCCATCGGGTCGACGCCACGTCGGCCTGCCTCCTCACCCCACCGTCCCGAAACCATCCCGGCGACACCGTCGCCTTCTCCCACTGCGAAGGACCATCGCGATGAGCACCCCTGAACCTCACGTCGAGCACACACAGCCCGTCCGCACCGTCGAGGACCTCCCACCTGGCACATGGACTACCGAGCGGATCCGCGCCCTGGGCATGGTCACCGACCTGAGCACCGCGGCCCGGATCTTCGGGCTATCCCGTTCCGTCGCCTACGACCTGGCCAAGCGCGGCGAGTTCCCGGTCGCCGTGCTGCGCTTCGGCAGCCGCTACCGGGTGCCGGTCGCCGCCATCCTCCACGCCCTGCACCTACCCGACGGCGACGACAGCCATCAGCCACCCCATCGCCGGGGGACGACTTGATCGTCGGCGGAAGGCACGCGTGGATCACCCCGTACGCAATCCGCAGCCACCGGCTGCCGAACACCCCACCCGAGGGAGACACCTGATCATGGCGGAAGGATCCGTCTTCAAACGCTGCGCGTGCCGCGACGGCAACCGGCGCAAACTCGGCAACCACTGCCCGCAGCTGCGCCGGCCCAGCGGAGCGTGGAATCCCACCCACGGCCGGTGGGCCTACCAACTCGAACTGCCCACCCACCCCGGCCAGGCGCGCCGGCAACTACGCCGCAGCACCTTCGACACCCGCGACGCCGCCACCGGCGACCGCGACCACGCCAATGCCCTGCTCGCCCTCGCCAGCGACGACCCGACCGTCGCCGCCGAGATCGCCGACATGCTCCTCGCCGTCACCGCCGGCGCACCACTGCCGGACCGCGACACCATCGCCCGCCGGGTCCGCGCCGGACTGCCCGCCACCGTCACGACCACCGTCGGCGAGTACCTGCACTCGTGGCTGGCCTCCCGCCGCAGCCTCAGCAGCGTCCAACCCAACACTCTGCTGGCCTACGAGTCGCACATCCGCGTCCACCTGGTCCCACACCTCGGCGCCATCGCCCTGGTGAAACTACGGGTGGAGCACGTCGAGGCCATGTTCGCCGCCATCGCCGACCGCAGCACCGCCATCGAGATCGCCCGCCAGAGCGACGACCCCGCCATCCGCGCCAGCGTCCGCGGCCTGCGCACCACCAAACCGGCCAGCATGCACCGCATCCGCGCCACCCTGCGCAAGGCACTCAACGACGCCATCCGCCGCGGCAACAACCGGCTCATCGACTTCAACCCCGCCGCCCACATCGAACTGCCCTCCGGGGTACGCCCCAAAGCCCGGGTATGGACCACCAAAGCCGTACAACGGTGGCGCGACACCGGCGAGCGACCCAGCCCCGTCATGGTCTGGACCCCCCAGCAGGCCGGCGCGTTCCTCGACCACGCCGAAGAGCACGACATCGCCCTCTACCCACTGTTCGCGCTCATCCTGCACCGCGGCCTACGTCGAGGCGAGGCCGTCGGACTCACCGACAACGCCGTCGACCTCGACAACTGCCTGATCAGCGTCACCCAACAGATAGCCACCCACGGCTACACACCCGTGATCAAGAAGGTCAAGTCCGAGTCCGGCAACCGGATCATGGCCATGGCCAGCATCACCCGCGTCGTCCTGCGCGCCCACCACGCCCGCCGCGCCCAATGGAAACTCGCCGCCGGCCACACCTGGCCCGACACCGGACTGTTCTTCGTCCAACCCGACGGTAAGCCCTGGCACCCCAACGCCGTAACCGACCGCTTCGAAGTCCTCGTCCGCGACGCCGACCTACCCCCAATCCGGCTACACGACCTACGGCACTGCGCCGCCACCTACCTCAAAGCCGCCGGCGCCGACCTCAAAGACATCCAGGAACTCCTCGGCCACTCCTCCGCCGCCATGACCGACGTCTACACCTCGGTCATCGCCGAACTCGACGTCGAACGCGCCAAAGCCGAAGCCGCCGCCGAACTACTCCCCCGCCGACGCAAGCGCGCCGCATAGGCAGACAACACCCGCCAGGCGGGGGCGGCAGCCCTCGGGGTTGCCGTCCCCGCCGTCGAGGTCGACGCTATCGGCCGCGACGCGGGCCTCCGCCGCGAGCAGCAAGACAGGGCTCTAGCCGCTCACCACTGCAGCGACCACCGCGCGTCAACCCTGGATCGGATGCTCCGTCCGGCGAGATCGGCGGGGCCATGCGGCAGCGAGCGGATGGTGGCTACGTGCACGCGCAAGCGCTTCCGGCCGGGGCCAACAGGCCGCGAGTGACCCGGTGAGGCTCGGCGCAACCTGGCTGCCCTGGAAAGCGCGGGCAGTCCGGCCAACGGGACCTACTGCGCTTGGTGGCCGGGCGGCGTGGCGTCCTGACCGGGGGTGACCGACCTGGCTTGCAAACAAGGGTGGCGTAGGAACTTGTCCACCAACTCGGTAGGCCCGCCGATGCAGGTCCAATCGTCATCCCAAAGTCGCGAAACCAGCCACGAACGATCTACGGGGAACATCAAGTTCGGCAAGACGCCTTTCCAGAGCGACCAGCCGTCGCTCCGGCGCCAACTGGCGGCCTGTTCCGGCCCCGCCTCAACCAGCACGTAGGGCCACCCGGCATACAAGGTGACTTTGGGCGCGTCCGGGAAGACGATGTCGTCGGCACCGGTGTCGAGATAGCCCAGCCACCACGGCTGGTCTGCCGACTGCTCGTGGAGAAGTGCGAGCACTGTCTGATCATGCTGGTCCTGTCCCTCACCACCAAAGGGCAACACGACCGTGGCGTAGGCCTCGAAACCCGGCGGGATGGCAGCGGCGATAGTCAAACCCGGGGTCGTGCCAGCGGCAATCCAGGCAACCTGAGCGCTCGTCCCGATGCGCCACGCGCGGCCGTCTTTGGCCCTCGTAATCACCCCGCCAGGTTAACGCTAGGTAGCGGTATTTCTACTGATTGTCCGCTGGTTGAGCCGATCTTCGCGTCGAGCAGTCGTAGACCTTGCGGAAAGACAAGGACTGATTACGTGGGCCTAGCCCTCGATGTAGTTCGCCCTGCTCGCCGGCAGGATGACTGAGCGAAGCGCTTGCATGGTGGGCCGCCTGGGACTCGAACCCAGAACCTAAGGATTAAAAGTCCTCAGCTCTGCCATTGAGCTAACGGCCCTCTGCGCTTCAGGCTACCCGACCACCTAGGCCCGGGTTGATGTCCGCCCCCGGTCTGGACGAGCGATGTTGACCTACGCCGGCCGTGACGTGTGAGCGGTCATGACCGGCGGCCGATCACCGGCCGGGTCGGGGTTGCGGCGCATCGGGTGCAGGGTTGGACCGTCCGGCAGAGCGATCGACGGGCGGGGTGTGTAGCCATGCCGGCTGTAGAGGTCAAGGGCAGAGGTGGTGCTGGTCCAGGAGGGCAGGTTCACGTGATCGAGACGGCTGCGGTGATGGGCGAGCATGGCCGATCCGTGGCCGGCGCCTTGGTCAGTGGGCCGCACCGCCAGGAACGCAAGCTGGTAGTGGGGCTCGGTTGGCTGTTCCTTGGCAAGCAGCCGATCGAGGATGTCGAAGCGGTCGGTGTGCGGACCTGCCGCATCGGCCAGCCGTGCCTGATAGTTCGCCGGTTGCGGGATGCTGCGGTATCGGTGGAAGCCGACAGTCGCGGCGGTGGCATCGCCGGCGATGTGGATGTCGCCGTAGAACATGGCGTGTTCGACCCAGATGGCGAGGACATCGGTGAGGATTTGGCACCGTGCGCCTGGGTCGGGGATCAGCCACGTTGCGAGAGGGCTGGGGTTGAGTGCATCGGCGATGAGCGCAGCGACGTGGTCTTTGTCTGCCCAGTGGGCAGCGCGGATGCGCGGGCCAGTGTCCATGGCGGAAGTTCCCTCGAAGTCTCGTGGTTGCGGGTCAGGAATTGCTGCTGCTGGTGTCGGTGCGGCTGCGGATCAGTGAGCTTTCTCGAGGTGAGTGGGATCAGGGCTACCGGTAGGCGGCCGTAGCGAGGTCACCCACGGCGGCGTCCACGGCGGCGGTGATGTCGCGTACCGGCTGGTAGTGCTGCGCGGCGATGGCCTTCAGGCGGCTGGTCAGGGTGGTGATGTCGTCGTCGAGGTAGAGGTGGTGGGTGAGGCTGAGATCGGCGACGAGGCCGGCGAGGGCGGCGGTGTGGTTGTCGGGTTGTTCGCGGCCGGCGGCGAGGTAGCGCAGGCGGGAGCGGGCGACGACGGCCCATTTGCTGTCGGTGGCGAGGTAGGTGTCGGCGCGGATGAGGCCGCCGAGGCGCCGTCGGGTGTGGTGTCGCAGGATCCCGCCGGCGACGAGTCCGGCGCGGGTGCGGTCGTAGAGGTCGTCGGAGAACCCGCGCAGCCACGCCCGTAGGGGTGGGTGGGTATGGCGGATGGTGGCGGTCGCGGCGTCGGCGATCAGGTCCCCGACTGGCCGGTCGGTGTGTGGGTGGATCCGTGGGTGGCTGGCCGGGCGGGTGTCGTCGTTCGGGTCGAGGGTCACCCGCCCGGCCAGGTACAGGTCGATCAGGACCGCGCCCGCGAGTCCCAGGGCGAGGGTCTGCCGGTGCACGTGGGGGTGTCCGGTGTCGTCGTCGTGGCCGAGCAGGAACAGGTCATCGCGCAGCGGCAGGCGCGGGATCGACGCGGTCATCGGCAGGGTTCCTACCGCAGCCCGGCGGTGAGCCGCCGTAACCGCTCGTGTGCCCCGCCGTACGCGGGACCGGCGGCGGGGAGCAGGGTCTTGTCGATCGCGGCGAGGACGGTGTAGTTGGCGTCGCACACGTTGCCGATCGGCGCCCGCCCCGCCTGCGACACGAGCTGGTAGGCATCCAGGGTTTCCAGGCCGGTCAGGGCGCTGGCCCAGCCGACCAGGTCGTGCTGGGCGATGCGGTACGCGTCCTCCAACGGACGGGCGCACCCGACGGACAGGATCTCCCGGTCGGTCTCCAACCGAGGCCACCGAGTGCTGACGCCTTTGATGACGTCGATGGCGAGGGTGGTGGTCGTGGCGATTTCCACGCCGACGCCGCAGGCCTCGCCGTCGCCCTGGCGGGCGTGCCCGTCGCCGAGCGCGAGCATCGCCCCGTGGACGTTCACCCCGAGGTAGAGGGTGGTGCCGGCGCGTAGGTGCGGGGTGTCGAGGTTCCCGCCGTGGGTGTCGGGCACGAGTGTGGAGCGGGCTTCGAAACCGCCGGGGGCGACACCGATCGTGCCGATCATCGGGTCCAGCGGCAGGTCCACGCTGTGGTCGCTGCGCGTGGCCTCGAACCGTACGGTCCCGGCCTGCCGGTCGATGCCGTACACCCAGACCCGCTCCTCCAATGGAGGTTGCAGGGTGGCGGTGTGGGAGGTGGAGGTCAGTGCTCCGAAGTGTGGGAACGTCGAGGACACACCCCAGTCCCGGGCCGGGGTGATGGCGGCGAGGTGGACGGCGAGGGTGTCGCCGGGTTCGGCGTCCTCGACGAAGAACGGCCCGGACACCGGATTGAGGTACGGCATTCGGCACACCTGCGACGGCAGGTCCGCTGGCCCCCTCACGAGACCACCGAAGCAGTCCTCCGTCGCGACGGTGAACACGTCCCCGCCGCGCACGTGCGCCACCGGCATCCGACCGCCGAAGGTGTACGCCAGCTCGTCCCGAGCCGGCCGGTAGGTGAACCTGTCCATGCCGGTCACACCCGCTCCACATGACGCGCCTGCGGCTGCGCGGGCGCCAACCCCGAGAGGGCAGGGCGGCGGCCGGACAGGTACAGGCCAGCCAGAACGACCATCCCGAGGGCGAGCCACGCCAGGCCAAGACGCTGCGCGGCGATGTTGGCGTTGACCACCACCCACACCAAAATCGCGAAGCCAATGCCGGGCATGACCAGATGCGCCCACCAGTTCCCGCTGCGCTCCCGGACGAGGTGATGCACCACGACCGAGACGTGCAGGACCAGGAACGCGACCATCGCCCCAAAGTTGATCAGCGACGACAACAGCGTGATCCCATCCGCACGGGTCGCCATGTACAGACCCAGCGCCAGGGACACCGCCCCGGTAAGCAGCGTCGCGTTGATCGGCACGTTGCGCCGGATCGACACCTTCGCCAGAAACGCCGGCAGCTGCCGGTCCCGGGCCATCGCGTACAACAGCCGAGACGTGGCGACCTGCGCGACCATCGAGTTCGGCAACCCCCAAGCGATCGCCGTCGCGACCGCGCACACCGTCGCCAACCAACCCCCACCGGCCACGGCGGCGGCGTCGTAGAAGGCAGTGCCGTTTGGATCGCCCTCCGCAAGAAGGGTGCCGGGGTCGGGGACGAGCATCGCGGCCAGCCACGTCTGCGCGATGAACAGCACCCCGGCCAGGATCAAGACGGCGGCCATCGCGCGGCCGATCTGCCGGGAACCACCCTTGGTCTCCTCGGCCAGCATGCTGATCCCGTCGAAGCCAAGAAAGGACAAGACCGCGATCGACACCGCCCCCGCCACCAGAGACCAGGTGAACGTGTCGGCGTTGTAGAACGCCTCCCAACTGAACCGGCCCTTCCCGGTCGCGAGAGCCCAGCCCGCGACGGCCAAGATGACCGCCAAGACGATCAACTCGCCGACCAGCATCGCCCGGGTAACCACCGCGGTCATCCGGATCCCTACCGAGTTGACGACCGTGTTGACCGCGACGAACCCGAGAAGCCACAGCCACACCGGCACCGCCGGGACCGTGGCGTGTATCGCCACCGACGCCACCAGGTACAACAGCCCCGGTACGAGGACGTAGTCCAGGAGGATCACCCAGCCGGCCAGGAACCCGACCGGCGGGCTGATCCCCCGGCCGGCGTAGTTGTAGACGCTGCCCGACATCGGGAACGCCTTCACCATCTGCGCATACGAGAACGCCGTGAACACCAACGCCACCACACCGACCGCGTACGCCAGAGCGACCATCCCGCCGGAGCCGGCGTACACGCTGCCGAAGATCGCCATCGGCGCGATCGGCACCATGTACACCAGCCCGTAGGCGATCAAGTCGCGGAAGCGCAGCCTCCGGGCCAACTCCTGCCGGTAGCCATAGCGCGCCAATTCATCTTGTAGTTGCATCGCACCCTTCCAATAGGATCGCTTTTCGGCAGCCGAAACACTCTCTACTGGGCCGCCTGCGAATGGCCTTGCGTTCAGAAAGGGTCGCTCGATTTCACTGGCTAAGTCGATACCAAAGATGCGGACAAAGGCTGTTGTCCGCATCGACGTGTTCGCCGCCAAGAGACTCGGACAGCGGACAGGCCAGAAACGCCATGTCCAGCGGCAGGGGCGAGGGGGCAGGCGTAGAGTCGATCGTGTCCGAGGAGCACTCGCGCGGACCTTGCAACACGACGACTCTTACTGCCCTATCCGGTGCCGAAGTTGACGGGCGGGCCTCTGCCGTCCGGGCGGGTACGGAAGTTGTTCGAGGAGGATCCGTGAGGCTGGCGGACAGCATCGCCGCGGTCTCGGTTAAGGACGCCGTTCGCGCCTCCGTGAGCTATGACCAGGTGCGTGCTAGTGGCGGTGCCCTGTACTGGTTGGAGACCCACCCGGCGGCTGGCGGGGTTGCGACAGTTTCGCGTTGGAGTCGCGGCGAGGGCGCGCGTGAGGTCAGTCCTGAAAGCTTGGACATCACAAGCGGAGTTCACGCGTACGGAGGCGGGACGTTCGCTGTCGCTGACGGGACGTTGTGGTGCGTCGGCGGAGACGGCCTTTACCGGAGCCGGCGTCACGACGATGAACTCGAGTTGGTCAGTCTGGGATCCTTCGGAGACCTGACGATCGGCGACGGCGAGTTACTGGCTGTGCGGGAGTCAGAGCATGGTGACGACCTCATCGCGGTGTCGCTCACAGGTGCTCCACAGATGCGGACTCTCGCCGTATCCCGGGGATTTCTCGGCGCACCTCGGCCAGGCCCGGGTTGGTTGGCCTGGAACGCTTGGACCGAGCGCGACATGCCCTGGGATGCGTGCGAGGTGTGGGTCGCCTTCTACTCGCCGCGTGGTCACCCCGAGCGCCCGGTGAGGATCGCCGGCGGTTCCGACGAGTCAGCGGTGGAGCCGAGGTGGGGTCCCGACGGGGCGCTGTACTTCGTGTCCGACCGCAGCGGCTGGTGGAACCTCTACCGGTGGGACGGTCACCAGGTAAAACTGGTGGCACCGATCGCGGGTGAGTGCGCGGCGGAGCCGTGGGAGCTGGGCTACGCGTCGTACGACTTCCTTGACGACGGCCGAATCGTCGTGGCGGTGCAGGACGGGCCGCGGCACCGCCTCGTCGTCATCGACCCTGACGGCACTGTTAGCCCGGTCGACCTTCCATATACGTCCATCAAGCCCTACCTGGCCGTTCAAGGAACGACGGTGGCATTGATCGGGTCGTCGCCGACCGCGGCCCCACAGGTCGCGCTCGTGCACCTCACGGCCGCCGCTCCTCGGGTGGAGGTGCTTGCCCGATCGGAGCACGCCAAACTCGACGGGGCGCAAGTGTCGACGCCGACGGAACTGCGAGTTCACGTCGCGGGTGATCGAGAGGTGATTGCCCTGGTGTATCCGCCAACGGCCTCGGCGGCGGACTGGCGGGCACCGGTGATCGTGAGGGCGCATCCTGGGCCTACCGCCTCGTGCCTCCTGCGCTTGGACTGGCAGGCACAGTTCTTCACCAGTCGGGGGTTCGCCGTCGTGGACGTCGACTATCTCGGCAGCACCGGGTACGGCCGGGTCTTCCGGGAAGCGCTGTACGGCCGGTGGGGCCTCGACGACGTTGATGACTGCGCCGCGGTGGCGGACCACCTGCTTGCAACAGGACGAGCCATACCGGGTCACGTCTTCATTCGCGGAGCCAGCGCCGGTGGATACACAGCCCTGCACGCGGTGGCGCAGAACGGTCCGTTCGCTGCCGCCACGGCCGTGTCAGCGATCGTGGATCCCGACCGTTGGGCGGAAACCGTGCCCCGCTTCCAGCGCGCGCACGCCAGACGGCTGCGAGGCGGTGCCGGGCGGGTCAATGCCGCAACCGTTCAGCGGCCGGTGCTGCTCGTCCACGGCACCGCCGATGACGTGGCGGTGGTCGAGGATGTGCGGGAACTCGCCGATCAACTGACGGCCCACGGCGTGCCCCACGACATGCTGCTTCTTCCCGACGTCGGCCACTACGTGGCGACCTCCGCCCAGGCGGGCACGGCGCTGGAAGCGGAACTCGCGCACTACCGTTCCGTGATGGCGGCTGCCGCTGCCGATTAAGGGGACTACACCGCGGCCAGCGGTAACTGAGAACGCACATACTCGCCGAACTCACGGACCTCCGGCTCACACCGGCAGGGCTCAAGATCGGCTTGCACCTCAACGATGCGCTCCAAGCAGCGGTGCGAGGTGGTCCGCGCGGCGTGATCCACCGCCACTCGGCCGGCGGCGCAGGCTTCGTCAATGCGGCCGGCGGCAGCCAATGATGAGGCCAGGAGCGCGGTGTCGATGGCCAGTCGACGGACGTGTGTGGGGCTCAGCGCGGCAAGGGCATCGCCCAGGTGCCGTTGGGTCTGCTGCGGCCGACCCAGATCATGGAAACAGTGGGCAAGCTCGTCGGCGAGATAGGCCGGATCGAAGTACTGGATCCACAGCGGCTCGTCCTCGGGCCTGCTGCGGGCCAGCTGCCGCTCCGCGATGTCGAGGTGGCTCAGGCACTCGCCTTCACGTCCGAGGCGGGCGTGCGTGCGCGCCACCACGGCGTGTAACGCGGCACCCACGGCGGGCGTCGCCTGAGTCTCGCTGCCTCTGACCGCCGTCAACGCCATGCGCGGTGCCGGCTCGGGGTGGCCGCAGTGCAGCGCGAGGTGGCCGATGTTCACGGCGAGTAGATAGCTGCCGTACAAGCGGTCGTCGACGGCCTGCGTCAGGCGCAGAGCGCGTAAGTAACGACGCTGGGCGAGACCGTGGGCACCGGTGTCGACCGCCTGGTAGCCGCATAATTCGAAGAAGCCCGCAGCCAACGTGTAAAGGCGCCGGCCGATCGCCTCCGAGGCGGGGCTATTCGCTAGCAGGCGGTTCAGTTCCCCTTCGACGTACCGCTGCACCTGGGCATGGACTCGTCCGGCACCGTGGGTGTGGTCCAACTGCCGGAACATCGCCAGAGCGGTCTCAGCGGAGCTGAGGTCCTCTTCACGAACCTGACCAGGCGAGCCGGGTCGTCCGGCTGCGGACACTTGGGGTCCCGCAGCAGCGTTCAGCCAGTCCAAGGCGGCGCGATCGAGAACACCTGGCTGGAACGGAACCCGGACGACCATATCGGCAAGCCTTGACGTGTCCGCTGACTGGGTGGGCAGCAGAGTGATGCCGCCGGCTGGCCCGTCCGGCAGACCCGTCTGCCTGCCCGCGCTGGTCCGGTTCTTCTCTAACAGCGGCAGCAGGCGCATTAAGGCCCCGTCGGCCGCCAGTGCCTTGTCGCAGGCCTCGACAAACCCCCGGGAGGGAATCGGTCCGCTGTCTCGACGCGACGCACCAGGTCAGCACTGAATCGGATCACGGTGCCCAGCCGTGCCTGCGAGAGGCTGGCGCGTTCCCGCAGCCGTCGCAGCTCGGCACCGAAGAAGTGGCGCTCGGACACGGATGGTTGGAGCGCCCGCGGGGTCTGACCCATGACACCGCCCTCTCAGGCTGCTTCCATTCGGATGGCATTGAGCAGCGTGGACATCGCGCACATAGGGTCACTCACCCTTCAAGGCGGCGCAACCATGGACGGCTGGAAGGCAAAGTGCCCGTCGTCGACGATCACTGATCGAAGACTCACGGCCGGTCAAGCCCCCACCGACGTCATCGCCCTCGCTTGAAGGACGACGAGACGCCGTTCGCCAAGAGCAGCCCGAAAAATACCTAGCTATTCGGCTATTGCCAGCCGCCACCGATCGACGGCACCAGTGCGGGCCGTGGCCGGGAGGCACCATGAGTGGCCTTGCCGGATCGAGCGCCTTCCACGGACACCAGGTTCCGAATGCACACCGCGCATGCGGACAAGTTTGTCTGTCCGCATGCGCCTGCTGGCCCACGGCGCTTGTGTGTGCCTCAATTAAGTACGGCTGTCGGTGCTTCGCCGCACTCGTCCGCATGATCCTGAAATGAGGAGTATCTGTGCCTGCTCCGCCTCAGTCAAAAACGGCTCCACCGCCCCTGCACCGACTGTGGCTCACCGTCGGTGACGGCCTCCAGATCCAACGGGTTCACCTTTATCTCGATGAGTGGCAAGCGATTCTCACATCGGACGCGCCGTTGCCGGACCTAGTAGGCGGTGGCGTTGCTGCGGCGTTGGCGGTTAATCCGGTGCCGGACATCACGTCGGCGTCCAGCCGCATCGACGCTGCCGGAATTCGACCATTCATCGACCTTGCAGCGCGGTACGCGTTTCCGGTCGGTCCGGCAAGCGCGTTGGGACCTACGGCACTGACCCAAGCCGGTGCGTTGACGAGGCACGGTGTCCGTCAGGTTGTGGCCGCCGATCTCACTGCTGTTTGCAGCGCTGCTGCCTGGTTGGTCGGGTTCCTCGCGGTCATCCGTCAGAGCGGGGTCCACCACGTGACCCTCCGAACTGACAAGCCGCCTCTTGAGCTGGCAGTGCTGCGGGAGGCCTGCGGCGTCGTCGCACTTGGCATGGCCATCCGGGTGTTGGAGGAACATCTTCGCGCGGACGGTGTGACCGACGATCGGCTGCGTGGCGCCTACTGCCAGGCGTTGGCGACGAGCGTCACCATTGAACGCCGGATGCCGGAACTGTTGGAGGAGCTGGCCGAGCTGCGTCTCGTTGACCTGGTGTCGATGTCGGTGCCATGGCGGGGCCGATTCACGAAGTACGCCGGCGGTACCGGCGCGGGTCAGGTGGAGTGATGCAGCGCTATCCGTTCATCGTGATCGAAGGCTTGGACGGTACCGGGAAGACAACGGTACGCAAGGGCCTGTTTCGGCTGTGGGAAGGGCTGTACGGAATCACACCAATGTGCATTCTGACCAGCAATTTCCTAGCCGCCAATACCGCTGCGGACCTCGTGGAGGGCAAGTACCAACCGTCGGCGGACAACCGTGACCGGTACCTGGAGGCTCTGGTGGCCGACAAGGCGGCGACGCTTGCTCAGTTGGTGCGACCGGCACTGGTGAATCGTCCAGTGATCAGCGATCGGTGGCTGGTCAGTGAGCTGGCGTTCTTCGCCGTCAAGCACGAAATGAAGCCGAGGGACACATACGAGCGGCTCGCTGCCGGTATCACCGAGCCGGTCGATGTGACACTGGTGCTCGATCTGGACCCGAGTGACTCACTGCAGCGAGCGCATGGGCGACAGGGTGACGCCGTGCGGGCGGACTGGGACGTGCTGGACGTGCAAGCGCGGGTGCGTCAGGTCTACACCGAGATCGTCAACGAGCCTGCGGCCTACCCGCTTTTGGGCAACGTGGCACACATCGACGCCAGCGCCAGCCCCGGCGCGGTCCTGAACCAGGTCTGGCAGGCCCTCATCGAGCACGACCTCGTGCCGCAGCGGTCCCGCGACGGGAGGACCGGTGAGCGCTGAACGCCTCCGTCGCGGCTTGACCGCACAAACCGGCACCCCGGTCCGGGCGGTCGGTGCGGTAAACGCCCTCGCCGCTACCGCCGCCTCCGGTGCTGGCTTCGACGCGCTCTGGGTCAGCAGCCTGGAGGTCTCCGCCGCAGCCGGGCTTGCCGACGCGAACGTACTCGGCGTGCGCGACCTGTGCGACGTGGTGCTCGCGGTCGGGCGCACTGCCCACCTACCCGTGGTGGTTGACGTCGACAACGCAGGCGGCTCCGCGGATTCGGCCCGCCGCTTCGCATTCGACCTCGCCCGAGCCGGTGCCGCAGCGCTCTGCCTGGAGGACAGCGCCTACCCGAAGTGCAACAGTTTCAGTACCCACCGCACCCAGGGCCTCGCCGAGGCCAGCGTCGTCGCGGATCAGCTACGGGAGATGCGTCGGGCCGGCGACGATCTGGTGCTCATCGCCCGCACGGAGGCGCTGATCGCCGGTGCACCCTTCTCCGAAGCCCTGGACCGTGCCCGCTACTACGCCGAGCACGGTGCAGACGCGGTGCTGATCCACTCCCGTGACCCGTCAGGGGATGAGGCATTACGCACGGTGCGGGAATGGGCGGCGCCCGTTCCCCTAGTCACTGTGCCAACCGCCTTCTCTCACCTCGGTTGGCAGGAGCTCGGCCGGGCCGGGTTCGCCATGTGCATCTACGCCAACCAGCTCAGCCGAGCCGCACTGGCGGGTATGCGCGCCGCCGCTGCGGAGCTGGCCGGTACCGGCTCGCCTGGCACGGTGCCGCTGGCCACTGTCGGTGAGTTACTGGCGATCGGTGATCCCTACGCCCGCGTCTGAGCCCAGCGCCCCGCCCCTCGTTCAGGAGGCTCACATGCCCCTACTGCCGCAGATCAGCGTGTCGGTGAAGGCCGCCGTCCTACGCGACGACCACGTGCTGCTGTTGTCCTACGACGACGCCAGCGGCTTCCACTACAACCTGCCGGGAGGCAAGGCCCGCGAGGGAGAGTGCCTGCGCGACGCCGTGCGCCGCAAGGTCGCTGAGGAGACCGGGCTGCGGGTGCGGACGGATCGGCTGCTGTTCGTCGTGGAGTACGTGCCCGAAGTCTGGCGCGGGGAGTTCGGCGACGTGCAGAAGGTGCAGTTCAACTTCCTCGCCGAGCCCCTCGACGACACTGCGCCCCGCATGTCGGATCCAGCCGACCCCGACCAAATCGGGTTCGAGTGGGTGCCGATGACCTCGTTGGCCAGCAAACAGTTGCTGCCACGTGTCGTCCCGCAACTGCTCGACGCACTCGGCGGGGACCGGAGCGACTGCCTCGTGGACCGGTGGTGACCGCGATGAGCGCTCGCCTGGAAACGCTACGCGAGTGGTTGCTCGCCGAGCACGCCAACACCGTAGACGCCGACCGGCTGACCGCCATCGCAGCCCACCTACGGCAGACGATCGAAGAAAGCGTCGAGGGCGCGCTCGTTGAGGTCGGTTGCTATCGAGGTGCCATGGCGCTGTGGATGCGCGCAGTGCTGAACGATCTCGGCGACAGCAGGCGGCAGATTCATGTCTATGACTCCTTCGCGGGCCTACCGGCCCCAGGCGATCGGGACTCGAGCCACCTGAGGGAAGGCGAGCTGGTGAGCACTCCGGCGGACGTCGAGGCCACCCACGTCACTTGGAATGAGCCAAGCCCCGTGATCCATCCAGGCTGGTTCGCCGACACCCTGCCTCGCGAACTGCCTGACTCCATCGCGTTCGGCTACCTCGACGGCGACTTCTACGACTCCATCCACGTTTCGTTGACGGATTGCGTTCCTCGGCTGAGTCGCGGCGGCGTGCTCATTATCGACGACTATGCCGACACGGTGTTGAATCCGAAGGCGTGGGACGGCCTCCCTGGCGTCAAGCGGGCCTGCGACGACTATTTCGGTACACCATCCCCTGTTGAAGTTCTCGTCGGTGATGGTGACCTCGCCTTCGGTCTGTACCGGCGGGTCGAATGAAGAGCATCCTGCTCATCGAGGGCAGTGCCGACCCTCGTCCGCTGGCCCAGGCACTGCCGGGAGTGCGCGTCGAGGTACTAGACCGGCTACCGAGGACGTCCCATCCCGCAGTCGCGGCCGTCATGCGTTCCGGCACCCGGCTCGCGGTCGGCCACCTCGACCACCTGCCGGCACTGCGACATGTCGTGCGACCGGGTTCCGGCACCGACAACATCGACGTCAGTGCGCTCGCGGCCCGAGGTATCACCGTTCACCGCAACCCTGTCGCCAACGCCGCAGCCGTCGCGGAATGGACCCTGCTGGCTGCCCTCAGCGTTACGCGCCGGGCGGCGCTCGGGCACAACGGCCTTATCGTCGGTCGTCACCTCAAGACTGCCTGCCTTGGACGTCACCTGGCGGAGCAACGCGTCGCGATCTGGGGCGCCGGTCCCGTCGGTCTCGCCATCAAGCAAGTACTGGGCCAGGCCGTGCAGGACCTCGCGTATGCGGCTTGGCCCTCGAATCCTCCGCATCTACCGCAGCAACCCGCAGAACTGCTGATCGATTGGGCAGATCTACACATCGTGGCACTGCCGCTACGCGAGACCACCCGATCGGCCGTTGGCCCCGCTTGGCTGGCACGCGCAAAGCGACGCAGCCCGGCACTGGTCTGCGCCGGAAGGGTAGAGACGCTTGATCTGCCCGCCTGCCTGGATGCCTTGGATGCCGGCACGCTAAGCGGCTTGGCCGTCGACGCAATCGACCCTGAGCACATCGCCTCGCTCACCCGGCCGAGCGAGCCGCGCAACCTGCTCCTCACCCCGCACATCGGGGCACAGCGTGCGGACGTGCGGCGTGCCCTAGACCACTGGACGGCCGAGACCCTACGAGCTGTCTTGATGCCCTCGCGAGAGGAGGTTCGATGACCAGCTCGGCGGACATTCGAACCGAGATCGCGGCCCGCGTCGCAGCCGAACTGAGCAACAACCATGGCGTTGACGAGGTCTGGCTGGAGGGTGCCCTGGCTGTCGGCCTGGCTCACGCCGGCAGCGATATCGACCTGCGCGTCGTCTTCCACGACCGTCCGCCCATGCTGCGCTCTCGAATGGTGGACGGCGTACGGGTTGACCTCGCCGCATGTACTTACACCGACATCCAATCGCTGAGGAGCCTGGCGAGTTCCTTCGACGTGGGCTTCGACGACGTCGAGCGCTTCAGGCAGGTCCGCGCTGCGCTCGGGCAGCTCACCCACCTGCGGACGGCGCGACGGTACACCCCAGCAGGATGGCAGGTGGTCGCTACCGCGAGCGAAATTTCCTGCTACCGAAACTGGGTGGTCGCTGACCGGATCGAGTACGTCCTCAGCCTGGTCGAGGACCTCCTCGGGCTCGTCACCGACCAGCTACCTGCCGAGGCCGAGGTGGTCTGCCGCCAGCTGGAGGTCTGCCTTCTCGGCCTCGACCTCGTGGTAGCGGACCAACCGCTACTCGGCGACAAGTGGCTACCTTCCCTTTGGCGTCGAATCAACGATGAGCCACCACCGGCACTCCCCACCTCGGCATGGAATGCCGAGGACTTCTCCTGGTTTCCGGCCGTCCGGCAGCGGGTCACCGCCGCGCTCCTCCGGTGTTGGCCGGACATGATCGCCACCGAGGAACTGCCCCCGGCCGGAACGGGTGATCAGGGCTGGCTGCCCCAGCGCTACGCAGACGGCTGGTTCCTGCGTCGCGGCAACCAACGCGTCCGACTTACCCCCGGCCAGCTCAACGGCTGGCTGCGATTACACCGCGAGGGAGGCTGACGATGTCACCGACCGTAACCACTCCGGAGGCCATCTACCGACCCCTGTCCGCCACCGAGGCTCGCCGGCCGGTCTCGGTTATCCTCAAGTTGCGCGGCGACACCTGCAATATCGACTGCCTGTACTGCTACGAGAAGCGTAAAGAAAGCCCTGGTGGAGCCCGGCTCTCCGCCGATGACGCCGGCCGGCTGACCACGATCTTCGGTGATCGGCCGGTCGCTGTCGAACTGCACGGTGGCGAACCACTGACCATCGGCCGGGCCTACTTTGCCGAAATTCTCGACCGACTCGCGGCCCAACCCAACGTCGTCCGTGTGTCGATTCAGACCAACGCCCTGCTGCTCGACGACGCCTGGCTCGACCTCATTGACGCGCACTACCCGAACCTGGAGATTGGGGTCTCACTCGACGGCGACGCCGAGAGCAACGCTTGGCGCATCGGCTACGACGGCCGGCCCACCTACGACCGCGTCGCCGCCGCCCTGAACCTGCTCGCAACACGGGGCAAGCACGTAGGGGTGATCACCGTCGTCACCTCTGCCGTGCTCAACCGCGCCGTCGAGATCCTCGACCATCTCGCCGGATTTGCGGCTGTACGCGCCGTCAACCTCGTACCCTGCTTCGACGCCGCCGACATCGCCCCAACCCGGTCCGTTGGCGTACGGGTGCCGGCGAGTCGACAGCTGCAACAAGCGGCACTCACCGTCCCTGACCGGCCCGCCTGGGCAACCACGCCAGGGGAGTACGCGTCCTTCGTCCTCAGTGCGACCGCACACTGGATCAGCAGCGGTTTGTTCGAACGCATCAAGCTCGAACCAGCGGTCTCGGCCATCCAGCGTCTCACCGGCGCATCTGCCGCCATCTGCCACTTCTCCGCCGCCAAGTGCGACCACGTCTTCACCGCCTACCCCGACGGCCGCCTGGGCAGCTGCGACGAGCTACCAGGGCCGCAGGCCCAACTCGCCATGCTCCCCGAGGTCACAGAGGAAGCCGATCTTATTCGGGCACAGCGGCAATTGCCGCTTCTTACCGCCGGCCGGTCGCTGATGGTGAAGTGCGCGAGCTGCCGCTATCGCGACACCTGCGGAGGCGGCTGCGTCGCCACCCGCCGGCGGGCGCACCAGCACGCCGACAGCGACGACGAATACTGCGCCTACCGGATGCGGCTAATTGACGGCGTCGCCGCCCTCCTCGCCGAACCCCATCGACCCGGTGCCATTTCCTGCCGCGCGGTGCGATGGCGCCCCCGCCTTCCCAACTCGATGCCCGACGTGGCCGGCTTCCTCGACCGCTGGGACGACCCCAGCCGATTGAGGCCAACAGTGATCCTGCGGCGCAGTGAACACGGCAACATCAACAGTGCAGGTTTGCCCGGTATCCACCCTGCCGACGACCTCGACCCGCAGCACCCTCAGTGGCGGGATGGCATCGAGCCCGCGGTCTGGCCACTGATCGACCTGCTGACCCGACGCTTGGGCTATGTGACATACGACAGCTGTCAGGGCCACCGGTACACCGATCTCGATCTGGCACCTGTCGGCCTGCGCGTCGGCGTCCTTCCGCGAGACCGCATCGAATCCGCCCAACTCAGCAACGTTCTGTGCCGGCTGCACACCCGAGCACGGCAGGTGCTGCCAGCTGCCTGTGAGCTGTTGGTCGGCCGGGACCGGCTGACCAGCGAGGCCACCAACCGCCAGTATCCGGTCCTCGATCTCGCCCTCGCCCCGACGGCTGGCTGGGACGAATATTTCGCCACCCTGAACGACGCAGTCGCCGCTATCACCGGCGCGATGGACGACATCGCCCGTGACGCGCGCGCCGACTGCGAATGCCGCTCCTGAGCCCGCCCACGTCTCAAGGACGGAAGTCATGATTCATGTATCCGAGACCCTGACCACCCACAGCGTGGAGAGCTTCCTCAGCCCCACCGACGTCGAACATCTCGCCACCGTGATGGACGAAGTCCTCGCCTCGGCTGGCACCCACCGCTTCGACCGAGACCGCGTAAGCACGATGCATGAGATCCCGGGCCTGACTGCCGCAGAGGCCAAGGCGGTCTACGAACCCACCGGACGCATCGAGATTGCCGAGCTACCTCCGTCGGTCACCGCCATCCTCGACCGGGCAACCAACTGCGCTATGCCGACCATCCGCCGCGCCATGCCGTCTGTGACTGCGCTGCGCCCCTGGACCTACGTCGAGTACCGCACGGGACAGCACATCACTCCCCATGCCGACGGCATCGCCCTTGACCCCCACACTTGGCCCCGTCAGGTCGGAGGCATTGGCGTCCCCATTCGACACGCCGACGTCGGTGGCGACTTCTACGTCGAGACGACCGGAGCCGCTGAGATCTGGGCCAGCACCGACGTGACCGACGCTGCCGGGTACGCAACCGGCATGTCGCTCATCCACGACGGTGCCGACAACTCGTCCGCCTGGTTCCGCGACCTGCCTCGCACTCGCTGGACCGTCCGTCCTCGCCTCGGTGACGCGATTATTTACGGCTCCCAGCTCACCCACGGCACCGAACCAGCCACCTACGGCCGGGCCTGCAAGTTCATCAGCTGGCTGCTCGCTGAGCGGTGACAACCCCATGCCTTCGCGCACCCGCAGTCCGCCTCTGCCCGGCACCCCACGCAGCCCAGACATCTTTTTTGACCAGACAAGGAGCACCTCGTGGACGAGCCCACGCCGTACGACGATTTCCTCGCCGCCGTTGACCAACTCCGTGGCGAGAACCCCACCGTCCAGGTCACCGCACACACCGCGAATGTCGCCACCACCGGCTGGCCTCCGGCGGACAACACCGACACCTCAACAGACCAGCAGTAACCCTGCCCTCGGCCTGGTGCCGGGTCCTGCACCCGGCACCAGGTCCCCATTGCGGCGCAAAGGAGAACAGCGGTGCCTTCCCTTGAGGACGTCTTCACCCTGCCGGCCACCACGGAACTACGACGGCAGCGCGCCACTGCCATCCACCGCGTCCTCGGCACGACCGCCCCGGCAATCACGCCACTGAACTACGCCCTCGCCCACCACTGGCTCGAAGGCGCCGAGGCTGCGGCACGAGCTGCCGACGGCACGCTCTTGGCTTGGTACCGCCATGCCACCACTGGCGACGCTAGCCACCTGCGCGCCGACCATGATCGCGTCGCTCCGATCGTGGTCAACCCAAACCCTGACCAGATGTGCCGCTCCGCCATCGCCGCCACCCCGTACTACGTCGTCAGCCCGGAAACGGTGCCTGCCCAATCCATCGCCATCGAGCATGTGCGAGACGGGTTCTCGACAGCCGCCACCGCCGGCTTCGGCGCACTGCTACGTGACCACGCGCCTATCGTTTGCCTCCTTCGCCGAAAAAGGCTTCACGACACTCTGCTCAGCTGGACCATTACCCGCCTGCCCGGCACGGTGTTTACCGACCACACCGAGCATCCGCTCGTCCTCGCCCGCGATCTCATCCACGAAGCTGGCCACAACTGGCTCAACGACGCCCTCGCCGCATGCCACGTAACCATTCCTGACGACCAACACTTCTACTCGCCCTGGCGAGCCACCAAGCGACCCGCCTTCGGCTTCCTTCACGCCTGCTGGGCCTTCCCACTCACCGTCCTGTATGCCGCCCGCGTCGCCTCCACCGCGTCGCCGGAGGTCCGCGACTTTTTCACTGAGCACCTGCACACTCAGGCTGATCATCTGCAACAGGCAAGGGCTGGCTTCCAAGCGGCAGTCACACTCGTCAACCACGACGATCTCCGCCACCGTATGACCAAGATCTTCGACGCCGCCGTCAGCGTTACTGCGGCACATCCGGCGTGATCGGCGAAGGCCAGTTGAGACGGAAATTGCTGCCCACGGCGTGTACCGTGGGCGGCACCGATCGTTACTCCGCGACGACGGAATCCGCTCTTGAGTGGGCGGGCAGCCGGCGGACCCGGTGAGGTTGGGATGGCCCAGACTCCACGCGAACTCGCACCGCACACCTCCGCGAAGCACTACTTCGGCGCCCAGCTGCGAACTTGGCGGGAACGGCGCCTCTGGTCACAAGCAAGGCTAGGTGAGCACCTGCACGTCAGTGCGGACCTCATCGCCAAGGTCGAAAAGGCGCTGCGCTGGCCGAGCGCGGAGTTCGCCGCTGCCTGCGACAGCGTGCTTGCCACCGGGGGTGCCCTAGCCGAGTTCCTGCCGCTGGTCGACCTCGAGCGGTGCCAGGAGCGTGCCACAGTCGCTGCCACTGCCCGTGCGGTGCGTGCCGCCGTCTCGCAGCCGCGACACAGCATCACGCTTACGACACCCACGTTCGCCGCCTTGCCAGACGAGACCGTCAGTGATGCGCCAACCGGCTGGGAGTCGGCACTGCCCGGTGCGCAACTTACGGCTCCCCCACCGGCATGGCCAGTCGACCGACTGCTCACCCTGCCGCGCGGTCGCGCCGTACCCGCCACCACCCTGACGCTCAGCAGCATTCCCAGTCAAGATCGTCGCGACATCAGCGGCTTCACCGGCGCGCTCGCCGGCGGCCACGCTGCGGCCTCCGGACTTCGCGCACTCTTGGCGGCTGATTTACTGGACGGCGACACGCCGGTCCTCGCGGTGGCCACAACGCCAACTCTTGGGATGGTAGCCCCCGCATATCGCCTCGACGCCTTCACCATCGGCATCCTGTGGGCCATGTGCGGCATGGACGACGCTCTTTTGGTTGATGACGCCGCGCTCGCCGACCGCATCCCTCAACTGCGCCATTACGCGCAACTACCGGGATCCGCCGTCAGCCGCGATATCGCCGCCGAACTCAACACCCTGAGCCAGATGTGGCTCGGCTCCGACTTCTGCGCTCGCTACATCAGCCTCCGCCTCGACGCCACGACCGGCCGGCCCGTCTTCTGGACCCGGGAGCAGTACGGCGAGGAGGCCAGCACCTGGCTGTTGTTTCGCCACAAGATCGCCTACCTGCGCACCACGAGCGAACGCTTCACGACGCCCACCGCCCCCGCCACCCGCGTTTTTTGCATCCCAGAAACCGCTGTGCAGAGCAGCCCTCACGCCGAGCGTGTTCTGTTGCTGCTCTCGGCAGCGTTCATGGAATCCCTGCGCGTCGCCGTGTATGTGAACCCCGATCCCACCTACGCCAGCGTCGAAGGTTTCGTACTGACCCCACACTCGCAGGTCATCCTCGCCACTTGGGTGCGCGCCGATGGACTTTGGCATGTTGACGCCTTGGACCGCCGTAGCTCGTTACGGCGCTACGACGATGTCGCCCGAGGCGGCCAGGCCGGCTCCATCGCGGCAGGG
This sequence comes from Micromonospora sp. NPDC050276, assembly GCF_044459545.1. Lineage (NCBI taxonomy): Bacteria > Bacillati > Actinomycetota > Actinomycetes > Micromonosporales > Micromonosporaceae > Micromonospora > Micromonospora sp. NPDC050276. The sequence continues at coordinate 459,334 of NZ_JBITJA010000006.1, read as the reverse complement.
AGTCGGCCCGAACACCGCTTGCAGACCTTCGCCGACTACCTCGGCCTGGATTGGTCTTGGTTGCGTCGACGTTCGGCGGAACTGGCAGCAGTTGGCGTCGAAGGATTGATCCGACCTCGTAGCCGATTATTGACCACCGATGGCATCAACGCCGCGTGCCGCTACCTGGCGAGCCTTCCTTGACTCTTCGCCGTACTGAGAACCTGTGACAGTCTGCCGCAGGTACACCAACACTAACGAGGAGGTGCGGTGGCGGAGAAGCCGACATCGATCCTGATGCTCTCCCTGGGCGGCACGATCGCCATGACCTCCGGCCGCGACGCGGGGGTGGTGCCGACGTTGACTGCGGAGCAGCTCATCGCCGCCGTACCTGGGTTGGCCGACACCGGCATCGACGTGCACGTCCATACCTTCCGTCAACTGCCCGGTGCCTCATTAGAGTTCGACGATCTCACCGCGCTTGCAGCTCTCATCGCCGATCGCACCACCACTGGTGGCATCGACGGCGTCGTGGTCACCCAGGGCACCGACACGATCGAAGAGACCGCATACCTGCTCGACCTACTGCACACCGGAGATGCGCCCGTGGTGGTCACGGGGGCAATGCGTAACCCCACCATCGCCGGCGCCGACGGACCGGCCAACGTGCTCGCAGCGATCCGCACAGCCGGTAGCCCCACCGCCCGCGGCCTCGGCACCCTCGTCGTTCTCGCTGATGAGATCCACGCCGCCGGGCAAGTCCGCAAGACGCACTCCACCAGCGGCGGCACGTTCCGCTCCCCGAACACCGGCCCACTCGGTCACGTCGTCGAAGGAACGGTGCGGCTGCTCGCACGTCCGCTCCATCGCATGACCGTGCCGATGGAGACGGCCACCCGCGTGCCGCGGGTAGGGCTGTACACCGTGACCCTCGGCGACGATGGCCTCCTCCTGACCGGTGCCCACGGACTCGATGGCCTCGTGGTGGCTGGCCTCGGCGTCGGCCACGTACCTCGGCACCTCGTCGAGAAGCTCGCGGCCCTCGCGACGAGGATCCCGGTCGTGCTTGCCTCCCGCACTGGTGCCGGACCGGTGCTGGCCTCGACCTACGGTTTTCCTGGTTCGGAGAGCGACCTGCAGCGCCGAGGTCTCGTCGGCGCCGGCTTCCTCGACCCCTACAAGGCACGCATCCTGCTGTGGACACTTCTCGCCGCCGACGCCGGTCCCGATTCCATCGCTGCCGCGTTCGCTGCCGCCGGTGGCACCGGAGACCCCACCCGCTGGCCTTGGCCGACCCCCAGCCAGCAGCCGGAGATGCAGCATGCGTAGCCACGACCTCACGCCGGGACGAATGATCGGCGTTAGCTTCGACCACGGCGAGGACTTCTTCTCCGCCCTCGCGGACGCCTGCCGGACCAACGGTGTTCGTCACGGCTATATCCCCGTCTTCATCGCCGGCTTCAGCTCGGTCGAGATCGTCGGCACCTGCCAACGCCTCGACAACCCCCAGGCACCAGTTTGGGATCGCGTACACCTGTCCAACGTCGAGGCGCTCGGCGGCGGCACCATCGCGTACGACGAGACCGCGGACCAGATCCGGCCGCACATCCACGCGAGCGTCGGCCTCAAGGAACATAGCGCCACCGGGCACACCAGCCACCTACTTGCTGCCACCGTCCAGTTCCTCACCGAAATGCTGATCATCGAGGTCGCTGCGCCGGTCATGCGCCGCGTTCCTGATACGACGTTGTACGACGTGCCGCTCCTACGATTCGGCGGTAGCTGACTCATCGCCTGCGGATGCCCGCTCGGAGATCCCCGGTGCCAGTCACGTTCGGGCGGCGGCATCAGCACGGGCCTGCTCGATGTCCTCGCGTCCCGTGCGGATGGGGAAAGGATCCGTCGACCAGCAGCTGCTGGTGCCCGGATTAGCGCACGCCTGATGCCAGGATTTGCACAAGTGCGCGGCTACGCGTTCAACGGCCACCCAGCATGCGGACCGACAAGGAGAACGTGTCCATGCCGAAGCAGCCCAACCAGTTGTTCGTCTCCACTGCCCCGTACTACGCCAAATATCGGCCCGGCTACGACCCCGCCATGTACGAGCATCTTCGCCTGCGCTTCAGCCTCGACGGCACTCAGCGCGTCCTGGACCTGGGGACCGGCACGGGCACGATCGCGCTGCCGCTCGCGGCGCTTGTCGGTGAAGTCATTGCCGTCGACCCGGAACCCGGCATGCTGCAAGAGGGCCGCGCACTCGCCGAAGCTCAGCGCACAGGCAACATCACCTGGCTGCTCGGCGACTCCACGGCCCTACCCGCGATGAACATCGGCCCAGTCCTGCTCACCGTCATGGGGGCGTCGTTTCACTGGACCGACCGGCACCAGACCCTGCGCGACATCGAAAAGATCATCGAGCCCGCCGGTGCCGTCGTCCTCGCCTCCGGTGGCGCACCGGGCGACATCGAACCGGCCCCCTGGACCGACGTCATCGCCGAGGTACGCACCCGCTACCTCGGTCCCAGCCGGCGTGCCGGCAGCGGTACTTACCAGCACCCCACAGAACGCCACCAGGATGTTCTCGCCCAGTCAACGTTCCGCCATCTCGAGATCCACACCTGGGATCGCACCGTCATGCGGACCCTCGACGAGGTCATCGGGCTGCAGTTCTCCTACTCCTACAGCAGCCCAGCGCAACTAGGACCAGACAAGGCGGCTTTCGAAGCTGACCTTCAAGATGCCCTCATCAAGTACAGCCCCACCGGCTTGTTTGATGAACTCGTCCGTACCGAGGTCATCATCGGCACCAGGGGCCAGAGAAGGTAGTCCGAGGCTACGGAACGAGGGTCGACCGCTTGTTGCGCGAGAACTTTGAAACGAGATCAACTTCCACCACCAGCTATGTCGAGGTTCCACCGCCGATCTACGTCATGCCGGGACCCCAGGTCGACTGCCGATGTCTGGTGAACCTCCCGGATACCCCGGTAGTTCGCCTGCCGGACATCATCACAATCTTCGATTGGGGAGCCGGCTACGTGTCGCACATTGAGAAGGTCACTGTTGAACTCCGGGCCCTGGCGGCAGGTGTCGAGCGCGCGCAGGGGTTGGCAGCCGCGGCCGACAGTCAGGCACAGGAGGTGGCCCTGCGAGCCGCGGGCGCTGGCTTCGCAGCGGTGGCGGTGGGCGTGACGCGAGTGCGAAGTGCGATCACCAATATTCAAGGCGGCCTGGGAAGCCTCGGCGGTTCGATCGGCGAGGCGACGAAGGCAACCGCGGCCGTTCCACATGGGGCGACTCCGCAGGAAACGATCGCCGGGCTGACACCCGTCCACGCCGCGGTAGACAGCACCCGAGACGCGACGGCAGCGACTATCGCTCAGGTTGGCGAGGCACAGCGGCTCGTCACCATGATCCTTCAGGGCGGGCAGCCCGGACCCCTGCTACAGGCGCTGGAAAGCATCAAGCAGGTCCTGGTACTCGTAGTCCAGCGCACCAGCACCACTCGCCAACTCATCGAAGCCGCGATCACTGAAGCACGGCAGATCGGGTCCTCGGGAAACTGATCAGGGCTGGCAGTCCCAGACCGGCCAGCCCGCCCCCTCTTGCCACCACCAATCCGAACCCGCCGCCTCCCGCCTCCGGCGGCGACGCCTCCGGTGACCGGAACCCCGCGCCATGGAGCCGGCACCCCACCGGCGTCCTCGGCGGATCACCCACCGGGCCCCGAACCAAAATTCCGCCACGGGCGGATCAGAGGGTACAGCGTGCGTTGGAGTTGGAGAACGCGTGTGCCGACACGGTCGCCGGCAAGGGTTACCGCTTGCACCAGAACCCGACCAGGCAGGAGATCGCCGAGGCGCGGCGGAACACGGGCGACGGCGGGAAGCCGGACAAGGACCCGGACTACCTGATCGAAGGGCATGTCTTCGACTGCTACTCGCCAACTCCCGCGAAGGCCGTACGTGGTGTCTGGACGGAAGTGTCGGGAAAGGTGGCCAGCCAGCAGACCCAACGGATCATGCTCAACCTGCAGGACTGGCGTGGCGACCTCGGCACCCTGCAGAAGCAGTTCGACGACTGGCCCATCCACCACCTCAAAGAACTCACGGCGCTGACCCGCAGCGGTGAGATCATTCAGATCGTCCGACGAAACTGAGAAGGCAGGCAGCACGTGGGTATCGAGTACCGACTGACGCTGGCGGGTGACATCCCGCTGGAACATGTGGCCGAAATTGCGGCTCCTGGCAACGTCGAGGAGTCAACTGAGCCCGGATACCCCCGACTACTCGGCGCTGACCTCGGTGACGAGTCCGGCTACACCGTCAGCGTCTATGCGGGCAGAAACGGTTACTACGACGCTGAGGACGACGACGGCTCCCAATGGGAATGGGAACCCGACACGTACGTCAACATCGTCTTCCACATGCTCAAGGACGACACGTCCGGCAGTGCGGTCCCCGACATGGTCGCGGCCGTCGACCGGCTGCTCGCCAGCAGGCCGGAGGACGCGGCACTGACACTGAACGGTAACTGGCTGCTACTGACCCGAGTCGCAGGAGCCCTTCGAAGGCACCGACCGTCGTGGTGGAACAACTATGGCCTCGACCATCGTCCCGCCTGAGTAGAAGCCCGCGAGCTGGGATGCCCGCCCCAGAGCGTAGTGGGATGCCACGCCTCAATAAACGTTCCTGCCCCGCAAGGACCGTTCAGCCCGTCTCCGCAACGCGCTTGAATCCACCCAGCCAGCCCTCGGAGGAGCCCAGCCGTGATTCGTCGATACTCCTCCGCCGGCGCCGTCGTCACGACCAACGACCTGGGCGCTCCCTTGATCCTGCTTCTCGATCAGGTCCGAGGTAACGGCGAACGACAGACCGTAGCCCCCAAGGGTCGCCTCGAGCCGAGCGAGGCACCCCTGCAGGCAGCAGTGCGGGAAGTAGCCGAGGAGACCGGCCTGACCGATACGCACTACGGCGCGTACCTCGGACAGGAGAAGTACGTCTTCACCCACAACGACGGCTCACCTGCGGCGAAGACCATCGACTGGTTCCTCTTCACAACCGCGACCACCGCCGCAACGCCTGCCCGAGACGAGGGCTTCGTCGAAGCTCGTTGGCTTGACGCCCCCGCCGCCCGACGAGCGGCCACCCACGTTGAGTTTCAGCGGATCCTGGACCGCGCCCTCGCCATCATCGCCTGGCGTTCGGCAGGGCCACTCCCATTCAGCCAGAGCCTCAGCCAACTCATAAGTAAAGTGGCAACGGAAGTTCAGGCCGTCGTCGGCGGGCACCCTGGTGCGGGCGTAGGGCTGTGCGGATCGGCCGCCCGCGGCGACTTCGTCGACGGCTGGAGCGACGTCGACTTTGTCGCCTGGAATCTCCCCGCGTCCTCACGAACAGCAGCCAAGATCAACGAGATCGTCGCCGAAGCATCCAAGCTCCACGGCATACGAGCCTCGCTGCATCTCACCGGCGAACAGGCTGGCGCCGTCCGCAGCCTCGGCCCTCTGCACGACATGACGATGCGGGTGGTGCTGGACCGCGTCGGCCTCGACACCGCCGTGATCGCAGGCGCGGGCCCGACGCACACCACAACTCCAGCAGCAACCAATCTTGCTGAGGACATCGCTGCGCTTCACCACATCGCCGTGAGCGGCCTCAGCGCCAAAGACGACAGCAGTACCCGGCGCGAGGACGCCGCCCGCCACGTTCTGTCCGTGCTCTCATGCGCAGCTCGGCTTCTAGTCGTTCAACGGCAGCCGAAGGCACCCCTGCGGCTCCCCGAGGTGGCGGAAGCTCTCCGTCACTGGCCGGGCAAGCAGCTCACGAACCTGCTGTGCGACTACGACGCATTCCGCCAGAGCGGGACGCTCACCCTCAACCAGGCGGAACAACTCGCCGCACGTGCACCCGCCGCACTCATCGAAGCTGCCGGCAACCACCGCGAACCCGCCTGGTCCGCGGAGCAGACGGGCATCTGCCGGACCGGCACAAGCGAAGGATCTGACGGGCACGTGGGGCGTATGTTCAACAACTTGTCGGACCTGCCGCTCGCGTCCGCGTTCACAGTCTTCAGCGACCAAGACTCGGGATGCCTGTCCTACGGCGTTGAGGATGCCGGGCGCCGCTGGTTCGTTAAGAAGGCCACCACCGTGCAGGCCCGCCTCTCACTGATCCGGGCCACACGATTCCACGCCGCGGTTCAGCACCCAGCGATCCCGACGTCGAGGCGGCGATCACCACGATCCTCGACGCACACGAAGCCGTCGCAGCGGCTGGCCACGTCGCGGTCGACCTGCACGACGGCTGCTTCCTCTACGACTTCGACGCCCGACAGATGTGGCTGATCGACCTGGACGAGTACCGGCCCGGCCCCTTCGTCCTCGACGCCGACCGCCTGCCCGGATCCCGCCGCTACATGGCCCCAGAAGAGTTCGTCCGCGGTACCGTCATCGACCAACGGACCACCGTGTACACCCTCGGCCGCACCATCTGGCACCTGCTCGACTCGCCACACGGCTGGCGAGGCGCCCCGTCCCAGGCTCGGCTTGCCACCCACGCCACCCAAGCGACAACCGGTGATCGACTCCCCGACGTCCGGGAACTGGTCGGCGCGTGGCGAGCCACCCTCACGACGTGAGACACGCTTCCAAATACTCGGCTGCGACACCCCTACCCGCCGACGCCCGATACGTGTCCGTCGTAGAACTCGTACGAGCCGGGGGCCCCGGCCGTGGCTGGCCGGGACCCCCGGGCGGTCGGGCGTTAGGCCGCCCGGTGGCGCCGGTACAGGAACGCGAGGCTGGCGGCCTCGGACTCCAACCAACTCGCGTACGCCGGGCTGGGCTTTACCCGGGTGTACTCCCGCTGTCGGCGGACGTCCAGCACCATCGGCCGCGCCCCAGGGTGGGTTTGGTCGAGGGTCTGACGCATCAGCCATAGCGTGATCTCGGCGGCCTGCGTGGTAATCGGATCGCTGTAAAAATGAAGCTTGAGGGCGTCGGTGGTCCCGTCCGCGTGCGTGAGAACGAGATCCGGCGTGACACGGACGGTCAGGTCGGTGGCGTGCCATCGGGCGGTGCCCGGAGTAACGAGCACGGTGTCTGCCCGGGACTCGATGAACGACAGCCACCCGCGGGCGATGTCGATGTAGTGGCCACGGACCTGCGCCCGGCAGTTCTGGACGGCGCTGTTTATCGCCGCCTCGTCCTGACCGGTGCGGCGCCCGACCTGCACCGCGCGCCGCATCTGCCGGTACGGGTCTTTGGCCGGGGAGTACGCGTCGTCGAAGCTACGGACCAGCGCGAAGCGCTGCGTCCCTGGGCTCACGATGTACTTGACGAAACGAGCCATGCTGAGGTCGAAACTGGACGTCGGGATGGTCAACCTGGTGTTCTCCTCTGGCCCAACCGTGATGCAAGACCCGACGTCACCGGTCACCGCTGACTGGAACTTCACAACCTCAAACGGTCGCGCAGCCCGCTACTAGCGGTTAGGGTCGATAACTGCGACGTAATCGAGCCCCAACGTCTGGTTTGCCTCACGCGCGGTATCTCCACGTTGGGGCCGACAATCCAGACCATGGATCCGGCCCCGGCATTCCCGGGGCCGGCAGGGATGCATATCTATACTCCCAGTTCAGCGCCCCGTAGGCGTCCCTTTTAGACGTCACGGCTGCGGACCCTGGGGTCGTCGAGGGCGCACCTTGATCAGTGGGTCGGGCAGCCGACTTCGCCACGCCCGGGTTCGGCACCGATCTGAGCAGTGCGCCTTCTCCGGCCGGCAGTCGTCGAAGTTCCAACTCGCGCCGCACACCACGCATGTCAGCACCCATGGCTCCCGCGACTCGCCCTGAGCCGCTCGCTTGGCCTCCCTGGCCGACGCCTTCCGACACGCTCGGGAGCAAAACTTCGCATCGCGCCTCTTGAGCAGCGGCATACGACCGGAGCATCGCTTGCAGACCGCAGCCGCCACATCGCCGACAGTAGTTGGTAGATTTCAGTCCTGCGACCCCCGAACAGGGGACGCAGCCCCGTGACTGGCTGGTGGCCGGGCTGACGGAAAGGCTATGGCCGTGATGGCCCGACGATCGAATCAGCCACTGAAAGCGAAGGCGCCGTCGGCTGAGGCGTTGACTCGTTGGGTGAAGGCACTGTCCGAGCCGGAGAAGAACGACCTTGTCGTACGGCTGATGCGCGGCGACGATGCGCATCTCCGCGCGGAGCTGATGGCTCGCTTTCACGGCACGACCCCGAAGGGGAGCACCGAGGCCGGCCGCAAGGCCGGGGAGTTGTTGGTCAGAAGGACGCTGGCTACGACGGCAGCAGCTCGCCCGCGAGCATGAGGCTGTGGAGCGGGATTGCCTACGGCGAGCGGCCCCCGCTGCCCGCGATCAATGCCTCACGCGCCCGCCGTACGGCAGGAACAGGAGTGGCAGCGAGTGACCGCGATGATCGAGACAAAACGAGCGAAGGGTAACGACGCCGCCGTCAATGCCCTCTCCCGACGCGTTCACGTTCCTGACCAGCGTCGGCGTTCTGGATACTGGTGGCTTAGGACGGAACGCCACCCGCAGGCCCCGCAGCACGCGGCGCGACTGCCGGCGCAGACAAGCGAGGCAAGCCAGGAGCTTGCCCACTGGACGATCACCGATTTGGTCTCGTGGGACCCCGACACCGGCACCGGCACTCGCGAATCGCGGTGGCCGGGTGGGTCCCGTCGGGACTAATGCTGAGGCCGCAGGACGAGCGCATGAGAGTTATTCGACGCTCTTACCGCGAAGCATGAGTAGCGCGAGGTCTATCGTCTCGATTACGGCACTTTCGGCAGATTGGGTCATGTGCGCGATATCTGAAACCGGGAGATGGTCATGAAAGCGCAAATAAATGATTTCACGCCACTCGCTGGGCATAGCTTGCAATCGTCTTGAGTAATCGCTTGCAGCCGCGTCGCCCGCTGGGTATTCGATGTACACACCCTACTGCTCCAAGAAGTCGGGGTGATCGATGCTTACATGAGCGCAGGCAGTGTTCGCGCGACGTACTTCGGCGACTTTATGAACCGGAACATCAAGGTGTGTGGCGATTTCCTCCTCACGGGGCGACCTCCCGAGTTGCGCGTACAGATAGTCCCCTGCTTCACGAACAGCTGTGCCATAGTCCTGCAGGACGGTTCGGGTCCCGGTCTGAAGATCCGCTCTAACAAGACCGTGCAACAGCCCGGCGATACGAGATCTGAGATACGAGAGGAATAGTCCGCGCCTCGGGTCTTGGTATTTGATCGCCAGAGCGACGGCCTCACCCCACACCTCTTCGGCGTACTCTGGACGATTTATCTTCCAAGCCGCACTCATGGCAATCTTTTCGGCGATTGGCTTTAGTTCGATCGCCAAAGCGTTTTCGAGTCGACGACGGTGTGGGTCCGAATCTGGGTACAGCCGAATTCGATCAAGTGTACAACGAATTTTCAGCTCGTCTTTGGAAGGACGTAGGGTCGGGAACGCGGCGATGATGTCGTCGACGGTCGTGGTAGACGGCAGGAAGGTCCGGGCGACACGCAGGAGATAATCCCGATCCGGAATAAGGCCACGCTCCACATCCTGGACCCTCTGCACACTCACACCAAGCTTGGCCGCGAACTGGTCTCGCGTCCGCCGAGCTGCCACCCGAACTGCGGCAAGAAAGATGGATGGCGGCTCCTGGCGGAATCGGGACAGTTCAGCCACGCCTGAGCGAGGTATACCGATTATTGGGCCGATTTGCTTAAAATCGGGATCAGCAAGGGGGATCTTGTCGATCAGGTCCAGTAGAAAGTTCCAGGACGGCACTCGTCGCCCGACCCGATAATCATGGACCGCGCTCGGGCTGTACCCGGTCAGCCGCGCGATATCGGCCAGGGACATATCCAGCTCCGCACCAGCCCACTCCAGGTACTTCCTTGCCGCACCGCGCCGGGACTTTCGATCCCTACCCTGCACATTAGACTTCACAGCTCCAGCCACGACAGCGGATCGTAGGATGCTCTGTAGGGCGCCAACGGACCAACTGTGCGACGTGTTCACCGGTTGGGGCCGCAGCGGGCGCAGTCATGGACGACCAGATCGGCGGTCCGACCTGAAGACGCTGGCTGATCGGGACAGCGACGCCGAGACGTTTCGGGGTGGATGCGGCTGTCGCGGGAGCGGCACGCACGCCTCGACGCGGCACCGCCCCGAGCCACCGCCCCGGGCCTGAGGGTTGGTTGCCTTCTGCTTGCTCTGCGCCGCGAGGGCGACACCATAATCGGTTATCCGGTAGACGCGCCGTAGCCGATATTTGAAGTGCGTTTCCTGCCTCTTGGGCGCCCCTGACAGCGATACCCGTTTGGCGTACGCCGGAAGGCCGCCCGTCAGGCCAACACGCTTCGCACGCTGTAATTCGGATCCTGGGCGAGACGATCACGAACGGACCGCCGGACCTCGTCCGGCTCCGCACCGCCGAGCGCCTCGGCCAAGGCCCGCCGTACCCTGACGTCGGAATCGGTCGCAAGTCGCATTCCGGCCTGGACGGGGGTCCCGTGCCTGGCCCAGAGAATCGCGGCGAACGACCTCAGCGCCCACCCTTGGGTCAGCAGATAGCCGACGTCCTCGCGCATCGCGTCGCCCAACTGCTGGAGCGCTCGCGTGACCCAGTAGCCGGACTCGCCGCCGCCGTTGACGAGCAGCTCGTAGGCTAGGCCGCGCACCGCCGTCCGCTGCCCGTCGTCGCCGGCCAGGCACGCGGCGAGAAAGAGCGCCCGATCGCGGCTGTCCATGTCGTTGCGGACCACCCGCATGCCGCCGAGGCGGTGAGCAAAACCCCGCTCCAACTCGTCGTGCAGCGACGACTGCGGTGACGAGGCGATGCGCAACGCCGCCCCGAAATGCTCGCCACGATCCGCCGCGGACAGCTGCGGGGCCAGATTGGCGGCCGCGATGAGGTAGTCCCCCCGATCGGCGGCGCCGACGTGTACGTCGTCTGCTCTCCGCAGCAGTTCCGACACGGCCGGATCGAGCAGGTCGCCCGCCAGGCCCCGCACGAGCAGCGAATCCCCGACGGCACCGGTTCCTTCGGTGAAAACACCCAGTTCGTGGACGAGCGGGGTCGTGAGCCTGGCCAAGGCCGCCTCGGCTTGCTCTGGCGACACACTCTCGGTGTCGTGGAACGCCAGCGTCTCCCGCGCCCAGTGGTTGCCCTCCGCCGCGAGCTCCGCGAGGAGTGGCCGCGTGACGTCGATGAACCGGTCCACGGCTTCCTGCGCAACCTGTTTGCCTGCGGATTGCGACCGGGCGAGCAGGTTCACCAGGTGTGAGCAGGCACGTTCCGCGAGTTCCGGCTGGGCGAGGGCGATGCGGGCTACCGCGACGGCCTCGTTCTCGTCGTGGAACCGGTACTGCTCGTCGTTCAAGGGCGGCTGCCGCTCGAAGTGCGCGAGCGCCTTATCGGCGCGCTCGGGCGTGAGCCGATGTGCGAGGCCGGCTAGCGCGCCGACCGCCCCGTTGTAGCGCGACACCGCAAGCATGCGGATGTCGGGCAGCGCGTTCGCCTCGGCACCGGCGATCTCGATCAGGATGCGCTCGGAGATCACCTCCACCAGGTCGTCCGGCACCAAGTCGGCCTGCTGCTCGATCAGCCGAAATGCCGTGCCGACCGTCCAATAGTTTGGCGCCGACAGCTCCGGAGTGACGTCAATGAACCTGTCGGCGAACTGCTTGCCCAGCTCTTTCATTTCCTTCACGGCACCCGCCCGTGCGAGGTGTCGTGCCGCGAGGCCGGGTTCGTCCGCCTTCGCCAGCGCGGCCGCCAAGACACGCCTCGCTTCGCGTTCGCCCGCCCAATCACCAGCCGAGACGGCGTCCCGCAGGGCTCGCTGGGCGGAGATCGTGGCCGGGCGCAATCGATCGACCCTCGCTGTAGCACACAGAAATCATTGATTACATACAGTGACGTTTGCCGAGCCCCAGAGGCGTCCGGATCTACCGATGAGTGGGCGCGCCTCTCGCCTAATAGCCCAAAGGGAGGCGATCATTACGCTACCTACGAGAGTCGGTGTCTTGGGTAGCGTGCCGAACGCCTCACCGTCGGTGCACCGCCTCGGGCGGCAACCGTCGTCTGACTCAAAGGTGGGGCCATTGGAACCCGGGCATGAACAAGTTCCGAACGAGAGCGGGTCGAGACCTATGGCAAGCGAGTCCTGCCCCATCTGCGGCGACGAGGCCGACGCCGACGAAATCGACCCGCACGGCCACTTCTCCGGGGATGACGAGAGCGACCTCGACGAGGACGTAGTCGTTCACCTGCTTATCCTTGGATCGCGACGGGACAGGATCGGCTGCGGCGAAGACATCGACAACAGTAGCGACGGGGCAGGCACGGACGAGGGTAGCGTGAACTGCCCCGAGTGCCGCGCCCTCATCTGACCCGACGGAGACGGTGAGGGCGGCCTGGGCGTCCGCTCATGGCCGCGAAGTGCTCGTTAATTCCGATGATTGTTCGGCGGGATGACTCGCTTCCGGACGTGCCGAGATGCCGGCACTCCAGCCGACGAACTGGCCCCTCGCGGCGGCGGCTCGCTCATCTAGCCGCGATCCGGGCACCAGCCGCGTCCACCGAATACTCACCGTGAGTAGCGGACGTGGGTCGTCGGGCCGGCCGCCGTCGCAGCGTCCCGAATGCTTCGCGCACCGACCTCTGCACTTTGGCGTACCCCGACTTTGTACCGGACCCGTACGCCGACAGGTGGTCGCTCCTCGGGTGCTCGGACGTCCCCAGTCCAGGACGGACCCACCAAGCAAACCCGGACATCGCCCCGAGTCGGGCCACACACCGCCGCATCGCGCTCCGAATCCGGGACCTGGACCAGCGCGGACACGACGGGACAGTCTTGCTGTTGCTTGGACGGCAGACCAAGGCCGCGATGATAGAGAGCCTTCATGGCACTTTGTCTCGTTCTGGTCACTTTTAATCATAGGTTCAGGGTTCGAGTCCCTGGCGGCCCACTCTGTTCCAGCTCAGCGGCCTTCTGTGGGGCCGCTGACTTTGCGATCCGGGCCGGTGCAGCAGCGAAGTACAGCAGCAGCCGGCCAGGCAGTGCATGTCGGCACCGCCCCACCTGAGGTACAGTTTTCTGTACTTGCTATGGAGGTGGTCGTGCGGACCGTGAACTTCACCCAGCTACGGCAGAACCTGGCCGCCGAACTCGACAGCGTCATCAACGACGCGGAGGAAGTGGTGGTGACCCGATCCGGCCACGAGCCCGTGGTGATCGTGCCGCTTGCCGAGTACGAGTCGATGAAGGAGACCGAGTACCTCCTACGCAACCCGAGCAACGCCGCCGTGCTGCGCCGATCGATGGCGGAGCTGGAGAAGGGTGATGCGTCCGAGCGAGAACTGATTGACCCGGCCACCGTACGGGACGTCGCGTGAGGCTGGTCTTCACCGCGACGGCATGGAGCCAGTACCTCAGCCACACGGACCGAAAGCTGGTCAAGCGCATCAACGACCTCATCGCGGACGTGATGCGCAACGGATACGAGGGCATCGGTAAGCCGGAGCCCCTTCGCGGAGAGCTGTCCGGCTTCTGGTCCCGCCGGATCGATCGCGAACACCGGCTGGTGTATCGGATTACCAAGGACGACATCGAGATCATCGCCTGCCGTTACCACTACGGCGACCGGTAGTTGACTGGGCTGGAACCAGCAGCGCGGCGGTCATCGGTCGAGCGTCTGGCCAAGTCGCTTGAGCGCGTCGCGGGTGGCCGCCGAGGAGACCACCGTGTAGATCTCCATGGTGATGGCGAACTGTGCGTGCCGGAGGATCTGCATCACCACCCGAGGGTGGACGTCCAGGTCGGCCAGGAGCGAGGCGCAGGTTCGCCGGGCGTCCCGGACGGTGATCCGCCGGACTCCTGCGGCGTACAGCGGCGGTCCCAGAAGCGGTTGAAGTTGCGTGGCTCGACCGGCCGGCCGTAGCGGGTAGTGAAGATCAGGTCGGACGGCTGCCAGGCCGGGCCGGCGGCGTCCCGGGCGGCGGCCTGCGCGACACGGTGGCGGCCAAGGGCAACGGTGCAGATGTCCGGTAGCGGCAGGGTGGCATCCGAGGCCGCCGTCTTGGTCTCCCGGTGTAGCAGTTCGGCACCGACCCGCTGGAGCTGCCGATCGATGGTCAACTCCCCCGCGTCGAGGTCGACGTCAGCCCAGGTGAGCCCCAACATCTCGCCCTTGCGCAGACCGAGTACCAGGACCAGGACGTACGCGGCGTCGAGCGGGTCGTTGTCGGCGCGGTCCGACTCCAGGAAACGCGGCGCCTCGTCGCTTGTCCACGCCTTCCGCTTGCGCTTCCGTACCGGTGGTAGCTTCACCACGGATGCGACGTTGCGGGAGATCAGCCCTTCGGTGATCGCCTGGGACAGCAGCGTCCGAAGCACGGTCCGCAGGTGGGTGACGCTCGTTGCCGATGGCAGATCGTGGCAGCAACGGCCGAGGGCACAGCAGCGACGCTGGGCCGGCTTGCGCCGCTCGTCCTTGCCCTGGGTGCAGCACTGGCAGGTGCGACCCACCTCGTTGATCCAGGTCTGCACATCGCTGACCCGGAGCTTGTCGAGGCGCTTCCGGCCTAGCCCCGGCACGAGGTAAAGCCGGACGACAACCTCGTAGGTGACGTAACTGCCCGGGGCGAGGTTCGGCTTGACGATCTCGCGCAGCCAGTAGCCGGCGTACTCCCCCACCGTCGGAGATCGGGTCGATGGGCAGACGGGATGGCGCACCGGGATTGCAAGTGCCGGGGTTCCCGAAGTGCTAGCTACTTCGACCTGAACAGCGGCTGAACGCGCTCGCCGGACGGCAGGAGCAGGAATGGCAGCGGGTGTCCGCGATGATCGAGACGAAGCGACCAAAGGAGTACGACTCTGCCATCATCCTGCTGGCCGACCTGAAGACGCTGGCCGATCGGGACGGCGGCACCGAAGCGTTTCGGCAACGGATGCGGCAGGTGCGGGAGCGGCATGCCCGTAAGCCGAGCCTGCTGGACCGGCTCGACCGAGCCGGGCTCGACTGACCCGGCACGCACGATTCAGCTGCCACCGCTGGGGACGGTGGTGAAGCCGAGTTGCGCGTAGGAGCGGGATCGCTTGCGCCACATGGCGGCGAGGACACCGACATTCTCGTCGACGTAGTCATGAACCTCGACGGTGGTCTTGCCGGGGTGAGCGCGCAGGATCCGGCCGACGTACTGCACCATGCTGCCCTTGAACGCGACGGGATGAGCCAGGAACAGCGTGTCCAACTTCGGGCAGTCGTAACCTTCACCAACGTACTTGTCGGTGGCGACGACCAGTAGTGGTGGTCCGTCGGCGGGCGGGTCGGCGAGGAAGGCGAGGACTTGCTTGAGGTCTTTGGCCTTGCGGGTGGCGTAGAGCAGGTGGGGTTCATGGCCGAGGCCGCGTAGCCGCTGCCCGAGGGCTTCGACGTGAGCGGTCTGCCGGGTCAGGACCAGGCAGTTTCGGCCGCGTGCGAGGGCGGCGTGTACGTCCTGGCTGACCTGTTCGTTGCGGGTGTCGTCGGCGACCAGGCCGCCGAACACCACAGAGGTGATCGCCCCGGGCTTGGTGGTGTCGGAGTCCTGGGGTAGCGCGAACTCGGTGTGGTGGACGTGCAGGCCACGTTGTAGGGCATCCGGGTCACCCTTGTCGATCATCGGGATGCTGTGCCGCTTCGGACCGCAGTGCATGAAGATGACCGGCCCGAGACCGTCGCGTCGGTAGGCGGTGGCGGTCAGTCCCACCCATCGGCGGGCGGGGATACGGCGGACTGCCTTCTCGATGGTGGGGGCGCCCGCGTGGTGGGCTTCGTCGACGATGACCAGCCCGTACCCGCCCAGCCGCTGTCCGGCGTCATCCATGCGGGCCACGGTTTGGATCATGGCCAAGTCGATGTACCCGGTGGGTTTCGTCCTTCCGCCGCCGATCTGCCCGATCTGACTGGTCTCGACGTCGAGGACGGCGCTGATGCGGTCACGCCACTGGTCCATCAGTGGAGCCCGGTCCACCAACACGAGGGTGGGCGTGCGGTGGTGCGCGATCAGGGCGCAGCCCATGACGGTCTTACCCGATCCTGGTGGGGCTTCCAACACGCCGTGCTCGTGGCGGGCAAGGTCGGCGACTGCGGCGGGTTGGCGGTCGCGCAAGGTTGCGGTGAACGTCACGTCGATGGGCGGAGGGTCAGCGCGCCGGTCGGTGATGTCGAGCCGGCTACCGGCCTGCGCCACCAGTTCGGTGGCCTTGTCCGCCATCGCCCGAGGCAGGTGAAGGAACTCCAGGTCCTCGGTGTAGCAGCGCACGAAACGCGGGGTGTTCCAGTTCGACAACCGCAGGTTCTCGTTCTTGTAGAACGCCGGGTTCGCCAACGACGCCGCGTGCTTGAGCGAAGCCAGCAGCGACGCGGGCAGCCCGGCCCGGCGGATCGCGAGCATCCCCGCCCACTCGGCATGAACCACGGCCGGCGCCGCCGTCTCCGAGCGCAGTGCCGACCGGAACAACACCGCCTCCGGGCCAACCGCCACCGGCCGCAGCTCGGTGACCAACCGTCGCACGTCGGCCAGGCCGAGCCGGCCGACACCCGCGAGAATCGCCCACTGATCGGGATACGGGGTGAACGTCTCCGGGTCGACGAAGACCGTCGTGCCGAGTTCGCGGCACTGCTTCTGCAACGGCAACGCGATCAGGTTGCCCAGCCCCTCCCCCTTTGCCGGCAGATGGTCCTGGGATGGGAAGAACCGGTCGTAACTGTCCAGCCCGAGTTCGCCGCGGACGGCCATCGCCTCCCGCAGCAACCCGAACCCCAACGCCCGCGCCTCCAGCGCCGGCACCGGCTCGGAGAAGAAGACCCACACATGGGCGCCCTGCCCCGACCGCGAAACCTCAACCGCCGTCGGAACGCCGGCGGTCTCGGCGGCTTGGACGTATGCCTGGACGTCGAGCTGCCACTGCTCGCCATCGAAATCACAGACGAGCAACCGGCACGAGTCATCAGCCAACATCGGGTACAGCCCGATGCTGGTCCGCCCGGACAGATGGTCGTGAAGCACCGCGTCGCTCAACGGCCGGTACCGGCGGGCCTCCTTCGCCTCCTGCCACGTCTGCCCCGGCAGCCGCTCCAACTGCGGGTACCAGCCCTTGCGGCCATCCTTTTCCCACCGCTGGGCGTGCACGTCGTCGCGCCCCACGAACAGAGAGCGGAACAACGCCAACCGCTCAGCCGCAAGCCGCTCCCCAGCGCCGGCCGACGGACCGGCAACAGGCGGGCCCTGCACCACCGCCTTACCGGCCGGCGGCAGCAGCCGGGCAACATCGGCTCGCAAGGCGGCCAACTCCGAGCGAAGCGCGGCCAACTCCGTTGCGCAGCCGCAAGCGCAGCCAGCTACGGGACTGGTCGATATCGCCGTCATCACCCCATTGAACAAAGCCGCCGATGCACCAACCTCGGCAGGGCGCAGACTCGATTGCCGGACCCACCACGCATCGATCAAGCGGTACGCTCTCGCGTCGGAGCGTACCGCCGCAGTGACGAAGAGGAGTGGCAGTAGGTCATGTCGTTCGTGCCCTCACCGCCGAAGAGCCGGCACTGGACCTTCACCGCTGTCGCCACCGCGATTGCCTCGCCGGCGATCGCGTGGGGTGTTGATCGGTCGTACCGGTCGGTGGACAGATGCCTCCGTGCGCACGGACAGCAGATCAGCGATTCAGAGGCGGACATACCCGACGCATGCTCGGGGATCAGCGCCCTACTGGCGCTGGTGGCACTGATCGCCATCGTCTACGTCGCCGCGACGGCGATCACGGGCCTGTGCGTAGGAGTGGCAGAGGGACGGCACCGGCGCGGCTTCGGGCACCGACGGTGGTTCGCTGTCACGGTCGTCGGGCTCGCCGCCCCGTGGGCGCTGGCAACCTACGCCGCCGGCTACGGCATCGGCCGGCTTGTACCGCCTCCCCCCGTCGACAGAGCGTGGGCAGAAGGTCGTGACGCCGCGCACCGGCTCCTCGATTTCCTCTCCCTGGGTGGCAAGCCGGGAGCCGTCCTCGCGCCAGGTTTTCTCACCGAGGAGCCGGTGTACCTGGACGCGCGGCTGCACTATGCGCGCCACTACGGCTCGACGGTCACCTACAACCAGACCTCGGCAGTGGCGTTCGGATCGGCGGGCTTCGTAGCCGGCGCTCTGGTCGCCAACGCCATCGGCAACAGCAGCGCCAAGTCCCGGGCCGAACGTCTGGCCCGCCCGCAGTGGCGCGAGCAGCAGCTCACCAGAGTCGTGCTCACACCGACCAGAACATGGTGTTATGCCTCCGGACGGTGGTTGTCGTTCGACCACGCTGCCGTCATGGAATACCACCTCGACCACCAGGGCGTGGTGCTCATCTTCGCCAACTCCGAACCGCTGCGACTGAGCGGGCCCGCCGCATGGGCTCACGCGGTGCTCTTCGGGTATTTCCGCTTCGGCGCCCAATCGTTGGCCAGCGCCCCGTTCCTCATGCCGGTCCGCACCACACGTGCGCCGGCATCCGCTTCACAGTCGCCGGTGACATCTGCGGCGACCCCACCCGTAGCAGGTAGGTGAAAGCATGGATAGCGCTGACCAGAGCACCGCCCGCTTGGCGGTCCTCATCGATGCCGACAATGCTCAGCCCGCGGCCGTCGTCCCGCTGCTGGCCGAGGTCGCGAAGTACGGCACGGCCCACGCCAAACGCGCCTATGGAGACTGGACCGGCAACGGCCTTCGTGGTTGGAAGGAGCATCTCCTCGCCCAGTCCATTCAACCGATCCAGCAATTCGCCTACACCTCCGGCAAGAACGCCACCGACGCGGCGCTCATCATCGATGCGATGGATCTGCTCTACACCGGCCGCTTCGATGGTTTCTGCATCGTCTCCAGCGACAGCGACTTCACCCGCCTGGCCTCCCGCATCCGCGAGTCCGGCCTGACCGTCTACGGCTTCGGCGAGCGCAAGACGCCCCACTCATTCGTCGCCGCCTGCGACAAGTTCATCTACACCGAGAACCTCACGCTCGGCCTTCCAACACCGCTTCAAACGGTTGTCGTCAAGCCGCGCATTCCCACCACAGATTCCAGCATCGACACCGCCCTCGCGACGCTTCTCCGCGACGCGGTCGAAGCCGCCTCGGGCGACGACGGCTGGGCGCACCTGGCCACCGTCGGACACATCCTCACCAAGCGGCGCCCCGACTTCGATTCCCGCACCTACGGGTACGCCAAGCTCACCGACCTCGTCACCGCCACCGCGCTCTTCGAGGTAGACCGCCGACTGCCCGCCGACGGTAAACCCGCCGTCGTTTACGTTCGGGACCGGCACCACGCCACGTCCCGACGCGACACCGACTCAACTCACGGCCCGTAACACCACGGGTCGGACGCTCCCAGATTGCTCGGACGCTCCTCCCCCTGCTGAACACACCCCATCCACTCGATCAATGGGCGCGAATAGCGACTTGTCTCGTTCTGCGCACTCAAGTAGCACCGGGTGTCGGATCTCAGCACCTTCCGACGACTGATCACCTCACAAGACCCGACGACCAGACCCGAGCCAAGCGGACGCTGGAGCACGAATCCGGTAGCGCTACCGACCTTGCAGGCACCCGCAGCGGTAACCGGTCGGGTACTCTCCGCTCAGCGCGCTTGTCCCTAATGGACGGCGCGAGCCTGCCCCTGACCGGTACAGGTCATGGCCGCCAGGCGACTGCCGACCGGTCGAGGAGGAGCCCCTCATGACGGCAGATGCCGACCAGTTCCGCCAGTCGATGGATGATGCCCTGAAGGCCCTGCGTGAATTGCGGACCAACCGCCCAGCGGTGGCAGACGTCCAGACCTGCGGAGAGGCCACTGCGGCGGACGGACTGATCGCCGTGATCGCCGCTCCAGGCGGTCGGATTCAGTCGATCACCGTGGCACCCCAGGTGCTGCGGCAGGGCAGCGGCTACCTCGCCGAACAGATGACGATCGCCGTCAACGCGGCCCTCGACGACCTGCAAGCCCGAACGGTCGCCGAAGCACCGGACGCTCCAAATCCGGCCGTGCTGCTCGAACGGCTCGAAGACGTCCAGCAGCAGTCGGTGCACCAGATGCAATCGTTCCTGAGCGCGCTCACCTCAGCCCAGACCCGGACAGCCCGGCCGGCGGGTTGACGATGTCGTTGGAGATTGATCCGGATCACGTCCGGGCATCGGGCAGTCGGCTCGTGGACGTGGGTGACCGGCTGGCGAGCGCACTCGAGACGCTCGACGCCCGATTGAAGAGCTTTGGCGAGCCATGGGGTGGCGACATGCTCGGCACCCTGGTCGGCCTCTCGTTTCAGTTGTCTCCGGCTACCTGGTGCAGTGCTATGCCGCGATGGCCGACGAGTACCAGAGCAGCGGCGAGGACCTGGTGGCACTGGCGGAAGACCTGATGGCCGTCGAGGAGGACCTGACCGGCCAGTTCGGCGCACTGGCCGCGAAGTTGGGCTGACCATGGGCATGACGATTCCGAGTGAACTTGCCTCGGTGCTCGCCATGATCGGTTACGACTGGCCGGAGGGCGACGAGGAGAAGCTCTTCGAACTCGGGCAAGTCTGGATGGACTTTGCCACCACGGTCGAGGAGGTGGGCCGGGAGGCTGACGCGCTGGCCGCAGAAGTGACTGGCGGCAACCAGGGCGACGTGATCGCGGCCTTCGACGCGTACTGGTCTGGTGCCGACGGGCCGGGTGGCGTGTTGGCCGGGAACACCACCGCCACTACCGTGCTGGGCGCCGGTTACGTGGTGGTCGCCGCGGTCGTGCTGGCGCTGAAGGTGCAGATCATCGTCCAACTGGTCATCCTGGCCGTTCAGATCGCCCAAGCGGTGGCCACGGCGGTGCCCACCTTCGGTGCATCCCTGCTGGAGATCCCGATCTTCAAGATGATCACCAGCCTGATCCTCGACCAGCTCATCGACATGGCCATGCGGGCGATCCTCGGTGGGTAAGCGAAACCGCAACCGGCATCTCCGCGACGCGGCCGTGCCGCCCGAGGTGGAGTCGGCGCTGGTCAAGCCGGTCGCGCAACTCGCCAAGACCCCCGGGTACGCCGGGAGTACCACGTCGGCGACGAGCAGCGGCCCAAGCATCGGGGCACCGACCGCAATCTGGCTATGGGCAGCGCGAGCCGTGCCCCCACCAATGGGCAGACCGCGCTGGACCGCTCGGTGCAGATCAAGGAGACCAACGAGCGTCGCCGTATCGGTGTCGATCACCAAACGGGCGAGATCGTCATCCTCGACCGGCACCGCCGCATCGAGCCGTCCAACCCTGGTGACGACGTCGTCGAGATCTACCACGGCCATGTCCGCAACTGGGAGGACCACAGCTCAGACGGCTTGAACGACGATATGCGCAACGCCCTCAAGCGTGGCGGACTGGTAGACAAGAAGGGCAGGCCGACCGCGCCGCCGAAGGACGAGGCATGAGCACACAGCGCAGCTACTACGAACCAGCTCCGGCGACCCACGACACGGCCACCGCCGCACTCGCAGCGGGCGATATCGACACCCTCACCGACTCGATGGTCGGACTCGCCCTGCACGATGCGGACTGGCGCTGGTGCCAGGACTTCTACCTACGCGTGCTGGATCACCCAGAGGAGGACGTCCGGGCCACAGCAGCGATCTGCCTCGGCCACCTTGCCCGCATCCACCACCAACTCGACACCGACAAAGTCCTGCCCGCCCTGCGCGCCCGGCGGCGCGACCCGCAGGTCGGCGGCACGGTGGAGGACGCCATCGCCGACATCGAGCAGTTCCTCGCTATCCCGCCCGGTGCCACCCAGGGATAGACCTCCAATCGAAGTTTCGCAGCTGCTCACCACACACAGCCTCTGAGCGGCGGTAACTCAGATAGAAGATCATCCGGTACAGCCAGGACCCAGGACTCCAGTTTGCCACTGGCAGCGACATGCCCATGACCCGCTTAAGCGCTGATCTGCTGCACGATCGCGCAAGTTCTTGGTCAGGGCTGACGTGGCGCTGGAAGGGCTACAGTCACTCGCGGCCTGCCTCATTACGGGACCAACTGGTACGCCGAGCGCTCGGCACCGCCCGGACAAAGCGGGTCGCCGCCCCACCCTGCTGACCCGGCTCGGCTAGGTCGATCCGCCAAGGATCTCCTACACGTACCGCATGGCCACGCTGCAGGATCCCGATTGCCGGACAACGGGACTTTGGATCGGCATACCGACAGACGCGGCCCTATGGCGAAGTTCTTTCGTAGGTTGGACTGCACCGCTCATGCAGGAGGATGGATGTCCCACGTCCGCGTTCGGATCGACTTCACACCGCTTGCCGACGACGACGAGTTCATTCTCGGCGAACTGACCGACGATCTGGCGGACGACCTCCGCGAGATCGGCGAGGTGGAGCGCGTCGAACGCACGGTTGTCGACCCGAATGCCAAAGGCGTCGCGGAGCTGGCTGTCGGTGTGGTGACCGTGCTGGTGGGCACGGACCCCGGCTACGTACAGGCGTTGGTCGAGGTGGTTCTGGCCTTCCTCCGACGCCACGACGGGCGCCGGGTGCACCTGCGGGTCGGTGACATCGAGCTGACGATCGACCGGCCCACTCACGGTCAGATTGATGAACTGATCAGCACGGTACGGGCCGCGATCGAGCGGGCCCGCCTCTGATGGGACGGCATGCCCTGCTGCTTGGCACGGCCACGTACCACGTCGACCGTGAGCTCGCGCCCCTTCCGTCGGTACATCACGACGTGGCGCAGCTCAAGACACTGCTCGACGGTGCCGGTGAGTTCGACACCGTACGCGCCGAACTGGACCTGCCGGCGGAACACCTGCGCCAGGTCGTAGAGGAGTTCTACGGCGCACGCCGCGGGGACGACCTGGCCCTGCTCTACTATTCCGGCCACGGAGTGCTGCACGGCGACGGGCAGTCGCTGTTCCTCGCCACGACTGACACGGTCAGTGGAAGTTTGCACGCATCCGCGCTGGACACCGACGGCACCCTGCGCCATCTGCTCAACGACACCAAGGCCCGCCAGAAGGTGGTCCTCCTCGACTGCTGCTTCTCCGGCGCGTTCACGGCACGGAACCGATTCCGAGGTGGGGTGCGTGAAGAGCCGCGCCGCCTCAAGCGTCAACGCGGCACCTTCATCCTGACGTCCAGCACCCACATGAAGGCGTCGAAGGCCCAGGGACCGGATCGCCCGTCGGTCTTCACCGAGGTGCTTCTCGAGGGTCTGCGCGGCGCGGCCGAAGGGCCGTCCGACGACGGGTGGATCACCAGCAACGACCTCTCCCGATACGCCCTGACCGAGATGGCGCGGCGCCGCCAGCACACACCGGTCGAGTCGAGTGAGGGCGTCACCGAGCCGATCAAACTGGCGACGGCGCCAGGATCCGCCGCCGCGGCGAGACAGGTCACGGCCGTCACGTCGAGCCCTGCGGACGAGGCGCCGTTCGACGCGGACCAGTGGCGCCGCCTCGTGACCTACTACATCAACTGTATGCAGCGATCGACCGTGCTGCAGTCGCTCATCGATCCTCGTGAGACCCGGTCGTTTGTCGCCGCGCCACCGGGGTCTGAGGCGGTCTTCACCTCGGAGACGCCCGTCAAGCTGAGTGGTTCGGCAGCCGAGCTCGCCGCCAGGGCCCGTGATGGCGGCAGGGAGCTGCAATACGGGTATCCCGTCGTCGCCGTTCGACCGGCCCGGCAGAAGCCAGTGCGGCTTGCCCCACTGCTGGTCTGTGACGTCACCGTCGGCGTGGACGACGTTCTGCACGCCTCCTTCCCGCCCCGCCCCAGCGCCGCGCTCGTCGACCTGTTCCAGCTCTCCGAGGTGGAGAGCGACGAACTGCTGCAACGGGTCGAACAGGCATTCGCGCCGGGTGACCCCACCTCTCTCACCGCCACCGTCGAGGTGCTGGTGAAGACGTTCGGGCTGAACCCGGTGACGGAGCTGGACCCGAAGATGCTGGCAGGCACCATCCGGCCGGGACCGGTGAACGGGGTGCAGAACGCAGCGATCATGTACACCGTCGACGCAGCCGAGTCGCCGCAGCGGCAGCTTGTCGACGACCTACGCGGCATGATCAAGAACCCTCGGCTCATCGACCAGACGGCACTGAGCGCTCTGGCGCGCCGACCGGACGAGGCGACCGCGACGCCGATCGTGACGGTGGCGATGAGCGCGACGAACGAGGCCCAGGAAAAGATCATCCAGGCGGCGATGTCCCAGCCGTTGACGGTCGCCCAGGGGCCGCCGGGTACCGGCAAGAGTCAGCTCGTCACCGCCCTACTCGCCACCGCCACCGCAGCCGGTCAGAGCGTGCTGATCGGCTCCACGAGCAACCAGGCGGTCGACTCGGTGCTTGAGAAGGTGACTGACCTGATCGGCCCGGGCCTGCTGCTGCGTACCGGCAACAAGGAACACCGTTCGCAGGAGCCCACACACGTCGCCAACATCCTGGCCGCGTATCCACCGACGGACCGGCCCGCCACGCCGGACGACCGGACGCCACTGCACGAGTTGCGACTGCTCGCAGACGAGATCGCCGACCTCCGTGCCGAGTTGGACGAGCGGCGGCTACTCGAACGCGACCTCGCGGACCTCGCCGTCGAGCGTGACGCTGACTCAGACGCCGGTGGGGCCGCGCTGCCGATCGACACCACCGCGCTGGAGCATCTTGTCCAGCTGACCGATCGAGCGCTCGCCAGCAGGTGGTTCGGCTGGTGGTACCGGTGGCGGCTGCGGTCGTACCAACTCGTCGACCGGAACGCCATCGAGGCGCTCGCCGAGCGGGCGGTGATCGAGCTGCGCTGGCGAGAGCGCCAGCAGCGCCTCGCCAAGCTACCCCACGCTGACGCTTCCTGGCGGCGACTGGTCAACCTGATCAGCACCGAGCGACCCGCTCTCAGCATCGACCTGTTGCGGGCCCAAATCGCTCGGCGGATAGCTGCGGGCACACGCCTGCTCCAGGATCGAGCCGATGAGATGTCCAGGCCACAGCCGGACAGCTGGGCCTACTTCCCGGAACTACTGCGGGTGCTGCCGGGCTGGGCGGTGACCGCCCTCTCCGCCCGACGCCTGAAGAGAAGCCCCGCCATGTACGACCTCGTGGTGATCGACGAGGCGGCGCAGTGCACCATCCCGGCGATCCTGCCCATGCTCTATCGGGCGAAGCGCGCCCTGCTCATCGGGGACCCGCGTCAGCTCGCACCCGTCGTGGACCTGCCCGAACCCGACGACGTCACCGAGCGGACACGCGCCGGTCTGAGCACCGGCTGGCTCAACAACCGCCGACTGACCTACACCGCCCATTCCGCGTACGACGCTTTCGCCGCCGCAGCGGGCACGGCACTTCTTCTCGATGAGCACTACCGGTGCCACCCGGACATCATCGAGGTGCCCAACCAGGAGGTCTACCAGGGTCGGCTCACCGTACTGACCGATCCGGCCCGACTGGCCGCTGCGGTCGATCCTGCCGTGCGTTGGCGCGACGTGCCAGGAGCGTTCAGTTCCGGAGTGACCGGGTCCGGGCTCAACCAGGTCGAGATCGACGCGGTCGTCGCCGAGGTGACGGACTTGCGCAGCGCGTACCCCGATGTCTCGATCGGGGTGGTCACGCCGCTGGCCGCGCATCAACGTCGGCTGGCGGCAGCCCTTCGCAGCGCCGGCCTCATCGAAAACCTGCTCTGCGCGACGATCCACAAGTTTCAGGGCAGCGAACGAGACATCATGGTCGTCTCGCCGGTGGGGGCGCATGGCATTCCGGACCGCACCCGCGGCTGGCTGGTGCACCAGACCAACCTGTGGAACGTCGCCATCACCCGGGCGCGGTCCCAGCTCGTCGTGGTCGGTGACCGCTCGTGGTGGTCGGGTCAACGTGGCCTGCTGACTGCCCTGGCGTCGATCCGTGAGGTCGCCGTCGCTCCGCTGGACTCCACAACCGGGGCAGCGGACCGATTGCACCTTGCCCTTCGCGGCGCTGGCCTCACCGTGCGGCGCGACGTCGCCGTGGCCGGGCGCGCTGTCGATCTGATGGTGCGACGCGGCGATGTCGAGTTGGCTGTCGCCGTCGACGATCCAGCGGGTGATCCGGCCGGCCGGGCGCTGCGTAAGATGCTCGCCCGACTCGACATCATCGGTGGTTCAATGTCCGTCCACCGGGTGCCCGCCTGGCGGTGCCTGGCCGAGCCAGCGCAGGCGGCGGCAGAGTTACTCAGCGAGCTAAGCCGGTAACAGCAAGCGCAGGACGGCGAATAGACCAACAACTGGTGCCACGGCTCGCGAAGACGGGCATCGCGGCACCCACGTTCACACGGACTTCTGGTTCATGAGCAAAAGTCTTCGGATTCGTCTTGCCGGCGGCTCTTCTACGGTCGAAGTAGGCGCGACCTTCGGTGGGGTTGCGGATCTTAGCGGGCAGCCATGTCTTGCCAGGCCAGCAGACAGACTCTTCCTCGCCACGTCGAAACCGGCCCCAGCAGCAACTGGTGCAGCTGAGATACATCTGGGTTTGGTCTTGGCCAAGGGACCCGCGTGAGGCAGTCGAGCGGGAGCGCTGGGAGACGTTCAGTAAGGGCAGTTCGTCGGCGGACGGTCGGCAAAGACGGCGAGGACCTGCGGCCCGTCCACCCTCGCGGGGACGGGCCGCCCCTCCGTTGCGGGTGCTACCTGGACAATAGGCGGATGGCGTCGTCCGCAATCTGAGCCGCCGCATCGACCTGGTGCTCCGGCCGCTGCGTGAACCGGACGAGTTCCACCCGGTTGATCAGCTCGTTGAGCTCGCGTGGTAGTTGCCTGCCCTCGTACGGCACCGCGTGTATGGCGGCCTCGAATGCCAGGTAGAAGCCGTCAAGGTCCAACTCCCCGCCGCGCAGCACGTCCCGCAGCTGAACCAGATGGCGCGCGGTCGTCTCGTCTCTCACCGCGTGACTCCATCAGTCCTCTATCAGCGGACGACATGGCGAGAGGAACGGGTCGAGGCGTTCAGTGATTGCACCACGCACCATCACCTGGGCACGAAACGCATTGGGGCCGGGAGGAACGGGCATGTCGTCGTCCCTCTCGTACAGGAGACCAAAGGATCCGGGTAGACGCCGCGTGACGAATTCAAGCACCCCACGCATCGCCACCGCCTCATCCCGGCGGCGGTTTGCCAACCCGTTAAGCAGGAGAAAGCACTCTCCGTTGAGCCACTTTATTTCGGCTGAGACAGTCGGGAAACGCAACCCACCCAACAGTTCCGCCAGCTCCTCGACGATCGATCTGAGCTGCCCCGCGTCCGATTCTTCCGGATTCTGGGCAAGGCTGAACCAGCCATGGAATTCATACATCTCAGCCGCCTAGACGTTTAGTGTCGATCACCGGCTGTACACCATACCGAGCACCATACTCCTGAAGCTTCTTGATCACCCCTGGCCCGGGCGGCCCTTCGAAGTGGAAGTAAGGCACCCTGCCCGTCCGAACAGCGGCTTCGAACGTCGCCCTGACCTGATCGCGAAACTTCTTGTTGAGCGTGAAGTTGGCTGGCTTCGACTGGGCCACGAAGCGGTGACTGACTGCGTCGAACTCTCGGTTGATCGGATCGTCAGTAAACCGGACTGATGGGCGCCCGCCGATACGAGCCGCAAGCGCGGTTGCTGCAGGATCATTGACATTGACGTCGGCAAGCTCTCCCGTGGTCCGCCCGAGGTAGGGTCGGCTCGGAAATCCTCCGCTAGGTGGTGGTGCACAGTCGATGGGCGGGAGGCCACCCGGGCGAGCCGCGAAGGCTCCGGCGGCGCGGCCCGCCCCGGCGAACGCTGCGCCCCACAGGAAGTCCTGCGCAGCGTCGCCGTATCCGTAGGGCTGGCCGGTCCAGGCCGCCACGCCTGAGCCCTACAGTGCACTGCCGGTGCCGCCGACGAGGGCGGTGGTGCCGACCTCGCCGGCGGTCACCCCGCCGTACAGGCCGGCACCGGCTCCGCCGGCCATACCCATGGTGGCGCCGGTGAGCGCGCCGGCGGCCGCGCCGACGACGACCTTCTTGACGCAGGTGTTGCGGTCGTCGCCGCTGAGCCAGCAGTCCACTCCGCCGGCCGCCGCGCCGACGACGGCGCCGATAATGGCGGTGCAGACGATGGCGCACTGCCCGGTCGGATCGGTCAGCACCGTCGGCCGGTTGTTGCCGTAGTGGTAGGTCTGGACGAACGGCGACCTGTCCGCCACCGGCACCGGGTCCGGAGCGGTGAACCGGCCACTAGCGGCGTCGTAGTCGCGGGCCCGCACGTCGTACAGGCCGACCTTGTCGTCCAGGTACTGCCCGTGGAACCGCAACGGGTTAGCCGTGTAGCCGCCGGTGCTGGTCACTATTTCACCGAATGGGTCGAAAGAGGCGCTGCCGGTGAGCGTGGTGGCGTTGGCGAGATCCGTTAGCGAACCCTGGTAGTCGTCCAGCAGCCAACTCGGGCTGGCCCCCGCGGTGTCAGCCAGGGCGGTGCCGAGTTGGCCCTGCGGCTCATCCCACCACCGGTGGGTCACCGTGCCGGCGCTGTTCTTCTCCTCCGCCCGTGTGGACAGGCCGAGGGTGTCCCAGGTCCAGGTGGCGTCGCTGGCGGAGTTGACCGTGCGTCGGATGCTGTTGCCGTCCTCGTCGTACTCGTAACCGACAAGGGCCCCGCTGGGAAGCCGGGCCTGACGCAGGTTCGCATCGAGCCCATAGGTGTAGCTGGTGGTGCCGGCTGGTCCGGTCTCGCTGCCTAGGGTGCTGTTGGCGGTGTACGCCACTGTGGTGGCGGCCCCGTTCACCGTCCGGCCGGTCGGCCGGTCGGTGAGTCGTCGGCGTCGTAGGTGTATGTGGTGGTGCCGGTGCCGCCGGTGTTGGCGGTGGCCTTGCTGGTCCGGTTGCCGTTCAGGCCGTACTCGTAGGTGGTCTTCGGGTCGGTGGCGATGCAGGTCGTTCCGCTGGCCGGGCGACACACCCCGGTCACCTGATCGGTGGCGCCGTACGAGTAGAGGGCCCGGGTCGTGGTCGTGCCCCGGGTGGTGGTGACCGAGCCCGGAGCGCCGGTGGCGGTACGGGTGACGTCCTGGGCGACCAGGGTGGTGCTGCCGCTGGTGTGCGCCACTCGGGTCAGCGACCCGGCCCGGTCGTACGCATAGCTGCTGCTCGGGCCGCCCTGTCGGGTGACGCTGGTGAGGTTGCCGGCGGCGTCGTAGCCGTAGCCGACCTGCCAGTTGGTGGCGCCGCTGGTCAGCGTGATGCTAGCGAGCCGGGAGTCGGCCTGCCAGCCGACGCCGACAGCGAGCGACTGATCGCCAACCGGTATTGGTGAGCCGACCGTGCAGAGTGGTTAGCGACCCAGGCGCTTGCGCCCGCCACATGGAACCACCGGTGCCGGACCGCGTCGGCTCGTGGGTGCTCTACGGGTGCTCGGACAACGCCGCATCAGTCGGATTCACCACGCCGTCGCCGGATTCGCGTCCTCGTTGTGCACCCACCGCAACATCACAACACGCAGGTTGGGCGTGGACCAGCGCGAATACGGCCGGACGACACACGCGGAGTCCGGAGCGTCAACACCGCGCGACGCTTGGCACTTATTTGTCCGCTCCTGGCCACTTTAATCCATAGGTTCAGGGTTCGAGTCCCTGGCGGCCCACTCTCCACCCCTTCTGAGCTGCGAAAACGCCGGGCAAAGATCATCGGGCACAACCAGGGCACAAACTAGATCCGATCTTGGCCGGTGGAGCGTTCCCGCCGCTTGCCGTCTGCCTGCCGCAGGAGGTTGCCCACCAGGCCGCGCGGGCGGTCCTTCTTTGGTAGCCAGTGGACGTAGGTTTCCAGCGTGATCCGCAGGTCGGCGTGCCGTAGTGCCTTCTGCACCTGCGCTTGGAACACAGCTCGGCGCTGTTTCCCTTGCGGCGCAGCGGACATCGTCGACGGGATCAAGGCGGCCCGCTTCGCGGACCGCTCGCGCCGCCGAACCTGGGCCGGGCCGATGGCCCGCCGCTCGCGCCTTAGGCCTGCGGCCACGGCGCGATCGGTGATAGCCCGCCGGCGGCGCGACATACGAAGAAGCCCCGGGCCGCCATGATCGATGGCAGTTCCGGGGCTTCGGTCTGGTCGAGACACAAGCAGTGCCTCTGGCGGGGCGCTCGGGCGCTCCGGGATGGTTGGTGCCATCCCGACAACCTTCGTCCGGGCGGAGCCGAACAGGTGGGGCTCCGCAGGTGGGTGACGCTGGTGGCCGAGGGCAGATCCCGGCAGCAGCGGCCGAGGGCACAGCAGCGACGCTGGGCGGGCCTGCGCCGCTCGTCCTTGCCCTGGGTGCAGCACTGGCAGGTGCGACCCACCTCGTTAATCCAGGTCCGCACATCGCTGACCCGGAGCTTGTCGGGCCGCTTCCTCCCGAGCCCGGGCACGAGGTAGAGCCGGACCACGAGCGCGTCGGGGTCGTCGGGGTCGACGCCGTCGAAGCGCAGCAGGACGTGGAAGTGCAGCTGCCCGACGTTGCATCTCGGCGACCCTCCCGTGCGACACCCAAACCGGCGGCAACCAGCGCACCTTGCCGGTGTCGGTCATGACCTGGACGAAGGGGATGCCACAGCAATGAAGCCAGCTCAGGCAGAGATGCGCCATGGGCACAATGTGAGCCGGGCCAGGCGGTGTCACGTTCGCCGTGTCTGAGGGTTCATCTCTGTGAGCCTTGGCAATGGGATGGTGTGACCGATGGACGAGAATGAGTGGTTGGCCGCGCGCTTCGAGCAGCACCGACCCCGGCTGCGGGCGGTGGCTTATCGAATGCTCGGTTCGCTGGCTGACGCGGACGACGCTGTTCAGGATGCCTGGCTACGGCTGAGCCGGTCCGACGCGGAGCAGATCGACAACCTCGGCGGATGGTTGACCACTGTCGTCGCCCGGGAGTGCCTGCACATGTTGCGCTCCCGCCGACGCCGCCGGGAGGATCCGTTCGCCACGCACCTGCCCGACCTGGTTGTCATCCCGGACGGGGACCTCGACCCCGAGCAGGAGGCGTTGCTGGCCGACTCGGTGAGCTTGGCCCTGCTCGTCGTGCTCGACCAGCTCACTCCTGCTGAGCGGTTGGCGTTCGTGCTGCACGACATGTTCGACCTGCCCTTCGAGGAGATCGCCGGCATCGCGGGCCGCACCCCGGCCGCCGCACGGCAACTCGCCAGCCGGGCACGGCGCCGGGTGCACGGTGCCGAGATCCCTTCACCCGATCCGGATCTAGCGCGCCAGCGGCAGGTCGTCCGTGCCTTTTACGCGGCTGCGTGGACCGGCGACTTCGACGCCCTCGTGCAGGTCCTCGACCCCGACGTCGTCCTACGCACCGACTTCGGCACCGCCAGGCCGGCGACCGTCGTTCGCGGCGCGGCGGCCGTGGCCAAGCAGGCCCGCGCCCCACGCGGTGGCCAACTGCGCCCCGCCCTGGTCAACGGCGCGATCGGAACGTTGATCACCCGCGACGGGCAGCCGTTCTCTGTCATGGCCTTCACCGTCGCGGGCGACAAGATCGTCAGGATCGACGTTGTCCGCGACCCCGACCGCGTCCACCGCCTCGCGTCCTCCCTCCTGAACCAGTCGGAGCGAACAATGGGGTGAATGCCTAGCCCCACTTACACGAGCTGTGGGTCTGATGCCGCGTGACCGGACGGCGCGGCATCAGGCCAGGGACTCGAGATATTTCTGGGTTTCCGGCTTCTTGAAGTACTGCGCCCAGCCCGCCGGCTGCGCGTTGAACCCGGGTTCGCGGGCGGTGTGGTCGGCACCGTGCTCGACCAGCAGGCGCGCGATCGACAGCTCACCCGCTGCCGCCGCATAGTGCAAGGCGGTGGCGCCGGCGGCGGTGACACCGTTGACGCCGAAGCCAAGATCGATGAGCAGCCGAACCGTTGACCAGTTGCGCGCCTCGGCCATTCGCGTAACCAGGTCTGCATGCCGATCGCGCAGCCCAGGATCGGCGGACAGCATCGACCGCATCGTCGCTTCGTCGGCGGCCTCGGCGGCTTCTTCAAACTGCATTGTGCCCTCCTCGCGTGTTTGCACTCGTGCTTATGAGCCCAGACGACGAGCCGATGTGACAGGGCGAGGTACTCGGACGAATTGTCATGGACACGACTGGCCTGACGAAAACCGCCTGGCCTGTGGGGTCATCTATCAGGGCCGCCGTGAGCAAGAAGTCAGCGAGACGCCCCGCACGTCCCCGCCGGCCACCCGCCGGGCCACGACTACGACCAGGAGGTCTGGGACGAGCAGGTCCGCCAGCACAAGCACGGCCACCAGAGAAACGAGCGTCCGAAAGGTCCGCATCCAGCGCCTCGTGTGACCCCAGCAGTACAGCAGCGAAGTACAGCAACCGTGCCAGCAGAACCAAAGCGAGAAACGCGCGAGCAGGCTGGATGACCTCGCACCACACCCGATCCGGCCGCCCCGCCGGCAATCCATAAATTCAGGGTTCGACTCCCTGGCGACCCACTCACACGCAGGTCAACGACCCCGGCCTGAGTGGCTTTTGCTGATCGACGACTGAAATCGCAGGGGCTCGTAGCCTGACGCGTCTTGCGCGAGAGGCGGAGTCTGCACAGTGCTCAGAATGGTGCTGCGTAGGTTGACTGCGGTGGCGACGACCCTCTGCATGATCGCCGCCTGCGGTTCTCCGACGGCGCCGAGAGCGGATCAATCCGCAGAGGGAACACAGCACGTAACGGATTCGGCCACGCCCACGAAGCCACCTTCCTCAGCAGTTCCGGCGACCGGCGGGCCTGGATACTCCGCGACGCTGTCCGCGCGCCTGGTGGCCACGGAATCACTACCACCCGGATCCACTGTGCAGATCGCTACCAGCATGGCGCCGGATGCTGGGGATCGGCGATCAGACGTCGACGCATCCTGTTCGCGTAGCCAGATCCCACTGCTGTCGGCCCGCCGACTCACCGGGACTCCGTCGGCGATAGCCGCAGCCACCCTCAGCCTTGAGGCTGGTCCCGACTTGTGGGTAGGGACCGAAGTCCTCAGGACGTACATCGATGACGGCGCACGGCGGGCAATGACCGACCTGCGAACGCTCGTCGACCGTTGCCCCACCCTTGCGTCGTCCGGCCGGGGCGACGGCGGCAGCTATCGCTTCGCGGTGGCGCCAGGGCCGCAGTTGGGCGATGACAGTATTCACCTCAGCTGCACCGTGACGTCGGGTCTGGACACGCTGGAATGCGACAGCATGCTGGTCCGGATCGACACCGCGTTGGTGGTCGTTCAGGCGGAGGGCAACAAATTCGGCGGCGACAAACATCTAGCCCAGGTGGCCGAAGCCGCGCTGCGCAGATACCAGACGACCGGATCCTGAACGGGAATCCAGAGCCGTTTGCGGCCTGAGCGACGACGCGTCGAGACCGCTCCGTCCGGCGACGAGTCCGGCACCTGGCGCTGCGGGCTGACGTAGATATCCTCTTCAGGTGCTGGCCCCGTGTGGAGATCGTTGACACGGGTACGGCACTGCGAAGGGACTATCGACATGCCCCGTGTGGTTCCGGCGGTCATCCGCGCACTCGACGTCCTCGAACTGTTCCTGGACTGCCCCCAGCTGTCGGCCCGCCAGGTGATGGAGCGCCTCGACCTGCCCCGCACCACCGTGCATGAACTGCTCGTCACGCTCGAGGCTCGCTCGTATCTGATCTCCATCCCGGGCCAGCCGGTGCAGTATCGGCTCGGC
Source organism: Micromonospora sp. NPDC050276 (assembly GCF_044459545.1). Classification (NCBI taxonomy): domain Bacteria; kingdom Bacillati; phylum Actinomycetota; class Actinomycetes; order Micromonosporales; family Micromonosporaceae; genus Micromonospora; species Micromonospora sp. NPDC050276. The sequence continues at coordinate 425,593 of NZ_JBITJA010000006.1, read as the reverse complement.
ATGCCACTGTTCCAGCTCGGCGCGGCGTTCGCGGGCCGGCTCGATCTGGTCCGTGAGGCGCAGTGTGTCGTGCGGGACGTGGCCGCCGCGTGCCACGAGGCGGTCCATGTGGCGGTGCTCGACGGCGCCGATGTCATCTACCTCGTCAAGTTCGACAGCACGCATCCGGTGCGGATGGTGTCCGGGGTTGGGCGGCGGCTGCCGGCGCACTGCACGGCGGTCGGCAAGGTCTTGCTGTCGAGCCTCGATCAGGCGAGCTTGGACGCCGTCCTGATGAAGGGCGACCTGCCGGGCATGACGCCGGACAGCATCACCGACCCGGACCGGCTACGCGAACATCTCGACCGGGTCCGGACGGAGGACGTCGCGGTCGACATCGGCGAGTCGGACAGCGCGATGCGCTGCGTCGCTGCGGCGATCCGCGACCATTCGGGGGCCACCATCGCCGCGATGAGCCTGTCCGCGCCGATCATTCGCTGGACCCCGCAGGCGCACGTGGAGTGGACCGGACTGGTTCGCGAGGGCGCGGCCGCGCTGTCCGCCCGGATGGGTTACCGGGCCCAGCCCCGCTAGCCGGCTTCCCGTTTTCGGTTCGAAACAACATCGAAACATTGACATTCCTCACGGCGCTGCTCTAGCGTCGCGACCACTCGATACGGTATCTCGAACTCAGTTCGAAATCTCGAACGGTGGTGGTCTCGTGGCCCGACCGAACCGCAACGTCAGCGCAGCCTTCTCGGCCCGGTCGCCGATCACCGCAACCTCGTCGCGCTTCCCGTCGGCAACCCCACCAACTGCGACAGCGGGTACGCGAGCGCACTGATCGATGCGGCGTCCGTTGTCGCCGTCATAGGGACACCTGGAGCACAAGCGCGCCTTCGGCGTGCATTGGTGTGGGAAAACAGAGGAGGCGAATGTCCATGGAGGACAACCCGGCGTGGTCCCGGCGCGGCTTTCTGGGGATGGGGGTGGGGGTGCTCGGCGCGGCCGGTCTGGCAGCGTGTGGGGGCACCTCCGAATCGCCCACGAAGGTGCAGCCGGAAGTTCCGCAGGAGCTGATCGACGCCGCGGCGTCGATGAAGGGCTCCTCGATGGGGATGTTGTCGCAGAGGCTGTACTCGACGGCGGCGAACGAAGCCCTCGACAGCTCGATCAAGAAGTTCGCCGACACCACCGGGACGAAGATCGAGAACAGTCTGGTCCAGGCCGACGCCGGTGATGTGGTGGCCAAGATCCACGCCGAGGTGCAGGGCGGGGTGGCCCGTGACCTGGCGTTCATGACCGACTCGCGGTTCGTCGCGCAGTTCCAGTCGCTGGGCGACCTGGAGGACGTGACGGACGTCGTCCAGGCGCTGACCGCCACGTACGGCGAACCCTGCGCCGAGGCCAAGAACTACTGCGTCTTCGACGGCAAGTGGTTCGCGATCCCGTACCACTTCATCGGGATCGGGTCGTTTCTGCGCAAGGACTGGATGCAGGACAAGGGCATCTCCCCCAAGGACATCTACAGCTGGGAGGAGCTGCGGGACCTGTGCCTGGAGATCTCCGATCCGACCAAGCGCCGGTTCGGCTGGGGCATGACGGTGAATCGCTCCGGTGACGGCAACGGCATGATCGAGGCACTGATCAACGCCTACGGCGGGTCGATCGCCTCCAACGACGGCCGGAAGGTCACGTTCAACTCCCCCGAGACGGTGCAGGCGGTGACCTTCCTCGGCGACATCTACACCAACCCCAAGTACAAGCCGATGCTGCCGCCGGGAATCGCGAGCTGGACCGACACCAGCAACAACGAGAACTGGCTCGCCGGGATCCTCGGCTACACCCGCAATCAGTTCAGCGTCTACGCGGACTCCCGGACCAAGAAGAACCCGGTGTACGCGAACACCCACGTGTTCTCCGACTGCATCGGCCCGGCGACCAACAATCCCCTGCTGCTCGGCCAGTCGCAGGGTTTCGTCGTCTTCAAGGGCGCCAAGAACCCCGCGCTCGCCAAGCTCTTGGCGCAGTACCTGGTCAGCGCACCCGCGTTGCTCGGGGTAGCGAAAGAGGCGCCCGGCCTGGTGATGCCCGCCTGGGAGAAGGTCTGGGACGCCGACCCGTTCTTCACCAGCGGTGACCCGGCGTTCCCCATGCTACGAAAGATCACCGAACTGAAGCTGCCGCTGAACACGAAGAACGGCCTGGCCTTCCCGCAGAAGGCCAGCGCAGGCCAGCAGGCCGTGGGCGCGGCCTACGTCCTCACCGACATGATGCAGCAGGTCGTGCAGGGCACTGCGCCGGCACAGGCCGTGACGGCCGCCCACGCGAAGATGGTGCAGATCTTCAACCAGCAGGGGCTGCCGCAGTGAGGTCGGTCCGTCCCGCGCGGGTCCCGGCGGCGCGGATGTCCGCTCCGCCGGGACCCGGCTCTCTCACCCCGGTCCAGCGGCGGCTGGGCCGTGACTGGCGGCTGGCGGCACTGTTCCTGGCGCCCATGGCGGTGTTGGTTGGCGGGCTCGTTCTCGTGCCGATCGCCCGGTCGATCATCACCAGCACCACGGAACGGCACGGGCAGGACACCGTGTTCGTGGGCCTGGACAACTACCTCGCGCTCGTCGGCGACGACCAGTTCCACACCGGCGTGGTGAACTCGTTCGTCTTCACCGCGTACGCCGAGGTTTTCAAGGTCGTGCTGGGGTTGGCCGCGGCCCTGCTGCTGCACCATCGACGCCGTGGGCGGGCCGTGCTGGCCGGGCTGCTCCTGGTGCCGTGGGTGGTGCCGACGGTGGTGACGGCGTTCAGTTGGCGTGCGCTGCTCGACCCGATCTTCGGCAGCGTCAACACGCTGCTCACCGTCACCGGGATCGGGCCGCTGCTGGCCAGCGCGCACCTGGTCGACAGCTGGCCCGCGGGCTGGCTGTCCGATCCGTCGCTGGCCATGCCGTCGGTGATCCTCGTGAATGTCTGGAAGGGGGTGCCGTTCTTCACCGTGTGTTTCCTCGCGGGGCTGAAGGCCATCCCGGCGGACCTCTACGAGGCGGCGACCATCGACGGGGCTTCGTCGTGGCAGCGGTTCGCCAACGTGACGTTGCCCGGACTGCGTCACGTGATCACCGTGACGGTGACCCTGTCGTCGATCTGGACGTTCAACAACTTCGACCTCGTCTGGTTGCTGACGCAGGGCGGCCCGGGCGACGTGACCGCACCGTACGTGCTGATCGCGTACTCAAAGGCGATCTTGCAGTTGCAGTACGGCGCGGGCGCGGCGGTCACCCTCGTGATGCTGCCGATCATCGGTGGGCTGGTGTTCGTCCTGGTCCGGTTGTTGCGCCAGGACAGCAACATCAGACTGCCCCGGAAACGCCGGGCGGCGCGGTGGATCGGAACGCAGCGGTGGGCCGCAACGGCGCGCCAGGCCCTGCCGTGGGCCGTCACCGCGCTGGTCACCGGTCTGCTCTTCTGGGCGTCGCCGCACATCTTCTGGAAAGCGGCGGTGGTCCTCGGGGTGATTCTGCTGGTCGCGGCGGCGGTCGGCCGGGTGGTCTCGGCGCTTTCGGCGCGGGGCGGTCGCCGGTCGTCGTCAGTGGTGTCGGGCGTGGGGTCCTGGGTCGCGCTGGCCGGGTTGCTCTTCTTCGTGCTGGGCCCGCTGTACTGGATCGGCGTCACGGCGTTCAAGTCCGAGGGCCAGGTCGTCATGCGCACGGACGACCTGTGGCCGACGCCGTGGACCCTGGAACAGTTCGGTGCCCTGTTCGCCAACCAGCCGTTCGGCCGCTGGTATCTGAACACCCTGCTGGTGTCCGCGGCATCCACCGCGGTGGCGCTGGTCTGCGCCGCCCTGGCGGGCTATGCGCTGGCTCGGTTGCGGTTCCGCGGGGCGCAGGGCTTCACCGTGACGGTGCTGCTCACCTACGTGATGCCGGGCGCGCTGCTGTTCATTCCGCTCTACCAGATGCTCATCGGCGCCCGGCTCACCGACTCGTTGTGGTCGCTGGTGGTGACGTACCCGACCTTCACGCTGCCGTTCGCCACCTGGCTGCTGGTGGGGTACTTCTCGTCGATCCCCATCGAGTTGGAGGAGGCCGCGCTGGTCGACGGCTGCACCCGCCTCCAGGCGTTCGGCCGGGTGGTGCTGCCGCTGGCCAAGCCGGGGCTGCTGGCGGTCGCGCTCTTCACCCTGACCAACGCCTGGAACGAGTTCCTCTTCGCCTTCGTGTTCATCACCAAGGACGAGTACAAGACGCTGCCGGTGGGCATGCAGTCGATGATCGCCGGAGACGTCGTGCCGCAAGGACAACTCGCCGCGGCGTCGCTGCTCGTCAGCATCCCGGTGGTGATCATGTACGCCCTCGGGCAGCGCTTCCTGACCGAAGGGCTCACCGCGGGCGCGGTGAAGGGCTGACCGGGGGCGGCCGACCGCTGCCGGGGGATGAGCTCAGACGGGCTCGTTCCCGGCCTCGGTGCGGCTGTAGGTCAGGAAGAGGGCGCCACTGTCCAGGACGGTGTGGTCGGTCAACCGCCAGGTGCGTGGGGCGAAGACGGCGTCCCGGCCGAACAGCGGGATGCCGGCGCCGATGGTCAGCGGGGCGAGTTTGACGATCAGTTGATCGATCTCGGGGTACAGGGCACCGGCCAGTGCACCACCGCCGATCACCCAGACGTCCCTGCCGTCGTGCCGCTTGAGCTCTCGTACCGTGGCGATCGGGTCTTCGGCGATGACCTCGACGGCCGGGTCCGGGCTGCTGCCCAGCGTGCGGGAGAACACCAGGTGACGCAGGTGGGGGTACGCGTCGGTCACGCCGGCCTTCAGCCCCACCTCGTAGGAGTGGCGTCCTTCCAGCACGGTGTCGAACCGGCTGCCCTCGTCGGTGATACCGAAGGCCTGCCGGGCCGGGCCGGGCAGGGTCTCCGGGTACTCGGTGACCAGATGGCGCAGGTAGTCGTCCGGAATGGGCCAGAACCCGCCGGGGCCGGTGGGGTCGGCGCCGTCGGGGCCGGCGATGAAACCGTCCAGAGTGGTAGCGATGTAGTACACAAGCTTGCGCACGAACGACTCCTCGCGGGGGTGCCGGATGCTGTTCCTCGTTTCGACGTCCATCAGCCTGCCGCAGCGGGGCCGGGTCGACAAGATCACGACTGGTGACGTGCGACAACCTTCGCCAATACCTAAATAGGCGATCAAGCAGCTCCGCGCCGTCACTGCCCGATGTGCTTCTCGAACCAGTGGTGGGCGTAGTGCTCGGTGTTGTACGCCTCGATCTCCCGGTAGCCCGTCGCCCGGTACAGCGCGATCGCCTCGGTGAGGTTGCGGTTGGTGTCCAGCCGGACCGCGGTCGCGCCGCGCTCGGCGGCGTACCGTTCCAGCTCGCCCAGCAGCCGCCGCCCGACGCCGAGCCCGCGTACGGTGTCGGCCACCCACACCCGTTTGATCTCGGCGGGTGCGTCGCGGTGGAGTTTGACCGCCCCACACCCGATCGGTTCGCTGTTGAGGGTGGCGAGCAGGAGCACCCCGTTGGGCGGAACGAGCGCTTCGTCATGGACCGGGTTGCTCAGCGTGGGGTCGAACCCGTCGTCGAATCGTCGCGTGATGTCCCGGGCGTAGGCCCGCAGACACGCGCGGGCTCGCGGGTCGCTCGGCGGGCACGGCTCGATGACGACCATCGACCCGATGAGCAGCCGTTCGACCTCGGCCATGGCGGAGACGAGCCGTTCGCGGCGGTGGTCGGTGAGTGGTTCGAGGATCGAGGCGGCGAGGTCGTCCGAGCGCTGGTCGAGGTCGGCCCACTGGGTTCGCCCGGCGTCGGTGAGCGTGGCGACGCGTACCCGGCCGTCGGCGCCGGTCTGGTCGGCCGGTCCGACGGTGATGAGGCCGTCGTTCTCCAGCGTGCGCAGGAGTCGACTGAGGTATCCGGAGTCCAGGCCGAGCCGGGCCCGTAGCGCGGCGACTTCGGCGCCGGCGGGGCCGATCTCCCAGAGCAGCCGGGCCTGCCCCAGTGGGCGCCCCTGGGTCATGTACTCGTCGTCGAGCGCACCCACCCGTTGGGTGACCGTCCGGTTGAACCGCCGCACGGCGGCGATGAGAGCCGAGTCCATATACCTGACTTTAGTCAGGTATAGGAATGCGGCACTACCACCCACCGACATGGCGATGGCGGGCAATGCACTCCTTCACGCTTGGGAACCACCGCTGCGTGCCGCCGTAGGCCGGCGGCACGCAGCGGACCTGGTCAGTTGTCCCAGTCGACGATGAAGGTGTGCTCGTTCCAGCCCGACAGGGTGCCGTCGGCGCTCCGACTACGGATCTTCAGAGTGTGGTAGCCGGATTGGGTCGGGGTGTAGCTGAGAGAAATCTTCCCGTCCGCCCCGGCGGCGACTGTGGTCTCCGGTCCGCTCCGAAAATTCACCTGAAACTGGTAGACGTACTCGGTGACGTTCGGCATCTGTGGCTGAACGTCGAAGGTGCCCTCTACGCCGACACCGCCGCCGGTCCTCCACAGGGGGTAGACCGTGGAATTCACCTGCGGTGCGCTCGAGACGTAGAAGCTGATCCCTGAACCGCCGGAGAGCGCGCCGGTGGCGTTGCGGGCCTGCACCCCGAGGTAGTAGCTGCCGTCCTCGGTCGGGGTCCAGGTAAGCCGGCCGACTCCGTCCGGCCCGGCTTGCAGGACATGCTTCTCCTCATTCGGCGACAGCGACCAGACGTACTCCGTCACGCCCGGCATCCGGGAGGTGAAGGTGAAGGTCATCGGCTGCCCGGGCTTGCCTTGTTCGGGACCGGTGACCTCCGGGCTCACCTCGTCGGGCCGGACGTACGGCTCCGCGGCGGCCGACAAGGCGCCGCCCGCCGTGCGGCTGCGTACCTTCAGTTCCAGTGGCCACATCGCCATTGAGGGCACCCACGTGAAGCTCGCCGTTCCGTCGGCTGACGCGGGCACCGTCGTCTTCTCCGCCTCGTCGTTGATCCAGTACTCGTACTCGATCACGTCGGGCATGCCCGGGCTCAGCGAGACGGTGCTGACCTTCCCCATCATCAGGTCCCCGTCGAACTGCACCTTGGGTGCGGTGTCGACGGTGAAGGTGTAGGTACGCCACGCACTGAGCACGCCACTCGCATCGCGGGTGCGCACCCGCAGCGTGTTCAGGCCACCCACGCTGGGCGTGATGGTCACCGTGGTCGACTCCTCCGGGGCGACCTGAGCGGTCTGGTTCGCCCCTTCGTTGACCTGGTAGATGAACCGGGTCGCGCCCTCTTGACTGCTGGTGAACCGGAACTCACCGGGCACCCCGATCCCGCCGGCGGCGCCCCAGGGCGTGTAGAGCCAGGACTCCACCGCGGGCCGGGTGTCCCGCACCCAGTAGTTGTAGTAATTGACGTCGGAGGTGTTACCGGCCCGGTCGACGCTCTGCACCGTCAGGTACTGCTGGCCCGCCTCCTCCGGTCGCAGGGTGATCGTCGCCGTTCCACCCGGACGGTCGGCCTTGACGTCGCTGTCCGGCCAGTACCGGCCCCACCGGAAGGCGACCACGTCGTCGTCGTTGGCGGTGAAAGTGAACTTCCCCGCGAGGCCGACGTCACCGGTCGGCTGGTCGGCGTTGGGATACTCCGGCGAGGTCACGGTGGGCGTGCTGGGTGCCGTGGTGTCGACGGTGAAGTAGCACGTCCGCGTCCATGGCGACGTGGCGTCGCCGTCGTCGGCCTGGAGCTGCCACGCGTAGGTCCGGCCCTGCTCGAAGCTCAGGTCGAGGTAGTAGGTGGAGAAGCTGACGTTGGGCCAGTGTGAGTAGGTCCGGCTGACCCGCTCCTGACGCTGGCTCTCATCGTCGACCGGCCAAACTGCCAGTCGTCCGAGCTTGTCCTCTTCCACGCCGTCGGCGTCGGCCGGCAGCACGGCGTAGATGTCGGTGCTTGTCGCCGGTAACCAGAGGCCCGGCGCCGAGGTCGCGCAGGGGCGGCCACCCAGAGCGAGGTCGGTCGGCCGGGGCGGTGGCGTGTTGTGGTGCACGGTCAGGGTCGCACTGCTGGCGTACCGCCGGCCGTACCGCTCGTCGGTCTCTTTGTTACCGGCCACCCGCAGGGCGAGAGTGAGCGTCTCCTGGTCGTTCTTCGCCGCCCAGGTGAGCGCCTTGGCGACGTCGAACTGCGCCTCCGCCACCGCGCAACCCGACTCGGGCACGCCAGCGCTGGCCACCCGGAACTTCTGGGCCGGCTGATAGTCCCACCGCGAGTCCTCGCTGTAGGGGTCCGTGACCCACACCTCGACCGCGCGGTGTGCGCAGTCGTTCGCCTGCGTTTCGTTGGCCGCGAGAGTGGCGCTGATGATCTGCTTGCCTCGGAGGGCGGCGACGTCGAAGGTGAAGTAGGAGCGGGTCACGTGCTTCCCGCTCGGATCGACTGTGGCTCCGACCGGTAGGTCACCAGACGGGTTCGGGAAGGTCTTGTCCGGGGTGGCGCGGTCGACGTAGCCGCGCAACTGTGGCTCGATGGTGGCCGTCGGTTGGTACGTGTTCTCCTCGGCGGCCTGGGCCGCGCCGGCCGGGACCAACAACCCCACGCACAGGCTGCCGACAATCGCCACGCTGAGCGCGGCCCGCGTGACCCGGGCTCCGCTCAGGCTTCTCGGGCCCGACGTCCGGAGCCACCGGCGTCGATGATGGTGGGTCAAGGCTCCTCCTCGTTGTCGCCCTGCACTAGGGCGGCGGCAAGATCATGGCAGGAGACCCCCTGTCCGCGTCTGCTCAAATTCGGCGGTGGAATCGCGCTGACGGGTGTGAGCAGCACCTCGGGCACCACGGATGGCGGAACAAGAGATGAAGCGGTGATCTGAATCAGGCCATCCGGTGGATGGGTGGTCGGAGCTGATTCCGGCCGTCAGCGGGTTCGCTCGTGGCGACAGCGTCGGGCCGCTCAGGATGACCACGACCGCGGCCGTGTCACCGGTCCGCAGGGGGTGGGCGATGCTCAACTCGGCGCCGACGGCGGTGACCACCAGCCCGGCGATCATCACCAGGTGCAGGTAACCGGTGATCACGCCGAGCCGGGCCGGATCGGCGCGCTCGATGGCCGGGTTGAGGCGCTGGCCGGCGGGCGTGACGTAGAGCAGACCGATCAGCACTGCGATGGTGAAGACCAGCAGAAATGTGCAGCGCGCCGACCATGCTGAGGTCGTGCAGCAGGTGGGTGGCCAACTGACTGAGCACGAGCACGAACGCCAGATCGAAGAAGAGTTCCAAGAACGAGGCGCTCAGCGGCGAGTCACCGCCCCGCAGCAGCCGCTCGGGTTTGCTCGCCATCGGCGCTCCTCCCGCTGGCGCACGCCCTGCGTCCGTCGTACCACCCGAGGCCGGCCACCGGAGCGAAAGCGGTCAGCTGCGAAAGCGACGACCCGCCGGCCCCTCGTGTCGTTGATCCGGCTGCGCCCATGGTCACCGCTGACCACGGTGGGGGCACCGACTCAACGAGGAGGGGACGCCGATGACCGCTCAGCGCGAAACCGTGCAGGTCGACCACGACCTGTTCCGCGCCGTGTACGACTCGCCCGCATCACTGCCCGGCCGACACCGCTGGACCACCCCGGAGTCGGACGTCCGACGGCTGGAGAAACTGCTCGGCATGCCGCCGCGCAGCATCGGCGCCCCGCTCTGGGTCAGTGGCGACGAGCCCGACTGCCCCAAGTGCAGCCGGCGGATCACCTGGTACGACATCGTCTCCTCGGCGCTGTCGGGGTTGCACGACAAGGCCATGATCGCCACGGTGATCCTGGGCGAGCGGAAGTACGTCAACACCGAGATCCCGGATGCCATCGCCGGGGTCCGCTGCTCCGACTGTCACACCGCGATCGACGGTCTGCGCAGTTTCAAGTGTCACAACTGGGCGTACGCCTTCGAGGCCCTGGAGGCTGTCCGCGAGCGGATGGCCGGCGGTCTCGCGCCGACCTGAGGCGGCGCCGCAACGACCTGAGCCGGCCGAGACCTCAGCCGACCGAGCGGCGGGTGGGGCGGCGGCCGGGTGGGGAGGGTGGCTCCGGCCCGGGGTCGGGCACCGGCGGCATCGGTCGGGTGACCGGCTCGGCACCGGTGACCCGCAGCGACTCGCCGTGGTGCCACAACTCGATCTCCACATCTCCGGCGGCGTCGGGCAGCTCGTAGCGGGCCTCGGCCGGAGTCAACGTGACCCGCAGCCGGTGGCCGCGCCAGCGCAGGCTGAACGCCAGCCGGTCGATCCGGCGCGGCAGCCGGGGGTCGAAGGAGAGCACCCGGCGGTCGTCACGGAGCCCGCCGAAGCCCTGCACCAGCGCCAGCCACGCACCGGCCAGCGAGGCCAGGTGCAGCCCGTCGGCGGTCTTGTCGCCCAGGTCCGCCAGGTCCTGCAGGACCGATTCGGCGAACAGGTCGTACGCCAGATCCAGGTGCCCGACCTCGGCGGCCAGCACGGCCTGCGGGGCCGCCGACAGTGACGAGTCGCGGACCGTGCGGGCCTGGTAGTAGGCCAGGTTGCGAGCCTTCTCGGCAGCGGTGAACTCACCGGGGCAGAGCTGCATGGCGAGCACCAGGTCGGCCTGTTTGACCACCTGCTTGCGGTACAACTCCAGGTACGGGAAGTGCAGCAGCAGCGGGTAGTCGTCGTCGCCGGTGTTCGCGAAGTCCCACTCGGGTTGTTCGGTGAAGCCGGCGGCCTGCTGGTGCACCCCCCGCTCACGGTCGTACGGGACGACCATCGCGTCGGCGGCGGCCCGCCACCCGGCCACCTCGTCGCCGTCGACGCCGAGCCGGCCGGCCAGCTCGGGATGTCCCTCGGCGGCGTCCGCCGCGCCCCGCAGATTGCGCTTCGCCATCAGGTTGGTGAAGACGTTGTCGTCGACCAGCGCGGCGTACTCGTCCGGCCCGGTCACACCGGGCAGGTGGAAGTCGCCCTCGGCGGACCAGTGGCCGAAGCCGTGCCAGAGCCGCGCGGTCTCCACCAGCAGCTCCAGCCCCGCCTCGGTCAGGAACCGCTGGTCGTCGGTGGCCGCCAGGTAGCGCAGCACCGCGTCGGCGATGTCGGCGTTGACGTGCAGCGCGGCGGTGCCCGCCGGCCAGTAGCCGGAGCATTCCCGGCCGCCGATGGTGCGCCACGGGAAGGTCGCGCCGGTCAACCGCAGCTCCGCGGCCCGCTCCCGCGCCTCGGGGAGGTGGGCGTGCCGCCAACTCAGCGCCGAGCGGGCCACCGCCGGGGCCAGGTAGGTGAGCACCGGCAGGACGTAACTCTCGGTGTCCCAGAGGACGTGCCCGTCGTAGCCGTTTCCGGTCAACCCCTTGGCCGAGATGGTCCGGTGGGAGTCCGGGCGGCCGGCCTGGATCAGGTGGAACATCGCGAACCGAACGGCCTGCTGAAGCTCCGGGTCGCCATCGAGCTGCACGTCGGCGACCTGCCAGGCCGCGTCGAGGGCGGCGCGCTGGTCGGTGCGCAGGGCGTCGAAGCCGTCCGCGCGGGCCGCGTCCGCCTCGGCGGAGACCAGGGCGGCCAGCTCGTCGGCGGGTGCCGCGTCGACCGACGCCCACTCGTACGCGGCGAACTTGGTCAGCCGGATCCGCTGCCCCGGGTGCAGCCGACCCGTCACGGTCAGCCGTACCCGGTCGGGGGTGCAGTCACCGGTGGTGGTCACCGTGCCCGGCCCCTCCAGCAGGTGACTGACCGCGACCGCGACCCGTTGGCGGCTGCGCTCGGTGCGGTGCACCAGCACGCCGTCGAGGCCAGCCGCATGGTACGTCTCGGCGGTCAGCGGGTCGGTGGGCACCGAGGCGGCCCGCGGGTCGTCCGAACGCTCCGGCACCTTCTCGTTGGCCAGCAGATCCGAGCAGACCCGCAGCTCGACGGCGGTGTCCAACGGCTCGACCTGGTATCGGACGGCGGCCACCGGGCGACGAGGCAGGGACACCAGCCGGGTGCTGCGGACGCGCACGCCCCGCCCGGCCGGTGAGATCCACTCGGTCTCCCGGCGCAGCACGCCGGCGCGTAGGTCGAGCACCCGTTCGTGGCTGCGCAGCGTCCCGGTGCGGAGATCCAGCGGCTCGTCGTCGACCCAGAGCCGGATCAGCGCGGCATTCGGGGCACTGATCACGGTGTCGCTGGCCAGCGGGAACGCATACCCCTCCTCGGGATAGCGCAGCTCGCGCCGCTCGTGGAAGCCATTGACGTAACTGCCCGGCATCCCGCACGGGGCGCCCTCGTCGAGCACTCCGCGCCAGCCGATCCACCCGTTCCCCAACGCGAAGATCGACTCTGTCTCGCCGAGTCGGTCCAGGTCGGCCGCCGTGCGCCGGATCCGCCAGGTCTCGTCGTCCGCCGTCGCGGCGGTGGGCGGCGGTTGATCGGTGGCCGAACCGGTCTGCACGAAGCCTCCTGGGATGCCGACGTCCTCGAACAGCCAACCAGAGCCGGCTGTGCGAATCCTGGACGAAGGTCGCGCATACCGCTCGACCTTCGACGGCAGCGGTGCCCGCTGCCGTGTTCCTAGGGTGTCTGCCAGGTGAACAGGGTATGAACGTGAAGTGAGGTGATGCATGGTCGACAACGGCAGCATGGACGTTCCGGAGATCAGCGCCGAGTGGTACCGCGACGTCGTCGACGCCGCCGCCGGCAGCCCAGAGCCGGTGCGGTGGTTCGTCGGGCACGCCACCGAGGGGGTGATCCTGCTGCTCGGCGCGCTGCTGCTGATGGCCGCGCTGAGCCGCCGGTCCGGCGGCCCGCACGACCGGGCACTCGCCCTGATCGCGCCGGTGCCGACTCTTCTGGCGTACGCGGGCAGCGAATGGTTCAAGACCGTGGTGGACGAGGACCGCCCGTGCCGCACGATCGGCCGGGCGATCATCGCGGGCGCCTGCCCACCCCCGGGCGACTGGTCGTTCCCCAGCAACCACTCCACCGTGGCCGGCGCGCTGGCCGTCACCACCTTGCTGCTCTCCCGCCGGCTCGGCCTGGTCGCACTGCCCCTGGCGGCGCTCGGCGCGTTCTCCCGGGTCTTCGTGGGCGTGCACTATCCGCACGACGTGATCGCGGGCGTGCTGTTCGGTGCGCTGGTCGCCGTGGTGGCGACCCCGTTGCTGGCCCGACCAACCACCGAGTTGCTCCGCCGCCGCGCCAACAACCCCGACAACCCGCTCGCCAAACTAGCCAGCCGCTCCCGCCCCTGACCCGCGGACCCCGCCCCGCCGATCTTGCACTTTCGGTTGTCGATTTGAGTGGGATACCCCTTATGTCGGGACAGTAAGTGCAAGATCGCGGAGCAGGGGCAGGGCGGAGCGGGGGCGGGGTTGGTGGTCAGAGTGCCCAGGGGAGCGCGCCGGCCGTGCCGAGCAGCAAAAACGGGCCGAATGGCAGGTGGGTGCTCCAACTGGCGCGGCGGGTGGCCAGCAGGCCCAGACTCACCAGGGCGGACAGCCCGAAGGCGAGCAGCAGCCCGAATATCAGCACCGGCCAGCCGTACCAGCCAAGCAGCGCCCCGACGCTGAGCGCCAGCTTGGCGTCACCCAGCCCGAAGCCGCGGCGGCCGAGCAGCAACGCGGTGCTGGCGAAGAAGAGCGCCAGTCCCGTACCGGCGACGACGGCGCGCAGCCAGTGCCCCGGGTCGGCGTCGAGCGCGGCCACGCCCAGCAGCAGCCAGGTCCCGGCCGCCCCGGGCAGGGTGAGCCGATCCGGCAACCGGTGCACGGCCAGGTCGACGAAGACCGCCGGAACCGTCCAGCCGAGCCACCAGATCAACGCCGGCAGCGCCCCGCCCGGCGGGCCGGTGAGCGCCAGCAGCACCGCCGCCGCGAGCAGGGCCACCTCGACCGTGCCTGGCGGTGGGCCGACCCGGGCGCGGCAGCGACCGCACCGGGCCGCCGGGCCCAACGCCGGCCAGGGCCGGGTCAGGCCGACCGGCGCGGCGCAGGCGTCGCAGCCGGTCCGGCTGGGCAGGCCCGGGGGTACGGCGTAGCGCAGCGCGGCCATCCGGATCAGCGGGCTGATCATGAGGATCGCGAACAGGGTCGAAACCCGGGCGCGCACCGAGCCGGGAGCGGGCGGTCCGTGGTCTTCCCGTGCGGGCGCTGCCGGGCGGGCGGGTCCCCTCGTCGGACCACCGGACGGCGGGGGTGCCGGGCTCCGGTCGGGCGGGTTTTCCCGGCCGGGTACGGCCGTCGGGGGGCCGGTCAGCGCCATGTCGCCGCCCGTGCGGCCAGCCGCATCCCCGCAGTGGTGAACACGGATCGTGATTGAGCACTGGCAGTGGTGTAGCGGATGGCGCAGAAAGCGACCTGCCGGCCCGACCCCGCCAGGGTGTTTTCGACTGCTATCGAGTCGGGCGAGGCGACCCGTCGACCGGTCGGCGGCACCGGTCGAATGCCGGGATGAGACCGCGATGTCCCACTCCCGTCACCGGTGGCGGGACTCCGGCGAGCCCATCCGCCCCGGCGGCACCCCACCAATAACGACCTTTCGCTCGCCCATTGCCCGAGGCGCAGTGCGGACACCGGCCACCACCACCTGTCATCACGCTGAGTGTTCACATGAATTGCCTCTGTTGCATCGGCGAGCGTCAGCCTATGCTCGCCCCTTGGGTGCGACGCAAGCCTCACCTCCAATACCGGACGACACAGGACCCGCATTTGTAAAAGATCCGTAACGGTGAATGCAGAAGCGCAATGAACGGCTCCGGATGTGCTGATCCGGGCGCGCTTCCGCATGCCTGTCGGCGGTGAACCGTCACCGCCTCGGGCGACCACGAGGAGGCTCGACGGTGCGCGGACGGCAGCTCAGACGAGCGGCAATCTGCCTGCTGGCAGTCGGGGCGGCGGTGCCGGTCACCGCCTGCGCCAGCGGACGGGAGGCGGTCGAACGGCCGACGGCAGTTTCGGACGACGAACAACGCACCGATCCCGACGTCGAACGCCGAGCCGCCGAGAAGGCGGCACTCGACGCGTACTCCGGATATCTCGCGGCCTCGCGCACGGCGGGCGTGCGCAGTGATCCACGCGCGCCGGAACTGTCCCGGTTTCTCGCTGATCCACTTTTGACTCGAGTCCGAGTGTCCATTCGCGACGCTAAGGAGCACGGCGCAATGCGTACCGGGACGTTGAAGTCCGACCCGACCGTGATCGCCGTCAGCCTGGACGCGAAACCGGCCACCGTGGAGATCCAGGACTGCCTGGACACGACGGGCTACCGGCTGGTCTACGCCAAGGACAAGCGCCCGGTCCCGGGCAGCGGCGGGGGCAGACACCTCTCCACCGCCACCGCGACCCGCTATCCCGACGGCCGCTGGCTGATCAACGCCGGTACGACGCACCGGGACCAGCCATGCTGACCCGGGGCGCGACAACCCGACGGGCGCTCGCCGGGATCGGCCTCGCGCTCCTGCTGGTGGCCGGTGCGACCCTGCCGGCCGCCGCCGCCCTCCGGGCCGACCCGGGAGCGGGCTGCCCACCCGACCAACCCGACTGCAGCGTCTGGGACGACGAACCCGGCAACCCGGGCGATCCCGGCGGCGGCGGGAACAACGGTGGGGGCGGGGACGACGGCGGCGGTGGCGGCGGCGGTACCTGCCAGTGGAACGGGCGGATCATCGCCTGTTACGACGAGCACCTGGGCTGGTTCAACAGCGGCGACGGCTGCTACTACAAGTTGGCCGAACCGCAGGGCGAGGCGCCCGAAGGTCAGCAGTGGTACGTGAAGACGTGCAACGGCGGCGCCGACGTGGGCAACCAGACCGTGGTGCTGTTGGACGATCCGCCAGCCGGCTACGGCGCGCCGCCCAACCCGGAGGAACTGGCTCGTCGCGCCCTGGCCTCGATCAGTCTGCTGCCGGCACCGCTGAGGGTGGCACCCCGCAAGAGCGTCGGCCCCGGTCTGGTCGGCCTGCCGGTCTGGATGTGGGCGGCGCCGAGCACCAGCTACTTCGGCCCGTTGACCGCATCCGCGTCCGACCGGGACGTGACCGTCTCGATCGAGGCGAAGGTCGATCGGATCGTCTGGGACATGGGCAACGACGAGCACGTCACCTGCGATGGTCCCGGCACCCCGTACGACCCGAAGGGCGATCGCGCCGGCCTCACGTCCCCCGACTGCGGCTACGACAAGGGCTACTCGAAGGCCGACACCTACGAGGTCACCGCGACCACCCACTGGAAGGTGACCTGGCGCGGTGGCGGCGAGAGCGGAGAAATCCTGGTGACCCGTAACAGCGGCATCGTTCAGATCCAGATCAACGAACTCCAGGTGGTCACCCGATGAGCCTCGCGACGCGCAACGGGACCGGATCGGTGGACGCACCGATCAACCCGCCCAAGGTGGTCCGACAGCGCCGGGTCCGCCCGGGTCTGCTCGGTCTCGCCGTCCTCCTGATCGCCCTCGGCGGGCTCGGCGCGGCGTTCGCGGTCACCTCGGTACGAGCCACCGGCAGCTATCTCGCGGTGGCCCGACCGGTGGAGGTGGGCCGGGAGATCAGCGCCGCCGATCTGATCACCGTGCAGGTCGCCGGGGGTCAGGGGTTGCGCCCGGTGCCCGCCGGACGCCTCGACGAGGTGGTCGGCAAACGGGCCGCCGTCGCGCTGGTCCCGGGCACGCTGCTCACCCTGGGACAGGTCACCGACGATCCGCTGCTCGGCCCCGGCCAGCAGCAAATCGCACTCGGTCTGAAGACCGCCCAGGTGCCGGCCCGCGAACTGCACCCCGGAGACAAGGTCCTGCTGGTCAGCACTCCGGACAACAAAGCCGACGGAGACACGGCCGCCGCCGGCACCCGGTTCTCCGCCACCGTCATCGACATGGTCAGCCCGGCCAACGACAACAAGGTCCTGTACCTGGCGCTCCTCACCCGTGACGTACCCGCGGTGGTGGCGCTCGCCGCACAGCAGCGAGTCGCCGTCGTGCTGACCGAGGCGGCCTGAGCATGGCGATCATCGCGCTGGTGTCCGCGAAGGGTTCACCCGGCGTCACCACCTCGGCGCTGGCCTGCGCGCTGACCTGGCACCGACGGCTCGTGGTGGCCGAATGTGACCCGGCCGGCGGCTCGATCCTCGCCGGATACCTCGGCGGCCAACTGGACGGCCCGCGCGGCATCGGGGAGCTGGCCGTCGGGGAGTTGCGCGACGGCAACCTGGATACCGCGTTCTGGTCACAGCTGGTCGACCTGGACGCACCCCGCCGGGAACGACTGCTGCTGCCCGGCCTCGTCGACCCGGCCCAGAGCGGCAGCGTCACCCCGCTATGGCAGCGCTTCGCCGACTACTTCGACGCGCTCGACCGCGGCACCCCCGGCTACGACGTTCTCGTCGACTGTGGCCGGTTGCACGTGACCGGGCCGCCGTGGCCGGTGCTGCGGGCCGCCTCGGTGGTGCTGCTGGTGACCCGAGCGCAGCTGCCGGACCTCTCCAGTACCCGCGCGGTGGTCACCGCGATCGAACGGGACTTCGCCGAGCACCGGGTGCCACCAGGCACCCTGCGGCTGCTGCTGGTGGGCGACGGGCACGGACGGGCCGAGATCAGCCGCTCTTTGAAACTGCCAGTCATCGCACGGCTGCCGCACGATCCGCGTACCGCCGGGGTGCTCGCCCTGGGCGGGACCGTGCGGGCCGGACGGCCGCTGATGCGCGCGGCGGCCGCGTTGGAGGTCCCGATCGGGGCGCTCCTGGAGCGGCGGCGCGCCCGGTTGGCGTGGCCCGTGCAGCAGGGGGTGCCGGATGCGGTTTGAGCCGGTCTCCGCCGATCCGCGGCAACAGTCACCGGCGGTGACCTCCACCGCGCCACCACTGGCCATGCCGAACGGCCGGCACCACCAGTCCGTGCCGCAGCCGACGCCCGCGGCCACTGCACCGCCGGAGTCGCCACCCCGACCCCGGATGGACTTCCAGGTGGTCCGGGAACTGCGCCGGGAACTCACCGAACGCCTCACCCTCTGGCAGCGCGGCCGGGAGTTCACCGTCGACGAGGAGGACACCGAGCGGGCCCGACTCGCCGTCACGGTGGTCGCCGCGTACGCGGACTCGGTGCGCCGGGCCGGCACACCGATGGCGGCCGGCGAGGAACGGCTGCTGCTCGACCAGGTGACCGCCGAACTGGTCGGGCTCGGCCGGCTACAGACGCTGCTGGTCGACGACACCATCGAGGAGGTGCACATCCTCGGCTGCGACCAGGTACGCATCACCCGGCACGGCGGTGGGGTGGACTGGGCCGAGCCGATCGCCGACAGCGACGCCGAGTTGGTGGAGATCCTCCAGGCGGCGGCCCGCCGGGCGGGTGCGACCGAACGGTCCCTGTCCACCGTGAAGCCCACCCTCGACCTGCAACTGCCCGACGGCAGCCGGCTGGCCGCGGTGTTCCTGGTCAGCCACCGCCCGTACGCGGTCATCCGCAAGCACAACACCCTGGACGTCAGCCTCGACGACCTGGCGGGCGCCCGGGGTGACCTGGACGAGATGATCGACCCGCTGCTGCGCGACTTCCTCCGCGCGGCGATGCGCGCCGGTCTCAACATCATGGTCGCCGGGTTGGCCGGTGCCGGAAAGACCACGGTCATCCGGGCACTGATGAACGAGATCCCGCCCGACGAGCCGTACGTGCTGCTGGAGGAGAGTCGGGAGCTACTCCCGGCCCGCCGCCGGGAGCGACACCGGGCGGTGATGAGCTTCGAGGCCCGGGAGGGGCACGGCGAACGCGGCTTCGACGGTCGTCCGGCCGGCGAGGTGACCATCGCCGACCTGATCCCGTTGTCGCTGCGGATGGGCGTCCTGCGGATCATCGTGGGCGAGGTGCGGTCCCGGGAGATCGTGCCGATGCTCCAGGCGATGACCACCAGCCGGGGGTCGATGTGCACCATCCACGCCCGTACCGCCGCCGGGGTGGGTGAACGGATCGTCGAGCTGGCTCTGGCGCACGGCCGAGAGATGACCGTCGACCAGGCCCGCCGGATGGCCGGCAACGCGCTCGACCTGATCGTCTACGTCACCGTCGAGGACGAGACCGCGATCGGTGGGCGCAAACACCGGTTCGTCTCGCAGGTGGAGGAGGTGATCGGGGCCGGCGAAGCCGGTCGGATCACCACCACCACGGTCTTCGGGCCCGGCCCGGACGGTCGCGCGGTCCCCCGGCACCTGCCGGAACGGGTCCGCGACCAGTTGCTGCGGGTGGGTTACGACGCGCGGCTGCTGACCCGTTGGGTCGAGGCCGGCGCCGGTGCGTGGCGGCGGCCGCGGCAGACCCGACTGGCCCGGCGGTGATCTGATGCTCGGCAGCCTGGAGTTGATCGCGGTGGTGTCCGGGGCCGCCTGTGTGGCCGGGCTGGTGCTGGCCGTGGTCGCGCTGGTCGGCACCCGCCGACCTCCCGGGCCGGGCCCGGGCAGCGGGCCAGGCATCGCCCGGCTGTGGCGCGGACCGGGCAGCACCCCGGCTGAGCAGCGGGCCTATCAGGCGCTGCTGGTCGCCGCGCTGGTCGCCGGCGCGTTGGCATTCCTCTTGACCGGGCTGCCGGTGGTCGGCCTGCTGGTGGCGGTGGCGGTGCCCGGCACCCCGTGGCTGTTCGGGGTGGGCAAGGCCGAACAAAGGGCGATCGCCCGGATCGAGGCGGTCGGCGAGTGGACCCGCCGGCTGAAGGACGTCTCCGGCACCGGGCAGGGCCTCCAGCAGGCCATCATCGGCACGATCGGCAGCGTGCCACCCGGCATCGAGGACGAGGTACGGCTGCTCGCCGCCCGTCTACAGGCCGGCTGGATGGCCCGCTCCGCGCTGCTGGCGTTCGCCGACGAGATCGCCGACCCGGTCTGCGACCAGGTGGTCGCGGCGCTGATCCTGCACCTGTCGGACCGGGGTGAGCGGCTGGGTGACGTGCTCGGTTCGATCGCCGGCGCGGCGTCCGCGGAGGTGGCCACCCGTCGGGAGATCGAGGCCAAGCGCACCCAGCCCCGGTTCGCGGTCCGCTTCCTCACCGGCATGACCCTGGCAACCCTGGGATACGGCTTGATCAACACCGAGTACATCAAGCCGTACGGCACCCCGGTCGGCCAGTTGGTGATGGCCGCCCTCGGCGCCGCCTTCATCGGCCTGCTGGCCTGGGTGCGGTCGATGAGCCAGCCGCAGCGACCGGCCCGGTTCCTGCCGGCGCCCAACCCGAACGAGGTGATCGCGTGAGCGCGAGGAGTGCAGCGCAGCGGAGCCCCGCAGTCGCGAACGAAAGGCGGCTCCCGTGAGCGCGAGGAGTGCAGCGCAGCGGAGCCCCGCAGTCGCGAACGAAAGGCGGCTCCGATGATCGTGAATTGGCAGTTGGCCATCGCGGTGTGCGGCGGGGCGGCCATCGGGTTGGGTGTGTTCCTGGTGGTCCGGGAGATGGTGCCGGCGACTCCGGCGTTGGGGCCGGCGCTGCGCCGACTGCACCAGCCGGCGGGCGTCGGGCAGCTCCCGGCTGCCGCGTCGCGGCGGCTGGACTGGTTGACCGGGTTCTCCCGCTGGCTGCGGCCACCGCACCGGCACTTGGCCCTGATCGATCAGACCTCCGAGCAGTACACGCTGTCGGTGCTGCTCTCCGCACTGATCGGGTTGGCCACGCCGACTCTGCTCGGGGCGGCACTGTGGGTGCTCGGCGTGCCGTTTCCACTGGTCGTACCGGTGCTCGGCAGTCTCGGCCTGGCGCTGTTGGGCGGCCTGCTCGCACACCGTGCCGTGCTGACTAAGGCCGACGCCGCCCGCGAGGAGTTCCGCCAGGCGGTCTGTACCTACCTCGATCTGGTGGCGTTGCAGCTCTCCGCCGCGCACGGGCCGGTGCAGTCGCTGGAGCGGGCGGCGGCGGTCTGCGACGGCTGGGTGTACGACCGGCTCCAGGAGTCGCTGCGGATCGCCCAGATGCAGATGCACGCGCCCTGGGACGAGCTGCGCGACCTCGCCGACAAGATCGGTATTCCGGAGCTGGGTGACGTGGGCGCGATCATGCGCTCCTCCGGCAGTGAGGGCGCGCAGGTGCACGAGACGCTGCGCAGCCGGGCCGATTCCTTGCGCGACCAGATCCGCACCGACAGCCTGGCGCACGCCGAGGGGATCACCAGCAAGCTCGACATTCCGGGCGCACTGCTCGTCTTCGTGCTGCTCGGCTTCGTCCTCTATCCGTTCATCACCCGTGTCTGACCCCGCCCCCTGAAGGAGAACGCCATGTCCATCCTCAGCTACCTGCACGTCGCGCTGACGGCGCGCCTGGCCGAGCTGCGCCGAGACGGTGAGCGCGGCGACAGCCCGGTGCCCACCGCAGTGATCATCGCCGGTCTGGTCGCCGTCGCCATGGCCGTCACCGCGCTGGCCCTGACCAAGGCCAACAACTGGATGACCGGCATCCCGGACCACACCAACCCGGAGTAGCCGGGATGCGTCGAGCCGCGTGCCCGAGGTGGAGCCGAGCGGTCACCGCCGCCCGGCACCGCCTCGCGGCCGGTGATCGGGAGCAAGGCGCCAACCCGGTGGAGCTTGCCGTGATGATGCCGCTGATCCTCGTGCTGCTCTTCGCCTCGATTCAGGTGTCGGCCGTCTTCCTCGCCCGCTCCACCGCGTTGAACGCCGCGCAGAGCGGCGTCAGCGCCCAGCGGACCTATCAGGCGGAGGACGGCGCCGGGGTGGACAGCGCCACCCGTTTCCTCAAGGCGGCCGGCGGCTGGCTGGTGGGCTGGGACAAGGCCGGCCCGACCTGCGTGACCACCACGACCGAGGTGACCTGCACGGTGAGCGGTCGGTCCCTGTCGGTGGTGCCGGGCGTGGACTTCGCGGTCCAGCAGACCGCGCACGGAACGGTGGAGAGGTTGACCGAGCCATGACCCGTACCGCCGAGCGCGGCTCGGTCTCCATCGAGGTGGCGGTGCTCGCCCCGGCGTTCATCGCGCTGATGGTGCTGGCCGGTGTGGTCGGGCGCAGCGCGGTCGCGGCGGAGGCGCTCGACGCGGCCGCGCACGACGCCGCCCGGGCGGCATCGATATCCCGGGAATCCGGAGCCGCCCGGACGGCGGCGCTGGCGGCCGCCCAGAAGCAGCTGGACTGGCACGGCCTGGCCTGCGCCAACGACCTGGACCCGACCTTCACCGGCTCGGTGGGCGGCGCGGCCTCCAGCTTCGACGAGGCCTTCAGCAGCCAGGTTGGCACGGACGCCACGGTGACGGTGACGATCACCTGCGTGGTGTCCTTCCAGGACATCACGCTCGACATCCTGCCTGGGATGAAGAGTGAAAGGCAGATCACCGCGGAATTCACCTCCCCACTCGACCGTTACCGGGGCCGGCAGTGACGGCCACGACGTCGGCGGCCAGGTCCGCGCCGGCCGGTGAGCGCGGCCGGGTGAGCATCTTTCTCGCGGTGACGATGGTCGGCGTACTGGCCATCATCGGTCTCTCCTTCGACGGCGCCGGGCAGCTCCGCACCCTGCAACGTGCCCAGAACCTGGCCGCCGAGGCGGCTCGGGCCGGCGGTCAGGCCATCGACCGGGCCACCGCCATCGAGGGCGGGCCGAAGCGGATCGACGAGCCGGCGGCGCGCGTGGCGGTCGCCAACTACCTGGCCGCCGTGGAAACCACCAACCACACCGTGAACTTCCCCGAGGTCGACGGGGAAATCCTGATCCGGGTGACCGTCTCGATCACCTACCACCGCTCGATGCTCGGACCGTTCGTCCAGCAGAAGACGGTGACCGTCACCGGCGAGGCGACCGCGCGTGCCATCACCGCAACACCGTAGGAAGGAAGGCAGCCATGCCCGTATCGGGTGGGTCCGTCGTACGGCGGACCGGACGGATCCTCACCGGCATCGGCGCGCTGGCCGTGCTTCTGGTGCTGCTGGTCGGCGCGCCGATCGCGCTGCTCGCCTTCGCCGGTAATCCCCTACCTGATCACCTCCCCACGATCGGCGCGGTGGGCACCGCGCTGACCAGCCGCGACGACGGTCAGCTCTTCCTGCGGGCACTGGCCGTAGCCGGTTGGTTCGGCTGGGCCACGTTCGCCTTCTCCGTTCTCGTCGAGCTGGGCGCACAGACCCTGCGCCGGCCGGCACCGAAGCTGCCGGGCATGGGCCGCCAGCAGAAGGCCGCGGCCGCGCTGGTCGGCTCGGTCGCGCTGATCCTGGTGGCCAACCCGGCCGCCGCCAGCGCCGCGGCGGTCTACGGAACCCCGGTGTACGCGAGTCCGGCCGCACCGGCCGTGACCACCCTGGCCGCGCCGACCCCTGCGGCGTCGACGCCGGACACGGCCGCACCGGTGTACCGGGTGGCGCGGGGCGACTACCTCGGCGAGGTGGCCGAGCGGTACCTGGACGAGTTCGGCGACTACCGACAGCTCGCCAAGCTGAACAAGCTCGACGATCCGGACCGGATCCGCCCCGGTCAGCTGCTCCGACTGCCCGCGGAGGCCACCGACCAGGGTGCCCGGCAGCACGCCACCGGCCGGCTGGTCGACCGGCCCGCGGCGCCAAAGCCGCCCGCGCCCCGTCCGGCGCCCGAGCGAGCCGCACCGCCGCGGGTGGCTGACCCGGCACCCCCCGGGGGTACGGCGTCAGCGGGCCAACCACCCGCGATGACGGTCGGCGCAGCGCGGGCCGGCGACGCCGACCGGGTGAACCGACCGCTGGCGGTCTCCGCCGTACTGGCTGTGGCGAGCATCGTCGGCGCCCAGATCGGCGCAGTTCTCGGGCTGCGCCGCCGCCCGGCGACCGCAGGGGCGGCACCCCGGTTGGCCGCGTCCGCCCGCACGTCCCGGGGCGGCACGGGCCGCAGCGGTGGTGGCGCGGGCCGGAGTGGAGTGGCTCCCGGCAGCCCGATGACACCCGCCGGTAGTGGCATGGCTCCCCCCGGCAGCACGGCGTTCCCCGGCAGCGGGATGGCTATTCCCGGCGGCACGACACCCGCCGGTGGCGGGATGGCGACCACCGGCGCAGAGGGCTGGAGTGGTGACGACGACTGGGCCGGCGATGGTCTGGAAAGCGGGCTGTTCAACGGCAGGCACGGCCTGGACTCCGTGCCGGACGGCCCGCCGGTCGGCCGGCACCGACGCGCCTGATCGGCAGGGTAGGCGCGTCCGGAACTGAGGTGTCCGGGAAGCCGTGATGCCTCTGCGGCATCTTGATGACTCAGAGGCATCATCATCATGGGCGACACTGCCGAAGCAGGGTCCGGGTCAGGGCAGACGGGTCTGGAGCACGCCGTTCTGGATCCGGGTGGGCAGGATCTGCTGGTCGTTGCCGGACGGCCCCTGCACGACCTCGCCGCCGTTGAGCCGGAACGCGCTGCCGTGCCACGGACAGACCACGCAGGCGTGGCCGTCGATCTCCTGCACCTCACCCTGGCCGAGCGGCCCGCTCTGGTGCGGGCAACGCTCCAGCATCACGGTCACCTCGTCACCGTGCCGGTAGAGGATCACCGAGATGTCGTCGTCCACCTCTCGGGTGATCAGAGTGCGTTGCGGCAACGTCGCCATGTCGGCCAGCGAGTGCCAACCGTCGGTCATCCGGTGCAGCTCGGAGATGCTCTGGTTGACCTGCGCCCCCTGCTTGTACGCCAGGTGACCCCCGATGTACGCCCCGAGGCTCACGGTGGAGAGCCCGAAGAAGCCGAGGGCGCGACCCATACCGTGGCGGCCGGACAGCCGCGCGGCCAGCGAGCCGGCGTAGAGCGTCAGGCCGACGGTGTTGGCGGCGGCGTGCACCAGGCCGACCCGGCGCTGGTCCCGGGCGAGTGCCGCCCAGTCGTTCAGACCGGCGACCGCCGCTGGCAGCGCGCTGACGGTACCCAGACCGACCAGCACGGTGGCGGGCCGGCGCTGCCCGGGCATGAGGTCCAGCACCGCGGCGCTGATCCACGCACCGACCGGCACCTGCACCATCGCCGGGTGCAGCGGATGGCCGAGGGTCACCCCGTGCAGCAGGTCACGCAGCCGGCGCGGCCGGAGCGTCCCAAGGACGACCTTCTGCAACCGGTCACCCGCGCGGTCCAGCCGGGAGTCCTGCTCAACTTTCGTCAGAAGTGCTCGCACGAGTACCGACTTCCCGACGATCGCCGTCGCAAACCGGTCGGCGACGACAAACCTGACGCGCCCCCACACCGCTGATCTTGCAGTTCCTGCTGCGGCAATCCGGGGCACAAGCCGCGAAACGGCAGCGCAAAGTGCAAGATCGACGGGGATTGTGGGGTGGGGTGACGGCGGGCATGCTGGCGGGATGGGTGTGCGGGTGGAGCGGGCCGGGGCGGTGAGCACTGTGGTGCTGGACCGGGCGGACGTTCGGAATGCCGTGGACGGGGCGACGGCGCGGGCATTGGCGGACGCCTTTCGGGCCTTCGACGCCGATCCGGACGCGGCGGTGGCCGTGCTCTGGGGTGCTGGTGGCACGTTCTGCGCCGGCGCCGACCTCAAGGCGATCGGCACGCCGAGCGGCAACCGGGTCGAGCCGGAGGGGGACGGTCCGATGGGTCCGACCCGGATGGCGCTCAGCAAACCGGTGATCGCGGCGATCTCCGGGTACGCGGTGGCGGGCGGGCTCGAACTGGCGCTCTGGTGTGACCTGCGGGTCGCCGAGTCCGACGCGACGCTCGGGGTGTTCTGCCGCCGCTGGGGAGTGCCGCTGATCGACGGCGGCACCGTCCGGCTGCCCCGGTTGATCGGTGAGAGTCGGGCGATGGACCTGATCCTCACCGGCCGCCCGGTGCCGGCCGACGAGGCGTACACGATGGGGTTGGTCAATCGGTTGGTGCCGCCCGGCCAGGCGCGGGCGGCGGCCGAGGAGTTGGCGGCGACGATTGCCCGGCATCCGCAGACCTGCCTGCGCAACGACCGGGCAGCAGTGCTGGCTGGCGCAGGGCTTCCCGAGCCGGAGGCGCTGGCGACCGAACTGGCGTACGGGATGAACTCGCTGGCCACGGACGCGGCGGCCGGCGCGGCCCGGTTCGCGGCGGGCGAGGGCCGGCACGGCGCGGCGCCGCCGGGAGGGTGAGCCCTCCCGACGGCGCCGGCTGCTGACCAGCTCAGTTGCGGTTGATGGTGAAGGTTGTCGTGACGTTGCGGATGTCCTGGTAGTTGTTGGTCAACCGCAGGTTGTTGAAGGTGACCGAGCCGACCGCCGGGCCCTGACCGGGTTCCGGCATCTCGTTGGCCCAGATCGCGAAGCCGGACTTCGCGTCGTACGCGTCACCGCTCTTGCGGACCCCACTGATCGAGATGTTGGTGAAGACCGTGTCGGTAATCGGGTTCTCCGGCTGCGACCCGTTGTACTTGGTCTGGAACATGATCCCGGTGTACGTCGGGTCGACGATGTCCACGTCGGACACCCGGATACCGCGGAATTCCTTCGAGGCGGAGAAGACCCAGATCGCGGGGAATGTCTGGGAGCCCCAGAAATGCCCACCCGCGCGGATCAGCGAGATGTTCTGGAACTGGGTCGGCGGGCTGGCCCCGAATCCGATGAACGGATAACCGAAGTCCAGCGAGCTGATGGTGATTCCCGAGTACGTCAGCATGTCCGCGATGTACAGATTGCGGAAGATGTTGTTGTAACCGCCGTAGACCGCCAGGCCGGCGGCCCGCCAGGTCAGCGTGGCCGTGAGGTTCTCGAACACGTTGCCGTTGTTGCCGGTCGACGCACCCTGGTCGGTGGCCGAGAAGAGGGCGAACGCGTCGTCGCCGTTCGACCGCCCCTCGGAGTTGGTGACCAGGTTGTTGGTGCTGCCGTTGGTCAGGTTCACGGCGTCGGCGAAGGTGTTCCGGAAGCGGCTGTTGCGGATGGTCAGCCCGCTGACGCTCACCCCCCAGTACGCGCAGACGGTGTGCTCGACCCAGACGCTGTCCAGGGTCATGTTGTCGACGTCCTTCAGCTCACCCCAGACCTTGCCCGGCCCGTCGATCCGGTTGGTGTAGTTGCCGAAGAAGGCCAGGTGCGAGAAGGACGACCCGCTGGCCGAGGACTCCACCCGGAAACCCGCGTCGGTGTTCTGCTGACCGGTCGGCGTCCGGAAGCGGGTGTACCACATGCCCGCGCCGACCACGGTGATCGGCTTGCCGTACACCTGGAACTTCTGCGCGGTCTCGTAGGTGCCGGCCGGCAGGTAGACGCCGATCAGGTTGCCGGTGGTGTCCATCCGGACCGCGTCCAGCGCGTTCTGGACGTCCTGGTGGCTGAAGCCGGAAGGCACCCGGTAGCGGGCCGGGTCCGGGTTGGCCCGCGGTGCGACCAGCTCCAGGTTGATGAAGTCGATCGCGTACGTGGTGGTGTTGGCCGGGTCCTTCTGCAAACGGATCTTGCTGCCGGCCGGGATGGTCGAGTTCAGCATGACGTTCGCCTCGTCGTACAGGTGGCGAGGCGGGCCGGCGCTGGGCGAGTCACTCGGGCTGGCCTCCGCGCCGTACAGCCAGATGTGCTTGGAGGTCAGGTTGATCGGCTTGTGCAGGGTGCCGTTGACGTAGATGTTCAGCGTCGAGTCGATGCCCCCGCCGCCCGCCGAGTCGGGGATGGAGAAGCGGGTGACCAGGGTGTTGGTGGCCGCCCGGGTGGTCCACTCGACGTACGAGCCGGTGCTGTTCAGGGTCACCGCCCGCCGTCCGGACGCCTCACCGCCGAGGTTGCCGATGTCCCGGTTCGGTCCGACCTGCCCGGCGCCGCCGCCGGTCGTGCCGTCCTCGGCCTCGTACATGTCGTACCCGAGGTTGGCGCCACGCCCCACGAAGAGCGGGCGGTCGGTGGTGTTGTTGGTCTGTTTGACCGGCAGCTCGTTGCCGTCCACGGCGAGCACCACCCGGACGGTGTACTTGCCGTTCGCAGCGGTCCAGGTGCCCAGGCTGATCGGGCCGACCGTCGCGCCGGCGTTGATCACGCCGGAGTACGAGCCGGTGAGGGTACGGACCACGGTGCCGGAGTCGTTGAGCACGGTCAGGGTGATGCCGTGCGCGCCGGACGCGGACGCCTGGTTGCCGGCGTTGCGGATCGACACGGAGAAGGTGACCGTGCTGCCCGGCGGCGGGTTGCCCGGCGACCAGTCGACCGCGGAGGCGACCAGGTCGGAGCTGGCGACCGCGCCGACCACCAGCGGGCTGGGGTTGGTGTAGCTGTTGTTGGTGTCGTCCTGCTCCACGACGGTGTTCGACTCGTCGACCTTGGCGCTGAGCGGGTAGCTGCCCGAGTCGCGGGTGCCGATGCTGGCGCTGACCGTGGTCGAGGCGCCGGTCGCGAGGCCACCGACCGAGGCGGTGCCGACCCGGGTGGAGCCCAGGTAGAAGTTGACGTTCGTCGCACCGGAGGCCGCCGTGCCCGCGTTCCGCACGGTCGCGGAGAGCGTGATGGTGCTGGTCTCCACGGGTGCGGACGGGCTGAACGACATACCGGTGACGGTCAGGTCCGGGTTCGGCGCCGGGGTGCCGAAGACCTGGAACTCGGCCACCTGCCCGGCCGGGGCGCCAGTGTTCGAGGCGATCGAGAGGCGTACGTCGGCCGCCGCACCGGAGACCGGGATGGTCACCGTGTTGCCGCTGCCCGGGTTGAAGGTGTAGTTCGCCGCGCCGACCAGGGTGGTGTAGCTCGACGAGCCCTGGTCCCGGCCGAGCACTGTGATGTTCTGGGTACGGGTGCCCCACGCGGAGTCCGGGTTGAGCTTCAGCACGACCTGGCTGAGGGTGGCGTTCGCGCCGAGCTGCACGGTCAGCGTGCTCGGGTTGCCGTTGCCCTCCCAGTAGGTGGCCACGTTGTTGTCGTTGGCGTTGGTGGCCACGAACGTGTGCACGAACCCGGAGGCGCTGATCGGCTTACCGATCGCCAGGTTGCTTCCGGTGGGCGGGTTGCCGGTGCCGGTCCGGGTCACGGTGTTGCTGTTCGCCGACTGGTTGCCCGCCGCGTCCTTGGCCCGGACGTAGTACGACACCGTGGCGCTGTCCGCCTGGTTGTCGGTGTAGGTGAGCGTCGAGCCGTTGACGCTGCCGCGCAGTGCGCCGTTGGCGTACACGTCGTAGCCGGTCACTCCGACGTTGTCGGTGGACGCCGACCAGGTGAGCCGGATCTGCCCGCTGGCCGGCTGGGTGTAGGCCAGGTTGCCGGGCACGCTGGGCGCCTGGGTGTCGGTGCTGCCGGTGGCGCCGTACACCTCGACCTCGGAGAACTGCGCGGCCGGCCAGCCGGTGTTGCCGGTGACCTGCACGCGTACGTAGCGGGTGCTGGCGGCGGTGAAGCTGACGGTCGTGGTGTTGCCGCTGCTGGGGTTGAAGGTGTAGCCGGCGGACGCCTTCAGGGTGGTGAAGGACGAGCCGTTGGTCGAGCCCAGCACCGACAGCGTCTGGGTACGGGTCTGCCAGTCCGACGAGGGCGGCAGCTTCAGCACCAGCCGGTCCACGTTGATCGTGGCGCCCAGATCGGCCTGGATCCACTGCGGGAACGCGTTGTTGGCGCTCTCCCAGTAGGTCGACGCGTTGCCGTCGTTGGCGTTGGCCGCCACGTAGTTCTGGTTGTAGCTGCTGGCGGTCATGGTGGCGGAGAGCCCGGCGAGCATGGCCACCCGGGCGGCGGCCGCGGACGGGTCGGCCGCCGGTGCCGCGCTCGCCACGGGGGTGACGACCGGGGCGGTGGCGAGGAGCATTCCGGCGAGCGCGCCGGCGAGCATCCGCCGGCGGGCGGTGCGGGGGACGGTGGTGGGCGCGCCGGTTGGCGGCGTGCCTCGTCTGGTGCCGGTCCTGGACATGGGGTCGCTACACCTCTTTCGGGGGTGGGTGTGGTGCGTTGCCCGGCGGCGGGAGCAGGGGGTACGCCCGCCGCGTTGCACATTGCCCCTCGGTTTCTCCTTTCTCCCCGGTACGTGGGGGCTGGTGGTAGGTGGTGCCGGCGGCCGGGACGGGACCGCCGGCACACCACGACGGTCAGGTCCGGCCGGGTCCGTCCGGCGATTCGGCGGTACGCAGCCAGACGGCGGTGTCGGATGGCAGTAGCCCGTCGTCGAGCGGCCCGCTGGCCAGCAGCAACTCCCCGTGAGCTGGCATCGGTACCGGCGCGGCGGAGAGGTTGACCAGGCAGGTGAAGCCGCTGCCGCGGCTGAACGCGAGCACCCCGTCCGGGGCGGGCAGCCAGGTCAGTTCCCCGTCGCCGAGCGCCGGATCGGCCCGCCGGGCGCGGATCGCCGCCCGGTACAGCTCCAACATCGAGGCCGAGTCACCGGTCTGCGCGAGAGCCGTCCGGTCCTTCCAATCGGCCGGCTGCGGTAGCCACGGCGCCGCGGCGCCCTCGGGGCTGAACTCGAACGGTGGCTCGTCACCGGCCCACGGCAGCGGTACGCGGCAGCCGTCCCGACCGGGATCGATCCGGCCGGACCGCTCCCACATCGGGTCCTGACGCAGCGCGTACGGAATGTCCTCGACCTCGTAGAGGCCCAGCTCCTCGCCCTGATAGACGTAGGCGGCACCGGGCAACGACAGCGAGAGCAGCGCGGCGGCGCGGGCCCGGCGGGTGCCCAACTCCAGATCGGTGGGGATCCCCTCGCGCTTGGCCGCGAAGCTGAACCGGGTGTCCGCCCGACCGTAGCGGGTGACGTGTCGGGTGACGTCGTGGTTCGAGAGCACCCAGGTGGCCGGCGCGTTGACCGGCGCGTGCGCGCTCAGCGTCCCGTCGATGCTCTCGCGCAGCGCGGCGGCGTCCCACGCGCAGCCGAGGAAGTCGAAGTTGAACGCCGCGTGCAGCTCGTCCGGGCGCAGGTAGTTGGCGAACCGCTGCCGGTCCGGCAGCCACACCTCTCCGATCAGCGCCCGGTCGGTGTACTCGTCGGCGACCCGACGCCAGCCCCGGTAGATGTCGTGCACCCCGTCCAGGTCGTGGAACGGGTGCGGCTGGTCGGGCTGGACCTCGGGCAGCGTCCCGTCCTTGACCAGGAGCCCGGCCGAGTCGATCCGGATGCCGTCCACCCCCCGGTCGAACCAGAACCGCAGGATGTCCTCGAACTCCTCCCGCACCCGGGGGTGGTCCCAGTTGAAGTCCGGCTGCTGGGGGGCGAACAGGTGCAGGTACCAGTCGCCGGGGGTGCCGTCCGGGTTGGTGGTGCGGGTCCAGGTCGGCCCGCCGAACTCGCCGACCCAGTCGGTGGGTCGCTCGTCGCCGTTCGGGCCTCGGCCGGGTCGGAACCAGAACAGGTCGCGTTCGGGTGCCCCCGGCCCGCCGGCGAGGGCGGCCTGAAACCAGGGGTGCGCGTCGGAGCAGTGGTTCGGCACCACGTCGACGATGGTCCGGATGCCCAGCGCGTGCGCCTCCGCGATCAGCGCCTCCGCCTCGGCGAGGGTGCCGAAGACCGGGTCGATGTCGCGGTAGTCGGAGACGTCGTAGCCGGCGTCCGCCATCGGGGACGGGTACCAGGGACTGAACCAGATCGCGTCGACACCGAGCGCGGACAGGTGGTTCAGCCGGGACCGGATGCCGGCGATGTCGCCGATGCCGTCGCCGTTGCCGTCGGCGAAGCTCCGGGGATACACCTGGTAGATCACCGCTCCCCGCCACCACGGACTTCTGTCAGCTGTGGACACGAGCACCTGCTTTCTGCGTCAGTACGTCGGCGGGTTCGCCGGACCTGGTCATGTGTCGGGCGAACGGTCGTTGTTCGCCGCGCGGGGAGGATGCGGTGGTGGTCAGCCCTTGATGCTGCCCGTGGTCAGACCGGACATGATGTTCCGTTGGAAGATCAGGAAGATGATGACGGTCGGGATCGCGGCGATGACCGACGCGGCGATCACCACGTTCATCGGCGTGCCACCGGCGAAGGCGTAGATGCCGACGCTGACCGTCCGGGTCTCGGGTGAGGGCATGACCAGCTTCGGCCAGAGGAAGTCCTTCCAGACCGCGGTCACCGCGAAAATCGAGACGACGCCGAGGATGGGGCGCGACAGCGGCAGGATGATCGACCAGAGCGTGCGCAGCGACGTCGCCCCGTCCATCAGAGCGGCGGCCATCAGCTCCTCCGGGATCGAGTCGAAGAACCGCTTCAGCAGGAAGATGTTGAACGCGTTGGCGACCAGGGGCAGCCAGATGGCGAACGGTGAGTCCAGCAGGTTGATGTGCAGGATCGGCAAATCGATCACGGTCACGTACTGCGGAACGATGAGGACCATCGCCGGGATCATCAGCGTCCCCAGCATCAGGGCGAGGATCACGTTGCCGAAGATCGGCCGGAGCTTGGACAACGAGTACGCGGCGGCGGTGTCGAGGACGAGTTGGAAGAGCACCGCGCCGATGGCGTAGTAGAACGTGTTGAACAGCAGCTTGGCGAGGTCCAGGTTGTTCCACGCGTCGATGTAGTTCTGCGGCTGCGGATCCTTCGGAAACAGCGACGGTGGGGTCTGTGCGATCTCCTGGCCGGACTTGAGCGCGCCGGTGACCATCCAGTAGAGCGGCCCGAGGAAGACCAGCGTGAACCCCGCCACGACGACGACCAGCAGCGTCCAGTAGATGACCCGACCACGCCCCCGGCTGATCTGGGTCTGGGAGATGAGGGTCCGGGTTCCGGAATCCTGTGCCATTCCTCGC
The DNA here is from genome assembly GCF_044459545.1 of Micromonospora sp. NPDC050276. Lineage (NCBI taxonomy): Bacteria > Bacillati > Actinomycetota > Actinomycetes > Micromonosporales > Micromonosporaceae > Micromonospora > Micromonospora sp. NPDC050276. The sequence goes on along the minus strand of NZ_JBITJA010000006.1, from coordinate 393,114 downwards.
CGTCCTAGTCCTGTTTCGCGGTCAGCCGCACGTACACGGCGGAGAAGCCGGCCAGCACCACGAGCATGATCACGCCCAGTGCGGCGGCACCGTTGAGGTCGTTCTGGAAGAACCCGTGCTGGTAGATGAGGTACGCCACCGAGGTCGCGGAGTCCTCCGCGCCCGCCCCGTTGGCCAGGATCAGTGGCTCGATGAAGAGCTGCATGGTGGCGACGATCTGCAACATCGCCAGGAGCGCGAGGATCAGCCGGGTCTGCGGGATGGTCACGTGCCGGATCCGCCGCCAGATCCCGGCACCGTCCAGCTCCGCCGCCTCGTACAGCTCGCCCGGGATGTTCTGCAACGACGCCAGGTAGATCAGCACCGCGCCGCCCATGTTCATCCAGGTCGAGGCGAGCACCATCGCCGGCATGGTCATCTCGGGCGACTGCATCCACTGCGAGGTGGGCAGGTGCAGCGCCTTGAGGATCGCGTTGAACAGCCCCGCCTCGCTGGGGTCGTACGCGTAGAACTTGAACAGGAACAGCGCGGAGGCCGGCGGCAGCATCACCGGCAGGTACACCAGGATCCGCAGGTAACCCTTGGCGTGGCGGAACTCGTTGAGCAGCACCGCCACGAAGAACGGCACCACGTACCCCAGCGCGAGCGCGAGCACGGTGAAGTAGAACGTGTTCTGCCAGGCCGTCCAGAAGCTCGGGTCGGCGATGATGCGGGAGTAGTTGTCCCAGCCCACCCAGGTGGTCTCACCGCGCCGGGTGCGCTGGAAGCTCATGACGATGCCGCGGATCATCGGGTACCAGGAGAAGACGACGAAGCAGAGCACCGCCCCGATCAGGAACGCGTGACCGGTGAGGTTGTCCCGTACCTTGCGGCCGAGGCTCGTACGCTGCGGCCTCACCGAGTACGGCGACGGCGGGCGGCCCGGTTTCCTGGGGGTCTCCGGGACGGTGGTGAGCGCCAAGGCAACTCCTGGGTGAGTCGGTGACGTCGACGATGCGGTGCGAACAGCGTGGGGCCGGGTCGGCGTCCCGGCCCCCACACGATCTGTCAGCTCTCGGCGGCGAGGAGCTGGTTGACCTTCTCCTCGGCGGTCTTGAGCAGTGCGTCGATGTTCGAGTTCGGGTTGGTCAGCACACCGGACATCGCGGCGTCGAGCACCGCGTAGATGGCCTGTGCGTTGCGCGGCTCGCCCTTGATCGGGACCGGGGTCGCCTCGAAGAGCGCGAAGTTCGCGGTGTCGACGTTCGCGTTCGCCTTACGCAGCTCCAGCTCCTGCTTCTGCGCCGCACTGCCGTTGGCGAAGAGCAGCGGCTGGGGCAGGCCCACCGGGTAGTTCTGTGGCTTGGCCCGGACGTAGTCGAACTGGCCCTTGCCCGGGGTGAGCTTCTGGTACGCGATCCACTTCAGACCGGCCTTGACCTGCTCGGGAGTGAGGTCCTTCTTGAAGAAGTAGCCCTCGCCACCACCGAGCGTCCCCTTCGCCGCGCCGTCCTGGCCGGGCAGCGGGCTCATCGCCCAGTCCTGGAACTTGCCCTGGAACTGGCTGACGATCGCCTGGGTGGCGTCCGGCGCACCGATGAACATGCCGACCTTGCCCGCGCCGGCGTTCGTCAGCAGGTCACCCCACTGGAGCAGCTGACGGGAGCCCATGCTGTTGTCGCCGTACCGCATGTCCTTGAGGTTCTGCAGGACCTGCTTGCCCATGGCGTTGTTGAAGTCGGCCTTCTTGCCGTCGGCGGTGAGCACCTGGCCGCCCTGCGAGTAGAGCAGCGAGGTGAAGTGCCACCCGCCGGTGTTGCCGGCGCTGTACTCCGAGTAGCCGGCGATGCCGTTACCGAGCGCGGAGATCTTCTTGGCTGCGGCCCGAACGTCGGCCCAGGTCTTGGGCGGGTTGTTCACGTCCAGCCCGGCCTGCTGGAACAGGACCTTGTTGTAGACCAGACCCATCGAGTAGTTCTTCACCGGTACGGCGTAGAGCTTGCCGCCGTCGGTGAAGACCTCCTTCAGCGCGGGGTCGACGCTGTCCCAGGTCGGGATCGTGTCCTTGTTGGCGTACTGGCTGATGTCCATCGCCTGACCGGAGTCGAGCACCTGCTGGAGGTCGGTCATGTACCCGTAGAACACGTCGGTCACGGTGCCGCCGGCGAGCCGGGCGGTGAAGTCCGGCGGGTTGTTGCACTGCTCGCCGACGCTGACGCTCTTGATGATGATGTCCGGGTTGAGCCGCTGGAACTCGGCGACGTCGTCGTTCCAGTTCTTCAACAGCTCTTTCTGGGCACCGACCGGCTGGCAGTCGACCGTGATGGTGACCTTGCCGCCTGCGTTCGAGCCCTTGTCGTCGCTCTTCGTGGAACACGCCGTGAGGCTGAGCCCCAGGCCGGCCACGAGCGCAACCGCCGCAGCCTTTCGGTATTGCGGTACGGACATCTGTCCATCCCTTCGGGAACGGGTGTCTCCAATGACCTTCGCTGATCTGCGGTGATACGACCTGACGCCCAGTAGCTGCGTCGGAGCCAGGTGTGAGTGGAGTCACTGTAGCGAGGCCGACTCATTTCGGCAAGGTATCGACCCTGTTCCGAAAGGACACGACGTGATTACGGCAGATGTTGGCAAGCCCGTGAAAGCAGACTGATTTGCAAGCTATTGACCCCTTATGGCCGGTCATTCCGCTCGGTCGACGCTGATCGATCTGGGCAACGACGAAAACGGCCGCCGACCGCGAGAAGCGGTCGACGGCCGAAGCGTCGTACGTGTGGTCCCTAGCGGCCGGGAGCGGGCGCGGTGGAGCCGCGCACCACCAACTCCGGCTCGAACAGCAACTCGTCCTGGAGCACGCCGGCACCCTCGATCTGGGTCACCAGCAGATCCACGGCGGCCTGACCCATCGTCTCGATCGGCTGCCGCACCGTGGTCAACGGCGGGTCGGTGCACGTCATGAACGCCGAGTCGTCGAAGCCCACCACCGACACGTCGGCCGGCACCGAACGCCCCAGCCGCCGGGCCGCGCGAATGGTGCCCAGCGCCAGCACGTCGCTGGCGCAGATGATGCCGGTCACGCCCCGCTCGACCAGTTTCGTCGCGGCGACCCGCGCTCCCTCCATCGAGAAACTGGAGCGCTCGACGCACTCCGCGTCGCCCTCACCCCAGCCCGCCGCCTGGATCATCGCGTCGAGCTTGCGCCGGGACGGCACATGCCCTTCCGGGCCGAGCACCATCCCGATCCGCTCGTGCCCGAGCGACCGCAGGTGCCCGTACGCCTGCTCCACCGCCACCGCGTCGTCGGTGGAGACGCGGGGGAAGCCCAGCTCGTCGACACCCGCGTTGACCAGCACGACCGGAAGCCCGCGGTCGGTCAGCCGACGGTAGTGATCGTGTCGGGCGTCGGCGAGCGCGTAGGAGCCACCGGCGAAGATCACCCCGGAAACCTGGTGGTCGAGAAGCATCTCGACGTAGTCCATTTCGGAAACTCCACCGATGGTCCGGGCGCAGAGCGCCGGGGTGTAGCCGCGCTGGGCGAGCGTGCCGGTGACGACCTCGGCCAACGCCGGGAAGATCGGGTTCTGCAACTCGGGCAGCACCAGTCCGACCAGCCGGGCGCGTTCGCCACGCAGCTTGGTCGGCCGCTCGTAACCGAGCACGTCCAGCGCCGTCAGCACGGCGGTGCGGGTCGCCTCGGAGACGCCGTCGCGGCCGTTGAGCACCCGGCTGACGGTGGCCTCGCTGACGCCCGCCTTCTTGGCAACTTCAGTCAACCGCTTGGTCACGGTCGCAATCGTACGTCACGTGGATGAAAGAAATGAACAGCAAATTGCCCAGCGTTTGCTGTCCGGCTGCCGCATTCTTCCCACCGCAGACCATTCCGACCCACGCCGCCACACCAAACGGCGACGCTCCCGGCTGCCAGTGGCCGACGACCCCAGGTGCGCCGGTGCCCCATACGCCAAAGACGACCAGTCGCACCAAGCCCTACCCGCCAGGCGAGCCGCAGCGGCAGCATTTGTCCAATATGCGGTGACCAGCGCGGTCGACCTGGTCCCGGGCGGTCATGATCGACTCGGTTTTGGTGATATCGCGGCGTCCCGATGCCCCGGATGCCGCGACTTCCTGAAACGCGAGTGGATCATGCCCCAGTCGCCGGCCGCAGGGCGCGGGGCATCGTGGGGCGCGAGCGTAGGGCGTCGCGAGGCGCGGGGCATCGTGGGCGCGGGGCATCGTGGGGCGCGAGCGTAGGGCGTCGCGAGGCGCGGGGCATCGTGGGCGCGGGGCATCGTGGGGCGCGGGGCACCGCGAGGCGTCGCGCACCGCGAGGCGTCGCGCACCGCGAGGCGTCGCGCACCGCGAGGCGTCGCGGGGCCCGAGCGCAGGGGCGTCGCGGGGCCCGAGCGCAGGGGCGTCGCGGGGCCCGAGCGCAGGGGCGTCGCGGGGCCACGAGCGCGGGGCACCGCGAGGCCCGAGCGCGGGGCACCGCGAGGCGCGGGGGCCTCGGGCGGTGCCGGGGTCAGGACAGATCGCGGAGGGCGGTCTCGATGGCCCGGTGGAAGGTCGGGTACGCGTAGATCATGTGCCGGAGCTGACTCAGCGGCACCGCCGCGTGCACCGCCACCACGAGTGCGGAGAGCACCTCGCCGCCGGCCGGGCCGACCGAGGTCGCGCCGATCAGCACGCCCTGGTCGGCGTCCGCGACGACCTTGATGAAACCGTCGTCACCGACCTGGTGAATCCAGCCCCGGGTGGAGCTGCCGAGTTTGGTGAAACCGACCTGCACGTTGATGCCCCGATCGCGGGCCTGCTGCTCGGTGAGCCCGACCGCACCGACCTCGGGGTCGGTGAAGGTCACCCGGGGCAGCGCGCGGTAGTCGGCTCGCGGGACGGTGCCGGCCGACCCGCTCGATCCGCTGGCAGCCAGCGAACTGGACGCGCCCATCGCGCCGCCGACCACGCTGGCGGTGCCGCTGGCGTCCGCACCCGCCTTCGCCTGCCGGGTGCGAGCCAGGATGTCGGCGATCACGATCCCCGCCTGGTACATGGCGATGTGGGTGAAGGCGCCCTCGCCGGTCAGGTCACCGACCGCCCAGACATGGTCGGTGACGTGCAGCCGGTCGTCGACCGGGAGGTAACGCTGGTTGGCGTCCAGGCCGATCGTGTCCAGACCCAGCTCGGCCAGGTGGGCCTTGCGCCCGGTCACCACCAGCAGCCGCTCGGCAGTGAACTCCACGCCACCGCCACCGTGCAGGGTGAACCGGGTGCCGTCATGCTCGACCCGCTCGGCGCGTACCCCCGTGTGGATCTCCACGCCGTCGGCGCGCAGCGCCGCGGCGGCGACCTCGGACGCCTCCGGCTCCTCGACGGCCAGCACCCGGTCCAGCGCCTCGACCACGGTGACCCGGACCCCGAAGCGGGCGAAGACCTGCGCCAGCTCCAGACCGATCGCGCCGCCGCCGAGCACCAGCAGCGAGTCCGGCAACTCCTCGGCCTCGATCGCCTGGTGGTTGGTCCAGTACGGCGTGTCGGCCAGGCCGTCGATCGGCGGCACCGACGGACGGGTGCCGGTGCCCAGCACGATCCCGTGTCGAGCCTCGAACACCTGGTCACCGACGCGGACGCGGCCCGGGCCGTCGAGCTGGCCGGCGCCGCGCACAAGCCGACCGCCCTTGCCGATGAACCGGTCCGCCGCGACCGTGTCGTCCCAGGTGTCGGTGGCTTCCTCGCGGATCCGCTTCGCCACCGGCGCCCAGTCCGGCTGGACCTGCGCGGTGCCGGCGAGCCCGTCGACCCGGCGCGCCTCGGCGAGGGCGTTGGCCGCTCTGATCATCATCTTGCTCGGGATGCAGCCCCAGTACGGGCACTCCCCGCCGACGAGATCCCGTTCGACGCCGACGACGCTCAGGCCGGCCTCGGCGAGCCGCCCGGCCACCTCCTCGCCGCCGACTCCGAGCCCGACCACGACCACATCCACCAGCTCCGGCTCCGCCACTGCAACAGCATCCCCCAACGGCACCGCCCCGACCATCGGGGTCGGCGGAAAAGTCGGCACGCTCACCGGCTCGGACGCTTACGGTGGCCGGATGCACGCACGCTTCGCACCGGTCCGGGACTGCTTCCACGACCTGCTCACCTCCGGCCGGGAAACCGGCGCCGGCCTGACCATCTTCTACGACGGGCAGCAGGTGGTTGACCTGGTCGGCGGCTCCCGGAGTGGCCACCGGCCCGACGGCGAGACGTGGCTGCCGGAGACGCTGGTCAACGTCTACTCGGTGGGCAAACCGGTGGCGGCGCTCTGCCTGCTGGTGCTCGTCGACCGGGGAACTGTCGATCTCGACGCGCCCGTCGACCGGTACTGGCCGGAGTTCCGCACGCCCGCCACCGTGCGCCAGGTCTTGTCGCACACCGCCGGGCTGCCCGCCTTTCCGGTGCCCCGACCGGCCACCGCGATCGCCGACTGGGCGCTGCTCACCGGAGATCTGGCCACCGCCGACCCCGAATGGTTGCCGGGCTCGGTGGCCGGGGAGCACGCCTGGACGTACGGGCATCTGGTGGGCGAGCTGGTCCGCCGCGTCGACGGACGGTCGGTGGGCCGGTTCCTGGCCGAGGAGATCGCCGGCCCGTGGCGGCTCGACCTCGGCTTCGGGCTGACCGAGGCGGACCAACTGCGCTGCGCGGACCTGCGGTACGGCGATCCGCAGTGGCCGGCCCGGAAGCTCGGCGAGCCGGGCTCACTGCGGGCACGGGCGCTCGGCAACCCGGCCGGCGGGCTGGACCTGGCCGTGCTGAACAGTCCGCTGTGGCGCGGTGCCGAGATGCCCGCCGTCAACCTGCACGCCACCGCGTCCAGCCTGGCCCGGCTCTACGCCGGCCTACTGGCCGGTGGTGTCCTGGACGGCGTCCGGCTGGTCAGCCCTGAGCTGGTCGCGGAGGCGACCCAGGTCCAGTACGACGGGCCGGACCTGGTGCTGGACCGCCCGGTCCAGTGGACGCTGGGCATGCAGCGGGAGTCGGACGGCAGCTGGGGCATGGGCGGCATCGGCGGCAGCAGCGCGTGGGCAGACCCCGAGCGCGGCTACACCTTCGGATACGCCACCGCGCACCTCGCCGAGCACGACCGGGTGGACGAGCTGGTCGAGGCGTTGCACTCGGTGCTCTGACGAGCACGTACAACGGCACCACCTGGTCGAAGGCCGCGCAGGTGGTGGCCAGCGCCGGGTGGTCGTGCACCCGCAGGTCCCGGGTGAGGAGCACGATCGCCGTGCTCGCGGTCACCGACGCTCCGGGTGGATCGTCGGCCCGGGGATGACGACCGGCGTACCCGTCGAACTGAGCAGGGCGCGTGCGGCCACCGCCATCCGCCGCCGCTGCGGCACCAGGGCCCGTCGGACGAAGACGTCGTAGTCCTGCGCGGCCACCTCGTCGAGGATGCCGCCGTAGAGCGCGTACGCGGTGCGCATGCAGGCCTGTGAGGCGGGCGCCAGCATGGTGATGCCCGGCGCGGCGGCGGCGTAGTGCGCCTGGGCGCGGGTCACCTCGTACTCGATCAGCTCGCGGATCCGGGGCGTACCGCGACCCCGGGCGCGGGCCTCGGCCAATTCCTCCCGGGTGACCCCGAACTTCGCCAGGTCCTCGTCCGGCAGGTAGGTGCGGCCCCGGTCGAGGTCCTCGGCGACGTCCCGGATGAAGTTGGTGAGCTGGAAGGCGAAGCCGAGTTGCCGGGCCGGCTCGCGGGCCGCCACCGGGTCGGAGCTGCCCAGGATCGGCAGCATCATGGTGCCGATGACCGCCGCCGAGCCCTCCATGTAGTCGAGCAGGTGGTCGTAGGTCGGGTACGCGGTGACGGTCAGATCCATCGCCATGCTCTTCAGAAACGCCGCAAAATCGTCCCGGTCGAGATCGAAGACGGCGATCGTGTGCAGCACGGCCGGCAACAGTGGGTCATCGACCGGCGCACCGTGCAGACCGGCCACGAACTGGCTCGCCCAGTGATCCAGCCGGGCGGCCCGCTCGGCCGGCGGCAGGTCCTCGGTGCGGTCGACGATCTCGTCCGCGTACCGGGTGAACCCGTAGAGGGCGTGCACATGTCGTCGTTTCCAAGCGGGGAGCAGCCGGGTGGCGAGATAGTAGGTGCGGCCGTGACGTTTGTGCAGCTCACGACATCGGCCATAGGCAGCGGTGAGATCAGTGTCCACCGGCCCTCCTCCATTTATCGACGCACCAATCGACGCAACTCGTAGCCTAGGGTACGCTCAGCCGCATGGCCAACGACGCAGTTGCGGGCAACGTGACCCGCGTGGCGCCGGCAGGGCCGGGGGACGGGGACGATCCGGTCCGCGCCGTTCTGGCCGCGTACACCCACGAGCTGGTCACGGCGGTCGACGAGACCCTGACCACCTTTCTCACCGCCGAGGTCGACTCCCTCAACGACGTCGACACATCGATGGGCAACTTCGCCGCCACCGCGCGCGACGCCGTCCTCGCCGGCGGCAAACGGATCCGGTCCACGTTCGCCTACTGGGGTTGGCGCGGGGCGGTCGGCCCGACCGCCGCCCTGCCGCCCGTGCTGCCCGCACTGGCCGCACTGGAGTTGCTGCACACCTTCGCGCTGGTACACGACGACGTGATGGATGCGTCCACCACCCGCCGAGGCCGGCCCACCGCACACATCGCGCTCGCCGAACAGCACATCGCCGCCGGCCACCGGGGTGATCCCGACCGGTTCGGCGAGGCCGTCGCCGTGCTCATCGGCGACCTCTGCATGGTCTGGGCCGACCAGTTGCTGGCCTACGCCACGGTGCCATCGGCTCGACTGTTCGAGGTTCGCCGCTGCTACGACGAGATGCGGGTGGAGACGGTCGCCGGGCAGTACCTCGACGTGCTCGGCGAGAACGACCCGGCCAACTGGTCGGTCGACCGGGCGCTGCGGGTGGCGCGCTACAAGACCGCCAGCTACACCGTCCAGCGACCACTGCTCTTCGGAGCCTGCCTGGCCGGGGTGCCCGACGACGATCCGCTGGTGTCCGCGTACACCCGTTATGGCCTGGCGGTCGGCGAAGCGTTCCAGCTTCGCGACGACCTGCTGGGCGTCTACGGCGACCCGGCGGCCACCGGCAAACCGGCCGGTGACGACCTCCGCACCGGCAAGCCGACCACGCTGCTCATGCTGGCCCGTGAGCTGGCCACGCCGGCCCAGCTCACGGCGTTGGAGCAGGCCGCCGACGGCCCGGTCGACGCACTCGCCGGGCTGGTCGCCGAGACCGGCGCGGTCACCCGGCTGGAGCAGATGATCGCCGAGCGGGTAGGCGACGCACTGGCCGCGCTCGATGCCGCACCCGTGGACGAGACAGCGCGGACCGCGCTGACCGGACTGGCCACCGCCGCAGCCAATCGGCGGGCCTGATGAGCGACTTGAGCGAGGAGGTGATCACGTGCGGACGGTGACAGGACGGACGGACCGGGTGGTTGTCGTCGGGGCCGGGCTGGGCGGGCTGGCCTGCGCACTGCACCTCGCGGGCAGCGGCCGGCAGGTGACCGTGCTGGAACGCGAGCCGGTGCCCGGCGGGCGGGCCGGACGACTCGGCGTGGACGGCTACGAGTTCGACACCGGCCCGACCGTGCTCACCATGCCCGACCTGATCGCCGAGGCGCTCGGCGCGGTCGGTGAGGAGTTGCACGACTGGCTGGACCTGACGCCGCTCGACCCCGCCTACCGGGCGTACTACCCGGACGGCTCGACCCTCGACGTGCTCACCGACACCACCCGGATGGCGGCCGAGATCTCCCGGGTGTGCGGGCCCCGGGAGGCCGACGGCTACCTGCGTTTCGTCGAGTACGCGCGGGAGCTGTGGCGGCTGGAGCGGACCGACTTCATCGAGCGCAACCTGGACGCGCCGACCGATCTGCTCACCGGCAACCTGCTCAAGCTGCTCAGCGGTGGGGCGTTCCGCCGCCTGCAGACAAAGATCAACCAGTTCTTCCGGGACCCGCGTACCCAGCGGATCTTCTCCTTCCAGGCGATGTACGCCGGCCTCGCGCCGCACGACGCGCTGGCCATCTACGCAGTCATCGCGTACCTCGACTCGGTGGCCGGGGTCTACTTCCCGCGCGGCGGCATCCACGCGGTCTCCCGGGCGATGGCCGGCGCGGCCGAGAAGCACGGCGTGCAGATCCGGTACGACACCACGGTGACCCGGGTGGAGACCGCGAACGGCCGCGCCACCGGTGTGCTCACCGCCGACGGCGACCTGGTGCCGGCGGACGTGGTGGTGCTCAACCCCGACCTGCCGGTCGCCTACCGCGACCTGCTCCCCGCCGCGCCGCAGCGCCGACTCACCTACTCGCCGTCCTGCGTCGTTCTGCACGTCGGCTCCCGGCAGGGCTATGCGAAGATCGCCCATCACAACATCCATTTCGGACGCGCGTGGAAGGGCACCTTCGATGAGGTCATCCGGCGCGGTGAACTGATGACCGATCCGTCGCTGCTGGTGACCAACCCGAGCCGGACCGACCCCGCGGTGGCCCCACCGGACCGGCACACCTACTACGTGCTCGCCCCGGTGCCCAACCTGCACCGGGCGCCGTTCGAGTGGCGCGGCGACCTGACCCAGCGCTACACCGACCAGCTGATCGGCACCCTGGAGGAGCGCGGCTACGTCGGCTTCGGCGACGGCGTCGAGGTGCTTCGGGCGATCACCCCCGCCGAGTGGGAGGACCAGGGGATGGCCGCGGGCACCCCGTTCGCCGCCGCGCACACCCTCTTCCAGACCGGCCCGTTCCGCCCGTCCAATCTGCACCGAGACCTGTCGAACGTGGTGTTCGTCGGCTCCGGAACCCAACCCGGGGTCGGCGTACCGATGGTGCTTATCTCCGGCAAGCTCGCCGCCGGCCGGATCACTGGGGAGGGCCGATGAGCAACCGTGAGGAGCATCTCGTCGAACTGGTCGACGAGAGCGGCAAGGCCCACGGCGAGACGACCGTCGTGGCCGCCCACCAACCCCCGGGGCAGCTGCACCGGGCCTTCTCGGTGCTGCTGGTGGACCCGGACGGCCAGGTGCTGCTGCAGCGCCGGGCCGCCGTCAAGACCCGGTTTCCGCTGCGCTGGGCCAACTCCTGCTGCGGTCACCCCCGGCCCGGGGAATCACTCGCCGAGGCGGCCAACCGCCGGCTGACCGAGGAGTTGGGAGCGGGCCCGGTCGAGCTGACCGAGGTCGGCGTCTACGTCTACTACGCCGAGGACCCGGCGACCGGTCGGGTCGAATTCGAGTACGACCACGTGCTGCGCGGCGAATTCCTGCCCAGCGCTCCGCTGCTGCCGGACCCGGACGAGGTGGCCGAGCTGCGCTGGGTCGATCCGACCGCACTGGAGGCCGAGCTGGACCGCGACCCCCGGTCGTACGCGCCCTGGCTGGGCGGGGTGGTGGACCGGCTACTGCGCCCCTCGGGGTCCCGGTCGGGCGCATCCGGCCCGGTCATGCCCCCGCCCGGATCGTCGGCGGATGACACGGCGGAGCGGTCGGGTGGTCGATGAGGCGCTGAGCGCGGGCGCGGTCGCACGTCGGCTGGGGGTCGCGGTGACGACCCTACGCACCTGGCACCAGCGCTACGGGCTCGGGCCCAGCGAGCACATTCCCGGCCACCACCGCCGGTACACACCCACGGACCTGGCCCGCCTCGAGATCATGCGACGACTCACCGCCGAAGGGGTGAGCCCCGCCGAGGCGGCCCGTTGGTCTCGCCAGGCACCGGGTCCGATGCCCAACGGCACCGTCGCGCCCGCCCGGGTCCACTCACCCGGTCGTGACGGCGGCGGCGCCATCCCGGTCGGCCGTGCCGGCCCGGCAGCTCGCGGGTTGGCCCGTGCCGCGATGCGGCTGGACGCGGCGGCGATCAGCGAGACGATCGCGCAGGCGCTGGAGACCAGCGGGGTCGTCGCCACCTGGGAGGGCCTGCTGCGCCCTGTGCTTGCCGGCATCGGCGAACGCCACGCCGCCACCGCCGGTCTGATCGAGGTGGAGCACCTGGTGTCCCGCTGCGTCTCGGAGGCTCTCGCGGCGGCCAGTCGGGCCAAGGTCCCCACCGGGCCGGCCCGGATCCTGCTCTCCTGCGCCGACGAGGAGCAGCACACCCTGCCACTGGAGGCGTTGGCCGCGGCTCTCGCGGAGGCTGGTGTCAGTTACCGGATGCTCGGCGCCCGGGTGCCGGTGGCCGCTCTCGTCGAGGCGGTCAACCGAACCGGACCGGCTGCCGTGGTGCTCTGGTCACACACCCGGGTCACCGCCGACCCAGCCCAGCTCACCGCGCTGCTCGCCGCGCCCCGCCGCCCGTTGCTGGTGCTCGCCGCCGGCCCCGGCTGGCGGGCCGACACACTGCCCGCCGGGGTGGTACGGCCGGTCGATCTGGCCGAGGCGATCTCGCTCTCCGCCGCCGTCCGTGACTCCCTGGACCAGTCGAGGCGTGACTGATCGCACTGTCGTCGGCTGGCGGCGTGAACTACCGTCGGGCGGGTCCGCCTACCCCGACCCCCCGGGAGCGAGCGAATGCAAGCCCGCGCTGTCCTGGCGTCCGTCCTCGCCATGGCGCTGGTCTTGTCCGGCTGTGCCCAACCGGACCGCACCATCGCACCCGCCGGCGCTCCACGGCCGGTGGAATCCACCACACCGCCCACCCCCACCCCGACGACGCCCCCCAGCGTCACCAAGCCGGCCAAGCCGCCACTGCGGCCGCTGCCGGCCAAGCTCCCCGCCGGTCTGGGGCGCAATACCGGCGTACGCCCGGTGGCCCTGACGTTCGACGACGGCCCCAGCCCGGCCTGGACACCCAAGGTGCTCGACCAACTACGGGCCGCCAAGGTGACCGCGACCTTCTGCGTCGTCGGTCGTGAGGTGCAGCGCCACCCCGAACTGGTCCGGCGGATCGTCCGGGAGGGACACCAGCTCTGCAACCACAGCTGGCGGCACGACCTCGACCTCGCCCGGCGACCTGTCGCCGAGATCCGGGCCGACCTGGACCGCACCAACAAGGCCATCCAGAAGGCCGCTCCCGGCGCGAAGGTGTCGTTCTATCGGCAGCCGGGCGGCCGGTGGACGTCGGAGGTGCTCGGGGTGGCCAAGGATCTCGGCATGCGCCCGTTGCACTGGTCGGTCGACCCGCAGGACTGGGACAAGCCGACCGCGGCCACCATCGGCAAGCGAGTGCACGCCGCCACCCGCCCCGGCGCCATCATTCTGCTGCACGACGGAGGCGGAAATCGGGCCGCGACGCTCGCCGCCTGCCCCAAGTTGATCGCCGACCTGAAGCAGCGCTTCGGCATCACCCGACTCCGCTAGACCCACTCTGACCTGCGGTTTTACCCCGATCCAGGCCCTTGCCGATACCGATTTTGTCGACCGACGGAGCATCACGTATGCTTTCCAAGCCTCCGGCGGGGCCGGATGGGAGCAAGTCCGCTTGAAGTTGCGAATGTGCAATGATGGCGGGGCCGCCCTCATCGTCTAGCGGCCCAGGACGCCGCCCTTTCAAGGCGGTAGCACGGGTTCGAATCCCGTTGGGGGCACGACCGGCGCAAGCCGGAGCAACACAAGCTAGGTCCTGTGGAGCAGTTGGAGTGCTCGCCGCCCTGTCAAGGCGGAGGTCGCGGGTTCAAGTCCCGTCAGGACCGCAGCGCTGACGCCGCGCCCCGCGCGGCGTTCTGCGTATCGGAGCAGGTCACCCTGCCGCCGGTTCGTCCGGTTGCCGGGTAGCATGAGCCGAGCGACACGGCCAGGTAGCTCAGTTGGTACGAGCGTCCGACTGAAAATCGGAAGGTCGGCGGTTCGACCCCGCCCCTGGCCACATAGCCTTTCGCCGGGCTACAGAGGTCCCCACCAGCGGAAACGCAGGTGGGGATCTTGCTGTTTCCGGCGCTTTAGCCGCTGCCCCTGCTCGACCGCTCCTGGTCACCCGGTGTTCATCGCCCGCACCTACGCTCCCGGCCGTGGACAGAAGGCCTGGCGGGATCGTGGAGACCATTGGCACACTCGGCGCTGTTCTCGGCGGCGCCCTCTTCGTCATGGGCTGAGCGGAGTCAATTCTCGCGGCGACTTTCTCATGGCCGGAGCGCTGCTGGTGCTCGCGGGCCTGCTGCTCCGCATCGAGGCGGCGGTGCTGGGATCCCACTGGCGAGGACCAGGCTCCTGACCTGACCCGTTCCGACGGCCCAGCAGCACCCGGACGCATGATCGACTCGGCTTCCCTGATGTCGGGGTATCCCAGCGCCCGCGACACCGCGATATCAAGGAAACCGAGTCGATCAAGCCGCGGCGGCGCGCGGTTGCCACGGTGCGGCGGCGCGGCCGGCGCGGCGCGGCTCGCGTGCGGCGCGGCCGGCGCGGCTCGCGTGCGGCGCGCGCGGCCGGCGCGGCTCGCGTGCGGCGTAGCTCGTGCGGCGCGGTGGCGCGGCGTCAGTGGTCGCGGTGGCCCTGCGGGCGGTGCTGCGCCACGCTGCCCTGGATCGCCTCCCATACGCTGCGTCCGGCCTGTCGCAGCGTCTCTCCCGCCTGCTCGGCGAGCTGGGCCGCGCTCTGCGCCGCACTCTGGGCCGCGCCCGGCAGACCGCCGTCGCCACCCCCGGACGAACCCGCGCCGGCTTCACCCGATTGACCCTGCCGGTCGCGAGACTGCCCGGCCGCAGAACCCGCCGAACCCCCGGAACCCGCTGGCCCGGCCGAACCCGCAGGGCCATGGCCAGTCCCCGCCCGCCGTTGCTCCGCACCCGAACCCTCGGCCCGCCTCCCCTCAGGGTGACGCGGCTCCTCGTGTCGCGCGCCTTCCAGGCGGCGGTTCTCCGCAGGTCCGGCCTCCAGCCGACGGCCCTCCGCCCCATCGCCCTCCGGACGCCGGTTCTCCGGACGCCCCTGGCCAGCTGACCCAGGACCGCCGGCCAGCGGCCCCGGTCCCCCGGCGTGGGGCCCAGGTCCCGCAGCGTGAGGCTGCCCACCGGCGTGCGGCGGCCGACCCTGCCCCGGCCGATCAGGACCCGGCGGACCCTGCCCCGGCCGACCAGAACCCGGCCGACCCTGCCCCGGCCGATCAGGACCCGGCGGACCAGAACCCGGCGGACCAGAACCCGGCCGATCAGAACCCGGCCGATCCAGACCTGGCTGATCGAGGGCCGGCCGGTCACGGTCGGTGGAGGAGCGGGCCTGCCGGCCCAGTTCATCGCGTACGCCATCGGAGTGCCGCGCCGTCGCCCGCACCTCAGCGGCCCCCGAGGGCAACTGCTGGGCGCTGCGGTTCACGTCGGCGGCGGCGACGCCGGCCGTGTGCGCGAGCGCCTCGATGAGGTGCGGGTTGTGGTCGAGCGAATCGAGCGCTCGGCCAAGGATCCGGGTCAACTGCTCCAGTCGCACCCGCAGTTGCGCCTCGGCGTGTACCCCGTTGACGTCCAACTCGCCGCCGTTCAGGTGCACCCGTACGCCCGCGTCGACCTGGAGCAGGTTGGCCACCCGGGCCCGCAGCGACAGGTCGGCCTCCAGACCATCGACCGCCAGCCGGATGGAGTCGACGGAGACCTTCGGAATGTCGAGCAGGACGTCCGGGTCCCCGCCGTCGACGTTCCGGTCCGGCTCTCGCTGCTGCCCGCTGTCGTTCATGCTCTCCCGCCCGCCTGCACACCGGCCCGGTCGTCCGGGCCGTTCGGCGCGGTTACCCGCTTTCCGGCGGGGCATCCCGTCCGTGACGAGTCGGCGACCCTCTGTCTGGAACCGGGCACCGCGCGAAGCTGCACACCCGGGCATCAGCCGGTATGGTCCGGGCCTATGGGACAGGAATTGACTGATCCGGCCGACATCCGGCAGGACGTCGACCGGTTCTCTCTGCGGTGCAGCCTCCTCGTCCCGGGCTCCGCCGAGCATGCGTTCGCGGTGTTCACCGACGAGCTGACCGACTGGTGGGTCACCGAATACACCTGGTCCGGCCCGGACGCGCTGGCCGAGTTGGGCATGGAGCCGCGGGCCGGCGGCATGCTCTACGAGCTGGGTCCGTACGGTTTCCGCGCCGACTGGGGCCGGGTGCTCACCTGGGATCCACCGCGCCGCCTCGTCTTCGTCTGGCAGATCGGCCCCGACCGGGCGCCGGTGCCGGACCCGGCCCGCGCGAGCGAGGTCGAGGTGCTGTTCCACCCCGACGGGCCGGAACGCACCCGGGTCGAGCTGGAGCACCGGCACTTCGACCGGCACGGCGAGGCCGCCGAGGGTTACCGCAAGGCGCTCACCGCCGGCTGGCACGAGCTGCTGACCCGCTACGTCGCCACGGTGTCGCGCCACCGCCCGACCACTACCGCCTGACGGCCTACCGGGTCACCGACCGAGCCGTCGGGCGGCAGCGGGGCCGCCGAGGTCCCGGCCGCCCAGGTTCGCGCGTTGGCCGGCCTCCGCCCCCGAGCCGAAGCCGGTGCCACCCAAGCGGCGTGGCGGTGCGGTGCGCAGCCGTGGGTATTCCTCGGTGAGCCGTCGCTGCACCCGGTCGGACCGGTCGGCCAGCACCAGCGCCATCGATGGCGCGCCCGACTCGCTGGCCGCTGCCGTCTCGGCTGCCCAGAGCCGGCCGCCGACCACCTCCGCGAAGCCGGCCAGCCAGGAGCGGCGGAAGGCGGCGGGGTGGTCGTCCGGGGGCACCTCGGTGGCGGCCAGGCCGTGCGCCGCCTGCACGAGCAGTGAGGTGAAGAGCAGGTCGACCCGTTCCAGGTCGCTGGCGAAGCCGAACAGGTGCAGGGCGAAACCGTTGCCCTGTCGACGGCGTACGCAGCGGCAGCGTAGGGGCTCGGCCACCGCGGCGAGCAGGCCGACCTTGTCGCGGGCGTACGGGGCGACGACGTCGAGCACTCGATCGCCGACCGGGTCGGTGGTCGGGTCGCGGGCGGCGAGCAGCGCCCGGTCCACACCGTAGCGGGCGATCAGCTCGGTCGCCTTGGCGGTGAAGGCGGCCGACTCGGCCGGAGTGCAGGCCGGATCCTCGGCCTGGGCCAGCAGCTTGCGCACCTTGCTGAGCATGGCCTCGGACATGCCTACAGAGCTACCACACCGGCCGGACATCCTCGGGGCCGCGCCGCAATCGATCGATACGTATCATCGTCACGGTCGGATGATCAGTCCAATACGGACGGTCAGTTAACTGTTTCCGGAGGAACGAACGAATGCCATCCCCGACCGCTCGCCTGCTCGCCGTCGCCACGGCCGCCACACTGCTCTCCGCCGGTACGCCCGCGCGGGCGGAGCCGACCACACCGACCACGCCGGTCAGCTCCGGGCCGAACGCGTTCGCCCCGCTCGCCACCTGCTACGGCGGAGCGGTCCGGTCGTACTTCGAGACCGGCCGCTACGGCGGCTCGGCCGGCCAGTACCGCACCACGACGCGGTGCCGGGACATCAACGTCCGCAACGCGAGCGTGTACGCCACCGAAGCGTGCGTGATCTTCGTGGACAAGACGGGTGCCTGCAACTACTGGACCTACCTGCCGGCCAACTCGGGCTGGATCACGGTGGCGACCAACGTCAAGGATGGCGTCAACTTCCGGGTCCGCTTCGAGAACCTGCGGTACGAGTACGAACCGCTGATCGCGTACCACGCGTTCTGACCGGCCCGCGCGGTCGCGGCGTCCGCCCCCCGACGGACGCCGCGACCCGGTGGCAGGATCGAACGGAATGGTCACCCAGCGCGGCTGCGCAGGGTGGCGATCGTCGAACCGGCGAGGGTGAGCAGGCAGTCGGGGAGTTGCCCGTCGGCCGCCGCGGCGCCAAACAACGCCTCGCCGGTCGGTTCGTCCCGATTGGCGTACGCGCTGACGAAGCGGGCCACCCAGCGGGTGTCATACCCGGCCTGATCGATGCCCGGGAAGTCGAGCGCCGCTCCGCTGGCCGCTGGCGCGTCACCGAGCATCGTCGCGGCCAGGCACCAGGCGACCCCGTACGCGCCGCTCAGGCCGGCCCGGTCGACGACCGCGTCGAAGGCCCCCACCACCGCGTCTCCATCGCCGGTCAGCGCCGAGCGGAGCACGGCGGCCGCGTCATCGAACGTCTGCTGTGGTAGGTCGGTCACGCAGCGCACAGTAGGACGGGTGGTCAAGGGTCCCAACGACCGTCACTGTCCGTGTTGAAGGCGAGCTACCTGCGCATTACGCCGCCTCCACGGTCCCGCCGCCGGCCTCGGCACGCTAATGTGCGCAGCGGACCTTCGCCGGAGGAAGGACGACCATGTTCGTATCACGCCGCTCGCGGGTAGCCACACTGGCTGCCTGCGCGACGATCCTGCTCGCCACAAGCGCTTGCGGGGATGACAAGCCCGAGAAGGCAAGCGCCCAACAGGTGCGCCTCTACGGCACGGACGGCAACATGCTCAACTCCTATCCTGCGGAGTTGAAGGAACGCGCGAGTCTCGTCGACGGGATGAAGGGGACCACGCCGCTCACTCCACTGCCAGACGACTTCAAGAGCCGGCTACGGGCCGTCAATCCGGCGCTGACGGACTACCTGTATGCCGCGGAGACGTACGACGCGGTGGTGATCGCCGTGCTCGCCGCCCAGTTGGCCGGCAGCACCAACCCGGCGGACATCGCGAAGCAGATCGTCGGCGTGACCAACGACGGGCAGCGCTGTGAGGACCCCGCCAGCTGTCTCGCGTTGGCCCGCAACGGGCAGGACATCGAGTACCGCAGCGTTTCGCTGACCCGGGCCGGCTTCACCGACAAGGGTGAGCCGGCCACCGCGAGCTATGCCACGCTGACCTTCGACGGGCAGCAGATCAACGACGGCAAGACCGAGTTCGTCGGGGCCGGCAACGAGTCGGCGGCGAGCACCAAGACGCCGCCGAAGCCGAAGAAGCAGCGCGCCGGTGGGGACCCCGACCAGGAGCCGCTGATCCTGGGCGGTCTGCTGCCGAAGACCGGTGACCTCGCGATCGCCTATCCGCCGATGGCGGCCGGCGCCGCGCTGGCGATCAAGGAGATCAACGCCGGGGGTGGCGCCCTGGGCAAGCCGGTGACGTGGAAGGACGGCGACGACGGCACCAGCCCGGCGGTGGCCAAGGCGACGGTGGCCAAGCACGTGACGGACGGCGTCAGCGTGATCATCGGCGCGGGTGGTTCGGGCATCTCCCGCGAGGTGCTGCCGGACGTGGTGCAGGCTGGGAAGATCCTCTTCTCCCCGTCCAACACCGACAGCGGCCTCACCGACGTGGAGGACAAGGGCCTCTACTTCCGCACCGCCCCGCCGGACAGCCTCCAGGGCCGGGCGCTGGCCGACGTGATCCTCCGCGACGGGTCGCAGAAGATCGTCATCGTCGCCCGCAAGGACTCCTACGGCGAGGGCCTCCAGGCCACCGTCCGCGACGAGCTGGCGAAGGCGGGCATCGCCGACGACCGGATCAAGCTGCTGACGTACGAGCCGCCGGCCGACGCGAAGGCTCCGCCGGTCGACTTCAGCGGCGGCGCGAAGGAGATCAAGGAGTTCGGCGCGGACGCCGTACTGATCATCGGCTTCGGCGAGTCCGCCCAGGTGATTCGCGGCCTGGCCGACGCCGGGGTGCAGATCCGACAGTAAGCACCACCGCAGGCCCACGACGGCCGCACCGGCCTCTCGCCGGTGCGGCCGTTCTTGGGTACGCGGGTCAGCGCGACCGGCGGCGCTCCAGGAACTCGGTCATCCGACGGTGCTTCTCGTCGTCCTCGAAGAGCACCGCCTGGCTGACCAGGTCGAGGTGCGGGTGCGCGGCGGCGGGAGCGTCCACCGCCAGCTTGGTCAGCCGCACCGCCAGGGGCGAGCCCAGGGCGATCTCGTCCAGCAACGCGTGCGCCACCGTCAGCAGCTCGCCGGGCTCCTCCACCACCCGGTTCACCAGGCCGATCCGCAGCGCCTCCGCGGCGTCGACCCGCCGGCCGGTGAAGAGCAGCTCCTTGGCCCGGCCCTCACCGATCAACGCGGGCAACCGGTGGGTCGCGCCGGCGCCGGCCAGGATGCCTAACCGCACCTCCGGCTGGCCAAACACCGCCCGCTGCGTGCACACCCGCAGATCGCAGGCGTACGCCAGCTCCGCGCCACCGCCCAACGCCGGGCCGTCGACGGCGGCCACGGTCGGCATCGGCAGCGCCCGGATGCGTGCGAAGGCGGCGGAGTTGATCGCGGCGAGGGCGTCCGTGCGACCCCGTTCGCGCAGCTGGGCGATGTCCGCGCCACCCGCGAAGATGCCCGAGGCGCCACCGGTGAGCAGCAGCAGGCGGGGACGCGCCTCCAACTCCGCGCAGACCTGGTGCAACTCGGCGATCAGGTCGGCGTCGATGGCGTTGCGCTTCTCCGGCCGGTCCAGGGTGACCACCAGCCGGTCCGGCCGTTCCTCGACCCGCAGGCCGCTCACTGTGCTGACCCTTCGTTCGCGACTGCGGGGCTCGCAAGCTCACTCCTCGCGCTCACTGTGCTGACCCTTCGTTCGCGACTGCGGGGCTCGCAAGCTCACTCCTCGCGCTCACTGTTTGCCCCCGCCTTCCCAGCGGTAGAAGCCCTGCCCGGACTTCTTGCCCAGCCGCCCGGCGGCCACCAACTCCTCGAGCAGCGGCGGTGGCGCGAAACGATCTCCGTACGCGGCCTGGAGGGTGCGGGCGATGTCCAGCCGCACGTCCAGGCCGACCAGGTCGGTGAGCTCCAACGGGCCGATCGGATGGCGGTAGCCCAGCACCATGGCCTTGTCGATGTCCGCCGGGCTGGCCACCCCGTCGGCGACCATCCGGATCGCCTCCAGCCCGAGGGTGACCCCGAGGCGGGAGGTGGCGAAGCCGGGCATGTCGCGTACGACGACGGGGTCCTTGCCCAACCGGCCGGCGAGCGCGACGGCCGCGGTCGTGGCCTCCTCGGCGGTGGCCGGGCCGACCACGATCTCCAGCAGCGTCATCGCCCAGACCGGGTTGAAGAAGTGCAGGCCGAGGAAGCGCTCGGGTACCTCCAACTCGGCGGCCAGCTCGGCGATGGCGATGCTGGAGGTGTTGCTGCCCAGCAGCGCCGGGCGCAGCGTGGCGGCGTCGCGCAGCACAGCGCGCTTCAGGTCGAGGCGCTCCGGCACCGCCTCCACGATCACCTCGGGGGCGGGGGCGACCTCGGCGAGGGTGCGGCGCAGCGTCACCCGCTGCCGGTTCGCGGCGGCCTCGTCGGCGCTGAGCTTCCCGCGCTGCACCGCTCGTTCCCACAGCTCGGCGAGCCGGTTCAGCGCGGCAGCACCCCGCTCGGCGTCCACCTCGACCACCTCGACGGCGTGCCCGGCGCCGGCCGCCACGTACGCGATGCCGAGCCCCATCGTGCCGGCACCGACGACCACGAACCGATCGCTCATCACGCCTCCCTGACCCGTCCGCCGACGCGCGGGGTCCCCGCCGCGCCGGCCCGGGTGTCCCGCCCGCTCCGCTCGCTCATGGTGCGACCCTAGACAGCCGGGCGACCCGGCCCATGCGTGGGGGAGCGCCGGATCGGGTAATGACGGCCCGTCAACCGAGGGAAGGACCGCATCGACATGAGCCAGGCACCGGAGAGCGTCACCGACGGGGAAACCGTGGAGACCCGAGGGGACGAGCGGGTCGAGCTGCTGCGCGCCGACACCAACAACGACGGTCAGACCGACGTGTGGGTGGTGGACACCGATGGCGACGGCAAGGCCGACCTGTTCCAGTTCGACACCGACGGTGACGGCAAGGTGGACATCACCATGGTCGACATCGACGAGGACGGTCAGCCGGACGAGGTGGTCGACGGCGACGGCGGCCTCCCGCCCGAGCAGCTCCCCCCGACCGTCCAGGTCTGAGACGTAGGACGGCCCCCTGCCTCCGCCCGGCGGGAGTGTGGGGGCCGTCGCGCTCAGCCGACGAGACGCAGGGTGGCCAGGTAGTAGGGGGCGTCGCGCTCGTCCACATCGGTCAGCCGCCAGCCCGTGCCGTGCACCAGCGCGGCGAGTTCGTCCGCCGAACAGACCAGGTAGTCGAACCACTCGGTGCTCAACTCGCGGTAGCGCAGCCGCAGCCGCAGCTGGCCGCCGAGCCGGCCGCGCCGACGGTTGCGCTCGTGGTAGCCGGTGTGCAGCGGGTCACGGGTGCCGTACGGGTCGGTGCCGTGCGCGATGATCTGCGCCCCCGGTCGGGCCAGCGCGGCGAGCGCGGCCAGGAACTCGGGCGCCCGCTCCCGTCCCTCGATCAGCCCGAGATTGTTGCCGAGCAGCAGGAACGTGTCGTACCGCGGACCGTCTGCGACGTGCGTGTCGACGGTGCCGTGCACCAGCCGCCGGACCCCGCGCCGGCGGCTCACCTCCAGCGCACCCGCCGAGGTGTCCAACCCGGTGACCGGTACGCCGCGCTCCTGGAGCAGCAGCGCGATCCGGCCGGCTCCGGTGCCGATGTCCAGCGTCTCACCGGAGGCCCGGTCGACCGCGCGGTGGTCGTACGGCTGCCAGTCCGCCGGCCCGTCCAGGTAGTGCGCGGCCGGGGCACCGTTGATCAGACCGTCGTCCCGTTCGATGATCTCGATGACCGGTCGCGGCAGTCGACCGCCGACCAGGGGTCGGGGGCCCACCCCGGTGGCCACGGCGAGCGTGTCCCGCAGCAGTTCGCCGACCACGTCACCGATTAGAGGCTCAACCGTCACGACGTTCACGCTATCCGGCCACTCGGTGGCCCGTACCGGCCGTATCCTGGCGGCGTGACCATGCTGGACCGGCTGTCGGCCGAGAAGTACATCCTGCTCACGACCTTCCGCAAGGACGGTCGGGCGGTGCCGACCCCGGTCTGGGCGGTACGCGACGGCGAGGCGCTGGCGGTCTGGACCCGGGCCGACTCGGGCAAGGTGAAACGGATCCGCCACAACGGCGAGGTGACCGTGGCGCCGTGCGACGTGCGGGGGCGGCCGCACGGGGCGGAGGTGCCAGCACGCGCGACGATCTACGGGGGCGGTGACACCGGTCGGGTCCGCGACCTACTCAAGCACAAATACCGCCTGATCGGTCGACTGAGCCTGCTGGGCAGCCGGTTGCGTCGCGGCGAGGGCGGCACGGTCGGCATCCGGGTGACGTTGGCCGAGCCGCAGCGCTGACCGGCGGGGGGCGTCGGCTCGGCGGGCATGGACATGGAAAGGGGCGGCGGATCGAGATCCACCGCCCCTGACGAAAAAACTCGTGCCGGCTCAGTCGCCCTGCCGCTGCTGCGGGATCTGGCCCTGCAACAGCGCCCTGACCTCCGACTCGCGGTACCGACGGTGGCCACCCAGGGTGCGGATGGCACTGAGCTTGCCAGCCTTGGCCCACCGGGTCACCGTCTTCGGGTCGACACGGAACATCGACGCCACCTCGGCCGGTGTGAGTAGCGGCTCTGGTTCGTGCGTTCGCGATGCCATCGGTCACTCCTCCACATGTATAGACATCGGCCGGGGTCCCGCCGGCCGACGCGTCTCCCATGGTCCGGCTAGTCCCCGATGTCCGACATGGGCCGAACGGATGAAGGTCCCTAGACGGACGGATGAACCATGCCCGATTTTTACGACTTTTACACGGCAGAAAGTACCTTATTCGGACTCATGATCACGGTTCGTGATGCGTCAACTACGAGCGGAACTCACCTTGGGAGCGCTCCTAGGGCGATATGCCCTAGTTGCACCGCTCCAACAGCTGCACCGCGCGCCACCGTGCCACCAACTTGTCGTACGCGGCGGACGCCTCCTCGGCCTCGCCGCGCGACAGCCCCGCGAGGCCGCCGGCAACCAGCTCGGGCGAGTCGTCGGCGGCAAGAGTATCGTCGGAGAGCAGGTCGACCAGGCCGCCGTAGTCCAGCTCGACCACGGACCGCGGATGGAACTCCTCCAGCCAGCGGGCCGCCTCCTCCACCGCCTCGGTGATCGGTGCCTCGCCGACCGACTTGCGCAGCACCGACAGCGCCCGCGACGAGCGGCGTCGAGCCTTGGAGATCTCGGTGCGGTAGCGCAGCGCCCGCCGACCCGGCTGGGTGACCAGGTCCCGCTCCGTCGGGTCGAAGAGCACGAACCACCGCAGCGGTACGCCCCAGGTGGCGATCTGCTCGTGCACCCGGGGCACCCCGTGCTCCAGCACCCGGGCACCACTGCGCCAGTCGTCCACCACCGCCCTGGCCTGCCCGGCGAGCACCGGCGGCACGAAGGCGTCGGCGAGCACCGAGGGCACCCCGTCCCGGGCGCTGAGCGCCGCCTCAGCGACCCGGATGCGCAGGTTCCACGGGCAGACCAGCAGGCTGTCGTCCGTCTCCAGGACGTACGCCTCCTCCGGCAGGTCCGGCAGCCGGGTCCAGCCAGCGCCCAGTGCCTCGATCACCGCCGTCCGCTGCCGACCGGGCCCCTCGACCGGGGCGACCGCGCGCCCCTCCGAGACATAGCGGCGCCAGTAGCTCTGCCGGTCTCGATCGAAGGCGGCCAACGGTTCGTACACGCGCAGGTAAGAAGCGAAGAGCGACGGCACCGCG
Source organism: Micromonospora sp. NPDC050276 (assembly GCF_044459545.1). Lineage (NCBI taxonomy): Bacteria > Bacillati > Actinomycetota > Actinomycetes > Micromonosporales > Micromonosporaceae > Micromonospora > Micromonospora sp. NPDC050276. The sequence continues at coordinate 368,645 of NZ_JBITJA010000006.1, read as the reverse complement.
CGATCCTCCCACGAACCACGCCGCTACGCGGTCAGCGGCCGGAGCAAGCGCGCCGCAACGTGGGACGGCGGTGGCGCGTCGAGCGCCCGCGCGGCGGCCGATACTAGGCTCGATCACACCGGCAGCATCCCCGCCGGGGTCCACCAGGTCCGCGTCCCACAAGGACGCACCCACCGTAGGAGCCAACCATGGGCGTATTCGCGAGCACCGACGACCCGGTATCGACCGGTCACGAACAGGTCGTGTTCTGCCAGGACAAGCAGAGCGGCCTGAAGGCGATCATCGGGATCTACTCCACCGCGCTGGGCCCAGCGCTCGGCGGCACCCGCTTCTACCCGTACGACAGCGAGGACGACGCCCTCGCCGACGTGCTGGACCTGTCCCGCGGGATGGCCTACAAGAACGCGCTCGCCGGGCTGGACCTGGGCGGCGGCAAGGCCGTCATCTGGGGCGACCCGGAGCAGATCAAGAGCGAGGCGCTGCTGCGCGCGTACGGTCGCTTCGTGGAGTCGCTGGGCGGCCGCTACTACACCGCCTGCGACGTCGGCACGTACGTGGCGGACATGGACGTGGTGGCCCGGGAGACCCGTTACGTGACCGGGCGCAGCGTGGAGCACGGCGGTGCCGGTGACTCGTCGATCCTCACCGCCTGGGGCGTCTTCCAGGGGATGCGGGCCGCGGCGGAACACGTGTGGGGCACCCCGAGCCTGCGAGGGCGACGGGTCGGCGTGGCCGGCCTGGGCAAGGTCGGCAAGTACCTCACCGGGCACCTCCTGGAGGATGGCGCCGAGGTGGTCGCCACCGACGTCAACCCGAAGGCGCTGGCGTGGGTGCGCACCAACCACCCGCAGGTCACCCTGGTCGACGACGCCAGCGCGCTGGTCGCCGCGGACATCGACGTGTACGCGCCGTGCGCGCTCGGTGGCGCCCTGAACGACGACACCGTGCCGGCGCTGCGCGCCAAGGTGGTGGCCGGAGCGGCGAACAACCAGCTCGCCCACCCGGGCATCGAGAAGCTGCTGGCCGACCGGGGCATCCTCTACACCCCCGACTACGTGGTCAACGCGGGCGGCGTCATCCAGGTGGCCGACGAGATCGAGGGCTTCAACTTCGACCGGGCGAAGCTGCGGGCCACCCGGATCTACGACACCACCCGGGAGATCCTGCACCTGGCCGACGCCGAGGGCGTGCCGCCGGCCGTGGCCGCCGACCGACTGGCGGAGCGTCGGATGGCGGACGTCGGTCGGCTTCGGGCGATCCACCTCCGCTGAGCGTTCTCCGGGGGCGGATCGACGAGATCCGCCTCCGGGCCTCCCGTGCAGGCACGGCTCGGTAAGCTGAGGTCGGGTCAAATTTGATGCGGTTTGTCCGGTGTCACGGGTGCTAACCGTTCCGCTCCTTACCCGGTACACTGGGTAACGGCCGGATCGACGCGACGCGCAGAGCCGGCTGACGGTAACCCGAGGTGCCGAACGGTGGCATCCCCATGTACCGTAAGAGCCACGAGAGATGCCTGACGTCATCGGGGCCCGCCTTCGGGCTGCCCCGCATTCTGTGCGAGGGGGTCGAGCCATGGGGCGCGGCCGTGCTAAGGCCAAGCAGACAAAGGTGGCCCGGGAGTTGAAGTACCACTCCCCGAACACCGACCTCACCGCCTTGCAGCGCGAACTGGCGGGTGCTGGTAAGTCTGAGCACCACTTCGACGACGACTCTAAAGAGTTCGTCGACGACGATGATGAGGATCACGCGGACGACGATCCGGATCCCTGGGTCCGTCCGACCCGCTGACCTCTCGACGCAGCTGAGCACGCGGTAACCCCCGCGTGCTCACGCACGTCCCGTGCAGGTGCAGTCGCCGACGATCAGGGGCCTGGCCCGACCGGAGTCACTCCGGCCGTTCGACAGGCCCCTGACAACGGCTCCCCTCAGCGCGGGCGATTGTTCCAGTTGTAGAACGTCGGGATGTTCTCGAAGTGGTTCCAGGCGCAGACCGCGCTGGAGCCATCCCCGCCCGACACCTCCGAGCGCAGCCGGCGGGCGTCCTCGGCCTCCTGGAGCAGCGTGACGAGCGCAGGAGCCGCCTCCCGCACCCGTTCGGTGACTCCGTCGTCCGCTTCGCGCTCAGGCCGCCGGTGACTGGTGGTCTCGGGCATGCTCCAACACTCCCTCCAATAGGCGGATCTTGCTGTTGCGGCAGTGCTCGGTCTCCGTACCGTCAAAACGCCCCAGCTCGAAGTAACGGTTTGCGGCGTGGCCACCCCCGCAGAAGCCGAAGTACGGGCAGGACACCCGACACGCCTCCACCCCAGCCAGGAACTCCCCCACCCACGGCGTCGCCGCCGCACCGCTGAGGATCTGCGCCAACGGGGTCGTCAGCACGTTGCCGCTGCTGAAGTCGCCGTAGCGAGGGTCGGTGAAACCGGCCAACTCCGGGGAGAGCACGACCACCGAGCCGTCGTGACCGATCGTGGGAATCGGGTCCAGGTGGCGGGGCAGCACCCCGTCCGCCGAGTTGTCGAGCACCGCCGCGGCGTAGCGCAACGACCACTCGATCTCGCGGAGGTGAATCCGGGGCTCACGGCGCCACGCTCCGACCAACTCCGCCCAGAACGCGGACACCGCCGACGGGTCGTGGCGGTTGTCGCGGGTGTTGACCCCCTCGGTCTCCTCGATGTTGATGCCCAGCACGTCGCAGCCCAACTCGAGGAAGTAGTCGTACAGCTCGGTGGCGAGCCCTGGCTCCGGCCGGGACACCACGGCCAGCGCGGAGAAGGGCAGACCGCGACGGCGCAGCGCCGAGACGCCGCGCAGGATCCGGTCGTACGCCGGCTGACCACCCTGGTTGACCCGGTCGCCGTTGCGCGCCCGGGGCCCGTCGACGCTCACGCTCACCCGCATCTCGTGCCGGACGAAGAAGTCGCACCAGTCGTCGTCGATGAGAGTGGCGTTGGTCTGCACGTGGTGCTCGACCTCGGGCCCGAATGGTGCCATCAGATCGGCCAGGTGTTCCCGGCCGGCCGCCAACGGCTCGCCGCCGTGCCACACCACGGAGAACCGGCTGGTCGCCGCCCAGGGATTGACCGCCTCCGCGACCGCCTCGGCCACCGCCACCGGCATCCGGCGGTCGGCGGCCCGAAACGGCAGATAGCAGTACGCGCAGTCGAGATTGCAGAGGGTGGTGGGCTGCATGACGACGTACGACGGGACGGCGGCCAGACCGCGCATCCCGCTGAACGACTGTCCCCGAGCAGCCATCGCCCTCCTCCGCCTAGCCTGAGGGTGCCCTTCAGGCTAGGCGGCATTGGCCACTCGGGTGAAGCCCTGATCAGGTGCCCGTACGATCACCGGAGAGTGATCATCCTCGGGTGTGCTGACCAACCATCTGCACGTTGCCGGTGCCCTCGATGATCTCGCCGGCCTGCCACGCCTCGACCCCACGGCCGGTCAGGGTGGCCAGCGCCCGGTCGGCGTCCTCGGCCGACACGATCGCGAACATGCCGACGCCCATGTTGAAGGTCGACTCCATGTCCTGGTCGTCGATCCGACCCTTCGACTGGATCAGGTCGAAGATCGGCTGCGGCTTCCAGGTGGACCGGTTGACCACCGCGTCGACGTGCTCGGGCAGCACCCGGACCAGGTTGCCGGGGATGCCGCCGCCGGTGATGTGGGACAACGCCCGCACCTCGGCCTCGGCGATCAGCTTGAGGCAGTCCTTGGCGTAGATCTTGGTCGGGGTGAGCAGCTCCTCGCCGAGGGTCCGCTGCCGACCGAAGTCGTCGATCACGATGTCCAGTCGCATCCGGGCAGCGCCGAGCAGCACGTGCCGGACCAGCGAGTAGCCGTTGGAGTGCAGGCCGGACGAGCGCATGGCGATCACCGCGTCGCCCACCTCGACCCGGTCCGGGCTGAGGATGTCGGCTTCCTCGACCACGCCCACGCCGGTCGCGGAGATGTCGTACTCGTCCGGGCGCAGGACGCCGGGGTGCTCGGCGGTCTCCCCGCCCAGCAGCGCGCAGCCCGCGTACCGGCAGCCGTCGGCGATGCCCGCGCCGATCTCGGCGACCTTGTCCGGAACGACCTCGCCGGTGGCGATGTAGTCGAGCAGGAAGAGCGGCTCGGCGCCGCAGGCCACCAGGTCGTCCACCACCATCGCGACCAGGTCGATGCCGACCGTGTCGTGGATGTCCATCTGCTGGGCGATCACCAGCTTGGTGCCCACCCCGTCGGTGGAGGACGCCAGGATCGGGCTCTTGTACTTCTTCGTGTCGAGCCGGAACAGGCCGGCGAAGCCACCGAGGTCACCGAGCACCTCGGGGCGGCGGGTCTGCCGCACCTTCGACTTCAGCAGCTCCACCGCGCGGTCACCCGCGTCGATGGAGACGCCGGCGTCGGCGTACGAGACCGAGCGTTTGCGCGCCTGGCGGCCAGCACCGCCCGTCCAGGGCTGGCGGTCGCCGCCGGCGCCGGTCGGGCTGCTTCCTGCGCCGCTGCGCTCGGACACGTGCGTCACGGTTCTCCCCTTTGGTTCTCGGTGCCGCCGGCGGTAGCCGGGCCGCGCCGGTTGGTGCTACGGGCGGTTTGCGGTAACGCCACCCGGAGTGGCGACGGACGAGCCGTTGGTGTGCGGAGCGTCCGGCGCCGAGTTGGCGACGCGTCGGCCCACCCCTTCGAGCACGTGCTTGCCGATCAGGTTGCCGGCCGGCAACTCGATCGGGTACTCCCCATCGAAACACGCCCGACACAACCGGGTCTTCGGCTGCTCGGTCGCGGCGATCAGGCCAGGAAGCGAAACGTAGCCCAGCGTGTCGGCCCCGATGGAGCGCCGGATGCCGTCGTTGTCCAACCCGTTGGCCAGCAACTCCGCCCGGGTGGCGAAGTCGATGCCGTAGAAGCACGGCCAGCTGACCGGCGGCGAGGAGATCCGGACGTGCACCTCCAGCGCCCCCGCCTCGCGCAGCATCCGGACGATGGCGCGCTGGGTGTTGCCGCGCACGATCGAGTCGTCCACGACCACCAGCCGCTTGCCCCGGACGTTCTCCCGCAGCGGGTTGAGCTTGAGCCGGATGCCGAGCTGGCGCAGGGTCTGCGACGGCTGGATGAAGGTGCGCCCCACGTACGGGTTCTTCATCAGGCCGGCGCCGTAGGTGATGCCGGACGCCTCCGCGTAACCGATCGCGGCTGGCGTGCCCGACTCGGGCACCGGGATGACCAGGTCGGCCTCGACCGGGTGCTCCTTGGCCAACTGCCGACCGATCTGCACCCGCGCCGCGTGCACGTTGCGCCCGGCGATCGTGGCATCCGGGCGGGCGATGTAGACGTACTCGAAGAGGCAGCCCTTCGGCTCCGGCGCGGCGAACCGGGTGGAGCGCAGCCCGTTCTCGTCGATCGCGATCAGCTCGCCCGGCTCGACCTCGCGCACCACGCTGGCGCCGACGATGTCCAGTGCGGCCGTCTCACTGGCGACCACCCAGCCGCGCTCCAGGCGACCGAGCACCAGTGGGCGGACGCCGTGCGGATCACGGGCCGCGTAGAGGGTCGACTCGTCCATGAAGACGAAGCTGAACGCGCCGCGCAGCTGCGGCAGCACCTCCAGTGCGGCCGCCTCGACCGACAGGTCCGGTCGGCCGGCGAGCAGCATCGTCACCAGGGAGGTGTCGTTGGTCGACCCGTCCGCGATGAGACCGCGCTCGGCGACCTCCTTCTCCAGCTCGGCCGTGTTGACCAGGTTGCCGTTGTGGGCCAGCGCGATGGTCGTGCCGGCGGTGGTCGACCGGATCGTCGGCTGGGCGTTCTCCCAGTTCGATGCGCCGGTCGTGGAGTATCGGGCGTGCCCGATCGCCAGGTGACCGCGCAGGCTCGCCAGGGTGGGCTCGTCGAAGACCTGCGCCACCAGGCCAAGGTCCTTGTAGACCACCACGCCGGAACCATCGCTCACCGCGATGCCCGCCGCCTCCTGGCCGCGGTGCTGCAGTGCGTAGAGGCCGAAGTAGGTCAGATTGGCAACCTCTTCGCCGGGGGCCCAGACGCCGAAGACGCCACAGGCATCCTGGGGGCCAGGTCGTTGGGGGTCAAGGTCGTGGCTCAGCCGGCCGTCGCCTCGGGGCACCTACCGCTCCCTCATGCTGGTCTGGACCGGGCGGGCGGGATCACGGGCGGATCCACACTCCTCTGCCGGGACCACTGTCGTCGCCTGACAGTGTACGCGAATCGCCGTCAATACAGAAAGTCACGATCTCCCTGCCGAGCGTCACGCTGAGTGGGACATCGGAACAATTAGAGGGGCAGATACGCCGAGAGGTCCGCCCGGTTGCCGCTCACCTGGACGCGACCCTCAGTGATCGCCTCCGCCCAGCCAACCCTGCCGGTGGCCAGTTCCAACCAGGTATTCGCTGCCATCTCGACCACATTCGGCGGGTTTCCTCTGGTGTGTCGAGGCCCCGGTACGCACTGGATCGCCCCGTATGGTGGGACGCGCACCTCCACCGATCGGCCGGGGGCGCGCTCCGCGAGGACGGCCAACAACGACCGGACCGCCTCTCGGAACACCGTCCGTTCGGGCGTACGCCCCTCGTCGAGCGCCGACAAGGCGGCCGTAACGGCAGCGGACTTACTGTGCGGAGAGGACACGACGGGACGATACGACCCTCAGGCCAAACACGCGACGCTGGCCCTGGGTCGCGCTCATGCAGTCGGACAAGGCATAGTTGCCGACGGCGTATTCGTACCGTGATGATCCCCGGCCCGGCGCCCCGCCGGTCAGAGGGAAGTCAGCCCGGAAGGCGGTGGACGTGTCAACACACCGACGTGCCTGGAAGCAGCGGGCCGGTGTGGTCGTAGCGCTGGTTGCCGGCGCTCTGCTCGCCGTCCCCGCCACACCAGCCATGGCCGCAGATGTCGACGTTTCCCCCGGCTCGATCACCGTAAACGCGGGAAGCGACGCCACGATCACCGTGCGCGTCACTGGGGGTAATAACGACGAGTCGGCGAAGGTCAGCCTCTCCGGCCTGCCGTCCGGCGTCAGCTGCGCCAGTGGTTGCGGCGATGTCAAACTCTCCGGCGGCGGCCTGGGCAACCCGACAGGATCGGTGCTGGTCCGGATCGCGGCCAACGACAACGCTGGCGACGCGACCACGACCATCACGGTGGCGGTCGAGGCCCCTTCGGGCCCGGACACCGCCCCCGTCTCGCTGACCGTGAAGGGCAAGGCCGCGCCGCCGCCGCCGCAGAACCAGACCGTTCGGTCGATCTCCGGCAAGGTGATCTCGCAGGCGGACAGCAAGGCGGTCGCGAACGCCGTGGTCATGCTGCAGGACAGCACCGGCCGGCGGTTCGACACCACCAGCAACGGCAGCGGTGAATTCCGCTTCACCGGTACCACCGAGAGGCCGATCGCACCCGGCCGGATCGATCTGGGTGCCACGTTCGACAACGTGGTGGCCACCAAGACCATCAACGCCGCCGCGGGACAGTCTGTCACCGGGCAACGGATCAGCCTCGCGCTCAAGGTCGAGGTGACGCCCAGCGCCACTCCGTCCGCCACCCCCGAGGCCACTCCCACCGACGAGGCGACCGAGGAGGGCACCGAGGAGGAGCCCACCGAGGAGGCCAGCCAGGGCGCGCCGGCGAACGCCTCGAACAACGAGGACGGCGGCGGCTTCGGCTCGTACATGATCATTTTGCTCGGTGGTCTCCTGGTCGCGGCCGGTGTCGGCACGATCGTGCTGCTCTGGATGAAGCGCAAGGAGAACGACGACGACGACGCTCCGGCGGCCGCCGGTGGCGGCGGCGTGGTGCCGCCGTCGCGGGGCGGGTTCCGTGGCCCCGACGACCAGACGCGGGTGGTCGGTGGTCGCCCCGGCGTCGGCGCTGACCCGACCATGGTCGGCGGCGCGGCGCTGAGTGAGGCGCCGACGATGATGCACCGTCCGGTGGTCGACGACGTCCCACCGGACCCGTACGGCGCGCCCGCCCCGGCCTACGGCGGCGCGGCTCAGCAGGGCTGGGGTGGCGGCGGCTACGGCGACGAGCCAGCGCCCGGTGGTTACGGTGCCGGCGGTTACGGCAACGCGCCCGCCTCGGGCGGCGGCTACGGCGCTCCGGCCGGTCCGGAGGGCGGCTACGGTGCCGGTGCGGCCGGTGACCCCTACGGTGCCGCGCCCGGTTCGGGTGCCGGCTACGGCGGTGCTCCGGCCTCCGGCGGCGGCTACGGCAACGCCCCGGCCTCCGGCGGCGGCTACGGCTCCCGTGACTACAACGCCCCCGGTGGGACCGCCGCCTACCCGCCGGCTCCCGCTGGCGGACCGGCCTACGGCGAGCGGTTCGACGAGCCGACCGGCCGGTACACCGGCGACAGCACCCAGTACCCGGCCCCGGCCGACCCGTACGCCACCGGCGTCTACCAGCCCGAGCAGGGGCAGGGGTACGGCCAGCCCGATCCTGCCCCGTACGGCGGTCGCGCCGCCGAGCCGACCGCCGGGTATGGCGGTCCGGAGGCCGGCGGGTACGACCAGGGCGGCTACGGCCAACCGGCCGGCGGATACGACCAGGGCGGTAGCTACGGCCAGGAGCCTCCGCAGCAGCGCGGCGGCTACGACCAGGGCGGATACGACCAGGGCGGGTACGGTCAGCCCGCCGGCGGCTACGACCAGGGTGGCAACTACGGCCAGGAGCCTCCGCAGCAGCGCGGCGGCTACGACCAGGGCGGATACGACCAGGGCGGCTACGGTCAGCCCGCCGGCCGGAACCGGCCGGACGCCCCGCCACCGACCGAGCGCGGCGGTCGCCGCCTCGACTGGCTGGACGACTGACCCCGCCACAGCGCACGGAAACGGCCACCCGGGGAGTCCCGGGTGGCCGTTTCGCTTGCAAGACCAACTCGGCTTTCAGGAAGTCGGACCAACCCGCAGCCCTGGACACCCCGACTTCCTGAAAGCCGAGTTGATCAAGGGGTGCGGGCCGCACGCGGCGGGCGCGGCCAGGCGCGGACATGCGCGGACATGCGGCCAGGCGCGGCTAGGCGGACGAGGCGCGGCCAGGCGGACGAGGCGCGGTCAGGCGGACGAGGCGCGGTCAGGCGGCGGAGAAGACGCCCTGGTGGAGCACCGGTACGACGTCCGACACGCCGATCCGGACGGCGACATTCACGTCCTCGGCGAAGCCGCTCTCGGTCAGCTCCCGCCCGGAGACGCTGCCACGCACGGCGGCGGGCACATCCGGGGTGCTCGCCAGCGCGGCGAGCGCCATGGCCGCCTCCACCGAGAGCCCACCCGGCACGCCGGACAGGGCGTCCAGCACCGAGGCGGCGCCGAGTTGGTCCTCCACCGACGGGCGCAGCGAGCCGTCCGGCCACCGCTCCCCTGCGGCGATCACGCCGATCGGGGCCTCCACCGTGCCGTACCCCTGGCGGCGCAGCCAACGCCCGACGGCGCGTGCGTTGCGCAGGCACGCCGCGACCACCGGCAGGCCGGTGGCGCTGGCGGCGGCACTGATGGCGGAGCCGTTCGGTGAGGGCAGCACCAGGTCCGCCACCACGGGTGCGCTACTCAGCGCCGCGGGCGAGAGCGACCACGGATGCTCCACGGTCGTCTGCCGCCGGCCGACCGCAGCGGTCGCGCCGACCCGGACGGCGTACTCGGCGGCCTGCTCACCCCAGGGGAACGGGTGCACCCGCATGCCACGGGCGACCGCCACCTCGACGGCGGTGGTGAACGACAGGACGTCCACCACCACCAGCGCCGCGCAGACCCGACCGAGCTCGGCCGCCCCGGTCAGCCCCCAGTCGAACCGGGCACCGGAACCGGGTTGGCCGTAGACGGCGGCCGCCAACGCCTCAGCGCTCGTCAGGCGACGGCTCGGTGACACCGGAGTCAGACTCGGACGCCCCACCGGGCTGCTCCGACCCGATCGGCTCGACCGCGCCGGTCTCCGGGGAAGGACCCGAAGAAGCGATCGGCTCGGAGACCACCTCGGCCGGGTCGACCGGCTCGGCCGGTGCGGCGGCCGGCAGCGGGACGGCCTCGACCGCACCCGCCACACCAGCGGCCGGCGCGGACACGTCGACGGCCGCCGAGCCCCCGAAGAGGCGTGGCAGCGTCTCGGTGTGCGCGGCGCGCAGCTCGTCCAGACCGATCCGGAACTGACCGTGCACCTCGAGCGCCCCGCCGGACGGGTCGGTGACGCCGATCAGCTCGAACGGCACGCCCCGCTCGGCGCAGAGCGCCGCGAACGCCTTGTCGTGGCCGCGCGGCACCGAGACCAGCGCCCGCGTGGCGGACTCGCTGAACAGGTACACGAACGGCATCGAGCCCTCGGTGAACTGCTCCGGCACCGCGACCCGGGCACCGACGCCGCGACGCAGGCAGGACTCGACCAGGCTCTGCGCGAGACCCCCGTCGGAGAGGTCGTGTGCCGAGCTGAGGTGACCGACGCGGGCCGCCTCGGCCAGCAGGTCGGCGAGCGCCTTCTCCCGCGCGAGGTCCACCTGCGGCGGAATGCCGCCGAGGTGCTCGTGCGTCACCCAGGCCCACTCCGAGCCGGACAGCTCCACATTCGTCTCGCCGAGCAGGTAGAGCTGGTCGTGGTCGCCACCGGCACGCGGCACGAAGCCCATCGGGACCCGGTCGGCGACGTTGTCCAGCACACCCAGCACGCCGACCACCGGCGTCGGGTGGATGGCGGCCGCGCCGGTCTGGTTGTAGAAGCTGACGTTGCCGCCGGTCACCGGAATGCCCAGCTCCAGGCAGCCGTCCGCCAGGCCGCGCACGGCCTCGGCGAACTGCCACATCACGCCCGGGTCCTCCGGCGAGCCGAAGTTGAGGCAGTTGGTCACGGCGATCGGCTTCGCGCCGGTCACCGCCACGTTCCGGTACGCCTCAGCCAGGGCCAGCTTGGTGCCGTTGTACGGGTCAAGCCGGGCGTACCGACCGTTGCCGTCCACCGACAGCGCCACGCCGAGGCCGGTCCGCTCGTCGATCCGGATCACGCCGCCGTCCTCCGGCTGCGCGAGCACGGTGTTGCCCAGCACGTAGCGGTCGTACTGCTCGGTGACCCAGGTCTTGTCGGCCAGGTTTGGCGACGCGATCATGCGCAGCACGGTCTCCCGCAGCGCCTCCGGGTCGGCCGGGCGGGGCAGCGTCTCGGCCCGATCCGCCTGGAGCAGGATCAGGTCGGCCGGCTCACGCATCGGCCGGGCGTAGACCGGCCCGTCGTCGACCAGCGAACCCGGCGGTACGTCGACGACCAGGTGGTCCTGCCAGGTGATCAGCAGTCGACCCGGCCGGCCGTCCGGCTCCGGTGCGGTGACCTCGCCGATCGCGGTGGCGAGGACGCCCCACTTCTCGCAGGTCTTGAGTACCGCGTCGAGCTTGTCCGGCTCGACGACCAGCAACATCCGCTCCTGCGACTCGCTGGCCAGGATCTCGTGCGGGTCCATCGAGGGCTCGCGCAGCGGGACCCGCTCCAGCCAGACCCGCATGCCGGTGCCGGCCGCGGCGGCGGTCTCGGTGAGCGCGCAGGTCAGGCCGGCGCCGCCGAGGTCCTGGATGCCGACGACCAGTTGGCCGTCGTACAGCTCGAGGCACGCCTCGATCAGCAACTTCTCGGTGAACGGGTCGCCGACCTGCACGGCGGGTCGGCGGGCCTCGCTGCCCTCGTCGAAGGTGGCGCTGGCCAGCACCGACACGCCGCCGATGCCGTCGCGGCCGGTCTTGGCGCCCATCAGCACGACAACGTTGCCCGGGCCGGCGGCGGCTTTGTTCTGCAGCCGGTCGACCGGCAGCACGCCCAGGCAGAGCGCGTTGAGCAGCGGGTTGCCCTGGTAGGAGGGGTCGAAGACCAGCTCACCACCGATGTTGGGCAGACCCAGGCAGTTGCCGTAGCCGCCGACACCGGCGACCACGCCGGTGAGCACCCGGGCGGTGTCCGGGTGGTCCGCAGCACCGAAACGCAGCGGGTCCATCACCGCGACCGGGCGGGCGCCCATGGCGAGGATGTCCCGGACGATGCCGCCCACGCCGGTCGCCGCGCCCTGGTACGGCTCGACGAAGCTCGGGTGGTTGTGCGACTCGACCTTGAAGGTCACCGCCAGCTCGTCGGAGACCTGCACGACACCGGCGTTCTCGCCGATGCCGGCGAGCAGCCGGTCGCTGTGCGGGGCCTTCTCACCGAACTGCCGCAGGTGCACCTTGCTCGACTTGTACGAGCAGTGCTCGCTCCACATGATCGAGTACATGGCGAGCTCGGACTGCGTGGGCCGGCGGCCGAGGATCTGCCGGATCCGGTCGTACTCGTCGTCGCGCAGACCCAGCTCGGTGTACGGCTGAAGCTCGCCCGGGGTGCCACCGGCGCGCGGCACGGTGTCCACGCCCTCGGTCCAGACGGCGGCGGTCGGCTGGGCGGGAGCGGTCGCCGGTGCGACCGGCTGCGCCGGGCTCGGCTCGGCCGGCTGCGCCGGGGCGGAGTACGCCTCCGGTGTGTCCCGTACCGGGTCCGGATGGGTGGTCATGACCTCTCCTCGCTGCGCTCGTGCCCGCCAGAGGTGCGGTTGAGCTGACCGATGATCGTGCCGCCGGTCATGCCGGCGCCCCCACCAGATGCTTGAGGACCGACGTGAAGAAGCCGAGGCCGTCCAGCGACGGGCCGGTGAGCGCCTCCACCGCGTGCTCGGGGTGCGGCATGATGCCGACCACGTTGCCGGCGGCGTTGGTGATCGCGGCGATGTCGCGCTGGGATCCGTTGGGGTTGCCGCCGATGTAGCGGGCGACCACCCGGCCCTCGGCTTCGAGCTGGTCCAGCGTCGCGGTGTCGGCGACGTAGCAGCCCTCGCCGTTCTTGACCGGGATGAGCACCTCCTGGCCGGGCTGGAACGCGTTGGTCCACGCGGTCCCGGCCGACTCGATGCGCAGGACCTGGTCCCGGTTACGGAAGTGCAGATGCTGGTTGCGGGTGAGCGCGCCGGGCAGCAGGTGCGCCTCGCACAGGATCTGGAAGCCGTTGCAGATGCCGAGCACCGGCAGACCGCCCTGGGCGGCGTCCACGATCGTCTCCATCACCGGGGCGAACCGGGCGATGGCGCCGCACCGCAGGTAGTCACCGTAGGAGAAGCCGCCGGGCAGGACGACGGCGTCCACGCCGTGCAACTCCGGGTCGCCGTGCCAGAGCCGGACCGGCTCGGCGCCGGCGATCCGAACGGCCCGAGCCGCGTCCCCGTCGTCGAGCGAGCCGGGGAAGGTGACCACACCGACCCGGGCGGTCACGAGCGGGCGTCCGCGGTCTCGTCGGCCTCGACCAGGCGGACGGTGAAGTCCTCGATGACCGGGTTGGCGAGCAGCTTGTCGGCAATCTCCCGAGCGCGGTCCAGGTCCGGTTCACCGGTGAACTCGATCTCGATCCGCCTGCCGATCCGAACCGAGGCGACGTCAGTGACGCCGAGCCGGGGCAGCGCGTTTGCGACGGCCTGGCCCTGCGGATCGAGGATCTCGGGCTTGAGCATGACGTCGACGACGACGCGAGGCACTGGGCACTCCTGACTGTGTACGCAGTTGGGTGCCGACCCACAATGGGCGAGCGCAGCCAGCGTACCTGGCAGATATCGCTGCGGACGCACCGGCCGGGTGCAGTTCAGGCAGTGATCAACATTACCGGCACTCAGGGCGACCCGTCAGGCGCGACACGTGGCCTCAGCAGGACATATACGGCGCAGCGGGTGGCTAAATCGTTACATTGGGCAACCTCGATCAGATCCTTGATAACGATCGCCTCGGGCCCTACTGTACATCGACGTAGGTCAATTAAGGCGTCAACGGGACCCCCCGTTGCCGCCCATCCGCGCCCGGCGACCCCGGGCCCGCCCCGTCCAAGGAGTCCACCCGATGCGCATCCGCCCCCTGCTCGCCGCAGTCAGCACCGCGCTGGTCGGCGCCCTCGGCGTCACGTCCGCCGCATCCGCCGCCCCGGCCGGCCCGCAACCCATCATCGGCGGCGACACCGTCTCGTCCGCCCCCTGGGCCGCCGCGGTGCTCAGCAACGGCTCGTTCACCTGCTCCGGCAGCGTCATCGCCGCCCAGTGGGTGCTCACCGCCCGGCACTGCATCAGCGGCACCATGTCGGTGCGCGTCGGAAGCGTCAACCGCACCTCCGGCGGGGTCACCCGCACGGTCAGCGCCACCTACACCCGCAACGACCTCGCGCTCATGCGGCTCTCCAGCACCGTCAGCACCTCCGCGGTGAGCCTGGCCAGCAGCAACCCGCCGATCAACTCGACGAACTCGATCTACGGCTGGGGCATGACCTGCTACAGCGGCTGCTCGGCGTCCACCCAGTTGAAGACCGCCACCGTCCGGGTGACCAGCAACAGCGCCACCGACGCGTACGGCGGGCAGGCGATCCGCAGCACCCGGATCAACGGCAACGCCTGGCGCGGCGACTCCGGTGGCCCGCAGTTCTACAACGGTCAGCAGGTCGGCGTCGCCTCCACCGCCGACGGGCAGAGCATCCAGAACTACGGCAGCGTTGCGTACAACCGGGCCTGGATCACCTCGGTGGCCGGTGTCTGACGGTTAGCGCCCGGCGCGGTGCGGATGGTCGGCGACGCGCCGGCCGTCCGCGCCGCGCCGTTTTGCAGCATCCGATCAGGTGAACAATGCACCCGATCGGGTCGCGTCACTCCTGACAGCATCGGAAACGTGCTGGTCGTGACGACAGAGCAACTGCCCGGCTACGAGATCCGCCAGATTCTCGGTGAGGTGGTGTCATCGATGGCCAGGACGCGCAACCCGTACCGCGAGGGTGTCAAGAACCTGCGCGGTGGCGCGTACGACCCGATGGCCCCGGACAACCTGACCCGATGGCGCACCGACTCGGTGGCTCGCCTCGGCGAGGAGGCCCTGCGGCTCGGCGCGAACGCGGTGATCGGCATGCGGTTCGACAGCCGGGACTGCGGTGAGATGTGGATGGAGATCTGCGCGTACGGCACGGCCGTGGTCGCCGTACCCAAGATGCCCGAGGTCATGCCGGCCGACCAGCCGGCGGTCGCCGCGGAGACCGCGGAGGTCGCGGGCTTCACGGGGTCGCCCGGCGGCATCGCCGAACCAGCCAGCGCCCCCAACCTCAGAACCGCCGCCGAAACCCCAACCGGCGACTAACTCCCGGGCCACCCTTTCCCCTGTTGATCAAGAGGTTTCGGTCACCAGGGAGATCGAAAATGACGCAAACCTCTTGATCACCCAGGAGGGGTGGGGGTGGGGGGGTGGGGGGGGTGGGGGTGTTAGAGGATTGGGGGTGGGGTGTAGGCGGCGGCCTCGGGGTGGGTTTCCACTACGGCCGTGATTCGGCGGGTTACTGCTGCTACCTGGGCTTGGGCTGCGCCTACGAAGGCGCTGCGGTCGGCGACCAGGGTGTCGATGTCGGCGCGGGACAGGTTGAGTCGGCCGTCCGCAGCCAGGCGGTCGAAGAGGTCGTTCTCCGGCGAGCCCTTCTCGCGCATGGCCAGGGCCACCGCGACCGCGTGCTCCTTGATCACCTCGTGGGCGACTTCCCGGCCGACGCCCCGACGGACCGCCGCGACCAGGATCTTCGTGGTGGCCAGGAACGGCAGGAAGCGCTCCAGCTCCCGATTGATCACCGCCGGGTACGCGCCGAACTCGTCGAGCACGGTGAGGAACGTCTGGAACAACCCGTCGGCGGCGAAGAACGCGTCCGGCAGTGCGACCCGGCGGACCACCGAGCAGGACACGTCCCCCTCGTTCCACTGGTCGCCGGCCAACTCGCCGACCATCGACAGGTAACCCCGGATGATCACGGCGAAGCCGTTCACCCGCTCCGACGAACGGGTGTTCATCTTGTGCGGCATCGCGCTGGAGCCGACCTGACCCGGCTTGAAGCCCTCGGTCGCCAACTCCTGGCCGACCATCAACCGGATCGTGGTGGCCAGCGACGACGGCGCGGCGGCGGTCTGGGCCAGCGCGGCCAGCACGTCAAAGTCGAGCGAACGGGGGTAGACCTGCCCGACGCTGTCCAGCACCCGGGAGAAGCCCAGGTGCTCGGCGACCCGGCGCTCCAACTCGGCCACCTTGTCGGCGTCGCCGTCGAAGAGGTCGAGCTGGTCGGCGGCGGTGCCGACCGGTCCCTTGATCCCCCGCAGCGGATAGCGGGCGATCAACTCCTCCAGCCGCTCGTACGCGATCAGCAACTCCTCGGCCGCCGACGCGAACCGCTTGCCCAGCGTGGTGGCCTGCGCCGCCACATTGTGCGAACGACCGGTCATGACCAGCTCGGAGTGCTCGTACGCCAGGAAGGCGAGCCGGACCAGAGTGGCCACCACCCGGTCCCGGATCAGCTCCAGCGAGGCCCGCACCTGAAGCTGCTCGACGTTCTCGGTGAGGTCCCGGGAGGTCATCCCCTTGTGCACGTGCTCGTGGCCGGCGAGCGCGCTGAACTCCTCGATCCGGGCCTTCACGTCGTGCCGGGTGACCCGCTCCCGCTCGGCGATCGAGGCGAGGTCGACCTGGTCGAGCACCCGCTCGTACGCCTCGACCACGCCGTCCGGCACCGACACGCCCAGGTCGCGCTGAGCACGGAGCACGGCGAGCCAGAGCCGCCGCTCCATCCGGACCTTCTCCTCCGGGGACCAGAGGGCGACCAGTTCGGGCGAGGCGTACCGGTTGGCCAGCACGTTGGGGATCGTCGTCACGTACCTCATTGTCCCGCACCCGCTGGTCGACACCGGGACCGGGCCGGGATCATCGAGGCCGGCGGTCGCGTGCTCAGCGCTCCAGGATGGCCGTCACGCCCTGGCCACCGGCCGCGCAGATCGAAATCAGCCCGCGCCCACTGCCCCGCTCGGCCAGCAGCTTGGCCAGGGTCGCCACGATCCGCCCGCCGGTGGCGGCGAACGGGTGCCCGGCGGCCAGCGACGAGCCGTTGACGTTCAGCCGGTCGGTGTCGATCGCACCCAGCGGCGCGTCCAGGCCGAGCCGGTCCTTGCAGAACTCCGGCGACTCCCAGGCGGCGAGGGTGGCCAGCACCTGCGACGCGAACGCCTCGTGGATCTCGTAGTAGTCGAAGTCCTGCAACGTCAGCCCGGCGCGGGCCAGCATCCGGGGCACCGCGTACGCGGGTGCCATCAGCAGTCCCTCGTCGCCGTGCACGAAGTCCACCGCGGCCGTCTCCGACCAGCTGAACCAGGCCAGCACGGGCAGGCTGTGCGCCGCCGCCCACTCCTCGCTGGCCAGCAGCACGGTGGACGCGCCGTCGGTGAGTGGCGACGAGTTGCCGGCGGTCATGGTGGCCCGCTCGGCGTCCGGGCCACGGGTGCCGAAGACCGGCTTCAGCGAGCCGAGCTTGTCCAGGCTGCTGTCCGGGCGGAGGTTCGCATCGCGGGTGAGCCCCAGGTACGGCGTCATCAGGTCGTCGAAGAAACCCCGGTCGTACGCGGCGGCGAGCCGCTGGTGTGAGCGCAGCGCCAGCTCGTCCTGGGATCGCCGGTCGATCTGCCAGCGCAGCGCGGTCTGGGCGGCGTGGTCACCCATGGACAGGCCGGTACGCGGCTCGGCGTTGCGCGGGATCTCCGGCTTGAACGGCTGGAGCGGGCGCAGCTTCGCCGCGATCTTGAGACGTTCGCCCAGCGTACGGGCCGAGTTGAGCTTGAGCAGCGTGCGGCGCATCTCCTCGTTGACCGCCAGCGGGGCGTCGGAGGTGGTGTCGACGCCACCGGCGATGCCCACGTCGAGCTGCCCGAGGGCGATCTTGTTGGCGACCAGGATCGTCGCCTCCAGACCGGTGCCGCACGCCTGCTGGATGTCGTACGCCGGGGTGTGTGGGTCGAGCCGGGAGCCGAGGACCACCTCGCGGGTGAGGTTGAAGTCGCGGGAGTGCTTGAGCACCGCACCGGTCACCACCTCGCCGACGCGCTGGCCGGCCAACCCGTAGCGGGCGATCAGGCCGTCGAGCGCCGCGCCGAGCAGGTCCGCGTTGGACGCGTCCGCGTAGCGGGAGTTGGAACGGGCGAAGGGGATGCGGTTGCCCCCGATGACCGCGACCCGTCGGATGCTCTGCACGATCCGCCTCCTCGACATGTGTTGCTCGAACCCTACTCGCCAGTAGGCTACGCCCATGACCGACAGGTACGCGAGCTTCGTCCAATCGGCCGCCGGCCGCGCGCTGGTCAAGCGCCTCGGGCTGCCCGACCCGCCCCGGCTGCGCCGGCACCACCCCGGCGACCCGCTGCTGACCGGGCCGGCCCTGCTCGGCGCGGCCACCGGCGGCCGACTCGCCGAGCCGGTCGCCAAGATCCTGACCGCCGCCGGGGTCGAGCTGCGGGACACCGGCACCGCCGGCCCGCAGGACCGCTTCGGCGCCCTGGTGTACGACGCCAGCGGCATCACCGACTCGACCGAGCTGCGCCAGCTCTACGACTTCTTCCACCCGCAGGCCCGGGCCGTGCTGCCCAGCGGTCGGGTGATCGTGCTGGGCACCCCACCGAGCGAGTGCGCGACACCTCGCGAGGCGACCGCCCAGCGTGCCCTCGAAGGGCTGGTCCGCAGCATCGGCAAGGAGTTCGGCCGGGGCAGCACCGCGCAACTCGTCTACGTGACCCGCGCCGAGAGCGACATTCGCACCGGCCTTGAGTCGACCCTCCGGTTCCTGCTGTCCGGCCGGTCCGCGTACGTCTCGGGGCAGGTCATCCGGGTCGGCAGCGGCCCGGCGAGCGCCCCGGCCGACTGGGACCGGCCGCTGGACGGGCAGGTCGTGCTGGTCACCGGCGCGGCGCGGGGAATCGGCGCGGCGCTGGCGAAGGTGCTGGCCCGCGACGGCGCGCAGGTGGTGGCCCTGGACATCCCGGCCGCCGGCGACGCGCTCGCCGCGGTGGCGAACGACATCGGCGGCACCGCCGTCCAACTCGACCTGACCGCCCCGGACGCGCCGACCCGGCTCGCCGAGCACCTGGCTAGCCGGCACGGCCGGGTCGACGTGGTGGTGCACAACGCCGGCATCACCCGGGACAAGACACTCGGCCGGATGGACGCCGACCGGTGGGACCAGGTCATCGACGTCAACCTCTCCAGCCAGGAGCGGATCAACGACGTGCTGCTGGAGCGGGAGCTGATCCCGGCCGGCGGACGGATCATCTCGGTCTCCTCGATCGCCGGAATCGCCGGCAACCGGGGGCAGACCAACTACGCCACCAGCAAGGCCGGCGTGATCGGGTTGGTCGACTCGCTCGCCCCGGCCCTGCGGGAACGCGGGATCAGCGTCAACGCGGTGGCCCCCGGTTTCATCGAGACCCGGCTGACCGCGCGCATCCCGCTGGTGGTCCGCGAGGCCGGCCGGCGGATGAACAGCCTGGCCCAGGGCGGGTTGCCGGTGGACGTGGCCGAGACGATCGGCTGGTTGGCCTGGCCGGCCAGCGGCGCGGTCAGCGGCAACGTGGTCCGGGTCTGCGGCCAGAGCCTGCTGGGGGCGTGATGGGCACTCGGAGGCAGCCGGACGACGACCTCTCCCTGCACGAGCTGATCGACGGCCCGACGGAGACATTGTCGGCGGAGACGCGGGCTGCGGCACTCCGACTGGTGCCCGGCGGCCGTGACCGGGTCGAACTGCCTCGGATGCCGGCGGCCGGGGCGCTCTACCGGCGGGCTCTGCTCGGTGCGCTGCCCGGCCTCGGCGGCGGGCGGCGGGGCTCTGGCCTGCCGGGCGTCGAGTTGGCCGTGGGCGGGATGACCGTCGATCGGGCGCGCCTGGCCGACTACGACCGGGTCTGCGGTTTCCGGCTCACCGACCGTTT
This sequence comes from Micromonospora sp. NPDC050276, assembly GCF_044459545.1. NCBI lineage: Bacteria > Bacillati > Actinomycetota > Actinomycetes > Micromonosporales > Micromonosporaceae > Micromonospora > Micromonospora sp. NPDC050276. The sequence continues at coordinate 348,865 of NZ_JBITJA010000006.1, read as the reverse complement.
GCCGGGCACGTTTCCACATGTCATGGGTTTCCCGTTGACCCTGCGGCTGATGACCGCGCCGGGCTTTCCCATCCCGCTGACCGGTGTGGTGCACGTCGGCAACCGGATCACCGTGCATCGCCCGATCACCGCCGACGAGACCCTCGACTTCACCACCTACGCGGAGAACCTGCGCCCCCACGACCGGGGCCGGCAGGTCGACGTGGTGCTGGTCGGCTCGGTGGACGGGGAGGAGGTGTGGCGCGGCGTCTCGACGTACCTCGGGCGGGAGGGCAAGCCGGGCGGGCGCGACCGTGGCGAACGGCCCGCGGCACCGGCGGCCACCGCCCGCTGGCGGGTGGAACCCCGCGTCGGCACGGAGTACGCCCGGGTCTCCGGCGACCACAACCCCATCCACACCTCCCGGCTCGGTGCGCGGCTGTTCGGCTTCCACCGGCCGATCGCGCACGGCATGTGGAGCAAGGCGCGCTGCCTGGCCGCACTGGAGAACCGGCTGCCGGACGCGTACACCGTCGAGGTCGGCTTCAAGCTTCCCGTCCCACTTCCGAGCACGGTGAGCTTCGCCCTCCTGCCGGACGGCGGGTTCGCCCTGCACGACTCGCGCGGCCGACCGCACCTGGCGGGTCTGGTCCGCTGACGAGCGCCCTCTTGGCAGGCCCGCTCGCATGCGCTAAGTTGTTCTCACAGCGAGATGTTCTCAATATGAGAGAGACGCGATGAACGAGCAGGAGTTCCTGGCCGCGTACGACCCCCGGGCCTATCCGTCGGTCGCGGTGACCGTCGACGTGGTGGCGTTGACCATCCGCGACGACGCGCTGCACCTGCTGCTGATCCGGCGCGGCGAGGCGCCCTTCGCCGGGCACTGGGCGCTGCCCGGCGGCTTCGTCCGCCCCGACGAGGACCTGACCGCTGGCGCCCGACGGGAGCTGGCCGAGGAGACCGGGCTCGGCGGCGAGGCGCTGCGCCGCGTACACCTGGAGCAGTTGGGCAGCTATGGCACCCCCGACCGGGACCCGCGGATGCGCGTCGTCTCGATCGCCCACCTCGCGTTCGCCCCCGACCTGCCCGATCCCGCGGCCGGCACCGACGCCGACGAGGCGATCTGGCTGCCGGTGACCGCGTTGACCAGCCGACAGCTCGCCTTCGACCACGGCCGGATCATCGACGACGCGCTGGAACGGGCCCGGTCCAAGCTGGAGTACACCCCGCTGGCCACGCGCTTCCTCGCCGCCGAGTTCACCATCAGTGAGCTGCGCGCCGTCTACGAGACGGTCTGGGGGCACCCGCTGCACGCCGGCAACTTCCACCGCAAGGTGCTCTCCGTGCCGGGCTTCGTGGAGAGCACGGGCGCCAGCACCGAGCGCGGTGGCGCCCGGGGTGGCCCCCGCGCCCGGCTCTACCGGGCCGGTGACGCCCGGTTGCTGCACCCGGCGCTGCTGCGCCCCGCCCGCGAGGAGACGGTGCGGTGAGGGCCGCGGAGGCCATCCGCCTGGTCGCGGCCGCCCGCACCGACGCCGACCTGTTCGGCGCCGACCAGCCGGCCCGCCGCTACCGCGAGCTGGTCGCGGCCCTGCACCCCGACCGCCTGCCGACCGATCCGGTGGTACGCGCCGACGCCCTCGACGCGTTCATCCACGTCACCACCCGGTGGCGGGCCCGGCAGGTCACCGTCCTCGGTGACTACCGACTCGGGGCGCCGGCCCACTCGGGCGACCTTGCGGATCTCTACGACGTCGGCGACGACCGGCTGCTCAAGCTCCCCCGACGGCCCACCGACAACGACCTGATGGCCCGTGAGGCACACGCCCTGCGCACCGTCGCCGAGCGCGGCGACCCGCGCTACCTGCCGTACGTGCCCCGGCTCGTCGACGAGTTCCGGCACCGCGACACCGCGACCGGCGCGGAGCGGCGGGTCACCGTGCTCGCCACCGCACCCGGCCTGCACGACCTCGACGAGGTGCGGCGCGCGTACCCCGACGGGCTGGATGCCCGGGACGTGGCCTGGATGTGGCGGCGGCTGCTGGTGGTGCTCGGCCTGGCCCACCGGGCGGGCGTGGTGCACGGCGCGGTCCTGCCGCGACACGTGCTGATCGAGCCGGACGCCCACGGCGTGGTGCTGGTCGACTGGTGCTTCTCCGCGGCCCCCGGAAGCACGGTCCCGGCGCTCGTGCCCGGCCACGACGGGTTCTACCCGGAGGAGGTGACCGGCAGACGACCCTGCGGCCCGGGCACCGACATCGCGATGGCCAGCCACTGCATGAGCTGGCTGATGGGGCCGCGCGCACCCCGCGAGCTGCGCACCTTCGCGCAGGGCTGCCGGCAACGGTCCCTGGACGCCCGGCCCGACGACGCCTGGCGTCTGCTGCGCGAACTCGACCAGCTGCTGGACCGCCTCTACGGGCCACGCACCTTCCGACCCTTCACCCGCACCCCCTAGGGAGCTGTCATGGGCAGTGGAATCTGGTCCACCGACGTGTACGACGCCGCCGACCGCTACCGCCGGTCCACCGGCAAGAGCGCCTTCTCCTACAGCGACAGCGGGGCGCGCACCGTGCACCCCGCGCTCGACCCTCGGGAGGCGACCCGGGAGAGCCGCGACTCCGACGAGCACCCCCGCGCGACGCCGGTCGCGGTGCTCTTCGACGTGACCGGCTCGATGCGGACGGTGCCGCGCGTCCTGCAGACCAAACTGCCGCAGCTGCTCGGGCTGCTGCAACGGCAGGGCTACGCCAGCGACCCGCAGATCATGTTCGGCGCGATCGGCGACGCGACCTGCGACCGGGTGCCGTTGCAGGTGGGCCAGTTCGAGTCGGACAACCGGATGGACGACGACCTCGGCCGGATCGTGCTGGAGGGCGGTGGCGGCGGGCAGATGACCGAGTCGTACGAGCTGGCCATGTACTTCATGGCTCGACACACCGTCACCGACAACTGGGAGAAGCGCGGTCGGCGCGGCTACCTGTTCATCATCGGCGACGAGCTGGCGTACCAGCGGGTGAAGGCCCGGGAGGTGGCCGGTCTGATCGGCGACAACCTGGCCGAGGACGTGCCGTTGCGGCAGGTCGTCGACGAGGTGACCCGCCGCTGGGACACCTACTACCTGCTCCCGGCCGGCAGCCACTACGCCGGCAGCGCGAAGGTGCTCGACTTCTGGCGGGACCTGCTCGGGCAGAACGCCGTCGTGCTCGACGACCTGGACGCGGTCTGCGAGACCATCGCGCTCACCATCGGCCTCGGCGAACAGGCCATCGACCTGGACGAGGGCCTTCGCCACCTGGACCACGCCGGTTCCACCGCCACCGGCACCGTGTCCAAGGCGCTGGCCCGCCTCGGCCGGGGGCGGCGGGCCGAGGTGTCGACGCTGCCGGCGTTCCGGGACACCAGCGGCGGGGTGACCCGGCTGTGAGGCACCTGGCGGTGGTCGACCTCGGCTACGGCGACGCCGGCAAGGGCACGGTGGTGGACTGGCTCTGCGCCACCCGCCCCGTGCACACCGTGGTCCGCTTCAACGGAGGCGCGCAGGCGGCACACAACGTCGTGCTGCGCGACGGGCGGCAGCACACGTTCGCGCAGTTCGGTGCCGGCACGTTCCACCCCGGTGTCGGTACACACCTGTCCCGGCACGTGGTGGTGGACCCGCTGGCGCTGGCCGCCGAGGCCGACCATCTCGCCACGGTCGGGGTGCCCGACGCGCTCGACCGGCTGACCGTCGACGGGGACGCGCTGCTCGCCACCCCGTACCACCGGGCCGCCAACCGGGCCCGGGAGATCGCCCGGGGAGCCGACCGGCACGGCTCCTGCGGGCTGGGGGTGGGCGAGGCCGTCGCGTACGGTCTCGCCCACCCGGACGACGCGCCCCGGGTCGCCGACTGTCACCACCCGGCGCTGCTGCGCCGGAGGCTGGGCACCCTGCGGGACCGGCTGACCGCTGAGCTGGGCCCGCTGGACGCGCCACCGGTCGAGGACTGCCTGCCCGCGTTCACCGGGTTCGCCGAGCGGGTCGCCATCGTCGACGGCAGCTGGCTCGCCGGTGCGCTGCGCACCGGGACCTGCGTCTTCGAGGGCGCGCAGGGGGTGCTGCTCGACGAGTGGCACGGCTTCCACCCGTACACCACCTGGAGCACCACCACGTTCGCCAACGTCGACGGTCTGCTCGCTGAGGCGGGCCGGTCCGGCGAGGTGACCCGGATCGGGGTGCTCCGGCTGGTCACCACCCGGCACGGGCCCGGCCCGCTGGTGACCGAGGACCCGGCGCTGCCCCTCGCCGACCCGCACAACCCGACGAACCCGTGGCAGGGTCGGTTCCGATTCGGCCACTTCGACGCGGTCGCCCACCGGTACGCCCTCGCCGCGGCCGGCGGCGTCGACGGCCTGGCGCTGACCCACCTCGATCTCGCCGGCCCGGACCTGCGGATCTGCCGCCGTTACGACACCACCGACCGACTCATCCCGGGCCCGCCCGGCGACCTGGACCGGCAGGCCGCGCTCACCGCACAGCTGCTGCGCTCCCGCCCGGTGTACGACGACGCGCCGGCAGACTGGGCCGAGGCGGTGCGCGCGGAGCTGGGCACACCTGTGGTGCTGACCTCGCACGGTCCCACCGCCGACGACAAGACCCCACACGGCCCGCTGCTCGCCCCACCGGCCCTGGTCCACGCCGGCTGACAGCTGGCGGCCGAAGGCCGGTGATCCGGCGACTCGCCCACCGGGTGGGTCGCGCCCGGCAAGCATGGGGGCATGGACGCCCTGCTCGACCTCCTCCGTGGGACGGTCACGTCGCCGTGGGTCTACCTGGTGATCTTCGGGCTGACCGCGGTCGACGCGTTCTTCCCCGCGGTGCCGGGCGAGGCGGCGGTGATCACCGCTGGGGTGCTCTCGGCGAGCGGGGGGCACCCCAGCCTGACCCTGGTGATCGTCAGCGCCGCTGTCGGCGCGCTGGCCGGCGACCACATCTCGTACGCCCTCGGTCGGGGCGGGGGCGCCCGCCGGCTGGCCCGCCTGCCCGACGGCAGCCGACGCCGGGCCAGCTCCGAGTGGGCCCGTCGGGCCGTGGACCGGCGCGGCGGGATCATCCTGACCAGCAGCCGGTACGTGCCGGGCGGCCGCACCGCCGTCACCCTGACCATGGGCGCGGTGCGCTATCCCCGCCGGTCATTCCTGCTGTACGACAGCATCGGCGCGGTCACCTGGGCGTTCTACTGCGGGCTGCTCGGCTACTTCGGCGGACTGGCCTTCGAACGTGATCCGGTGAAGGGCGTGCTGGTCGGGGTGGGGCTCTCGGTGGTCGTCACGTTCGGGCTGGAGGGGATCCGGTGGCTACGCCGCAGGGCCCGCCGCCACGCCTCCTCCCGCCACTAACCGACCGCTGGCAGCGGGACATCACAGCAGGTCGGCGTCGTGCACCAGGATGGCCAGCTGCACCCGGTTGCCCGCGTGGACCTTCGCCAGCGCCCGGCTGACGTGTGCCTTCACGGTGGCCTCGCTCATTGTCAGCCGCCGGGCGATCTCCGCGTTGCCGTTCCCCCGCGCCACCTCCCGGACGATCGCCAACTCCCGCTCGGTCAGCGGTGCGAGCCGCTCCCGAGCCGCGTCCCGGCGGGCCGGACCACGCTCGGCGAACGAGCTGATCAGACGCCGGGTCACCGTCGGGGCGAGCATCGCGTTCCCGGCGGCCACCGTACGAACGGCGGCGGCCAACTCGCGGGGCGGGGTGTCTTTGAGCAGGAAGCCGACCGCACCGGCCCGCAGCGCGCGGTGCACGTACTCGTCGAGGTCGAAGGTGGTCAACATGATCACCTTCGGGCCGACGGCGACCACCTCGGGCGCGATGGTCAGCCCGTCCACGCCCGGCATCCGCACGTCGAGCAACACCACGTCGGGGCGCAGCCGTCGGGCCTGCTCCAACGCGCCGGCACCGTCCGCCGCCTCACCGACGACGGTGATGTCCTCCGCCGCCTCCAGGATCAGCCGCAGCCCGGCCCGAACCAGGTGCTCGTCGTCGACCACCACCACCCGGATCACGCCGCACCCGCCAGCGGAATCAGGGCCCGGACCAGGAAACCACCGTCCACGGACGTCGCCTCCAGCCGGCCGCCCAGCAACTCCACCCGCTCACGCAGCCCGAGCAGACCCTGCCCGGCACCGGGCAGCGCCGACCCACCCTCGGACGGGCCGTTGCGGACCAGCACCTCCAACCCGTCGGGCAGGTAGCGCAGGCAGACGGTCGTCTCGGCGTCGGCCGCGTGCTTGCGCACGTTGGTCAGTGCCTCGCGGACCACCCGGTACGCGGTACGCCCCAGCGTCGCCGGTAGCGCCGTCGGCGTGCCCTCGTCCCGCCGGGACACCCGCAGGCCGGCGGTCCGGGACTCCCCGATCAGGTCGTCCAACGCGTCGAGCCCTCGCTCCGGCACCACGGCCGGGCCAGCCTGCCGCAGCACGCCCAACACCTCGCGCAGGTCGGTGAGCGCCTGCCGGCCGGTCGTCCGGATCAACGCGGCGGCCGCCACGGTCGCCGGGTCGGCGGCGGTCACCTCCAGCGCCCCGGCATGCACCACCATGAGCGAGACCCGGTGCGCCACCACGTCGTGCATCTCCCGGGCGATCCGGGTTCGCTCCTCGGCCCGAACCCGGTCGGCGTGGGCCTCCTGCTCACGTTCCAGCCGCTCGGCCCGGTCCCGCAGCGCGGCGAGTGTGTCCCGCCGCGCGCGCACCCAGAGGCCGAGGACCAACGGAAGCCCGACCAGGCAGGCGGCGAGCAGCAGCACGTTGCCGGGCGTGGCGGTGGTGATCCGACGGACCCCGCCCACCTCCAGCCCGACCACCACCCCACCGGTCAGCACCACCGCCGCACCGGCGAGGTAGGTGGCGAGTTGGCGACCGCGCAGCCGCAGACCCGCCTGGTACGAGGCGACCACCCCGGCCGCCGCGGCGGCGAGCACCAGCCAGCAGACCGCCGCGGCCAGGAACAACGGCCAGCGGCGGGTCCGGATCGTGCCGGCGGCCCACGCCGAGCCCAGCGCGATCAGCAGCACGACCGCGCCCGGCAGCGGCGAGCGGACCCCGATGTCACCGGTCGCGCTGGCCCAGACCGCTGCCGCGACGGTGACGGCGAGCAGCAGCGGGCCGTACCGCTGGACGACCCGCCGGAGGGTGACGGCAGTCAAGGCCACGCAGCGAGCCTAGGGGGCTGTGGCCGCATCGGCGCGGCCCGCGCCACCGGACCCGGGTGAGCTGGGGGAAGACCCCGACCCGCCGTCCGGGGCGGTCACTACCAAAGTAGTGGCGCTCGCCTGACCACTGGCCGATGGCGGGAGCCCCCGCCGCGACCAGCATCGGGATCATGGATCTACTCGACCTCCTGCACGAGACGATGTCCTCGCCCTGGGTGTACCTGGCGATCTTCTCGATCGCGGTGCTCGACGGCTTCTTCCCGGTGGTGCCGAGCGAGACGGCGGTGATCACCGCAGGGGTGTTCGCGGCCTCCGGCGCGCCGTACCTGCCCGCGGTGATCCTGGTGGCCGCCGCCGGGGCGCTGGTCGGCGACCACATCTCGTACGCCATTGGGTGGGGCGGTGGCACCCGGCTGCTCGACCGGCTGCCGCCCGACGGTCGACGCCGGGCGGCCATCGACCAGGCCCGCCGGGGGATCGCGACCCGGGGCGGTCTGATCCTCACCGTGGCCCGCTACATTCCGGGCGGCCGGACCGCGGTCACCCTCACCATGGGGGCGGTGCGCTATCCCCGGCGACGGTTCCTGGCCTTCGGCGCGCTGGCTGCCAGCTCGTGGGGGCTCTACTCGGCGCTGGTCGGCTACGTCGGCGGGCTGGCCTTCGAGCAGGACCCGCTGCGCGGTCTCCTGCTGGGGCTGGGCCTCGCCGTGACGGTGACGGTGGTCGTCGAGGTGGTCCGCTGGCTCGGCAACCGCCGCCGATCCGCGCGACCGGCACCGGCGACGGAGCCGGTGGGTCGGATTCCGGCGCGGTGATGTCGGGGCCGTCATCCGGCCGGTAAACGCAGGTGGCGCCCGGGTCGTCAGTCGGCCGGTAAACGTAGGTGGCGCCCGGGTCGTCAGTCGGCCGGTGGACGCCAGGTGACGCCGTGCAGGAGTTGGGCGGCGCCGAGCCAGGCCACGTTCATCATCCGGGTGGCCGTCTTCTCCGGGTCGGCGTCCGGGTGGTCGGCGAGCCAGTCGGCCAGCGACTCGGTCGCGCCGACCAGGGCGTACGCGACGACCTCAAGGTCGATGGCGGCGATCTCGCGGCCCTTGGCGCGCAGCGCGTGGTCGAGCATCCCGGCGACGACCTCGACCAGCCGGGCCCGCATGGTAGCCAACTCGCCGGCGAACGGCTGCTCGCCCCGGGCCTGCCGGTAGAGCACCGCCCAGCCGTCCCGGTGGGCGCCCACGAAGCCGAAGAACGCCTTCAATCCACGCCAGAGCCGCTCGTCGGCCGGGAGGTCGGGGGCCGCTGCCCCGGCGATGGCCTGCATCATCCGGGTGCCCTCCCGGTGCAGGCAGGCGACGAACAACTCCTCCTTGGTGCCGAGGTACGCGTACACCATGGGTTTGGAGATGCCGGCGTCCTCCGCGATCTCGTCCATGCTGGCGGCGTGGAAGCCGCGTCGGGAGAAGACCTTGACGGCCGCGTCGAGCATCTGCTGCTCGCGGACGGCGCGCGGCAGACGCTTGAAGGCGGGCGTGGTGGACACCTTGCGAGCATACCTACTCGTGCGTAGGGTTACGCGCGAGTAGCCAATCTTCCGGAAGGCGCACCTGATGACTGACTTCGACCCGGCCACCTTCGCCAACGTCGGCCCCAAGGAGTTCGCCCAGCTGGTCAAGTCCACCCCGGACGACAAGATCGCCCAGGTGATGTCCGGCGACCTGCGCGGCAAGGTCCTCGGCGAGGTGTTCGGCCGGATGCCGTCGCTGTTCCGCGCGGACCGGGCCGGTTCCACCAACGCGGTCATCCACTGGGTCATCACCGGTCGCCCCGACGGCGGCAGCGACACCTACGAGGTGGTCATCGCCGACGGCACCTGCGTCGTGAACGAGACCCCGCAGCACGACCCGAAGCTCAGCCTCACCATGGGCCCGGTCGAGTTCCTGAAGATCGTCTCCGGTGGCGCCAACCCGGTGATGATGTTCATGACCGGCAAGTTGAAGGCGAAGGGCGACCTCGGCCTCGCCGCCAACATCGCCAACCTGTTCGACATCCCCAAGGCCTGACATGGCTGAGTTCTCGCTCGACCTAAACGAGGAACAGCGGGATCTACGCGACTGGGTGCACGGCTTCGCCGCCGAGGTCGTGCGCCCGGCCGCCGCCGAGTGGGACGAGCGCGAGGACACCCCGTGGCCGGTGATCCAGGAAGCCGCCAAGGTCGGGCTCTACGGCTTCGAGTTCCTCGCCACCTGCTGGGCCGACCCGACCGGGCTCTCCCTGCCGATCGCCAGCGAGGAACTCTTCTGGGGTGACGCCGGCATCGGCCTGAGCATCTTCGGCACCTCGCTCGCCGTCGCCGCCATCTACGGCGCCGGCACCCCCGACCAGATGGTCGAATGGGTGCCACAGTGCTTCGGCGACGTCGACTCGCCGGCCGTCGCCGCGTTCTGCACCAGCGAGCCGGAAGCCGGCTCCGACGTCGGCGCGATGCGCACCCGGGCCGTCTACGACGAGGCCACCGACGAGTGGGTGCTCACCGGCCAGAAGGCGTACGCCACCAACGGTGGCATCGCCGGAGTGCACGTGGTCACCGCCTCCGTCGACCCCACGCTCGGCTCCCGGGGCCAGGTGGCGTTCGTCGTACCGCCCGGCACCCCCGGCCTGGCCGCCACCCGCAAGCTGCGCAAACTCGGCCTGCGCGCGTCACACACCGCCGACGTCTTCCTCGACGGGGTACGCGTACCCGGCCGCTGCCTGCTCGGCGGGAAGGACTCCCTGGACGAGCGGTTGGCCCGCGCCCGCTCCGGGCAACGGGCCACCGGACAGGCCGCGATGCGCACCTTCGAGCTGTCCCGACCCACGGTCGGGGCGCAGGCGCTCGGCGTGGCCCGGGCCGCCTACGAGTACGCCCTGGACTACGCGAAGGACCGGGTCCAGTTCGGACGCCCGATCATCGAGAACCAGGCGGTCGCATTCGCGCTGGCCGACATGCGGATGGAGATCGACGCGGCGCGGCTGCTGGTCTGGCGGGCCTCCTGGATGGGCCGCAACAACCGCCCGTTCACCGCCGGCGAGGGCTCGATGTCCAAGCTCAAGGCCGGCGAGGTGGCGGTGTCGGTCACCGAGAAGGCAGTGCAGCTGCTCGGCGGGGCCGGCTTCCTGCGCGACCATCCGGTGGAGCGCTGGTACCGGGACGCCAAGATTTACACCATCTTCGAGGGCACCTCGGAGATCCAGCGACTGGTCATCTCCCGGGCGATCTCCGGAATGCAGATCCGCTGACCGCTCTCGGCCCGGCCCTTCCCAGGGGTCGGGCCGACAGCGGCCCGGATTCCACGATCCGTGCCGTCTTCGTCACCCCACGCCGACGCCAACTGGGCCTTCAGCCGCACCCAGTGCATGATCAAGGAAAGACGCCCTGCTGGGCGGGACCCCCGTCGCCCCGTCCGCGTACCACCCCGAGGAGGTCTGCGGCATGGACCTGCCGTTCGTCGTTGCCACGCTGACCCGTCGCGGGCTGCTCACCCCCGGCAGCCCGATCCGGGTCGCCTCGCAGCTCAACGCGTTGCGGACGTGGGGATGGAGCCTGGCGGGCGAACTACGCCAGGCAGCCGCCCGGGACCCCGGCCGACCAGCCGTCATCGACGAGGACGGCGTCGAGCTGACGTACCGCGACCTGCTCGACCGGGCCGAACGGATGGCCCGCTCGATGCGGGCCGGTCTCGGCGTACAGGCCGGCGACCGGATCGGTGTGCTCTGCCGCAACCACCACGGGCTGATCGAGACGATCGTCGCCGCCACCCTGCTCGGCGTCGACGCGGTGCTGGTCAACACCGGGCTCTCCGCCGCCCAGCTGGGCACCGTCGCCGAGGAACAGCGGCTGCGGCTGCTGGTGCACGACGACGAGTTCGCCGAACGGGTCCTCGGCCTCCCCGCCGAGCTGCCCCGGCTCGACGAACGCGCCCGCGAGGAGCTGGTGGCCGGGGCGCTGCCGGGTGACCTGCACCCGCCGGAGCGGGACGGCCGGATCATCGTGCTCACATCCGGCACCACCGGTACGCCCAAGGGCGCTCGCCGGCCGACGCCCAGCGGCTTCGGCCCGCTGGTGTCCATCATCGACCGCATTCCCCTGCACGCCCGGGACCGGGTGATGATCGCCGCGCCGATCTTCCACACCTGGGGATTCGCCGCCCTCCAGGTCTGTCTGGCGCTGCGGGCCACCATCGTGCTGCACCGCCGCTTCGACCCGGCCGCCACGCTCGCCGCCCTGACGGCGCACCGGTGCGACGCGCTGTTCGCCGTACCCGTGATGGTGCAGCGGCTGCTGGAGGTGCCACCGCCGGACCCGCGCCCCCCGCTCAAGGTCGTCGCGGTCAGCGGCTCCGCCCTGCCCGGCGGGCTGGCACCGAAGTTCATGGACGTCTACGGCGACGTCCTCTACAACCTCTACGGCTCCACCGAGGTCTCCTGGGCCTCCATCGCCGGCCCGCAGGATCTGCGCCAGGCGCCCACCACCGCTGGTCGTCCGCCGCACGGCACCCGGCTGGAAATGCTCGACGACGACGCCAAGCCGGTACCGGAGGGGCGGGTCGGACGGATCTTCGTCGGCAACGAGATGCTCTTCGAGGGCTACACCTCCGGCGCCAACCGGGAAACCCACGACGGTCTGCTCGACACCGGCGACCTCGGCCGGCTCAACGCCGACGGGCTGCTCTTCGTCGACGGCCGGGCCGACGACATGATCGTCTCCGGTGGCGAGAACGTCTTCCCGTCCGAGGTGGAGGATCTGCTCGCGCGACTGCCGCAGGTCCGCGAGGCCGCCGTGATCGGCGTGCCCGACCCCGAGTACGGCCAACGCCTGTCCGCGTTCCTCGCCCTGCACCCCGGCGAGACGCTCGACCCCGAGGCGGTACGCGAGTACGTCCGGCACTACCTGGCCCGCTTCAGCGTCCCCCGGGACGTGATCTTCGTGAAGTACCTGCCCCGCAACGCCACCGGCAAGGTGCTCGCCCGCGAACTGCGCCGCTACTACGGCTGACCGACCCCGGGCTCAGCCCGGGATCGCGATCCGGCCCTCGATCGCGGCGGCGGCGATGTCGGTGCGGTGCTGTGAACCGGCCAACTCCACCCCGTCCACCAGCGCGTACGCGGCCTCCCGCGCAGCGGCCAGGTCGGAGCCGGTGGCCGTACCGCAGAGGACCCGGCCGCCGGCGGACAGCAACGCGCCGTCGTCGGCCCGGCGGGCGGTGCCCGCGTGGATGATGCCCGGCCGGTCCGCGCCGGTGATCACGTCGCCGGTGCGCGGCGCGGTCGGGTAGCCCTGCGCGGCGAGCACCACCGTCACGGCGCTGCCCTCCCGCCACCGCAGCGGCGGGTGCTCGGCCAACGTGCCGGTGGCGGCCGCGTGCAGCAGCCCGCCCAGCGGGGTCTCCAGCAACGCGAGCACCACCTGGGTCTCCGGGTCACCGAAACGCGCGTTGAACTCGATCACCCGAGGGCCGACCGCGGTGATCGCGAGCCCGACGTAGAGCAGGCCGGCGAACGGGGTGCCCCGGCGGCGCATCTCCGCGAGCGTCGGGTGCACCACGTCCCGCATGACGTCGTCGACCAGGCTGGGCGGGGCCCAGGGCAGCGGTGCGTACGCGCCCATGCCGCCGGTGTTCGGCCCGGTGTCGCCGTCGCCGAGCCGCTTGAAGTCCTGTGCCGGCAACAGCGGCAACGCCGCCTCACCGTCGGTGACCACGAAGAGGCTGACCTCCGGGCCGTCGAGGAACTCCTCGACCACAACCCGCCCACAGTCGCTGGCATGCGCCAACGCGGCCGACCGGTCGTCGGTCACCACCACGCCCTTGCCAGCGGCGAGTCCGTCGTCCTTCACCACGTACGGCGCACCGAACTCGTCCAGCGCCCGAGCGGTGCTCGCCTCGTCCGTGCAGACGTGCGCCCGGGCGGTCGGCACGCCGGCGGCGGTCATCACGTCCTTGGCGAACGCCTTGGAGCCCTCCAACTGCGCGGCCGCGCCGGACGGACCGAAGACGGCGATGCCCTTGGCGCGTACCGCATCGGCGACACCGGCGACCAGCGGCGCCTCGGGCCCGATCACCACCAGGTCAGCCGCGGTCTCCACAGCCAGCGCCGCCACCGCGGCCGGATCGACGGCGTTGACGACCCGCACGTCGGCAACCCCGGCGATCCCCGGATTGCCAGGCGCGGCAATCAGCGCAGAAACGCCCGAATCCGCCGCCAGCCCGAGCGCAAGCGCATGCTCCCGCCCGCCACCACCCACCAAAAGAACCCGCACCCCAGAGATCCTACTGTCCTCCCCCACCCCGCCCGTCCCGGCCAGCCGTCGGTGATCAAGAGGTTTGCGTCAGTGATGGACTCGTTCTTGACGCAAACCTCTTGATCACCTTCGTGGGGAGGCCGCGATCGCCTGACGGACCGTGTGCGGGATGTAATCGGGGTGGAGGGTGTCCTGCCAGGTGAAACGGAGGATGGTCCAGCCAGCGTTGACCAGTCGATTCTGGCGACGGCGGTCAGCGTAGACGGCCTCGGGGGTGCCGTGCGCGTCTCGGCCGTCCGCCTCCGCGATCACCCTCGGTCCGCGCCAACCCACGTCGCCGACGCCGAGCAGATAGCCATCGTCGTCGCGCACTTCCAACTGCAGCGTGTCCGGCGGTACCCGGCCGTCCACGCACCGCAGCCGGCTGCGCGTCTCCAGCGGCGACTGCGCCCGCCCGTCCGCCTCGGCCAAACAGGCGCGTGCCACGACCGCGCCTCGCCGCCCCCGGATCAGGTCCGGAATGGTCGCCAGGTGCGCCGGGCCGATGCGGCACTGGTTCAGCGCCGAGTCGAGGACCGAGACCGCTGGGTAACGATCAACCCGGAGGATGACGTCCAAGACGGTGCGGAGCGGAGAGGTCGCCGGGATGCCAGCAACCTCGACGACGTCGCCAGAACCGACGGTCACCTGATGCACCGTCAGCCACGGCACCAGGGAGCGCTGGGGCCGAGGGCGATCGACTGGCACCGAGACGTGCACCTGTGACGTCCGACGGAGACCCGCGATGCCGTGCAACTCCAGGGCAGAGTCCAGAACAGCGAAGGCGCCTGGGCCGAGGCTCGTGACCGCGGCGCGGATTCGCGCCCGCCGACGCGTCGAATCACTCAGCTCCGCTTCGGGAACGAAGCAGCCCCGAAGAACCCGTTGCCACCTGCCGGACCGGTGCAACTGTCGGATCTGGTCCCTGGTCAGGCCGGCACGCAGAGCCTGGCCCAGAGTGACCATGCCGTCCTGCCCGGCCGCGATCTGACGAAGTAGCTGGTGTGCACCCACACCCACACCCTGCCCACGTGCCCTGCCCAACCAAAGTCCCTGTGGACAACCCCCGGGACCCTGTGGATAACTCCACCACATCGCCCGGTGATCAAGAGCTTTACGTCAACCTAGCGGCGAAATCTGACGCAAACTTCTTGATCACCGAGGCGGATGGGGTGTGGGGTGGGGTGGGGGGTGGGGTGGGGTGGGGTTAGGGGAGGAGGGGGTGGAGGAGGACGTTTTCTTCTCGGCCTGGGCCTACGCCTACGACGCTCACTCGGGTGTTGCAGAGTTCCTCTACCCGGGCGATGTAGCGGCGGGCGTTCTCCGGGAGGTCATCGGCGGTTCGTGCCTTGGTGATGTCCTCCCACCAGCCGTCAAGCTCCTCGTAGACGGGCTTGGCGTGGTGGAAGTCGGTCTGGCTCATCGGCATGTCGTCGACCCGGACGCCGTTGATCTCGTAGCCGACGCAGATCGGCACCTTGGGCATGCCGGTGAGCACGTCCAACTTGGTGATGACCAGGTCGGTGACGCCGTTGAGGCGGCAGGCGTACCGGGCGACCACCGCGTCGAACCACCCGCACCGGCGCTCCCGCCCGGTGGTGGTGCCGTACTCCGCGCCGATCTTGCGCAGGTGGTCCCCGTTGGCGTCGAACAGCTCGGTCGGGAACGGGCCCGCACCGACCCGGGTGGTGTACGCCTTGCTCACCGCGATCACCTTGTTGATCGCGGTGGGCGGGATGCCAGCGCCCACGCAGGCGCCACCGGCGGTCGGGTTGGACGAGGTCACGAAGGGGTACGTGCCGTGGTCCATGTCGAGCATGGTGGCCTGGGCGCCCTCCAGCAGCACCGTCTCGCCCCGGTCCAGGGCGTCCCAGAGCATCGCCCGGGTCTCCGCGATGTACGGCTTGAGCCGCTCCGCGTACTCCAGGTACTCCTCGACGGTGGCCTCAAGGTCGATCGCCTTGCGGTTGTAGACCTTGAACAGGATCTGGTTCTTCTCGCGCAGGGCGAGTTCCAGCTTCTTCCGCAGGATGCCCGGGTCGAGCAGGTCCTGGAGGCGGATGCCGATGCGCGCGACCTTATCGCCGTACGCGGGGCCGATGCCACGGCCGGTGGTGCCGATCCGGGATGAGCCGAGGTAGCGCTCGATCACCCGGTCCAGCGCCCGGTGGTGCGGCATGATCAGGTGCGCGTCACCGGAGATCCGCAGCCGGGACACGTCGACACCGCGCTCGGCCAGGCCGTCGATCTCGGCGAGCAGCACCTTCGGGTCGACCACCACGCCGTTGCCGATGACGATCATCGCGTCCGGTGAGAGCGCGCCGGACGGCATCAGGTGCAGCGCGTACTTCTGGCCGTCCGGGGTGATCACCGTGTGCCCGGCGTTGTTGCCGCCGGAGTAGCGCACGACGTAGTCGACCCGCTCACCCAGCAGGTCGGTAACCTTGCCCTTGCCCTCGTCGCCCCACTGAGCGCCGATGAGCACGATCGCTGGCATCTTTTCCGCCTCCAGAAGGCTCGGGTGCCAGGTGGCGACCGCTCGGCGAGCCCGGGGTGTCAGGTTAACAAGTAGTGACGGCGTGGCCGGCAGGGGTCGCGTCGAGAGGCAGGAGGCTCCTTCCGTGTACGACGTGGTGCTGCTCACCCTCGGTTCGGAGCGGGACGCTCCCGGGGGCTGTGGCAGCGGCGGGGCCTGCTGCGGCGGTGCGACCGAGGCCGACACCGCTCCGACGAGCCAGACCGCCACCAACCAGGCCGGCAGCAACCAGGCCGGCAGCAACCAGACCGGCAGCAACCAGACCGCCACCAACCAGGCCGCCACCGACCAGGCCGGCAGCAGCCAGACCGCCACCGAGCAGGCCGGCAGCAGCCAGGCCGGCACCGAGCAGTGCGCGACGGAGCGGCCTCGGGTGCCGGTGCTGGCCTGCGCCGATGCGCTGAATGCCCGGGGCGCCCGGGTGGAGACGGTCACCGCCCGCTCCGACGCGGAGATCGACGCGGTGTTGGCCCGGCTCGACGGCCCGCCCCGCCCGGACGGCCTCACCTGGCCGGACCCGGACAGCAAGACCCGGCTGGTCGTGGCCACGGCCAGCGACGGGCAGTTGCGCGCCGTGCTGCGCCGGCTGGTCAAGCGGTACGCCCCGGCGCCGAGCAAGCGACCGGCGGACCTGCCCGGCAACCGCACGCTGCCCGACCTGCCGCCGGTGGCCGTACTCCCGCTTGATCCGGCCCGCTCCGGCACCCACCGGGACCTGGCCGCGCAGCTCGGGCTGCCCCGCGACCCGGCGGCGGTGGCCGCCGCGGTGCTGGACGGCACGCCGCGCCGGCTGGACCTGCTGCGCAACGACGGCGGCTCGGTGACCCTGGACGGGGCCCTGCTCGGTGCCGCCGACGACGCGGGCCGGCCGCTGCACTGGCGTGCCCGGGTGGAGGTGGACGACACCATCCTCACCAACGGTGACGAACCGCTGTTGGCCTGCGCGGTCGGTAACGCCGGCGGGTACGCGACGCTCGACGACGTGACGCTGCTGAGCGCGCCGGACCCGGCCGACGGCCAGGTCGAGGTCGCGGTGGCCGTGCCGGTGGTCGTCCGCTCGGCGTGGAGGCGCAAGCGGGTACGCCTCGAAGTTCGGCGGGCCCGCGGCCGGGCGGTGTCGGTGCTGCCCAGGGAGGGCAGGGTGCCGTACCTCGACGATGGTGTCGAAGGCGAGCTGACCCGCAAGCGTTCCTGGTGGATCGAGCCGGGTGCCTGGGCGGTCTGGTCGATCTGATCTCGACCGCGCCGATCGGCCGACCTGGCTGCGCCGACCGGACCTCGTGGGCGGATGGGCCTATCCTCGCAGGAGGACTGGGGAGGGCCGTAATGGACGAGAACGCCGACCGGGCGCAGGTGCCCGGCCAGCAGCCGGTGCCGGAGCGGGACATCGAACCACTCTGGCCGCCAGATCCGGGCGACCGGGGCGCGGGTGGCGCGGTGCCGCCCTGGGCAGCGGTCGCCGAGCAGCGGGGTGGCCCGTCGTCGGCCACACCGCCGGTCACGCAGCCGGTCACGCCACCGGTGGCCGCGCCGCCGATCGGCCGACCGCCGGTCCCCGGCCAGCCCGGCGCGGCGGCCCTGCCGCCGCCCTCACCATCGGACTATCCGTCGCTCACCGGCGCCCCCGGAGGGTGGGGGGTCAGCGGCCCGTCCGGCACCGGATCGGGTTGGGCACCGGCCCAGCCGAGCTGGCCGCCACCGACCGACCCGGCCGCCGCGCCACCGCCGCCCGCCCCGCCGACGACGAACGGGCAGGGCGGTACCGGAACCCCCTCCGCCGCGCCACCGGACGCCGCCTCCGCGCAAACGGACAGCCGGCCGGACGCTACCGGCACGGCGAGCAAGTCAGGCGAAGTGGCGCGGGCCGGCAACGGAGGTCCGGCCGCCGTGCCCGCCCCGCCGATCGTCCCGGGCGGCGTCGACCTGGACCTGCCGTTCACCCTGGACCGCCCCGGCGCAGCCGCGAGCACCGACCGGCCCACCACCGCCGGGCCCACCGAGCGAGGCGCCGCAGCCGCCGACGGCCCCGCCACCACCGGCCCCGCCGGCCAGGCCGCCACCACCGGCCCCGCCGGCCAGGCCGCCGCACCTGCTGGCCCCGCCGGCCAGGCCGCCGCACCTGCTGGCCCCGCCGGCCAGGCCGCCGCACCTGCTGGCCCCGCCGGCCAGGCCGCCGCAACGGCCGACAGCCCCGCCCCTTCCGCCGACAACCCGCCGGCAGACCCCGCAGCGGGCGGGTCGGCTCCGCAGGCTGGCGGGCCCGGACCGGACGGGTCTTCCGGCGCACCGGCGCGGCCGGTCGCCGAGTCGCCATGGGCGTATCCACCGCAACGCCCGGCCGCACCGGCGCAGGACGAGGCCGGCGCAACCCCTCCGATCCCGCCACCGCCGCCGCACCCGGTCGTCCCGCACGTCGGCCCCGTGCAGGCGTACCCCGGGCAGCCGTTCACCCCGGCCATCCCCGGTCAGGCAGGTCCGGCGCAGATACCGCCCCCGCCGGACCTGACGCAGTTCGGCGGCCCGCCACCGGACCGCCCCGCACCGCAGCACGCTCCGCCGCAGGCCGGGCCGGCGACCCCACCGCCGGGGCCGTTCCCGCCCGCGCCGGGGTGGTACCCGCCGCCGTGGCAGCAGGGCGCGCCCGGTGCCACCCCTGGGCAGCCGTACCAGGAGGCCGACGGGGTGACCCGGGTGCCCGCCACCGCGTACCCGGACGCGACCGGCTATCCGGACGCGAGCTGGACACCGGAGGCGACCGCCGCGCCGACCGCCGAGGACTTCGCCCGCCGCCGCCAGGTCCGGCCCGCCGACCCGGTGGCGACCATGGGCGTCCGTGCGGTGGTCAACAAGATGGGCCTGCTCCGGCTCTCGCCGGGGCGGCACGAGCAGGAGCTCAAGCGGGACATCGAGATGGTCCGCCGCAACTTCGGCGGCCTGCGGCAGGTGACCGTGGTCAACCCCAAGGGCGGCGCCGGTAAGACGGTGGCCATCCTGCTGCTCGCGATGACGTTCGGCCAGAAGCGCGGCGGGTACGTGCTGGCCTGGGACAACAACGAGACCCAGGGCACCCTCGGGATGCGCGCCCAGCAGGACTTCCACTCCCGCACGGTGCGGGACATGCTGCGCGACCTCGGGCAGTTCCAGGGCGCACACGGGCGGGTCGGCGACCTGTCGCAGTACGTCCGCTCGCAGGGCGAGGGGATGTTCGACGTCCTGGCCTCGGACGAGTCGGCCACCGGTGGCGAGATGCTGACCGCGGCCGCGTTCGCCGAGATCCGCGAGGTGGTCAGCCGCTTCTACAAACTGATCTTCGTGGACACCGGAAACAACGTCCGGGCGCAGAACTGGCAGGCGTCGATGGACGCCACCGACCAGCTGGTGGTCACCATGTCGGCCCGGAACGACTCGGCGGAGACCGCCGCCCGGATGCTCGACCACCTGGAGCAGAGTGGCCGGCAACGGCTGGTCCGGCAGGCGGTGACGGTGGTGTCGATGCCGCCGTCCCGCAAGGAGATCGACCTGCCGGCCATCCAGGAGCACTTCGCGGCCCGCACCCGAGCGGTGCTGCTGGCCCCGTACGAGCGGCTCATCGACAGTGGCGAGCCGATTCGGTACGGCGCGCTCTCCTCGGCCACCCGGGACGCCTGGCTGAAGATCGCCGCCGCGGTCGCCGAGGGGCTGTAACCCGCCGACGGCCGGCCCGGTGTCGGGCCGGCCGTCGGAGCGGGGTCAGTTGCTGGCCAGCGCGTCCGCCGCTTCCGGGTCGCAGTCGCGCAGGAACTGGGCACAGCGGGCCGCCTCGTCGGCCTCGCCGATCTCGTCGGCGGCGCGGGACAGCACGTAGAGGCAGCGGAGGAAGCCCCGGTTGGGCTCGTGCGACCACGGCACCGGGCCGTGCCCCTTCCAGCCGCTGCGGCGCAGTTGGTCGAGGCCCCGGTGATAGCCGGTGCGGGCGTACGCGTACGCCGTCACCACCTGGCCCTCGGCGAACGCCCGCGCCGCGAGCTCCGCCCAGGCCGCACTGTAGGTCGGGAAGCCGGCCGCCACGTTGGCGTACGCCTCATCGGTGCCGGCCTCGTTGGCGGCGGCCAGGGCGGCGTCGGCCTCGTCGTTCGCAGGCAGGCGGGTGGCCGGTGGCTCTGGCAAAAGGTTCTGCATCGCCCCATTCAACCCGCTGGACAGGGCGACACGCGAGCGGGTCGGCCGACGCGTCCCGCTGAACGGCTGAGGAGTTGGTCACGCCTGCGGCCTATGCCGCTGCCAGGTGTTTTCCACTACAACTAATAGTCCGGAGCCTCCCCAGGAACCGGTAATGCAGGAGCCCGGTGGCCACGACCACCGGGCTCCTGTCGGTTGCACCCCAGGCCCGAGGTTTGGCCGACCCCGGCGGAGGGGCAGGATGGCCCGGTGCCGACCCCACCTCCCGCGGACGTCATCGAGCCGCACCTGCACGCCGGCGAGATCCAGACCCGGGCCGAGTTCGATCAGCAGCTGACCACCGGCCGGCTGACCGGGCTGACCGTGCAGGGCCTGCGGCTAGACCTCGCGCCGCTGCCCGACCTGACCGGCATCGACGTCGCCGGCACCCTGTTCGTCGGGTGCCGGTTCGCGTCCCGGGACGTGGGCGCCGACCTGGTCCGGCGCGGCGCGAACGTGGTGCCGCCGTTCTCCGGGTTGCCGTACCCGACCCAGCCGACGCATCTCTACACCCCCGAGGACCTGGCCGCCGGCTTCGCCGAGGGCGGGTTCACCGGGATGTACGACACCCGGGTGTACGACCACTACCGAGCGCACGGCGGCGCGCTGCCGGACGTGAAGGAGGCGCTGGGTCAGCGGCTGCACGACCACGGTGTGGACAACGCGCTGGCCGACGCCACCCGGGTCTGGCTGGCCGGGTATGGGCCGCAGTCGGTGGTGGGCATCATGGGCGGGCACGCGGTGCGGCGCGGCAGTCCCGCGTACCGGATGGCGGCCGTGCTGGGTTGGGAGCTGGCGCGGGCCGACCGGCTGGTGGTGACCGGCGGCGGCCCCGGGGTGATGGAGGCCGCGAACCTCGGCGCCTACCTGGCGGACCGACCGGCGACCGAGGTGACGGCCGCGATCGACCTGCTGGCCACCGCTCCCGACTTCACCGACCACCACCGGTACACGGCCACCGCGCTGACCGTCCGGCAGCGGTACGCGGGGGTGCCCCGGCAACGTGGCGACGACCTCGGCTGGGCCCGTGCCGGTGGGCTGGCCATCCCGACCTGGCTGTACGGGCACGAACCGGCGAACCTGTTCGCCGGGCGGATCGCGAAGTACTTCTCCAACGCGATCCGGGAGGACACCATCCTGCGGCTGGCCCGCGGCGGCATCGTCTTCGCGCCGGGGCGGGCGGGCACGGTGCAGGAGGTGTTCCAGGCGGCCACCAAGACCTACTACGGCACCGACGGCGCGAGCGGGGCGTACATCTTCCTGGATCGCGCCTACTGGACCCGGGAACTGCCGGTGGAGGCGCTGTTGCGTCCGCTGCTGGCCGCGTCGCCCTTCGGTGACCTGTCGTCGACGATCCACCTGACCGACGACGTGCGCGAGGCCGTACGCCTGCTGACGACCTGACGACGACGGCCGGCGCCCCGCGTGGGGAGCCGGCCGTCGGTGCTACGTCGTTACTTGGTCATCGTGGTGCCGGTGGAGCGCAGGTGCTCGCACGCTTCGACGACCCGGGCGGCCAGGCCAGCCTCGGCGGCCTTGCCCCACGCGCGCGGGTCGTACTGCTTCTTGTTGCCGACCTCGCCGTCGATCTTCAGCACGCCGTCGTAGTTGCGGAGCATGTGGTCCGCGACGGGCCGGGTGAAGGCGTACTGCGTGTCGGTGTCGATGTTCATCTTCACCACGCCGTAGTCCAGGGCCTCGCGGATCTCGCTCAGCAGGGAGCCCGAGCCGCCGTGGAAGACCAGACTGAGCGGCTTGTCCTTGCCGTACTTGGCGCCGACCGCCTCCTGGATCTGGTTGAGGATCTCCGGACGCAGCTTGACGTTGCCCGGCTTGTAGACGCCGTGCACGTTGCCGAAGGTCAGCGCCGCCATGTAGCGGCCCTTCTCGCCAAGGCCGAGCGCCTCGACCATGGCCAGGCCGTCCTCGGTGGTGGTGTAGAGCTTGTCGTTGATGGCGTTCTCGACGCCGTCCTCCTCGCCACCGACGACGCCGACCTCGATCTCAAGGACGACCTTGGCCTTGGCGGCCTCGTCGAGCAGCTGCGCGGCGATCTGCAGGTTCTCCGCGACCGGCACGGCCGAGCCGTCCCACATGTGCGACTGGTACAGCGGCTCCTCGCCGCGCTTCACCCGCTCCTGCGAGATGCCCATCAGCGGACGCACGAACTTGTCCAGCTTGTCCTTCGGGCAGTGGTCGGTGTGCAGGGCGATGTTGACCGAGTACTTCTTGGCCACCTCGTGCGCGTACGCGGCGAACGCCACCGCGCCGGTGACCATGTCCTTGATCGACGGGCCGGAGAGGTATTCGGCGCCACCGGTGGAGACCTGGATGATGCCGTCGCTCTCCGCGTCGGCGAAGCCCTTGAGCGCCGCGTTCAGCGTCTGGGAGGAGGTCACGTTGATCGCGGGGTACGCGTACCGGCCAGCCTTGGCGCGGTCCAGCATCTCCGCGTAGGCCTCGGGGGAAGCGATGGGCATGTGATGCGCTCCTTACTTACCACTCTCGGCCTGCTGGCCGCTGTTCTTCATTTGTGCGCCGGACCGCGCTGTCCTCCGCCTCGAAGTATCCCGTAGGTGAGGTGCGCCGGAACAACCGACCCGGGGTGCCAGCCGTTCACCGTCGATCCAGGTTGTCCGGCACGATGACACTGATCAGCCAGGTGACCACGGTCATCACGATGGCTCCCCAGAACGCCGGCCAGAAACCGTCCACCTGGAATGGCAGGTCGAGCCCGCGGGCGATCCGGTCGGTGAGCAGGAACAGCAACGCGTTGACCACCAACGCGAACAGGCCCAGCGTCAGCAGGTAGAACACGCAGCCGACGACCCGGATCACCGGCTTGAGCACCGCGTTGATCACGCCGAAGATCAGCGCCACCACGATCAGGGTGAGGACCGTGTTACCACCCGAGCGGCCGTGCACCTCGACCCCGGGCACGATCAGCGTGGTTATCCACAACGCGACCGCGGTGATCGCCAGCCTGATGAGGAAGCCCACGACCCCATCCTGGCATCGGGTCGAGTCGCCGAGGGCTGATTCCGCCTACTCCACTTCCGGGCGGTACGCCCGCACAGCCCGTACGGTGGGTGGGAATTGTGCCCCGAGACCCCCCGGGAGGGACGATGGGTCAGCCCGATGAGGACTTCACCCCCGGCGACCACCTCGCGCCCAACGAACGCGACCCCGAGGCGGATCCGGCGGACGCGGTCGAGCAGGCCACCTTCGCCGGCCCCACCGACGTGGACAACGAGCCGCACCGCGGCCTGGAGGTCGACGACTGGGACGCGATGGAGCAGGCCCGGGTGGTCACCGGAGACGAGGACGACTACCGCTGACCCCCGCAGGGTCGCCCGGCGTCGAACCACCCGCTTCGGCGAATGACCCAGCCCCGCGGACCGTACCGGCCGGCGGGGCGCCGTCGCGAAGTCCTCGCGCATCACCGGGTGGGATTGACCTGCTCCGGGTGCTGCGCCGCCCACTGTGCCAACCGATCCTCGCCCAGTGCGGCGAGGAACGCCGGGCCCTGCTTCGGATCGAGCGGCAGCCGCGCGGCGCCGTCCACCGGCGGGCCGACCGGGAGGCTGAGCCCCACCGGGTCGACGTTCTTGAGCTCGGGTAGCACCGCCACCAGCTTGGTCAGTGGCAGGCCATCGTCGTCGACCGTCAGATCCTTACCGGCGGCCGACAACAACGCGACGAGCCGGACCGGATTGCTCAGCACGGCCTGCGCGACCGCCCGTCGGATCAGCCCGGCGACATACCGCT
Organism: Micromonospora sp. NPDC050276; assembly: GCF_044459545.1. Lineage (NCBI taxonomy): Bacteria > Bacillati > Actinomycetota > Actinomycetes > Micromonosporales > Micromonosporaceae > Micromonospora > Micromonospora sp. NPDC050276. The sequence continues at coordinate 324,882 of NZ_JBITJA010000006.1, read as the reverse complement.
GCCCGTAGCGGGCCAGTCGACGGAGTCAACGGCTCGTGCCGGATGAACGCGGCACGCAGGTCGTCCTCGATCATGTTCACGCCTCCACGTACTCGGCCCGGAGCGTGGCCAGGGCCCGGGAGATGGACGAACGTACGGTCCGGACGGCGCAGCCGAGGAGGTCGGCGATCTCGGCGTCGGGCAGGTCCTCAACCTTTCGGTCCGTCTTCGTGAATGGATGCCTCTCGGGAATGCAGTCAGCCTTAGGGATTCCTTAAGATCCGCAGGCTCCACCTGATCCCCCACTTGGAGGAAACCCCCTCATGCTCACCCACTCCACCCGGCGTTGGCTCGCCGGACTGGGCGTAGCAGGCGCGATCGTCGCCGCCTCCGCCAGCCCGGCCGTAGCCGCCGAGGCTCCATTCGAAATCGCCACGCACGATCTGCTCGTCGCACCCGGCCACACGGACTACGGCTGGTTCTACGCCCAGCCGGCTGACACGGAGTCCGAACGGACGTTCGGCCGGACCTCCGTGGACATCGACATGTCCGCGGTCGCCGGCTTTGCCACGGTGGAGCCGGCGTGGGGCTGGACCTGCGACGTCTCGCCATCCAAGCTGCACTGCGAGACCGACGTCGAGGAGGGCCAGTGGCCCTGGTTCGACTACATGGTCACCGCCAAGGACGACGCGAAGCCAGCGCAGAAGGGCTCCCTGGCGATCAGCATCACCGCCGGCGGCAAGACCGCCAAGGCGACGGCCGAGGTCACCATCGCCGAAGGCGTTGACCTGGTGAGCAACCCGACCGTCGAGGTTAGCGGCGCTCCGGGCGGGACCGCTGGCCTACCGACCGTCGTCAGCAACGCCGGTGAGGCCGCCGTCGATGGTGCTGTCCTCGTCATCCAGGCCGAGTACCTCGCCGCCTATGGCGGGGACTTCTCGAACTGCAAGTCGGACGAGTGGGGCATGGCCTCCTTCTGTACGTTCGACACGAAGATCGAGCCGGGCAAGTCGTACAAGCTCTCCGAGAACCTGCCCATCAAGCTGGCCCCGGAGGCACGCACGAATGCCAAGTTCCCGGTCGTGCTGGACTGGTGGACCACGGACGACTTTGATCTCACCTTCAAGGACTGGTTCCTGGACGTCAAGCCCGGCAAGGGCCAGAAGCTTCGTCTGGTCGAGCAGTCCGCGCAGAGCGCGCGGGTGCCGCAGACCGACCTGGACAAGATGAACAACACCACCATCGGGACCGTCCGGGTGACCGGTGACAACCACGCGGACCTGGCGACCAAGGGCGCGACCGCGAGCGGCAAGAAGGGTGACGTGGTCACCGTCGAGCCGAGCTTCACCAACCTCGGGCCGGCTGTGCTCGAGTACCTGGGCCAGGGAACGCCGGGCATCCGGCTCGAGGACCTGCCGATCCGGGTGTCCGTTCCGGCGGACACGACGGTGGTCGAGGCTCCCTTCGACTGCGTGCCGTTCGCGCCGGAGAAGGAGTGGGACCCGTGGACCGCAGGTTGGGGTGAGCCGGGCGCCAAGGAGTACGCCTGCCAGGTCCTGGAGAGCTGGAAAGACTACGAGGCCTCGTACTCTTTCGCGCTCCGGATCGACAAGGTCGTCCCGGACGCCACGGGTTCCATCACCACCACGCTGACCGGTGACCCGAACAAGAGCAACGACACCGCGAAGATCGTCATCAACCCGACCTCACCGAATGGCGGTAACGGCGGTGGTGACGGCGACGGTGACGGTGACGGCGGCTCGCTGCCGATCACCGGTCAGTCCACCGGCCTGATCGCCGGCCTCGGCGCGCTGCTGCTCGTCGCGGGCGTCGGCGGCTACCTGGTGGCCAAGCGCCGCCGGACCCGCTTCGTCGCCTGATCCATCCCGCACCACCGGTGCCCCGTCGACCCACCCGGTCGGCGGGGCACCGTCGTCGTGGCCCAGACGCCGGCGGGTGGCGAGGGGCCGGTCCGGCGCGGCAGGCACCCTGGGCTTCGGTACCCTTTGTGGCCGTGGACACAGCTGAGAAGACCCGCGCTCTCGTGGAGAGCGTCGCCCTGAACCCGCTCGATCCCAAGGATCTGTTGCAGACCTTCGGGCTGATCGGTGTGTGGGTGATCCTCTTCGCCGAGACCGGCCTCCTGGTCGGGTTCTTCTTCCCCGGCGACTCGCTGCTGTTCCTCGCCGGGGTGGCCTCGTCACCGGTGGCGGACGCGATCTTCGGCGACGGCACCCGACTCTCCCTCGCCGGCCTGCTGATCGGCGGGCCGATCTGCGCAATCGTCGGCGCCCAGTTGGGGCACTGGCTCGGCGCGCGGTACGGCCGGCCGATGTTCGAGCGACCGAACTCTCGGCTCTTCAAGAAGGAGTACGTGGAGAAGGCCGAGTACTACTTCCAGAAGTTCGGCCCGGCGAAGGCCGTCGTGCTGGCGCGCTTCATCCCGATCGTCCGGACGTTCCTCAACCCGGTCGCGGGCGCGCTCGGTATGCCGGCGAAGAAGTTCCTGCTCTGGAACATCGTCGGCGCGGTGCTCTGGGTGGACGGCATCCTGCTGATCGGCTACCTGCTGGCCGAGCAGATCTACCAGGCCATCGGCGACAAGATCGACCACTACATCCTGCCGGTGGTGGCCCTGATCATCCTGATCTCGGTGCTGCCGATCTTCTTCGAGTTCCTTCGCGACCGGCGCGCTCGTAAGCGCGGCGAGGCAGTCGCGGTCGTCGCGGCAGCCGCTGCCGCTGGCGCGGTGGAGGCGGCCCGCGAGGCGTTCGACCACGACCGGCACCAGCACGGCCGTCAGCGGCCGGAGCACGGTCAGGACCGCTGAGACATACGACGACGGCCGGCCCCCTGGGAAGGGGGTCGGCCGTCGGCATGTCGGACCCGGCCTCCGGTGGTGCGACCGGGGACGAGCAGGTGTCACCCACCGGTGGCGCCACCCCTGGCTCGCCACCGGACGCCGTCTCGGCTCGAGACGGCGTTAGTGCCTACGTCAGCGAGCCTTCTTGGTGGCTCGCTTACGCGGCGGGGTCAGCAGGTCGGCGATCGTCGCGATCGCACTCGGGACCAGGCTGTAATACGCCCAGACACCGCGCTTCTCCCGCTGCAACAAGCCGGCCTCGGTGAGGATACGCAGGTGGTGACTGACCGTCGGCTGAGAGAGGCCGAGCGGCGCCGTCAGGTCACAGACGCACGCCTCGCCCTCTGGGGCCGACTGGATCAGGCTGAGCAGCCGCAACCGAGCAGGATCAGCAAGGGCCTTGAGGACCCCGGCAAGACGCTCGGCATCGGCACGTTCGATCGGCTCGCCGTTTAGCGGCGAGATCTGAGGCATAGTCATTTCGGCCAACGCAGTTCCCACGTATTCCATCCTTCCACCAGCAGCATCGATCCGCCTGCATATCAGCAGATCCGAATCGGCAGACTTTTACGCCACAAGGCCGAGGTCAGCCAACGTATAGGCCGCCCGGTACGGCAATCCGGCGGCTCGCACCGCGTCGCCGGCGCCTCGATCAACAATAACCACCACGCCTACGACTTCCGCCCCGGCCTCGCGAAGCGCCTCGACAGCGGTCAAAACACTTCCGCCAGTCGTGGACGTATCCTCCACCGCCAACACCCGACGGCCGGCCACCTCCGGTCCCTCGATCCGCCGCTGCAAACCGTGGGCCTTGCCCGCCTTGCGCACCACGAAGGCGTCCAGGGCCCGGCCGGTCGGAGCGGCGGCGTGCAGCATCGAGAGCGCGACAGGGTCCGCGCCCAGGGTGAGGCCGCCGACAGCGTCGAACTCCCAGTCGGCGGTGAGGTCGAGCATCACCCGGCCGACCAAAGGAGCGGCCTGGTGATGGAGCGTGACGCGCCGCAGATCCACGTACCAGTCTGCTTCGCGCCCCGACGAGAGCACGACCCGTCCGTGCACCACAGCCAGGTCGGTAATGAATTTACGCAGGTCGTCGTGGTCCCCCATGGCGATAGAGGTTACTGCGCAAGTCTGAACGCCGTGTGTGGGGTCCACCCTGATCAGCCCCGAGGGGAACCGATGGTTGGCGATGTTCGACTACGCTCAGCGACTGGTCTGACAGCGGCGCGCCAACGCCGTTCCACCGCTCGCCTGGGGTCGACGGGCCCGTCGACGCTCAGCGCTCGTCGCGACCGATCCGGCCGCGGGTGTCGCGCGCGACCGCCTGGAGCAGCCGCCGCGGCGCATGCCGCATGCCGGCAACGACCACCTTGTACTTCCACGCCGGGATGCTGACCATCTTGCCTTTGCGCAGGTCACGCAGGGCTTCGTCAACCACATCCTCGGCCCGCAGCCACAGCCACTCCGGCGTCTTGGACATGTTGATGCCGGCTCGCTGATGGAACTCGGTGCGGGTGTATCCGGGGCAGAGAGCCATCACCTGAACGCCGAACGGCCGCGCCGATTGGCCGACCGACTCGCTGAAGTTGGTGACCCACGCCTTGCTGGCGGAGTACGTCGATCCGGGCATCGCCGTACCGAACCCGGCGACGGAAGAGACATTTATCACTGCCCCATTTCGTCGTTCGGTCATCGGTCGGAGCGCCGCCAGGGTCAGCCGCATGACGGCGTGCACGTTGAGCCGCAACAGCCGCGCCTCGTCCTCGGCGGTGGAGCGCAGGAACGGTTTGTTCAGGCTGATCCCCGCATTGTTGACCAGCAGGTGAACGGGGCTGCCATCGGCGAGCCGCTGCTCCACGGTGGCACAGCCGTCGTCCGTGGACAGATCCGCCGGGATCGTCTCCACCTCGCGGCCGTACGTGGCGCCCAGCTCGTTGGCCAGCTCGGTCAACCGGGTGGCGTCGCGGGCGACGAGCACCAGATGCCAGCCGTCGGCGGCCAGCCGCCGACTGAACGCCGCGCCGATGCCGGCGGTGGCCCCGGTGATCAGGGCTCGGCGCTCGGCAGTCGTGGGGTCGAGCGTCACGGGCGGTCCTCACCTGGGCGGGTACGGGGGCATCGGCGGCGCCGACAGGGGCTGGTGCGGTGCGGGCGGCGCGGTTGGCGCCGTCGAGCGGTGGCGACCGAACCAGCTGGTCGCGGCGGGCAGCGCCAGCAGCGTGGCTACTACAAGGTAACCGAGCCCCTGGGCGACGGAAAGCCCGGCATTGAGTGGGATCCACCAGGACGGGTACGCGTCACCGATCAGGCCCAGCAGCTCGGCGAGTGCCTGCTCGCCGGAGCCCAGTTGCAGTGGCGCGGCCCGTTCGCCGACCACCACCGCCACGCTGCAACAGCCGGCGAGCAGGCCGAGGCCGCTGACCACCCAGGTGGCCACCCGAACGCCGTTGCGGCCGGCCAACAGCCCGAGGGCCAGGCCGGCGAGCACCGGCGCGGAGAGCACCGCCACCACCGCCGACAGCACCGCGGACGCGCGCAGCAGAGTCACCACGTCGTCGATCTCCTGCGGGGTCGCCGACGTGTCCCGGGCGGCGGCGCGGAACGCGTCGAGTGTTCCGCCCAGCACCACCAGGTCGACCACCGCGTACGCGAGTGCGGCGACCGCCATCACCAACAGCACGGTCGCGGCCGACAGGACGGCGGCGGGCCGGCGGGCCGGTGCCGATTCCGGGTACGACACGACGAATCCCTCCGGTAGGCGTCGGGTTGCAACCTACTCGGAGGGATCGTCGGCGTCGTGCTTATCGAGCCGTCAACTCGTCGACGGCGGGGTCGGCCCGGGCCGGTCCGTGGGCGGCGTGTCGTCCGGCCGGTTCGCGGCCGGCGGCGGCGGGTAGCTGGGCTCCCCACTCGACGGGTAGCCCGGCTCACCGGATGCCTGCGGGTAGCCCGGCTGACCCGGGGCCTGGGGGTAGCTGGCGCCCGGGGTGGGCGGCTCCCAGGCCGCGGTGGGCTTGCGGAAGAACGCGTTCGCCTTCGGCAGCGCCAGCAGGATCAGCGCCGTGATGAGCGCGACCAGGCTGAGCACACCGAGCAGGAGGCTGACCGGGGTGACCCAGGAAGGCAGGGCCTCCTCCAGGCGGCGCTGGATCTCCTCCGGGCTCGGCCCGTCGCCGCCGGTCCCGCCACCGGCGTTGAAACCGCCGGCCGCGTTGCTGAGCAGGCCGCCGCCCACGCAACAGACCATGATGCCGCCGACGATCCAGGTGGTGATCCGGGCACCGTTGCGGCCCTGGTTGTTGAACAGGGCCAGCACGCCCAGCACGACCGCGAGCAGCAGCAGCAGCACGCTGCCGCCGATGCCGACGGCGACGAAGACGTCGGCCACCTGGTCGCCGTCGGTGGAGCTGCCCGCGTACGCCTCGCGGAGCGCGTCACGTGTCTTGCCGAAGGTGCTGAGCGAGATGATCAGACTGATCACCTGCAACGCCAGGAACAGGAAGAGCAGGTAACTGGAAATCGACACAATGGATGGCCGCTGACGGGCCGGCGTGCTCTGGGAATCGACCACGATTCTCCTTCCCTAAGATCGCGCCCACACCGTATCGACAACCGGCCAGTTCGGCATGCCGTGACGAGCCCGGCGCGCCCGCCTGGCATGGTTCAGCTGGCGTCGGGCGCGGGGCGGATCGTCAGGTCGGCGGGGTCGAGCAGGTCGCCGCGGGCCACTCTCCAGCCCTCTTCGCCGTACGCCTCGAAGGAGAGCCGCGCGGCGCCACCGGACTGGTAGTCGTGGTAACGCATGGTCCCGGCCGACGGCAGCTCGGTTTCTCCGGTGGCGGTGTAGCGCGCCTGCCCGGTCTCGGCCCAGGTGTAGCGCCGCCCGCCGAGTTCGATGGTCGGGGCGCCCGGGGTGACGGTGGCGCCCGGCTCGGCGGTCCAGAGCACCAGTTCGAGTTCGGGGCCGTCCTCCACGGAGAGCCGGTGGCGGGTGCCGGAGTCGTCGTCGAGCAGGTGCTGCACCCAGCTCCAGTCACCCTCGACCAGGCGGATGGTGGCGCTCACCGTGTACTCCCGCTCGCGGATCCGCACGCGGTCGCCCGGGGTCAGGCGGAGCGGGCCGCCGCCCGGCGACTCCGCCGGCTGACCGTCGGCCCGGCTCGTCGCCCGCCGGCGGACCCGCACGACGATCACGACCACCGCGAGTACGGCAACAGCCGCCACCAGGCACGTCACCAGCGCGTCCACCCGACCACCTCCCCAGGTACGTCGGCGCAGACGGTAACAACCTTCGGCACCCGGAAGGCCCGCGCTGTGGCCGACAGCTCAGCTAGCGGACGTCGCCGGGTGCGTCCTCCGGAGGCGTCGTCGACGCTCCGGTCGACCCGGGCGAGGTGCCCGGCCCGCCCGGCGGCAGGTGCACGGCCGGGTCGGGGCAGATTAGGTAGCCGGGTGGCAGCGGCTGGCTCGGCGGCAGGAAGCCCGGCACGAGCGGAGCCGTCGGGTATCCGTAACCGGTCGGGGCGTAGGTGGGAACGGGCATCACCCAGGCCGGGCCGGGCGGCGCCTCGTTCGCGGTACGCGGCACGAACCAGCGGTTCGCCGGCGGCAGGGCCAGCAGCAGGACCACGGCTGCGGAGAGGGCCAGAACGGTGAGCACGCCCAGCCCTGCCGCAGGGAAGAACAGGTCGTCCCACGGATCGGTGCCGGCGTAGAGCGTGTCGAGGAACGCTGAGGTCTCCCACTCTTCGTCCCACTCCGCTGGCGGCTCGGTCCCGGTCTCCGGCATGGTCAGCAGCGGCACGAGAAACCCTCCGGAACAGCACTGCGCGAAGCAGACCAGCAGCTCCGCGCCACTGGCGACGAAGACCAGGATCCGCGCGACGTTGGCGCCCCGCCGGACCGGGACGACCGTGGCCGCCAGCCAGACCGCGAGCAGCACCGCCGGTATGCCGAGGATCAGCGCCATCGCGACGTTGCCCTGCCGCTCGCCGGCCACCTCGTCCGGGTCGGCGTCCGGCACCAGCCGTACCGCGCGGTCGATCTGGCCGTCGAAGTGCACCGCCTCGGCCACGGTCAGCACGGCCAGGCCGAGCAGCACCAGCGCCACGGCCAGTTGCAGCCAGAAGGCGATGGTCACGGTGGCCGGGCGGGGCGGACGCGGCGCGGTGGTGGGCGGGCTCATGGCTCGCAACGTACGGCGCGTCGTCGGCAACCGGCAGAACCGATCGGGCAGCACCGACCGGCGAATGGATCATGCTGCGGCGAGCCGCCGACTGGCGTACGCGCCAAGGGTTTCCCGGTCCATCACGCAGCCGACGAAGGTGGTGAACTCGCTCGGGTCGTCCCGCAGTGACGTCCAGGCCGCTCGGGCCGCCGCCGGGTCGATGCGCTCCAGCAGCGTGGCCGCGTACGCCCGGCCGGCGGGCGTGCCGTCGGCCAGCACCCGGTCGAGCTGGCGGCGTACCTCGTCGGGGTGGTCGTCGAGGGCGGCCGAGACCCGCTCGTACGCCTCGGTCACCGGCAAGGTCGTGCCGGCGATGCCGACCCCGCCGAAGGCGAGCGTGTCAGCCGCCAGCAACGTGTCGACGGCCACACCAAGTTCCCGTTCCCATTTCTGTTTCCCAATCCCAAACATGCCCCAACCCCTTCCCCATCCACCCCCACCCCACCCTGTTGATCATGAAGTTATTGCCCTGACACGCCGTGCGATCGGGCAATAACCTCATGATCAACGTCAATGGGTGGGGTGGGGTAGGCGGGACTGTTAGGCGGGGGTTACTGAGAGGGTGTTGGTTTCGGGGGCGCGGTCTACCTTTACCGTGTCGGCGTCGCGGATCTGGCCGGAGAGCAGGGCTTTCGCCAGCTGGTCGCCGATCGCGGTCTGGACCAGGCGGCGGAGCGGGCGGGCACCGTAGATCGGGTCGTAGCCGTGCTCGGCGAGCCAGTCCCGGGCGGCATCGGTGATCTCCAGGCCCAGCCTGCGGTCGGCCAGCCGCCGCCGCATCCGGTCCAGCTGGATGTCGACGATGGAGCGCAGGTCGTCCCCGCGCAGCGAGGCGAAGACCACGATGTCGTCCAACCGGTTGAGGAACTCCGGCTTGAAGTGCGACCGGACCACCGCCAGGACGCCCTCCCGCCGCTGCTCGTCGGCGAGCGTCAGGTCACTGATCACCGACGACCCGAGGTTGGACGTGAGGATCAGGATCGCGTTCCGGAAGTCCACCGTGCGGCCCTGACCGTCGGTGAGTCGACCGTCGTCGAGCACCTGGAGCAGCACGTCGAAGACGTCCGGGTGGGCCTTCTCGACCTCGTCCAGCAGCACCACCGAGTACGGCCGACGGCGCACCGCTTCGGTGAGCTGACCACCCTCGTTGTAGCCGACGTAGCCGGGCGGCGCGCCCACCAGGCGGGCGACCGAGTGCTTCTCGCCGTACTCACTCATGTCGATGCGAACCATTGCCCGCTCGTCGTCGAAGAGGAACTCGGCGAGGGCCTTGGCCAGCTCCGTCTTGCCGACACCGGTGGGGCCGAGGAAGAGGAAGCTGCCGGTCGGGCGATCCGGGTCGGCGATACCGGCACGGGCACGGCGTACCGCGTCGGAGACCGCGCCGACCGCCTCGGCCTGGCCGACCACCCGGCCGCCCAGGGACTCCTCCATCCGCAGCAGCTTCGCCGTCTCACCCTCCAGCAGGCGGCCGGCGGGGATGCCGGTCCAGGAGGCGACCACTGCGGCGATGTCGTCCGCGCCGACCTCCTCCTTGAGCATCGCGCCGTCCGCCTGGAGCTGGGCCAACTCCTCCTCGGCCTGCTTCAGCTCGACCTTCAGGGCCGGGATCCGGCCGTAGCGCAGCTCTGCGGCGCGTTCCAGCTCGCCGTCCCGCTCGGCCCGCTCGGCCTCGCCGCCAAGGCGCTCCAACTCCTCCTTGGCGGCGGAGAGCTTGGTGATGTGGCTCTTCTCCGTCTGCCAGCGCTCGGACAGCACGGTGAGCTGCTCACGCTTGTCGGCCAACTCCTTGCGCAACCGCTCCAGCCGCTCGGCGGAGGCGGCGTCCGGCTCCTTGGCCAGCGCCATCTCCTCGATCTCCAACCGGCGGACCGCCCGCTCGATCTCGTCCACCTCGACCGGACGGGAGTCGATCTCCATCCGGAGCCGGGACGCGGACTCGTCGACCAGGTCGATCGCCTTGTCCGGCAGGAACCGGTCGGTGATGTAGCGGTCCGAGAGTGTCGCGGCGGCGACCAGCGCGGCGTCGGTGATCCGGACGCCGTGGTGCACCTCGTAGCGCTCCTTGAGCCCACGCAGGATGCCGATGGTGTCCTCGATCGTCGGCTCGCCGACCAGCACCGGCTGGAAACGGCGCTCCAGGGCGGGGTCCTTCTCGATGTGCTCGCGGTACTCGTCCAGTGTGGTGGCGCCCACCATCCGCAGCTCACCACGGGCCAGCATCGGCTTGAGCATGTTGCCGGCGTCCATCGAGCCCTCGCCCTTGCCGGCGCCGACGACGGTGTGCAGCTCGTCGAGGAACGTGATGACCTGCCCGTTGGAGTTCTTGATCTCCTCCAGCACGGACTTCAGCCGCTCCTCGAACTGGCCGCGGTACTGCGCTCCGGCGACCATCGCGCCGAGGTCCAACGAGATCAGCTTCTTGTCGCGAAGCGACTCGGGCACGTCACCGGTGACGATCCGCTGGGCCAGGCCCTCGACGATGGCGGTCTTGCCGACGCCGGGCTCGCCGATCAGCACCGGGTTGTTCTTGGTACGCCGGGAGAGCACCTGGATGACGCGACGGATCTCGGAGTCCCGCCCGATGACCGGGTCGATCTTGCCGTCCCGGGCGCTGGCGGTGAGGTCGACGCCGTACTTGGTCAGCGCCTGATAGGTCTGCTCGGGGTCGGCGGTGGTGACCCGACGGTCTCCACCGCGAACGGTCGGGAAGGCGGCGACCAGGGCCTCCTCGGTGGCGCCGACGGCCTTCAGTGCGCCGGACACCGCGCCACCCACCCGGGCCAGGCCGGCGAGCAGGTGCTCGGTGGAGGTGTACTCGTCGCCCAACGGCCGGGCGATCTGCTCGGCGGCGCCGATGGCGTTGACGAATTCCCGGGCCAGGGTCGGCTCGGCGATGCTGGAGCCGCGGGCGGCCGGCAGGGCGTCGACCGCGCGCTGGGCGGTCTGGCGCAGCTCGGTCGGGTCGGCCCCGACGGCGCGCAGCAGACCGGTGGCGGTCGAGCCATCGGTGTCCAGGAGTGACAGGAGCAGATGCCAGGGCTCCACGGTGGCGTGACCACGCTGGTTGGCCAGCGCGACAGCGCCCGTGATGGTTTCGCGGCTCTTGGTGGTGAGTTTTTCGGTGTTCATGGGCTCCCCCGGATCGGCGTTGTCCATTGGGTTGGACACAACCAGAGTTGAGCGTATTCCGCTCAACCTTAGCGCGTGACGCCCATCACTCCCGGCGCCGCCACCGCCAGTCGAACTCCCCGGCCGCCGGAGGCGGGCCGGGCAGCGGGTTCGCGTCCGGCGCCGTCGACAGACCGCCCAACAGGACCGCGAGTTGCCGGCGGCGCAGTTGGCGGGTCCGCTCCGGATCGGGTACGCGGACCGCCGCGCACGCCTCCAACAACAACCCCAGATCGTGTACGACCACGTCGGGGCGCAGCCGCCCGCTGGCGTGGGCCCGATCGACCAGGGTGGTGGCCAACTCGCCGGCGCGCACCGCGTCCCGACCCATCTCCTCGGTCGGGGTGAAGGTGCCGGCCAGGTGGACGGTGAGCGAGTGCACGTCGGCGTCGACCACCCGGGCCAGGAAGCCGGTGAACGCGGTCCAGTCGTCCGGCTCGGCCAGGGCGGCTTCGGCCTCCGCGACGTACCGGCGCAGCCCGTCGTGGCAGAGCTGGCGGAGCAGGTCCTCCTTGCCCGCGTACCGCCGGTAGAGCGCGCTGATGCCGACACCCGCGCGTTCGGCGACGGCGGCGATCGGCGCCTTCGGGTCGTCCAGGAAGACCGCGCGGGCGGCTTCGAGGATGACCTCGTCGTTGCGGGCGGCCTGGGCGCGGCGGCCGGCCAGCGTCTTTCCGGGTGTCGTCGACATGGCATCAGGATAACAGTGGAACGGATCGTTCCGGTCTGCTATCGTGGTTGCAGAACGAAACATTCCGTTCCGAAGGAGTGCCCGAGATGAGCGACACCGCGATCCGCCCGTTCCGCGTCGAGATCCCGCAGACCGCCCTCGACGACCTGGCCGCCCGGCTCGACCGCACCACCTGGCCCGCCGACCTGCCTGGTGCGGGTGACGCGTACGGGATGAGCAACGACCGGGTGCGTGCCCTCGTCGACCGGTGGCGGGGCGGGTTCGACTGGCGTGCCGTCGAGGCTCGCCTGAACGCCCACCCGCAGTTCGTCACCGAGATCGACGGCGAGCAGGTCCACTTCCTGCACGTGCGGTCGTCCCGGCCGGACGCCACCGCGCTGGTGCTCACCCACGGCTGGCCCGGCTCGGTGCTGGAATACCTCGACGTGATCGCCCCGCTCACCGAGCCGACCGACCCGGACGCGCCGGCCTTCCACGTGGTCGTCCCGTCACTGCCCGGCTTCGGCTTCTCCGGCCCGACCCGCAGCGCCGGCTGGAACCGGTTCCGGATCGCCCGCGCCTGGGCCGAGCTGATGAACCGACTGGGGTACGACAGCTACGGCGCGGTCGGCAACGACGCCGGCTCGATGATCGCGCCGGAGTTGGGCCGGGTCGATCGGGAGCACGTGCTCGGCGTGCACGTCACCCAGCTCTTCTCGTTCCCCTCGGGCGACCCGGCCGAGTTCGCCGGGCTGTCCGAGACCGACCAGGCAGCGCTCGGGCACCTCCAGTGGTTCTACGAGAACAAGTTCTCCTTCAACCAGGTGCACAGTCAGCAGCCGCAGACCCTGGCGTTCGGGTTGGCCGACTCGCCGGTGGGGCTGCTCGCCTGGAACGCCCAACTCTTCGACGAGAGCCTGGACGCCGACTTCATCCTGGCCAACGTGGCGCTCTACTGGTTCACCGGCACGGCCGCCTCGGCGATCCGGCTCTACTGGGAGGACGCGCACGCCGGCGAGCCGCCGACCGAGCCGACCACCGCTCCGACCGCGCTGGCCATGTTCCCCGGCGACTTCCAGTCCATCCGCCGCTTCGCCGAGCGGGACCACGCCAACATCGTCCGGTGGACGGCGTACGAGACCGACGTCGCCGGCCGGGGCGACGTTGGCGGCCACTACGCCGCCCACCAGGCCACCGACGTGCTGGTCACCGACGTCCGCGAGTTCTTCGCCAGCCTCCCTCGTTGATCCACTCGGGGTTGATCCACTCGGGTTCCTGGAAGTCGGTGCCTTCGGCCACGTCGGATGCCCCGACTCCAGGAAAACCGAGTCGATCACCCGGACAGCGTCCGGGGCAGCGTCCGGCAGGGTAGGTCAAGAGTTGTCGAGGATGATCTTCGTCCAGCGACGCTCGGCCACCCAGCCGACGCCGAGCAGGATCCCGCCGTCCCCGCCGACGGCCACGATCGTGCCGTCGGTCAGCACGGACAGGCTGCGGTCGGGGCCGATCGGCCAGGGCAGCTCCGTATAGCGACCGTCCCCGACCGCGCCCGCGCCCGCCGGGCCGGTCACCGCGAGCAGCCCGCCGCCGATCGGCGCGACGGACTGGACCTGCGGCGGATGCCCGTCGGCGCGAACCGGGTTCCATCCCTGCAGCAGTCGCCAGAGCGCCGGAAAGGACCTGCGGTCTGGTCGCTCCCCGACCAGCCACGCCGTCCCGTCCCGCTCGACCACCGCCCGCAGCACGCCGACGTGCCCGTCGGGTGCCGGCACCGGGGTCTGCTGCCAGCTCCGCCCCCGATCGAACGAGACCGCCGCGTACGGCTTTCCGTCCTTCTCCCCGGCCGCGACCACCAGCCGGCCGTCGCCCGCGTCGACCGTGTTCAACCCAGGTACAGGCGGCTGCGTGGCCAGCGGACGCAGCCGCTGGCCGTCCCACTCGCCGACCTGACCACTGTCCTCGATCAACTGGAATCGACTCTGGGCGCCGAGCCACTGCGGCGGTGGCCCGTCCACGCTGCGCCTGAACGAGGTACCACCCTCGGTCGAGGTCCACCAGCCGTGCGGCTCACTCCACAACGTCAACACCCCCGGCGCGGCGTACAGCTGGTGGTTCTCCGCCGCGGGGTGGGGATGCCGCAACTCCCGCCAGGCCCGTCCACCGTCGTCGGTGGCGAAGAGTCGCGCCGGACAGTCGTCGCCGGGCGGCGGTTCGCCGCAGTTGGCGAAGAGGGCGTAGCCGTGGTCGGCATCGACGAACTCGACGTACGGAGGGTCGTACCGCTGCGGAACGGCGACCCGGACGCGGCGTACCTCCGCGGCGGCGGCCGACGGAGACGGCGCGGTTACGGCCGGCCGGGACGACACGGTCGGCGGCTTCCGGCGGACGTCGCCGATCGAACACCCAGCCAACACGGGTACGAGCAGCAGCACCACCGCCCGACCTGATCTCCGTCCGATCATCGGCGTCTCCGAAAGGGTAGCCTTGCCCGGGTGCGAGTACGTGTGGAACAGATTGCCTTACCGGGCATCGGAGTACGTCACGATCTGGTGACCGAATCCGGTCGTCGGCTCGGCGTGGTCTCCCACCGCAATGGCCGCCGTGATCTCGTCCTCTACGACCCCGACGATCCCGACTCCTGCCAGGCGGACATCCCGCTGACCGACGACGAGGCCGAGGCGCTCGCCGACATCCTCGGCGCGTCGCTGATGCTCGGGCAGCTCTCCGGGCTGCGCGAGCAGGCCGCCGGTCTGCTCACCGAGCAGATCGCCATCCCGGCGGGGTCGCGGTACGTCAACCGGAAGCTCGGCGACACCAAGGCGCGTACCCGCACCAGCGCCTCCATCGTGGCGGTGCTGCGCGACGGCGAGGTCATCGTCTCGCCGCTTCCCTCGTTCCGCTTCGCGGCCGGCGACGTGGTGGTCGTTGTCGGGACCCGCAGGGGTCTCGACGGCGTGTCCGCCATCCTCGCCGACAGTGACCCGGACGGCTGAGGCGGATGCACGATTCCACCACGCTGCTCGTCGAAGTCGGCGCGCTGCTGCTGCTGCTCGGGCTCCTCAGCCGGCTCAGCCGCCGGGTCGGCCTCTCACCCATTCCGCTCTACCTGCTCGCCGGTCTGGCGTTCGGCCACGGCGGGCTACTCCCGCTCGCCGCGAGCGAGGAGTTCTTCGCGGTCGGCGCCGAGATCGGCGTCATCCTGCTGCTGGTGATGCTCGGCCTGGAGTACTCGGCCAACGAACTGGTCGGCAACCTCCGGTCGGCGGCACCGGCAGGGCTGATCGACGGCGTGTTCAACGCGCTGCCCGGCGCGGCGTTCGCCCTGCTGCTCGGCTGGGACTGGGTCGCCGCCCTGGTCCTCGGCGGCATCACCTGGGTCTCCTCGTCCGGGGTGATCGCCAAGGTCCTCGCCGACCTGGGCCGACTCGGTAACCGGGAAACCCCGGTGATCCTCTCGGTCCTCGTCATCGAGGACCTGGCGATGGCGCTCTACCTGCCGCTGGTCACCGCCGTCCTGGCCGGTACCGGCCTGCTCGGCGGCGGCATCGCACTCGCCGTCGCGGTGGGCACGGTGCTGCTCGTGCTGGTGGTCGCCATCCGGTACGGCCACCTCATCTCATCCGCCCTGTCGGCGAAGGACCCGGAGGCGCTGCTGCTCGGCGTACTCGGTCTGACCCTGCTGATCGCCGGCCTCGCGGCGAAGCTCCAGGTGTCGGCGGCGGTCGGCGCGTTCCTGGTCGGCATCGCGCTCTCCGGCCCGGTCGCGCACCACGCGACCGAGCTGCTCTCGCCGCTGCGGGACCTGTTCGCCGCGGTGTTCTTCGTCTTCTTCGGCCTGGTCACCGACCCTCGGGACATCCCACCGGTGCTGCTGCCGGCGCTCGCGTTGGCCGTGGTCACCATGGCGACGAAGACGCTCACCGGCTACCTCGCCGCCCGCCGGGTCGGCATCGCGGAACCCGGTCGATGGCGGGCCGGCCTGGCACTCGTACCCCGAGGTGAGTTCTCCATCGTCATCGCCGGGCTCGCCGTGGCCGCCGGGAGCGTCGAGCCGCGGTTGGCCGCGCTGGCCGCGACGTACGTCCTGATCACCGTGGTGACCGGGCCGATTCTGGCCCGGCTGCCGGACTTCCCGTGGTTCAAGCGATGGCTGCGCAACCGCGCGGCGGCCCAGCGGCCGGCGCCGACGCCGACGCCGGTCACCGACTCACTGCACTGAGCTCGACCTGAATGCCGCGGCTGCCACCCGACCAACTCCAGCCCCATGACGAACTGGGTCTCGGCGCCTCGCCGGAACCGTCAAATGTGGACCGTCATAGGAGCATCATCGGCAGCTTCCTCGATGCGGTGAACCCGCCCATGCCAACGGTTGCGGAATTGCTCCCCACGGGGACTACCGCAGCACCCGGCGGCGGGTTACCGTTTCGCCCCAGCAGCCAGGGTCCGCAGGCAGCGTTGCCAGACGCGGGCGAGAGCGGAAGGTTGGCCGGTGAGCGTGCAGGAATCGACGTTCCACGGCTTCGCCAACCCCGTCGATCCGACTCCGGCGGAGTTGCGAGCTTGGGCGTACAAGCCCGATTCGGTGCCATTGGCTTCGATGCCACCCGACTGGGACCTGCTGGTCTCCGGTGATCGACTGGTACTGACGCTCTTTGAGTTAGCGATGGATCCGACCTGCCCGGCCCGCCGTTTCGCGCTGCACTGCCTCTACATCTACGCGGCCGACGGCATCCGGACGAACTTCCGCGCCCACCCCAAGCGCCGTTTCCGCAAGCTCGTCGAACAGGCCGAGCGCGACGGCGACGAGCTGATGAAGATCTGGGCGCACAACGGGCGGGTATTGTTGGCCCGACCGGATCTCTTCGTCTACCGGGACTGGTGCGAAGGCGGCCTGGTCCGCGAAAACCGCCGCCTCGGCTGAGACCGCGCTAATCGTCAGCGCGAGGCGTCGCCCGCGTCCCGGCCCGCACTCGATGACGACGAACGAGCCGGGACCCCCACCGCGACATCACCGCGTCCCGGCCCGCACTCAATCAACGAACGAGCCGGGACCCCCCGTGGGTCCCGGCCCGCACGTCGGTCACCGGTCAGTCCTGCTTGCGTTGTTCCGTCTCGGCGCGACCCGTGTCGCCGCCGTGGTCGCCCTCTTCGGCGAACCGGCCCGCGATGATCCGGTCCCGGTAGGTTCCTTCGGTCACCTTGTCGAACTTCTTGCGGACGGTCTCGGCCAGGCTTTCCAACCGGTCTTCCGTCTGCTGGGCCACCTTCTTCGCCGGCTCCGCCATCGCTCCCCTTCGCCATGCCGATAGGTCCGGATTGAGCCGATTGGACCCTTATCGACAGGCTAACCGAAGCGGCCCGGACCGCGCCGGGGAATCCAGCACGGTCCGGGCCGCGAGACAGGTCCGGGTATGAGCGGCAGGTCAGCGATCGGGCGTACGGCGGGGCCGCCACACCACCAGGGCGGTGGACGTGCGGTTGGTCGGCACCAGATCCCGGCCCGGGAAGCGGGCCAGCGACTCGAGCTCGGCCACCCGGCGGTACGCGGCGTCCAACTCCGCCTCCAGTCGGGCCACCCGCTGCTGTGCCTGCTCCAGCAGCCGCTCCAGCCCGATGATCCGCTTGACGCCGGCCAGGTTGATCCCGTCGTCCTGGCTGAGCCGCTGCACCTCGCGCAGCAGCACCACGTCGCGGACGCTGTAGCGACGCCCGCCGCCAGCGGCCCGGCCGGGCTGCACCAGCCCCAGTCGGTCGTACTGGCGCAGGGTCTGCGGGTGCATCCCCGCCATCCGCGCCGCAACCGAGATCATCAGCACCTTGGCCTCGTAGGCAGGGTCGCCCGAACCGAGGAACTCGCCTGACATCCCGCTCACCTCCGCGTCCATTCCACCGGATTAACTGACCCGACGCACCCGAGCGTCGAGATGTTCCCGGGCCGCCGGGGGCGTCTGCTCCGCGAACGACTCCAGCGCCGTCCGTGCCTCGTCCGACAGCCGGGCCGGCACCACCACGTCGAGCGTGACCAGCAGGTCACCGGCCTGCCCGTCGCGCCGGACCACACCCTTGCCCCGGGCCCGCAGCACCCGCCCGCTCGGCGTCCCCGGCGGAACCCGCAGGGTCACCGCGCCGTCGAGCGTGGGCACCCGCAGGTCCGTGCCGAGCACGGCCTCCGCGAAGGTGACCGGCACGGTCAGCGTCAGGTCGTCTCCGGTACGCCCAAACAGCTCGTCCGGCCGAACCTTGACGTGCACGAAGAGGTCGCCGGCCGGGCCACCGCGCTCGCCGGGCTCGCCGCGCCCGGCCAGCCGGATGCGCTGGCCGTCGGCCACACCGGCCGGGAAGCGCACGTTCATCGTGCGGGTCTTGGTGACACCGCCGCTGCCGTGGCACTCCGGGCACTTCTCCTCGACCACGGTGCCCACGCCCTGGCAGTTGCGGCACGGCTCGGAGAAGCTGAACGACCCCTGGTTGCGGGTGGTCACGCCGGCACCATGACAGACCGGGCAGGTACGCGGCTGGGTGCCGGGCTTGGCCCCGTTGCCGTGGCAGGTGTCGCAGACTCCCGGTGCCCGCAGCGTCAGGGGGAGCGTCACCCCGCGCACCGCGTCACCGAAGTCCAGTGCCACCTCGGTCTCCACGTCCCGACCACGGGCCGGACCGCGCGGCGCTGCCGGCCCACCGCCCTGTCCACCGGTGAAGATCGAGCTGAACAGGTCCTGGAAGCCGGCGCCTCCGAAGCGACGATCGCCGCCTGCGCCGCCACCGAACATGTCGGAGACGTCGAACGGCATGCCGCCCGGCTGGCCCCCACCTCGGGCATTGCGCCGGAACGCGCCCGAACCGAACAACGAACGCATCTCGTCGTACTCGCGACGGCGGCCACTGTCCGACAGCACGTTGTACGCCTCGGACGCGGCCTTGAACCGCTCCTCGGCCTTCGGGTCGCCCGGGTTGTGGTCCGGGTGCGACTCCCGGGCGATCTTCCGATAGGCCTTCTTGATGTCATCCGCGGAGGCGGCCTTGTCCACGCCGAGCACGGCGTAGAAGTCCTTCTCGATCCAGTCCTTCGAACTCACCGGTCCACCTCCTTCCGACCCTGGCCCGGCCGTCCCGCCCACCGCTGCGCGGTGGGCGGGACGGCCCGGTCACTGTCTGGCACTATTCCGGATCCGCGACCGCGACCAGCGCGGGGCGCAGCAGCCGCTCACCGAGCTGGTAGCCGCGTCGCATGACCTGGACACAGGTCGGCTCGCTGACGTCGGCCGAGGTCTGGTGCGCGACCGCCTCGTGCCGGGTCGGGTCGAACGGGTCGCCCTGCTCGCCGAAGGCGTTCAGGCCGAACTTGCCCAGCGCGGTGGTGAGCTGTTCCGCCACCGTGCCGAACGGCCCGACCAGGTCGCCATGTTCCCGGGCCCGGTCCAGGTCGTCCAGGATCGGCAGCAGCGCGGCCAGCACCGAACCGGTCGCCTGCTCCTGCACGAGGCCGCGGTCACGGTCGACCCGCTTGCGGTAGTTGGCGTACTCCGCCGACACCCGCTGCAGATCCCTGGTCCGCTCGTCCAGCTCGGCCCGGAGCGCCTCCAACTCGGCGCCGAGCAAGGTGCCCGCCCCGCCGCCGTCCACCGGCTGCGCCGGGGCGTCCACCACCGGCGGGCCGGACGGCTCCGGCCCGTCGGTGGAGTTGACCTCGACCTCGATCTCGTCGACGACGACCTCGACGTCCTCGACCAGACCCTCGGCCGGTACGCCGGTCTCCGCGTCGGCGGCGGTCCCCTCCGGCTCGGCGGTGTCGACGAGCTTGCGGTTGTTGCGGATGACGACCCGCTCCCCGTCACCGGTGGTCGGCTCCGTGGGCGCGGAGCCACCCGGCGTCGACCCGGTGTCGCCCGGGTCAGCGGCTCGTGGCTTCTGCGTCATGCGGCTACCTCATCCCCTTCGCGGTGGACACGTGTCGGAGGCCGACGGTCACTTCTTGCCGTCCTCGTCCACGATTTCCGCGTCGACCACGTCGTCGGCGCCGCCGGCCTGCGCACCGGTCGCACCGGTCGCACCGGTCGCACCCGGGCCGGGCTCGCCGCCCGGCTGCTGACCCTGCTCGGCCTGAGACGAGTAGAGCAGCGAACCGGCCTGCTGGGAGACCTGCGCCAGCTTCTCGTGCGCGGACTTGATCTTCTCAATGTCCTGACCGCCGAGAGCGCCGCGCAGCTCGCCGAGCGCCTCGTTGAGCTGCTCACGGTTCTCACTGGGCAGCTTGTCGCCGCTCTCCGCGAGGAACTTCTCGGTCTGCCACTGGAGCGCCTCGGCCACGTTGCGGGTCTCGGCGTCGTCGCGGCGGCGCTTGTCCTCCTCCGCGTGCTCCTCGGCGTCCCGGCGCATCCGCTCGATGTCGTCCTTCGGCAGCGAGGAGCCGCCGGTGATCGTCATCTTCTGTTCCTTGCCGGTGCCCAGGTCCTTGGCGTGCACGTTGACGATGCCGTTGGCGTCGATGTCGAAGGCGACCTCGATCTGCGGCACGCCGCGCGGCGCCGGCGGGAGTCCGGTCAACTCGAAGGTGCCGAGCTTCTTGTTGTAGGCCGCGATCTCGCGCTCACCCTGGAAGACCTGGATCAGCACCGACGGCTGGTTGTCGTCCGCCGTGGTGAAGACCTCGGAACGCTTGGTCGGGATGGTGGTGTTGCGCTCGATCAGCTTGGTGAAGATGCCGCCCTTGGTCTCGATGCCCAGGCTCAGCGGGGTCACGTCGAGCAGCAGGACGTCCTTGACCTCACCCTTGAGCACACCGGCCTGGAGCGCGGCGCCGACGGCGACGACCTCGTCCGGGTTGACGCCCTTGTTGGGGTCGCGACCGGTGAGCTGCTTGACCAGGTCGGTCACGGCGGGCATCCGGGTCGAGCCGCCGACCAGGATGACGTGCTCGACGTCGGAGATCTTGATCCCGGCGTCCTTCACGGCCTGCTCGAACGGGCCCTTGCAGCGGTCCAGCAGGTCCTGCGTCATCCGCTGGAACTCGGCGCGGCTGAGCGTCACGTCGAGGTGCAGCGGGCCGGCCGCGCCAGCGGTGATGTACGGCAGGTTGATGTTGGTGGTGGTGGCGGCGGACAGCTCGATCTTGGCCTTCTCGGCGGCCTCACGGAGCCGCTGGAGGGCCATCTTGTCCTGACCGAGGTCGATGCCGTGCTCACCACGGAACGTCTTGACCAGGTGGTCGATGATCCGCTGGTCCCAGTCGTCGCCGCCGAGGTGGTTGTCACCGCTGGTCGACTTGACCTCGATGACGCCCTCGGCCAGCTCGAGCAGCGACACGTCGAAGGTGCCGCCGCCGAGGTCGAAGACCAGGACGGTCTGCTCCTTGGAACCCTTGTCCAGCCCGTACGCCAGGGCGGCCGCGGTCGGCTCGTTGACGATCCGCAGCACGTTGAAGCCGGCGATCTCACCGGCCTCCTTGGTGGCCTGGCGCTGGCTGTCGTTGAAGTAGGCCGGGACGGTGATCACCGCGTCGGTGATCTGCTCGCCCAGGTACGCCTCGGCGTCCCGCTTGAGCTTCATCAGCGTCCGGGCCGAGATCTCCTGCGGGGTGTACTTCTTGCCGTCGATGTCGACGGACCAGTTCGTGCCGACCTCGCGCTTGACCGACCGGATCGTCCGGTCCGGGTTGGTCACCGCTTGGCGCTTGGCGACCTCACCGACGAGCACCTCGCCGTTGCGGGCGAACGCGACGATCGACGGAGTCGTCCGCGACCCCTCAGCGTTGGCGATGACGGTGGGCTCACCGCCCTCGAGAACGCTGACGCAGGAGTTCGTCGTGCCGAGGTCGATACCGACCGCACGTGCCATGTTCGCTTCCTCGCTTCGTAAGGTTGTGCAGGTGACGGGCGTCGCCCGTGGGCTGCTGGCGAGCACCGCCCGCAGCGGGCCCCACCACAAGTTGAGTGAACTTGACTCAATAGTGCCACGCGCTGGCCAATCGTCAAGTTGACTTGAGTCAACCCGACGCAACCCAGCCGTTATTACCGTCCGGTTGTCTTCCCTTGCATCGGTCGGGCACGCTTTAGCGGTGACGACGCACGGCGATCCCGCCACCCGTTCCGGCGCGCCCGCCGTCGCAGCCCGCACCGACCCGCCGGACGTCGCGGAGGAGCCGCCCGCCACCACCGGGGACGACAGCCTCCCCGGCGCACTGTCGGGCCTCCGGGAGGCGATCGGCGCGACCCGCTATCCCCTCGCGCTGCCCTCTGCCGGCTCCGCCCGGCACACCGCCACCGCCCTCACCGACCAGCTCGACGACTATCTGCTGCCCCGGCTCGCCCGACTGGACGCCCCCCTGCTCGTGGTGGTCGGCGGTTCCACCGGCGCGGGCAAGTCGACCCTGGTCAACAGCCTGGTCAAGGCCCGGGTCAGTGCCGCCGGCGTGCTCCGGCCGACCACCCGCTCACCGGTGCTGGTCTGCAACCCGTCCGACGCGGCCTGGTTTCGGCAGGGCGACCTCCTACCCGGGCTGACCCGCACCACCGAGCCGAGCGAAGATCCGCGCGCCCTGCACCTCGTCACGGCCCCGGCGCTGCCGGCCGGGCTGGCCTTCCTCGACGCGCCCGACATCGACTCGGTCGTCGACGCCAACCGGGCGCTCGCCACCCAACTGTTGGCCGCCGCCGACCTGTGGCTCTTCGTCACCACCGCCGCCCGGTACGCCGACGCGGTGCCCTGGGAGCTGCTGCGCAGTGCCCGGGCGCGCGGCGCCGTGATCGCCATGGTGCTGGACCGGGTGCCCGCCGAGGCCACCGACGAGATCGCCGCGCACCTGACCGAGATGCTCGCCGAGCAGGACCTCGGCCGGGCGCCGCTGTTCGTGTTGCCGGAGACCTGGGTCGACGGTCAGGGTCTGCTGCCCGAGGGGGTGACCGCACCGCTGGCCGACTGGTTCGCCCGGCTGGCCGCCGACGTGGACGCGCGGGCGGCGGTGGTCCGCCAGACCCTCGACGGGGCACTGGCCGCACTCCACCCCGCCGTGGAGGGTCTGGCCGACGCCGCCGACGAGCAGGTCGCCGCCGCCGACGGGCTGGACGAACGGGTCCGGGCCGCGTACCGGGGTGCCGAGCGCACCGTCGAGCAGGGGCTTCAGGACGGCCGGCTACTCCGGGGTGAGGTGCTCGCCCGCTGGCAGGAGTTCGTCGGCACCGGCGAGCTGTTCCGCACCCTGGAGGCCCGCATCGGCCGGCTACGCGACCGGGTCGTGGCCGCCGTCACCGGTCGACCGGCACCCGCCGTCGAGCTGCGCAACGCCATCGAGTCGCAGTTGGTGACGCTGCTGCGCGGGGTGGCCTCGGAGGCCGCCGAATCCGCGTACACCGGGTGGAAGGCGCACCCGGCCGGTGCCGGGCTGCTCGAGCCGGCGCTCGCCCACCCGAGCGACGACCTACCCGAACGCGCCGAACGCATGGTCCGCGACTGGCAACGCGGGGTGTTGGAGCTGGTCCGGGTCGAGGGCGGCGACAAGCGGTTCGTGGCGCGCACCGCCGCGTACGCGGTCAACGCCACCGGCCTGGCCGTGATGATCGCCGTCTTCGCCTCGACCGCGTTCATTCCGACCGGGCTGGAGTTGGCCACCGGGGCCGGCACCACGGTCGCCGCCCAGGCCGTCCTTCAGGCGATCTTCGGCGACCAGGCGGTGCGTACCCTTGCCGCCAAGGCCCGCACCGACCTGCTGGCCCGGGTGCGGACGCTGCTGGACGCGGAGGCCGACCGCTTCCTCGGCCGCACCGCCGACGCCCGCACCGCCGCGGACGCCGGCGACGGGCTACGCCGGGCCGCCGGCCGGGTCGAGCTGGCCCGCCATCGCAGCGGCCTGTCCGCCGGCGGCGAGGAGGGTTCTCGGTGAGCAACATCGCCGGCCGGGTACGCGAGGCGTTCCGCGGGGACCAGCGGGTCGACGCCGACGCGCTGATCGCCCGGCTGGACGCGGTACGTCGGTTCCTGACCGCGGTGGACGGCCTGCTGCCGGACTCCGACCTGGTGCCCGCGCACACCCTGGTCGAACGGGCCGGCACCCGGCTCGCGCTGTCCCGCGACCACACCGTGGTCGCCCTGGCCGGCGCCACGGGCAGCGGCAAGTCCAGCCTCTTCAACGCGTTGGCCCAGCTGGAACTCTCGCCGGTCGGAGTCCGCCGACCGACCACCGGGGTCACCCACGCCTGCGTGTGGGGGCCGCTGGAGGGCGCCAACCACCTGCTCGACTGGATCGGCGTACTGCCCCGACATCGGTTCGTCCGGGAGAGTGCGCTGGACGCGGACGACGAGACGGCGCTGCACGGGCTGATCCTGCTCGACCTGCCCGACTTCGACTCGGTGCAGCGATCCCACCGGCTTGAGGTGGACCGCCTTCTCGGTCTGGTCGACCAGGTGGTCTGGGTGGTCGACCCGCAGAAGTACGCCGACCGGGTCATCCACGACAGCTATCTGCGCGAGTTCCATCGGCACCGCGACGTCACCCTGGTCGTGCTCAACCAGGCCGACCGGCTGCCCCCGACCGAGGTGCCCCGGGTCCTGGACGACCTGCGTCGGCTGCTGGACACGGACGGGTTGACCGGTGTGCCCCTGCTGGCCACCACCGCCATCGATCCGGCCGGGATGGTCGGGCTGCGCAGCGCCCTGGAGCGCACGGTCGCCGAGCGGCAGGCCGCGTTGCGCCGGCTCGCGGGTGACGTCGACACGGTCGTCGCCGGGTTGGACGAGCTGGTCGGTTCGGCCCGGCCGGCGGGTGGACCGGACGACGCGGCGATTCACGGGCTGAACCGGGCGCTGGCCGGGGCGGCCGGGGTGCCGGCGGTGACCGAGGCCGTGGAGCGGGCGTACCGGCACCGGGCCGGCGCGGCCACCGGCTGGCCCGTGGTCCGGGGCTGGCGGCGGTTGCGACCCGACCCGCTGCGTCGGCTGCACCTGCCCGGCCCCAGCGGCGACCAGGCCGACCCGGCGGAGAGTCTGGTCGCGGCCACGTCGGTTCCGGACCCGACGGCGGCCCAGCGTTCGGCGCTCGGCCTCGCGATCCGGGCGGTGGCCGACCGGGCCGCCACCGACCTACCCGCCGCCTGGCCCGGCGCGGTGACCTCCGCCGCCCGGTCCCGCCTCGGTGACCTGCCGGACGCCCTGGACCGCACGATCGCCGGCACCGACCTCGGCCTGGACCGTCGACCGTTGTGGTGGCGGATCGTCGGCGGGGTGCAGTGGTTGGTCACCCTGGCCGCCGTGGTCGGGCTGGGCTGGCTGGTGCTCGGCTACGCGCTGCGGGCGCTCGGCCTGCCCGCACTGGACAATCCAATGGTCGGTCAGGTGCCGCTGCCGACCCTGCTGCTGCTCGGCGGCCTGCTGGCCGGGCTGCTGGTGGCGGCGCTGACCCGTCCGGTGGTGCGCTGGGCCGCCCGGCGCGCCCGGGCCCGCGCCGAGCAGCGGCTGACGGCGCGGGTCGCCCAGGTGGGCGACGAGTACGTGCTGACACCGGTACGGATCGTGCTCGGCTCGTACGCGCAGGCGCGCGACGCGCTGCGGGACGCCGCCCGCCGCTGACGCTCCGCCCGGCCCGCTACCGCTCTCCGTACGCCCGCAGCGGCGTAGGGTCGAAGCATGGCCACGCCTCAGACCCCCTACGACGCGGTGCTGCACGCCGCACGCGACGTGACCAAGCTGGAGTCCGCCCTCGACGCCGAGATGCTTGGCAGCGCGCTGCTGGGCAGTGTCTACGCGATCGCGGAGACCGACCGCGACACCGCCATGCGGGAGTTCGTCACCGGTTTCCTCGCCGCCACCGCCCGCCGCCGGATCGCGGCGGCGACCACCATCCGGCAGGTGTTCGCCACGCTCGTCCCGACCGCCGGGGGCACCGAGCGGGTGCGTCCGGGCAGCCAGGCGCCCAGCTGGACCACCCAGCTCGGCCGGGTGCACCTCACCGGCACCTGGGCGTACGGCGACGTGTACGGCGACCAGACCTCCTACCTCGCGACCTTCGCCTACGACGACGAGTCGGGCGGCTCGGAGCACGCGCTGGTGGCCCTGGTGGATCACAACATCGGGATCACCAAGGACATCTTCGTCGGCGGGCCGGCCGAACGGATCCTGGACCAGGTCCGGCAGATGTGCGCCGACGACGAGTTGACCTGGTTCCGGACCGAAGATCCGGCCCGGCTGCGGGGCGAGGTGGCCCGGCACCTGGCGGTGACCGACGACCTGGGCGAGTTGCCCGGTGAGGGGTCCCTCGCCACCGACCGGGCGCTGGTCGGGGCCCGGCTGGCGGTGCTGCCCACCGCGGCCGCTCCGACCGGTCCGGTGGAGGTCGAGCCGCTCTCCGCCGCCGAGCGCACCGACCTGGTCCGACGGTTCCTCGCCGCGCCGGAGGCCGCCCATTTCGGGCTGGACGCGGTCGACGGCCCCGAACTGGCCTCGCTGCACTTCTGCCTGAGCCTGCTGCTGGACCACTCGGCGAGCTTCCCGGACGCCGACCCGATGCGGTGGAGCCCAGCGGTGTCCGGGCTCTTCCTGCTCGACTGGGTGCACCGCCGGGCCGTGCTGGACATGGACGACGCGGCGATGCTGCCCCGGGTGCTGCGGGCCTGGGCGCGGTACGCGTCGCGCCAGCGCGGGCTACCCGACGCGGCGACGACGCGTACCGACGAGGCGATCGAGGAGATGGTGCCGGAGTTCGCCCGCCTCTACTCGACCGGCGAGCGGCGCAGCCCGGCCACCGCCGCGGTGGCCCAGCTGATGGCCGACGGGGTGGACCCGGACGACCCGGCCGCGCTGGACGCGTGGATCGAGGCGAACCGGCACCGCCTCGCCGACGACGGCGCCTGACGGCATCCGGGGGTGGGCGGCCCCGCGCCGCCCGCCCCCGCGCCGGTACGCCCCGCCGGTTACCGCAGCGGGCCGAAGACCACCGTGGCGATCAGCGCGCCGAGCACGGCTCCGGCCAGCACCTGTGCCACCGTGTGGTCCCGCAGCCGGACCCGGGACCAGCCGACCACCGCCAGCAGCGGCGCGGCGACGATCAGCCGCGTCCCGAAGGGTCAGCATCAGGATGACCAGCGTGCCGGCGGCCACCGCCGAGTGGATCGACACCTTCCACCAGTGGCTGACCGACACGGTGACCACGAGGCCGACCAGCCCGGCCACGGCCAGCGCCAGCACCGGGCGGGGCCCGCCCAGCACGGCGAGCAGGGCGAGCCCTCCCGTGACCGAAGCCAGGCCGACCAGTAGCGGCGCCCGGCGCTGCTCCCGACGGCCGACGTGGTGGTCGGTGAGCCGGCCACGGCGTACCCCGCCGACGATGTAGGCGAACGGGATGCCGGTGACGAAGAGCGTGGCGAGCAGACCCCAGAGCAGGCCCTGGGCGGGGCGGCGTGCGCTGTGCCAGCTCACCGTGAGGATCAGCAGTGACACGAGCACCGCCGGTGCGGTCACCTCGGTGACCAGCCGGGCGATCCGCAACCCCGGGCCGGGTCGGGTGGTGACCGGGCGGAGTTCCGCACCGCCGCCCACGGCACCCCCTCCGGTACGCGCCTACCGCCGAACACCGCCGGCGCCGGTTGGGCCGCGCCTGATCGTCACCGTACCGCCGGCGACAGCGCCGGGTGCCTGGGTCCGGCCAGCGGCGCCGGGCCGACGGTGGGCGTCGAGGCGACGGGCGACGGTGACGGGATCGCCGGGCTGGGCCGGCGGGTCGGTGTCGCGGGCGGCCTGGGGGTGGGGGCCGGCACGGACCGGGTGCTGGTCGGCACGGCGGTCGCGGTCGAGCCGTTGGTCGGCGTGGCGGTCGGCCCCGACGTCGGGTCGAGCGTGGGCGTCGGGTCCAGCGTCAAGGTCGGGCTCGGATCGGGGTCGGCCGAGCCGGTCGGATCCGGGTCGGTCGGGTCCGGGTCGGCCGAGCCGGTTGGATCCGGGTCCGGGTCCGGTGGGTCGGTCGGGCCGGTGGGATCCGGGTCTGGCGGGTCGGTCGGGTCGGGATCGTTCGGTGATCCGGTCGGCGACGGTGAGGCGACGGGCGGGGGCACGGGCGGGGAGGTGCCGCGCGTGGGCTTCGGCGCCACTGGCGGGGTGGTCTCCCGCCGGACCGTCCCCGGATCGCTCGCGGCCGGCCCTTCCCGTGCCTGCCGAGGAGCGGGAGCGGCGGGCAACCAGCCGCTGATCGGGACGACGCTCGGTGTGCTCGGCGGCGGGAGCGGCGGTTGGCTGGTCATCGGCAGCGGAATCACCACCGGCCCGACGGACGGGCCCGGGATGAACGGGGTGCTGCTGTCCGGTAGGGCGGTGCTGCCCGGGGTGGCCGAGCCCGCGCTGATCGCGGCGAGGATGGGCATCGACGCGGTCCCGGCCAACAACGCGACGGTGAGCAGGTAACCCCGCGCGGGGCTAGCGGCACCGGGGGCCCGGTGAACGCCGACCACCCGGCGATAGCCACCCGTCGACCGGTGCCGACCTAGCGCTGGTGTGCCGGGATCATCACCTGGCTCGTGCACCGCACACCCCTTGTCGTCGGCCGTCGAAGGACATGGATGGACGCCGTCGGGCAGAAACCCGGCAAACAGCCTGTTAGGCGCGATCCAGCGGGAATCAGCCTGACCCAGTTACCCTCCGTCAGCCAACCTCCACCGCGTGTCGACACGCGGGGCTAGCCGAACGGTGACGAATCGCGCCGTAACGCATCGCAAACGCAGGCCGGCATGATGGCGACAAACGGCGGCAAAGCGTGGGCGGTCGGAATGCGGGGCAGGCGTACTGTGGGCGCGCTCACCTGCTCTGCGAATATGGAGCACGACGGCAACGCAGCCGTGACCTCCGCGCACCCTCGCGGCAGGCGCGGCCCGGCGCCGGCGCTCCCGATCCGGGTTCGGCCAGAACCCGGATCACGCCGTGCGGCAACCCCCACCGGGGCTAGGCGCGGCCGCCAGGAACCGGTCCGGCAGCAGCCGGACAGGCGCACGAGTTGCGCGGCCGGGTGACCCCCCGGTGCCGACGCAGACACGACAGGGAGAGACCGATGGCAAAGGGCGACCCCGGGGGCACCACCCGCAGCAGGCGGGCCGCACCCCGCTCCAAGAAGGGCGCGGCCGGCGACCCCGAGCTGGTGCAGCTACTCACCCCCGAAGGCGAACGGATCGACAGCGCCACCGGTCCGGACGGCACCGAGTACCGCGTCGACTTCACCGACGAGGAGTACCGCGGTCTCTACCGCGACCTGGTGTTGGTCCGGAAGCTGGACGCCGAGGCGACCGCACTCCAGCGCCAGGGCGAGTTGGGCCTCTGGGCCAGCCTGCTCGGCCAGGAAGCCGCCCAGGTGGGCTCCGGGCGGGCGCTGCGCGCCCAGGACATGGCGTTCCCGACCTACCGGGAGCACGGCGTCCTCTACTGCCGGGGCATCGACCCGATCATGCCGCTCGGCCTGTTCCGCGGTGTCAACCAGGGCGGCTGGGACCCGAACGAGTTCAAGTTCAACATGTACACGATCGTCATCGGCGCGCAGACCCTGCACGCGACCGGCTACGCGATGGGGATCACCATCGACGGCAAGACCGGTACCGACGACGGCGAGGCGGCGATCGCCTACTTCGGTGACGGCGCCACCAGCCAGGGCGACGTGAACGAGGCGTTCGTCTGGGCGAGCGTGTTCAACGCGCCGCTGGTCTTCTTCTGCCAGAACAACCAGTACGCGATCTCGGAGCCGCTGGAGCGGCAGACCCGTGTCCCGCTCTACCAGCGGGCCGCCGGCTTCGGCTTCCCCGGCGTACGAGTGGACGGCAACGACGTGCTCGCCTCGTACGCGGTCACCCGTACGGCGCTGGACAACGCCCGCCTGGGGCAGGGCCCGAGCCTGATCGAGGCGTACACCTACCGGATGGGCGCGCACACCACCTCCGACGACCCGACCCGTTACCGCATCGCCAGCGAGGTCGAGGCGTGGCAGGCCAAGGACCCGATCGCCCGGGTCAAGGCCTTCCTGGAGAAGCAGCAGATCGCCGACGCGGGCTTCTTCGCCGAGGTCGACGAGCAGGCCCGCCGCGAGTCGGTGCACCTGCGCGAGCGGGTGCTGGCCATGCCGGACCCGGAACCGGTGACGATGTTCGACCACGTCTACCCGAACGGGTCTCCGCTGCTCGACGAGCAGCGCGCGAAGTTCAGCCGCTACATGGAGTCGTTCGAGGGGAGCGCCCACTGATGGCCACGGAGACGCTCACCCTCGGCAAGGCCCTCAACACCGGCCTGCGCCGCGCCCTGGATAACGACCCCAAGGTCGTCATCATGGGCGAGGACGTCGGCAAGCTCGGCGGCGTCTTCCGGATCACCGACGGGCTCCAGAAGGACTTCGGCGACCAGCGGGTGATCGACACCCCGCTGGCCGAGTCCGGCATCATCGGCACCGCTGTCGGTCTGGCCATCCGCGGCTACCGGCCGGTCTGCGAGATCCAGTTCGACGGCTTCGTCTACCCCGCGTACGACCAGATCGTGTCGCAGGTGGCGAAGATGCACTACCGCTCGGGCGGCCGGCTCAGCATCCCCATGGTGATCCGGATCCCGTTCGGCGGTGGCATCGGCGCCGTCGAGCACCACTCCGAGTCACCCGAGGCGTACTTCGCGCACACCGCCGGCCTGAAGGTGGTGACCTGCGCCAACCCGCAGGACGCGTACGTGATGATTCAGCAGGCCATCGCCTCGGACGACCCGATCGTCTTCCTGGAGCCCAAGCGGCGCTACTGGGAGAAGGGCCCGGTCGACCTGGACGCGCCGCTGTCCGACGCGTACCCCCTGCACTCGGCCCGGGTCGTGCGGCCCGGCACCGACGTGACCGTGCTGGCCTACGGCCCGATGGTGCGGACCTGCCTGGAGGCGGCGACCGCCGCCGCCGAAGACGGCCGGGAGCTGGAGGTCATCGACCTTCGCTCGCTCTCGCCGCTGGACCTGACCTCGGCGTACGAGTCGGTGAAGCGCACCGGCCGGGCGGTCGTGGTGCACGAGGCGCCGTCCAACATCGGCCTCGGCGCCGAGTTGGCTGCCCGGATCACCGAGGAGTGCTTCTACTCCCTGGAGTCGCCCGTGCTGCGCGTGACCGGTTTCGACACCCCCTACCCGGCCGCCCGGGTGGAGGAGGAGTACCTGCCCGACCTCGACCGGGTGCTCGACGCCGTCGACCGCACCTTCGGCTGGTGAGCGAGATGTCCCGGATCAAGACGTTCAACCTGCCCGACCTGGGCGAAGGGCTGACCGAGGGTGAGATCCTGGCCTGGCTGGTCGAGGTCGGCGACACCATCGAGCTGAACCAGCCGATCGTCGAGGTGGAGACGGCCAAGGCGGCGGTGGAGATCCCGGCGAAGTGGGCCGGGCAGGTGCAGGCGATCCACCACCCGCAGGGCACCACGGTCGAGGTCGGTACGCCGATCATCGCGATCGACACCGACCCGGGAGCCGGCCCGCTGGAGGAGCCGTCGACCACGGCCGCCTCCGACGGTGACCTGCCCACCCCGTCGGCGGCGTCGCTGGCCGCCGTGCAGGTGGCGCCGGCCGAGGGCATGGTCGAGCCCGGTCTGATCGGCGGCGTGGCCCCTGGTGGGCGGACCGCCGTGCTGGTCGGCTACGGCCCGCGTACGACCGCCGCGAAGCGTCGGCCCCGCAAGGGCACGGTTCCCGCGCAGGCCGTGGCGCCCATCCCCGCTGGGGTCGATCAAGGAGTTGTGCTGGGTGACGAACCAGCTGCGACCCCCGCGATTCCGGCGCCACAAGTCCATGATCGACGCAACGGGGCCAGCGGCGGCGGAGCGGTGCTGGCCAAGCCGCCGGTGCGGAAGCTCGCCAAGGACCTGGGGGTCGACCTCGGCACGTTGACCGGGTCGGGGCCGCTGGGTTCGATCACCCGGGAGGACGTGCAGCGGGCCGCGAGCGGTGCGGCCGTGGTGGTTGCCGAGCCGGTCGCCGCGACGACCGCGCCCAGCTTCGGTGCCGACCGGGAGCAGCGCATCCCGGTCAAGGGCGTCCGCAAGCTCACCGCCGAGAACATGTCCCGCTCGGCGTTCACCGCCCCGCACGTGACGGAGTTCCTGACCGTCGACGTGACCCGGGCGATGAAGGCACTGGACCGGCTGCGCGGCCGGCGGGAGTGGCGCGACGTACGGGTCTCGCCGCTGCTGCTGGTGGCGAAGGCGGTGCTGCTGGCGGTGCAGCGTCACCCGATGGTCAACTCGACCTGGGCGGGCGACGAGATCGTGGTCAAGGAGTACGTCAACCTGGGCATCGCGGCGGCCACCGAGCGCGGTCTGATCGTGCCGAACGTCAAGGACGCCGGCCGACTCTCGCTGCGGGAGTTGGCGGACGCGCTGACCGACCTGGTGCAGACGGCGAAGTCCGGGCGTACCTCGCCGGCGGCCATGTCGGGCGGCACCCTGACCATCACCAACGTCGGCGTCTTCGGTGTGGACACCGGTACGCCGATCCTGCCGCCGGGTGAGTCGGCGATCCTGGCGTTCGGCGCGGTGCGGGAAATGCCCTGGGTGCACAAGGGCAAGGTCAAGGCCCGCCAGGTGACCACGTTGGGGCTGAGCTTCGACCACCGGATCATCGACGGCGAGTTGGGCTCGAAGTTCCTGCGGGACATCGGCGACTTCCTCACGGACCCGGAGGCGGCGCTGCTCGCCTGGACCTGATCTTTCGGAACGCCAGCCACGGCCGGTGTGCCACGGGTTAACACCCGGCACACCGGCCGTGTCCATTGGGCAACGGAACCGTCGGCCAGGCGACCTGTTGACCTTTGATTGTTAGGCAGGTGTCTCAGCTCACCTAATAATCGATGGAAGTTCGCCGGCTTCTGCGGTTGAATAGATGCATCAGGGGCGGACAACCGAATAGCTAGGGGGACCCACCAATGAGCATGATCGAGCGAATCCGCAACCACCGCGACGCCAGCCGCCGTGCCCGTGCCATCGAGCACGCGCTGCGCTCGGCGAACAGTCCGGCGGTCCGCGAGGAAATCCTCGTCATCGCCCAGCGTCACATGAGCTGACGCTCCACGACATTCCTCACCTCCTCCAGATCGATGGCCCACCCGCCCCACCGGGTGGGCCATCGGCGTTTCCCGGCCACCCACCACCGGGATTCCGCCCTGCCGCAGCGCCCGGTACGGTGGGCTTCGGTCGCCGCCCGCCGACCCGGCAGAGGCCGAGCCGACAGAAGCTGCTCGACACCAACCGGCCACGGTGAGTGACGGCCAGTGCTCCTTGGACGTGTCGTGCCACCACCCGATACCGTGCGGGGAGCCGGCACAGCGGTACGCCGGTGACGCCGGCAGCCCCGCCGAGGAGACCGATCGGCACCGGCGAGCCGACATGTGATGGAGGAGGCGTACCCATGACGTCCGAGGGCCCGCACCGCCCCGGCCAAGAGCCGGACGAGGTGTCACCGGGCGCCGGCGGACCGGCGCCGTACGGCGACCGCCCGGCGCAGCCGGACAACGGCCAGAACGCCGCCGGCCCCGACCTGGGCTGGGCACCCCCGCCCCCGACGCGGCCCAACCCGTCGGCGCCGGCCTGGGCGACTCAGTCCGAGCAGCCGCCGGCCCCCGCCTGGGGTGCCGCCGCTGCCCCGCAGCCCAACGACCCGGCGCAGCCCGCCTGGGCCGCCGGCGGTGGCGCGAGCGAGCCGCCGCAGCAGCAGCCCGGCGCGTGGCCCGGCAACGACGGCGCGCCGGCCCCCGCGCAGCCCGACCCCTGGGCAGCGCAGCAGCAGGGCTGGACGCCGGCCGAGCAGAGCACACCCGCCCCCACCTGGACCCCGAACGCCCCCGCTGAACAGCCGGACTGGGTGCAGGTCCAGCCGGCCGCTCGAGGCGCCGCGCAGGTTCCCCCGGCCACCGCCGCCTGGCCCGCCCAGGAGGACCCGGCCAGCGCCGGCGGCTGGGGTGGCGGCGCTCCGCAGGCCAACCCGTCCGCCGGTGACTGGCGCGGGGCCGAATCCGCGCAAGCCGACTCGCCGCAGGCCGCTGGCTGGTCCGGCGGCGCTCCGCAGGATCAGGCCGCCGGCAGCGGTGGCTGGCCCGCCGGCAACACCGCACGGGACGACCAGCCGGTGTGGACTCCGGCGGAGCAGTCGCCGCCGGCCTGGGGCCAGCCAGCCGAGCCGACCGAGCAGCCCGCCGCCGGCTGGGGTCAGACCGCCCCGCCGAACGCGGCCCGTGGCGCGGCCCAGGTGCCGGCCCCAACGACGAACTGGCCGGCGCAGGACGACCCGGCTCACTCCGGCGGGTGGGCCGCGCAGCAGGCGCAGCCCGCCGGGTGGAACGACGGCAGCGACGCGCGGCAGGACCAGCCCGCACAGCCGGCTGCCTGGGGCGGCGCCGAGAGCCGTGCACAGCAGCCCGACTGGGTGCTCGCACAGCCCGACCAGCCGACCGATCGGCCGGCGCAGGCGGGGTGGACCCCTGCGGAGCAGAGCAACCTCCCGGCCCGCGCCAGCGTTGCTGGCACCGACGGCGCGCAGGGCAACTCCGGCGTGCCGGAGGTCGAGCCGTGGGCACCCGGCGAGGTGTGGGGCCGCGCGGAGGCGGAAGCTTCCGCCCAGTCCCGTGGCGGCTGGGAGGCGGACCGGGGCGACGAGGCACCGGCCTACCAGCCCGGGCCCGCGCCGGGCATCTCGCCGGCGAACGCCGTGCCGCTGCCCCCGCAGGAGCAGCGCGTGCCGGGCGCCAGCCTGGCCGCCGCACCGCCGGCCGACTACGCGGCGCAGGCCCAGTTCGCACCGATCCCCGAGCAGCCCGGCTACGCCGAGCGAGAGACCCCGGACGCCGCCGCGCAGTACGGCGGCCGCGCCGAGGACCCCTCCGCGAGTGGTGCCGTGGTGCCCGCCCCGCGTACCTCTCCGGAATCCGGAGCGGGTCGCGCGGTCGTACCGGTGTCGGACGCCGAGTCGGCCGCTGGCGCGGCGGCCCGGGCCACGGCGAGCGCTTCGGTGCCGTTGGCCAGCCGGGTGATGCCCCCGACCGACCAGGCCATCCGACCGACCGGCACGGCCACACCGCAACCCCGGGTGTACGGCCGCCCGGCTCGGCCCGAGCCGGAGGCCGAGCCCGAGCCGGAGGCGTTCCAGGGCGACCCGGGCGCCGACCGCCAGGGTGCTCCGGAGTGGCAGAACGAAGCGCAGCGTCAGGTCGCCCCCGATTGGCAGAACGAGCCTCAGCGGCAGGCCGGGCCCGACTGGCAGAACGAGCCCCAACGCCAGGTCGCGCCCGACTGGCAGAACGACGTGCAGCGGCAGGTTGGGCCCGGCTGGGGCGGCGAGTCCCCGGCCGATCCGCGCTTCGACGAGCGGCAGCCCGCACCGAACGCGTTCAATGAGGCCCCGTCGGCACCGCCGGCGTTCCCACCGGGTGTGCCGTCCTTCGTCGACGCTCCGGGCAACAGCAGGCCGGTGAACGGCACCCGGCCGCACGCCGGTGCCGAGCCGCCGGTGGACCAGTTCGGCGGCCCTGGGTCGCCTGCGGCCGGTGCCGCGACGGTGAACGGGACGGCGGCCTTCGGCGCGCCGAACTTCGGCCCGGGCTCCGGCGGCCCGAGCTCCGGCGGCCCGGGCTTCGGCGCCGGGCCGGCGACCGAACCGGTGCCGGGTGGCGGCTTCCCGCCGTCATTCCCGCCGCCGTCGCACCCCGCGCCGTCCTGGGGCCAGGAGGCCGGCCCCGCGGACCAGGGCCGGTTCGACGCGTTCAAGCCGGACGCCGCCGACGAGCCGAAGGTGGAGGCACCGACGCCGAAGGTACGCAACGGCCGGGTGCTGGCCGCGGTGCTGATCGCCGCGGTGCTGATCCTGGCGGTGCCGCTGGGCCTGCTGCTGCTGCTCGGCAAGGTCGGCGGGGACGACACGCCGGCCTTCGACCCGGCGGTCGGCACCTGCGTGAAGCAGTCCGGGCAGGGTGGCGCCTCGGCGGCGGACTGCGGCGAGGCGGGCGCGTTCACGATCGTCTCGAAGGTGGACGCCAAGGAGAAGTGCACCGACACCACGCAGCCGCACGTGGTGCTGCCGGGCGAGGGCACCAACCGGGTGCTCTGCCTGAAGCCGGCCACGAAGTAGCTCCATCGACGGCGGGGTCACGGGCGACCGTGGCCCCGCCGTCGTGATACCCGCAGGTGGTGTCGGCATCTCAGGCACAATCCAGTTGTGGAACGTGAGTTGGCGGCGGCGCTGGAGCCGATCTTGTCCGATCTCGGGAAGCCTGGCGGGGTGCGGCCCGATCTTCGCGATGAGCCGTGGCGAGAGGACCCACAGACCGCCAGCGCCTTCCTCTACGCTTCCGACGGTTCCGGCCAGGGGATCTCGGTCGACCTCGGACTACCAGCCGTGACACAGGTCGTCGCGCTCGCCGACCAAGTTCAGGACTGGGCGGTGGAGGCCCTGTGGTCGCTGGGCCGCGCCACCAACTGGCCGCCCTGTCCCCAGCATCCCGATAGCCACCCCCTGGCAGCGGTGGTGCGCGGAGACCGAGCGGTCTGGGCTTGTCCCGCCCTTGGGACCGAGATCAGCGAGATTGGGACGTTAGGTAGCTAGCGAGTCCCCGGCCGAGCAGAGGCGGAGTCCCGATGTCGGTCCGGCTCGTGACTCGCGCCCTTGATCGTTGGCAGCTGACCAGCCCGACACGCCGTGCACCGCACTGCTGAGCTGCCAACGATCGCCACGACGATCCCGAGCAATGGCAAACAGGCCTTCCGATCGAGCTTGGCGACGGGTTCTCGCGTGCGCTACTGCTTCAACGCCGTCAGTCCGGTGCGGAGTTCGTATCGCTGAGTTTCACTGGGCCCTGGCGTTATCCACAGTCTGTCCGTCGCCGTGCCGATCCGGTCGGTGCCGCGTCAGCCGCGGCCGCGTACCAGGGGCAGGAACACCTCGTCCACGATTTCGACTAGGACCTCTTCGGGGACCGAGGGGATACCACGCATTGCGTACTCGGCCCGGAGCAGCATCATCGGTGTCGTTGCCACCCGGTGGTGGACCGCCGCCGCCGGCACCTCGCCCCGGGCTGCGGCCCGTTGAAGCATCGCGAGCCAAGCGTGGTCCATGGTGTCTGCGCCGGACCGTTCGCGCATAAGGGTGAGTAGCTCCGGGTCGTCGGCTGCGGCGGCGAGCAGACCGCGCAGGATCGCTCCGTGCGGCGACGACCATGTCTGGTTGGCCTGTCGAAGCATCTCGAGTGCGTCTCCTCGCAGCGTGCCCGTGTCAGGGTTCGGGATGGCGGCGTCGGACAGGTGGCGATACGCCGCGATGCCCAGGGCCGCCCGGTGCGGCCATCGGCGGTAGATGGCATTTTTGTTGGTCCCGGCGCGAGCGGCGACCCGATCCATCGTCATCCCCGCGTATCCGGACTCGCGTAGTTCGTCCGCTGCAGCGTGCAGAATCGCCCGTTCCAACTCCTCGCCGCGGCGCCTTGTGCTCATGCCTTGTAGGGTACTGGACGTACCTTATAGGGTACGTGAAGTACCGTAAGAGGAGAGGAAACTTGATGCGTGTCTTCGGCATCAACTACGATTCCGGCTTCGTGAGTGCCGGATCCACCACTCACGAGCCGTTCGACGCCGACACTGTGCGGAATGACCTGCGTGTCATCCGCGAGGAGCTGCACTGCGACGCGGTCCGTATCACCGGCGGTGTCCAAGACCGGCTGGAGCTGACCGCGCGGCTCGCGGCCGAGGCTGGGCTCGAGGTGTGGTACTGCCCGTTCACCAACGGCCTGGACCGCGACGAGCTCAGGGCGTTCGTGCTCGACGGCGCCGAGCGGGCTGAGCGGCTGCGCCGCGGCGGCGCCTCGGTCGTGTATCTGACCGGTTCCGAGATCTCGATGTTCACAGACGGATTCCTGCCCGGCCGTGACCTGGCGGAGCGGATGGCGCTGTTCACCGATCCGATACGGATGAGGGAGGCGGTCCCTGCGGCCCGGGCCGCAGTGCGCGACTTCCTCGCCGAAGCGGTGTCTGCGGTGCGCGAGCGGTTCGGCGGCCTCGTTGGATACGCCTCGATCCCGCTCGAGGACGTCGACTGGTCGCCGTTCGACATCATCGCCAGCGACG
The DNA here is from genome assembly GCF_044459545.1 of Micromonospora sp. NPDC050276. NCBI lineage: Bacteria > Bacillati > Actinomycetota > Actinomycetes > Micromonosporales > Micromonosporaceae > Micromonospora > Micromonospora sp. NPDC050276. Next base: position 286,900 of record NZ_JBITJA010000006.1, on the reverse strand, counting down.
CTGGTTACCGCGACGCAACCAATTCCACGGCGTTCCCGCGAAGCCTGGCGGCGGCGGTGGGGCAAGGCAAGCCGTACGCCGCGACCGAATTCGGCTGCTGCACATTCCGCGGTGCGGCCGACGTGGCCGGCGGGTCAGAACCGGTGACCTACGACGAGCACGGCCGTGCCGTGAAGCTGACTGCGGAGTTGGAGCGCGACGAGGAAGGCCAAGCGCGCTACATCGTTGACTTGCTGCGCGATTACGAGGCTGGCGGGGTGGAGGCGGCGTTCGTGTACACGTTCGCGAATCGGCACCTTCCGACCACCGACGATCCTGAGCATGACTATGACTTGGCCGCACGTGGGATTGTGCGCGTGCTGCCGGACGGCTCATGGACGCCCAAGGCCGCCTTTCACGCCCTCGCCGAGTACGGCCGTTCCCGCACGCGGAGCCGGTCTGCCTCCTAGACATCGAACCCCGACACTCCGGTCACGAGTTCAGTCGGGGAGGTGGTTGCTGGCAGAAGCTGGAACCCCTCGCCGATCGCCCTAGCGCCGGCCCAGCCTCGCCCGCCGGTCATCCCGTCCGGCGTTCGGACGTTGCCGGTCCTCGTCTGTTTCGGCAACCCGCCGACGACGCCCGATCCGGTGGCGGCACCGCCCACGACCGCCCACCAGAGTATCGGCGGTGCTCGCCGCGACGCCGGGCGCGAGCCCCGCACAGGTGGCGGCCCGCCTGGGCGTGTCCGAACGCACCGCCCGAAGGTACATGCCCGCCGAAACGACGCCGCCAGGCGCCCTCCGGCCTGCCTGACCTGCCCGTCCGGGCCGATCACGGTCGGGAGGCGGCAATGGCCACCTCCCGACCGTGTCAACCGACCCGTACGACGGAGTCTTCGGCTCTGCGTTGACTCATTCCTAAGGGCCGCTACAGTTGGGGGTGTAACGCGACGCACAAAAAGAGCGTTACAGCTTGTTGCGGGCATGTCGCCTAGGGCCTAGTAACTCAGGGCGACGACTCGCGGTTGCTGGTGTGGGCTCGTCTACCCCATGGGTTAGGCGGGCCCGCTCCGCGCGAAGTCGGTCATGATGCTGACCACCTTCAACGCCCAGTACATAATTTGCAGCAAGATCGCTGCGCCTGTTCCTCTGCTCTGCCAGCTGCTTGGCGCGGCGTACGGGATCAGAGTTCTTTTCCTGCCCTGGGGCTTCCTCTTCCGGCTCGATTTGATCACCTCCCTTCGGTCTCGTGTGCCCTGAGTAAGGCACCTGATGACCGCGACGGAGTAACGGTGATTCCGTAGCCGTAGCGAGCCGAGCCCGGATGGGCGTCATCAATGGATTGAGCCGATAGTGTGTGCTCTCCTCTGCGTTAGGGGTGCGCGCGCCGAGCTTCGGCCTTGGCCCGGTAGTCGGGCCCAACCCGTAGGCGACTTACACCCTTGTAACCCTCGCCCTCCATTGCAGACGGTTCAGGAAGCCGGGTCAAGTCGTACGGCGTCTCGCGCAGAAAACGGCTGATGGCCGACTCGTCCGAACGTACGAGGAAGGCGAGGAGCCTGGCGGCTGCCTACTCATTGGCTGTCACGCATGGAACGCTACGACAACACGGGTGCCCCTGCCTCAACCCCTCTAGCGCTGTAGCTCGCGCTGCGTCTACCCAGAATCACGCTGTGTGGCCGTTGTTGACGGACTGCGCATGACAGTGCAAGTCAGTGCAGTTGATCTATCCGCTCGGCGGATGGGTCCACTCATCCGAACGCTAGACAGACCATGCAGATTCGGGCACGCGTAGCGCTGTGGCTGGCGCGCCGTTCCGCACAACGCAAAGCGCCCGCCTCCGATATCGGGACGGGCGCTTCCGTACATCTGGCGTTGATTACGACCGCTCGGCGACCTGGCCGACGAACGCGACCCACGCGGCCGGAGCGAAGGTCAGCGCCGGACCCGCTGGGTCCTTCGAGTCGCGCACCGCGACGACGCCCGGAAGGTTGTCGGCAACCTCGACGCAGTCGCCGCCGTTGGAGCTACTGCGGGTGCTCTTGCGCCAGAGGGCGCCGGTCAGGTCAGCCATGATCTTGCCTCTAGGTAGTCGATGGTTTGGCGGCGTGGGAGAGCCACTGAACGCAGCGTATCCCAGGTGGCCCAAAGGGCAGCGGTGTCGTTGGTCAGCCGTCCGGCAGCCTGATCATCGAGGTAAGCGACATCGCCGTCTTCAGTAGTGGCGATGACGAACGGCCCCGCTTGCCCGGCGTGAAGGCCCGCGTCCAACGGCAACACGTGCACAAACACATTCGGCCGCTGGGCCATCTTGACCAGGTGGTCTAGCTGCGGGTTCATGATCTCGGGGTCGCCACGACGAAGAGCGAATTCGTCAATCACCGCGACGAAGAGCGGGGGCTTGCGCCGGTCGAGCACCGCCGTTTGCCTGCGTAGCCGGGTCTCGACGTAGTCCGCAACCTCGTCCGGGCCGAGGACCCCACTGGCTAGCACCGCCGAGGCGTAATCGGGGGTTTGCAACAAGCCGGGAATGACCGCCACCTGAAAGGCGCGCAGGGCAGACGCCTGAAGCTCGGTCTCCACCCACGGGCGTAGCCACGCCGGTTCCCGCCGCTTCAAGACGTCCGGCCAAATGTCCTCAGCCTCACGGCCGAGCGCAGCGGCTGCGGCTGCGCGGTGGCGCGGATGTGGGACTCGGCCGGGGTTGACCCAGCGCGCCACCGTCTTCGGGTCTACGCCGACCTGCTCGGCAAGACTTTCGACGGTCTCACCTGTGTCAGCCAATGCCGCTCGTAGCGCCTGGTTCATGCCCACCTCCGAGCGGACGTCTTCGACGTCTATAGAACGTATAGCTACGTGGTGTAGCCGTCCAGCTTCGATGGGCAAGGTGCTTTGTAGACGGCGCGGCCGGTGGGGACCCCGAGACCCGGCGGACGCGTTCGTACCGGGGCCGCCCCTGGCGTACCGACAGCACCCACGGGGACGGCCCCTTCCCAGAGCTACGAGCAGGGGGAGCAACGTGCCGGACCAGCCACCCGAACCGAAGCCTGAACGGCGGCCCGCGCGTGGGCCCGCCCCGGCGAGGCCGCCGACGCCCTGGCCGCCGGGGACCTTCGTCCCGGTTGGGCCGTCCCCAACTGGGCCGTTTACACGCCTTAACCGCGTCCCTGATAGCCGTTGGGGGCACGCATGAGTGGCGCCGCGCGGAAGGTGGCGACGGGCGACGTCCTGCACCTGACCCGCGCCGCGAGTGTGCAGTTCATGCGCCCGATCTTCGTTCGCGTGATTCGGGTACTCGACTGGCCGACGTACGACGGTTGGCTCTGGCTCGACGGGTACGAGCTGGGCGCGAGCGGGGACGCTGTCGCGCGGCGTTCGTTGTTCGTCATGTCCGGCGGCCTGGTTTGGCAAAACCCGCCGGCCCTGGCCCCAGCGTCCCGGCCGACCGCCCGCCGCCCGGTCGCTCGTACGCCCGTGCGGGTCGGCTGATGCGCGACCAGCCGGAGCACAAGCCGTTACGCCCGTCGTGGCGTTGCCCTAACTGCGGCATCTTGTGGCCCTGCTCGGCCGCGAAGCTGCGCCTCCTCGGCCAGTTCCGCGACGATCGTCCGGGCCTGCTGGTGCACATGGCGAAGGTTCAGGAGGAGGCAACGGCCGACCTGAAGGATCTCAACCCGGACGCCAGACTGCCGGACCTGACCCCGCGCTTCGTCGGCTGGGCTGAACGCCGGTAGCCGTCTCAACCGCCCGCCCCGGCGCTGGTGCCTCGTCCCCCGAGGCTGACCGCCCGGGCGGCCCTTTGCGCTGAGCAGTGCCAGCATCACGCGGAGCCCGGCGTTGGCTCGGTACGCCTGACTTTGCGTCAGGCAAGGCGCGAGTAAGCCGCGAAGCGGCGGGAGCGCAACGAGGGCGGCGCGGGCTAGAAAGCCCAAGGCCGTTTGTCATCCGAGTCACGACGGCCGACCCGGCGCGGCGTGGCAGGCTGACAGGCATGGGAACGACAGCGCGGGTACGTGCCCCCGAACTGCGGGGCCGGCAGTGGCTCAACACCGGCGGCCGGAATCTGACCTTGCAGGACCTTCGCGGCAAGATCGTCATCGCGGATTTTTGGACGTTCTGCTGCATCAACTGCCTGCACGTGCTCGACGAGCTACGCCCGCTGGAGGAGAAGTACGGCGACGTGCTCGTCGTGATCGGCGTGCACTCGCCGAAGTTCGAGCACGAGAAGGACGCCGACGCGCTCGCTGCCGCAGTGGAGCGGTACGGGGTGCACCACCCCGTCCTCGACGATCCCGAGCTGGACATGTGGCAGCAGTACGCGGCCCGGGCCTGGCCGACCCTGTCGGTGATCGACCCCGAGGGGTACGTGGTGGCCACCATGGCGGGCGAGGGCCACGCCGAAGGGCTGGCCCGTTTGATCGACGAGCTGATCGCCACCCACGAGGCCAAGGGCACCCTGCACCGGGGGCACGGCCCGTACGTCCCGCCGCCGGCGCCGGAGACCGCGCTGCGCTTCCCGGGCAAGGCGGTGCTGCTGCCGAACGGCAACCTGTTGGTCTCGGACTCGGCCCGGCACTCCCTGGTCGAGGTGGCCCCGGACGGCGAGACGCCGGTGCGCCGGATCGGCTCGGGTGAGCGGGGCCGGGCCGACGGGCCGGGTGCCGCGGCGACGTTCTCCGAGCCGCAGGGGGTGTGCCTGCTGCCCACGCACGTCGCCGAGGTCGCCGGCTACGACCTGGTGGTGGCCGACACGGTCAACCACCTGCTGCGCGGCGTACGGCTGGAGTCCGGCGAGGTGGTCACCGTGGCCGGCAGCGGCCGGCAGTGGCGCGCCGAGGTCGACGACCACGCCCACGACGCGCTCGCCGTGGATCTCTCCTCCCCGTGGGACCTGGCCTGGTACGACGACAAGCTGATCATCGCGATGGCCGGTATCCACCAGCTCTGGTGGTTCGACCCGATCAAGCGGACCGCCGGCATGTACGCCGGCACGACGGTCGAGGCGCTGCGGGACGGCCCGCTGGCCGAGGCGTGGATGGCGCAGCCGTCAGGGCTCTCCGTGTCCACCGACGGCACCCGGCTCTGGATCGCCGACAGCGAGACCAGTGCCGTCCGGTACGTCGAGAACGGTGTGTTGGGCACCGCCGTCGGGCAGGGCCTGTTCGACTTCGGGCACGTGGACGGCCCGGCGGAGTCGGCGCTGCTCCAGCACCCGCTGGGCGTGTGCGCCCTGCCGGACGGCTCGGTGCTGATCGCGGACACGTACAACGGCGCGGTGCGCCGTTTCGACCCGGCCAGCAACCAGGTCTCCACGGTGGCCGACGGGTTGGCCGAGCCGAGCGACCTGGTGCTCACCCCGTCCGGCGAGGTGCTGGTGGTGGAGTCCGCCGCACACCGGTTGACCCGGCTCGCGCCGGGTGCCCTGTCGGCGGCGGGTGCCAGCACGGTGGACGGCCCCCGGCACCGCACCGAGCGCAAGCCGACCGACGTCGCGGCCGGCGAGGTGACCCTGGACATCGTCTTCACCCCGGCGCCGGGGCAGAAGCTGGACGAGACGTACGGGCCGTCGACCCGGTTGGTGGTCTCCGCGTCCCCGCCGGAGCTGCTGGTGGACGGTGCCGGCACCGGCACCGAGCTGTCCCGTCGGCTGGTGCTCAACGCCGAGGTCACCGCCGGGGTGCTCCAGGTGACCGCCCAGGCGGCGACCTGTGACGCGGACGTCGAGCACGCGGCGTGCCATTTGACCCGGCAGGACTGGGGCGTACCGGTGCGGGTGGTCGACGGCGCCGTGACCCGGCTGCCGCTGGTGCTTCGCGGCCTGGACGCCTGAGGTGGTCGGAGGGGCCGCTGGGCCCCTCCGGTCAGGCGAACGGGGCCAGGGTGATGTCGGCGTCGATCAGGGTGGCGCGGACCAGTTCGGCGGCGGAGACCGCGCCCGGGGTGTCGCCGTGCACGCAGATCGAGTCGACCGAGCAGGGGATGACGGTGCCGTCGACCGCCACCACGCTTCGTTCCGTGGCCATCCGCACCGCCCGTTCGGCCACCTGTTCAGGGTCGGTGATCACCGCGCCGGGGGTGCCGCGCGGCACCAACGCCCCGTTGGGCAGGTAGGCGCGGTCGGCGAAGGCTTCGGCGACGACCGGCAGGCCCGCGCCGACGGCGAGTTGAGCGAGCGTCGAGCCGGGCAGGCAGAGCACGGGCAGCTCGGGGTCGTAGCCGCTGACCGCGGCGACAACGGCCGCTGCCTGGGATTCGTCGGTGCTGGCCGCGTGGTAGAGCGCGCCGTGCGGCTTGAGGTAGCGGACCCGGGTGCCGAACAGTCGGCAGAACCCGTCCAGCGCCCCCAACTGGTAGGTCACCTCGTCGCGCAGCTCGGCGAAGTCGTACGCGATGTGCCGCCGGCCGAAGCCGGCCAGGTCCCGGTAGCCGACCTGCGCGCCCACCGCGACTCCGCGTCGCGCGGCGCCCTCGCAGACCCGCCGCATGGTGGACGGGTCGCCGCCGTGGAAGCCGCAGGCGACGTTGGCGGAGGTGACGAGGCTCAGCAGCGCCTCGTCGTCGCCGAGTCGCCAGATGCCGAATCCCTCGCCCAGGTCAGCGTTGAGGTCCATGGAATCTGACGGTAGTCCCTGGCCGGGCCTGCGCGAGCGGGGTCACGTCGGTGACCACCCCGATGACGGGGTATCCACCGGTGGTCGGATGGTCCGCGAGGAAGATCAGGGGTTGTCCGTCCGCCGGCACCTGCACCGCGCCGAGCACGATGCCCTCGCTGGGAAGTTCGCCGGCGACCGCGCGGGGCAGTGCCGCGCCGGCGAGCCGCGCGCCGACCCGGTTGCTCACCGGGCTGACGGTGTACGCGCTGCCGAAGAGCCGGTCGAGTGCGGCCGGCGTGAACCAGTCGTCGCGGGGGCCGGGGCGCAATGTCAGGTGTAGCTCCGATGCGGGGCTGGAGTAGACGGTCGAATCCACCGGCGCGGGCGCGTCGGCCGGTTGGCCGAGCGGCAGCCGGTCGCCGTCCCGCAGCGGAGCTGGCCCGAGCCCGGAGAGGGTGTCGGTGGCCCGGCTGCCGAGCACCGGTGGCACGTCGATTCCGCCCGCCACCGCCAGCCAACTCCGTACGCCCCGGCGGGCGGGACCGATCCGCAGCACCGTCCCGGCCGGCACGGTGAGTGGGCGCCCGATGTCACCGGGCCGAACGCCGGCCTGGACCGGGACGTCGGCACCGGTGACCGCCACCGTGGTGGCCCGGGTCAGCCGCAGGGTGCAGCCGGTCAGGGTGATCTCCAGGCCGGCGGCGTGCTCCGGATTGCCGACCAGTCGGTTGGCCAGCCGCAGGGCAGCCGGGTCGAGGGCACCGGACCGGGGCACGCCCAGGTGTGCCCAGCCGGGGCGGCCGAGGTCCTGCACGGTGGTGAGCGCCCCGGCGCGGAGCACCTCGATGGTGGCCGGGTGGGTCACGCCGCCACCATCCGGACCGTGCGGCCCGGACCGAGTCGGGCCGGCGGGTCGGCGGTCACGTCGAACAGCACCAGGTCGGTCCGACCGACCAGCTGCCAGCCGCCCGGGGACGCGCCCGGGTAGATGCCCGCGTACGGGCCGGCCAGCGCGACCGAGCCGGCCGGCACCCGGGGGCGCGGCGTGGCCAGCCGGGGCAGCGCCAACTCGGCGGGCAGCCCGGTGAGGTAGGGAAATCCGGGGGCGAAGCCGCAGAACGCGACCCGGAACCGGGTGCTGGTCAACCGGTGTCGCACCGCTGACACGTCGACGCCCCAGTGCGCCGCCACCGCCGGCAGGTCCGGCCCGTCGAAGCAGACCGGCACGACCACGTCCGCGTCGTCGTCGTGGCTGGCTGTGGTCTTGTCGGGGCGGACGGTCGCGGCGGTGACGGCGGGCGCCCACCGGGTCACCTGCTCGGCCGTGGTGCTCGGGTCGGGCAGGCCGTCGAGCAGTACGGTCCGGGCCGCCGGCACGATCTCGACGGCGATCAGGTCGCCCCGCTCCCGACGCCGCCACAGTTCGGCCCGCCACGCTTCGACCAGGGTGGCCTCGGGAACGTCGGCGGAGTCGGTGCAGTCGAGTAGCAGGGCGTGCGCCCCGACGGGTCGGATCCGCATCCGCTCATCCTTGCCGATGTCGTGTCGGTTCGGTGTTCACGATGACGGTGCCGGGTATCACCAAAGCCACTACTTCCAAGTAACCTACGGTGCCGTAACCTGACTACGTGAGCACCTCCGCCCCGCTTCGCCTGAAGCCGGTCGACATCGGCAAGCCCCGGATGCGCGGCTGGCTACACACGTACGCCTTCTTCGTCGCCCTGGTCTGCGGCATCGTGCTCTGCTCGATCGCCGCGACCCGACCGGGGTGGGCGCCCCTGGTCAGCTGTCTCATCTACAGCCTGACGGTCTGCGGGCTCTTCGGCACGAGCGCCCTGTACCACCGTCGAGTGTGGTCAGAGCGCGGCTACCAGGTGATGCGCCGGATGGACCATTCGATGATCTTCGTGTTCATCGCCGGCACGTACACACCGCTCTGCGCGATGCTGCTCGCGCCCCGGCCGGCCACCGTGATGCTGGCCGTGGTCTGGGGCGGCGCGCTGGCCGGCGTGGCGGTCAAGGTGGTCTGGCCGCACGCCCCGCGCTGGGTGTCCGCGCCGCTCTACCTGGCGCTGGGCTGGGTGGCGGTGGCCATGCTGCCGGAGATCCTGCACGGCGGCGGCGTCGCGGCGCTGGTGCTGCTGATCACCGGTGGCGCGATCTACAGCATCGGAGCGGTCTTCTACGCGTTGCGCCGGCCCAATCCGTGGCCGACCGTCTTCGGCCACCACGAGTTCTTCCATGCCTGCACGCTGGTCGCGGCGCTCTGCCACCACATCGCGATCTACTTCGCGCTGTTCGCCTGATCCTTCGTGGACGGGTGCACCGGCCGCGAGCCGATGCAGGCGGGCCGGGGGCCCAGAGGGCCGATACGCGAGCCGGGGCCCCGCCACGCTGCGGGACCCCGGAGTGTGCGAGCGAGGATCAGACCGGCCGGCCCGGCCGACGCACCTCGCGGTACTCCCGCATGACCTGGTCGTCCTGGACCGGCACGACCCGGTCGGCCACCACGCGCTCCTCGCGTACCGGGGCGGCGACCACCGCACGGCGGCGGCTGCTCCAGAAGTAGAGGGTGGCGAGCAGGCCGGCGACGCCGGCGAGCATCAGCACCCAGCCGACCACGGCCAGGTCCAGCCAGCCCAGGTCGGCCTCCACTGCGAACGCGAAGATCGCACCTAGCGCGATCAAGAAGATGCTGCCACCAATGCCCATGTCTCGCTCCTCGGCTCTAACCTGGCGTACGTCGCGCCGCGGCCGTCGGTAGGGGTGCGGCATCCATCGACTTACCCAGGCACGGAGATCCCCAATCGGGCAAGCTGGGGGCATGACGGACGCCCACCTCGAGACCCGGACACTGGTGTTGCTGCGGCATGCGAAGGCGGAACAGGGCAGCGACGCGGCGGACGACGCCGAGCGTCCGCTCAGCGCACGCGGGAACGCCGACGCGGCCGCGGCGGGCGCCTGGTTGGCGCACCACGGGTTGCTGCCCGACGTGGTGATCTGCTCGACGGCCCGCCGCACTCGGCAGACCTGGCATCAGGTGGCGATGGGGATGACCGGTTCGCCGCCGGAGGGCGGCCCGACCGGGCCTCGCCCAACCGTCCGTTATGAGCCGGGCGCGTACGACGCGCACCCCGAGGAGTTGCTGTCGTTGGTCCGCACGGTGGACTCGACAGCCCGCGTGGCGCTGCTTATTGCCCACAATCCGGGCATATCACTGCTCTCCGCACTCCTTGATCCGGGCGGGTTCACCGATGAGGGATTGCGCACCGCCGAGCTGGCGGTGCACCAGTCTCCGCTCGGCTGGGCCGAGCTGAGTCGGGCGGAAGCGCCGCTCACGACCCGGCACACCGCACGAGACTGAGCCACCCATCGACGATCGACGGGTGGCTCAGGGGTACGCGCCCAGGTCGCGCAGGATCAGGACGGCGGCGCGGTTGGTGGCGGAGGATCTGGCGGCGGCGGCATCATCGCCGTCGGATGAGACAGCCGGTTCTCCTCCACGATGAGGGTCCGCGCCCGCTTGCGCCGGTCCTGCCAGAACCAGAGCGTGGTCAGCAGTACGGCGAGCCCGGCCAGGATGAACACCCAGCCGACCGCCCGTACGTCGATCCACCAGACGTTGGCTCTCAGCGCGAAGGTCAGAATCGCGCCGATCGCGATGAGAAAAATGCCGCTTCCTACACCCATGTGCGCTGCACTCCCCCGTGCGGTGGCTCTGGGCGTTCCCTTTCGAGGTCACACGACGGTTACCCGCCACGCCACCGGCATACCCGGCCGGGCTCGGCCAATACGTGCCGCCACCGGTGCGAGACGCCGACGGCCGACGAGGCAGACACGCCCCGCCGGCCGTCGGCGCTGGGTGGTGCGACCCAGGGGCCTAGAAGGCCTCCTCCGGGAGGTCCATGATGTCGAGGTCGGCGCCCTCGATGATCCGTCGGTCGGCACCGATGCGGGGCAGCACCTCACGGGCGAAGAAACGGGCAGCGGCCACCTTGCCGGTGTAGAACGCCTTGTCGCTGGCGGAGACCTCACCGGCCAGCGCCTTCAGCGCCACGTCGGCCTGCCGCTGGAGCAACCAGCCGACCACCAGGTCGCCGACCGCCAGCAGGAACCGCCGGCTGCTCAGCCCGACCTTGTAGAGCGCCCGGGTGTCGCCGCCCTGCGCCTCGCCCAGCCACCCGGTCAGCACGCCGAGGATGTTCTGGATCTCGGCCAGCGCCTTGCCGAGCGCCTGCCGCTCCTCCTTGAGCTGACCGTTGCCCGCCTCGGAGGAGATGAACTCCTGGATCTCGCCGGAGACCGCCAGCAGCGCCTTGCCGTTGTCCCGAACGATCTTGCGGAAGATCAGGTCCAGGCTCTGGATGGCGGTGGTGCCCTCGTACAGGGTGTCGATCTTGGCGTCCCGGACGTACTGCTCCAGCGGGTAGTCCTGGAGGAACCCGGAGCCGCCGAAGGTCTGCAGGGCCTCGTGCCCGAGCAGCTCGTACGCCCGCTCCGAACCGACGCCCTTGACCAGCGGCAGCAGCAGGTCGTTGACCCGCTTGGCCAGCTTGGTGGCCTTCTCGTCACCGGCGGCCTCGGCGAGCGCGACCTTGTCCTGCCAGGTGGCGGTGTAGAGGACCAGGGCGCGAAGACCCTCGGCGTACGACTTCTGCAGCAGCAGCGAGCGGCGCACGTCCGGGTGGTGGGTGATGGTGACCCGGGGGGCGGTCTTGTCCGCCTGCTGGATCAGGTCGGCGCCCTGCACCCGGTTCTTCGCGTACTCCAGGGCGTTGAGGTAGCCGGTGGACAGGGTGGCGATGGCCTTGGTGCCGACCATCATCCGGGCGTACTCAATGATCATGAACATCTGCCGGATGCCGTCGTGCCGGTCGCCCAGCAGCCAGCCCTTGGCCGGTACGCCGTGCTCGCCGAAGGTCACCTCGCAGGTGTTGGAGACCTTCAGGCCCATCTTGTGCTCGACGTTGGTGGCGTAGACGCCGTTGCGCTCGCCCAGCTCACCAGTGGTCTCGTCGAAGTGGAACTTCGGCACCACGAAGAGCGAGAGGCCCTTGGTGCCGGGGCCACCGACACCCTCCACGCCGACCGGACGGGCCAGCACGTAGTGCACGATGTTGTCGCTCAGGTCGTGCTCACCGGAGGTGATGAAGCGCTTCACGCCCTCGATGTGCCAGCTGCCGTCGGGCTGCTGGATCGCCCGGGTACGGCCCGCGCCCACGTCCGAGCCGGCATCCGGCTCGGTGAGCACCATGGTGGAGCCCCACTGCTTGTCGATGAAGAGCTTGGCCCACCGCTTCTGCCGCTCGTTGCCCTCGACGTGCAGCACGTGCGCGAAGGACGGGCCGGAGGCGTACATCCAGACCGGGGCGTTCGAGCCGAGCACCAGCTCGGCGAGCGCCCACCAGAGGGCGCGCGGGGCATTGGTGCCACCCAGCGCCGGCGGCAGGTCCAGGCGCCAGAACTCGGAGTCCATGAATGCCTGGTAGGACTTCTTGAACGACTCCGGCAGCGGCGCGGTGTGCGTGGCCGGGTCGAAGACCGGCGGGTTGCGGTCACTGTCCGTGTAGCTGGCGGCCAGATCCTCGCGGGCGAGGCGGTCGACCTCAGCGAGGAAGCTGCGGGCGGTGTCGGTGTCGAGATCCGAGTACGGCTCCTGGCCGAACGCCCGGTCCGCCCCGAAGACCTCGAACAGGTTGAACTCGAGATCCCGGAGGTTGCTCTTGTAGTGGGTCATGCTCGCTGGCCCCGCTTCCGGACAGGTGTTACCGATCAGTAACCCCGACTGTATTACTCGCGGGTAGGCAGCGACAAGCGGATCACCCAAGTGACGGCGATTACACACTCCGGCCGCACCGGGTCGGATCAGCTCTCGGCGGCGCCGACCTCCCAGCTCGGGACGGCCACCGCCGCGCCGGTACGAGCGCCGACGTACTCCATGAGGACCAACGCGATGTCGTCGTCGAGCCGACCATGGACCCACTCGACCAGGGCGGTCTCCAGCGAGGCCAGCCCGTCGGCGACCGTGCCGTGGCCGAGCAGTCGCCAGGCCCGGTCGGCGGTGGGGAAGAATTCGCCGTCCCGCCGCGCCTCGCCGAGGCCGTCGGTGAACAACAGCAGCCGGTCCCCGGGCTCCAGGCGTTCCACCCGGGGACGGACCACCGGCATGAACCCGAGCGGAGGGGCCGGCGCCGGCGGCTCCAGCGGGATCACCGCACCCCGGCGCAACAGCAGCGGTGAGGGATGGCCGCAGTTGACGATCGTGAGGGTGCCGCCACGCTCCTCGACCAGGGCGGCGGTGACGAAGTCCTCATCGCCGACGTTGCGGGCCACCGCACGATCCAGGTCGGCGACGACGGCCCGCAGGTCGGCCCGCTCGTACGCCACGTGCCGGTAGGAGCCGAGGACGATGCTGGCCAGCCGGACCGCGTCCAGGCCCTTGCCGCGCACATCGCCGATGATCATGCGTACGCCGTAGGGCGTGTCGATCGCCTCGTACAGGTCTCCGCCGATCTCGGCGGTGGCGGTGGACGAGATGTAGCGCCCGGCGACCGAGAGCGTGCCGACCTGCGGCCCGAGCGGACGCAGCACCGCCTGCTGGGCCACCGAGGCGAGCTTGGTCAGCTCCACGATCCGCTCGGCCTGCCGCTGCCGGACCCATGCCACGGCCACGGCCAACCCGGTGGCGACCGCGACCGCGACAACGTTGACCGAGGTGACCAACGACATCTTCGGCGCGACCACCGCAAAGCCGACGCCGATCAGGGTCGCCGCGACGCCCACGCCCAGGACCACCAGCCAGGACGCCAGGGCTGCGGCGAGCACCGGCGCGGCCGCCAGGAGCGCGACGTAGTGCGCCTTACGGCCGTCCGCCGCCTCCACCGCCGACACGATCGCGAGCAGAACGAGGGCCGCGCCGAGGCCGGCGCGGGATCCGGGGCTCAGCGGGCGACGGCCCGACTGGAGGAGTCGCGTAGGTACGAGGGACAGTTTGCCTGATCGACGTGAACCGGTGAATGAACCTGACCCGTCGTCCGAGAAGGTTCTGTCCGGGCGGCCCACTCGGTCGGCCGAATCGGCGTCGCCCGTCCCGATCAGCCGAGGACCTCGTAGCGGACGGTGAGCGCACCCACGTCGACCGAGGCGATGGTGGCGAAGGCGGCCCGGGAGAGGTCCAGGCAGCGACCCTCGATGAACGGGCCACGGTCGTTGATCCGCACCGTCACCGACTTGCCGTTGGCCGGGTTGGTCACCCGGACCTTGGTGTTGAACGGCAGCGTCTTGTGCGCGGCGGTCAGCGCGTCGGGGTTGAACGACTCACCGTTGGCGGTGAGCTGCCCGTCGGAGTAGAACGAGGCGCCGCACGAGCCGCTGTCCAGCACCTTGGCCGCGGCCGTGGTCTTCTTGACGGTCGGCTTCGGCTTCGGCGACGCGGTGCGGGCCTTGGCCCGGGAGGCGGCCTGCTGGGACCGGGTCGCCGACGGGCTGGCGGTCGCGCTCGGCGAGGCGCCGGCACTCGGCGAGACGGCCGGGGAGCTGGGGGTGAGGCTGCTCGCGGCGGTGGTCGGGGCGAGGTCGAGGGCCAGCTGCCCCGACTGGTCGGAGCTGGAGGTCAGTTGCACGGCACCGAACGTGCCCCCGACCGCGAGGGCGACGCCGACCGCCGCGGTGGCCACGATGCCCGCCGGGGAGGAGAAGATGCGGGTACGGGAGTGCTTGCCTGCCACCGGCCCGGTCCTTTCGTCGTCTGAACAAACCGGGTCGGACCGTAACGAGAGAAGTACTTCCGAAGTCAACGTGATCATGGCGGTATGCCCGTATTTGCACAGGTACGTGTAGCCGATCATCCGACCCGGGGTGGGCCGGCCGGCCCGGGTGCCGCCGCGCCGACCGCACGTGCCGCAGGATGAGCGGATGCCCGCTGAGCTGACCGATCGCCTGGCCACCCTGTTCCGCTGGATCGACCCCGGGCCGGGCACCAGTCACCTGGTCAGCGACATCTCCGGTTGGTGGCGGGACCCGGCGGTGTTGGCCGAACTGGGACCGGCCCTGGTGGCGCCGTACCGGGCCGCCCGGCCGACGGTGGTGCTGGCCCCCGCCGTCACCGGCCTGCTGCTCGGGCCGTTGGCCGCCACCGCCCTCGGAGTCGGCTTCGTGGCGGCCCACAAAGCCGGCGACGGGCGACTACCGGCCGGGCCGCTCACCTGGGCGCAGAGCCCGCCGGACTACCGGGGCCGACGGGTCGACCTCGCCGTACGGGACCGGCACCTCGGCCCCGACGACCGGGTGCTGGTGGTGGACGACTGGGTGCGCACCGGCGCGCAGCTCCGCGCCCTCTACGACATCTGCGCCGCACGTGGCGCCGACGTGCTGGGCACCGCCGTGGTGGCCGTGGACTGCCCGCCCGACGTCGCGGCCGACCTACGGATCACCGGCCTGATCGACGCCGCGGATCTGCCCGCTTGACCCGAAGCGAGGTGCGCCCGGTGCGGAGCCCGGCCGAGGCGCAGCGCGCGCTCCGCACGCTGGTGTACGCCCCGGCCGACGGCATCGCGAGCGGGGCGACGCGTATTGCGACAGCGTCCCGGGCCGTGCTGGCCTAGCCTCGGCAGGATGTGGCCTCGGATCGGTGAACTGCGCGCCCTCGCCCTCGGCACCCCCGGCGAGTTGCGGGCAACCCTCAACACCCTGGTGCTGGCCGGTGTGAAGACCGCGACGGCCGGCCGGCTCGCCGAGTACGCGGAAGAGGGCGAGGAGTTGGAGCACGTCGGCGAACGACTGGCGCTGGTCGACGACGACAACGCACTGGCCGGCGTCGTGGAGATCACCGGAGTCGAGGTGGTCCGCTTCGGCGACGTGCCCTGGGACTTCGCCCACGCCGAGGGCGAGGGTGACCGCTCGATCGAGGAGTGGCGGGCCGGGCACTCGGCCTACTGGGCGCGGCTCGGCACGCCGGTCGACGGCGACACCCCGATCGTCTGCCTCCGCTTCCGGCTGGTCTCCGGCGGCGAGGGCGGGGTGGCCAGCGGCGACCTGGGCCCCTGACCCGGCGGCACCCAGCCGGGCCGGACACGGGTGGACGCGGCGGCCTCAGCCGCGGGCGGGCGCGGCGGCTCGGCCGCGGGCGGGCGCGGCGGCCTCAGCCGCGTAGCTGGGGCAGCAATCGCGTCGCCACGTCCACCAGGATGGCCTCGTCACCGGCGTACCAACTGCTGGCCCGCGGCCAGTGCGTCACCACGTCGGTGAAGCCCAACTCGGCGGCCCGGCCCACCTGATCGGCGAAGAACTGTGCGCTGCTGAGCGAGAAGACCGGCGCCGCGTCCAGCGAGAGGTAACGGTCCAGGCTGGCCGGATCGCGGCCCGCCTCGTCCAGGGTCCGGTCCATCCGCGCCGACAGCGCCGACACGCTGGCCCACCAACCCGCCAGGTCGTTGTCGTCACCGGTGCCGGTGGTCACCCACCCCTGCCCGAAACGCGCCACCAGCCGCATCGACCGTGGTCCGTTGGCAGCCACCACGAACGGCACCCGAGGCTGCTGCACGCAGCCGGGGTTGTTGCGGGCGTCCACCGCCGCGAACCAGTCGCCGCGCCAGGTGGTGCCGTCCTCCCGCAGGATCAGGTCCAACAGCTCGGTGAACTCGGCGAACCGGTCGACCCGCTGCCGCGGTGGCAGCGTTTCACCACCCAACACCGCCGAGTCGAAGCCGATGCCGCCCGCGCCCAGGCCGAGCAGCAACCGCCCGGCGGAGACGTCGTCCACCGTGGTTATCTGCCGGGCGAACGCGGCCGGGTGCCGGAAGTTCGGCGACGCTACCAGCGTGCCCAGCCGAATCCGCGAGGTCACCGTGGCGGCGGCGGTCAACGTGGCCATCGAGTCGAACCACGGGCCGTCGACCAGGTCACGCCAACCCAGGTGGTCGTACGTCCAGGCGTGGTCGAAGCCCCACTCGTCGACCTGCCGCCAGCGACGCTGCGCCTCCGCCCACCGCTGGTCCGGCAGGATCACGATGCCAATCCGCATGATCGCCACCCTAGCCGCGGCGAACCAGTGGGCGACCGAGCACGGTCTCTCCTACCTGTCGGCGGGCATCCACCACCGCAACGCCGACGCGGTGCGCTTCTACCGCCGCCACGGCTACGCGCCATCCGGCACCTCGTGGGCGAGGCGTCCGACCGGTTAGGGCCAGCGTCCGGAAGTCCTAGATCCACCGCCGCTGCCAGCCCGTACCCTCCGGGGATGCCCACCGAAGCGGTTGCTGCCCGCGAAGCCCGGGATCGCCGGACGCGCCGGATCCGCATGGTCCGCACGGTGGTGTTGCTGGTCGGGGTGGTTGTTCCGTCCCTCGTCCTGCGCGAGCTGATCGAGTCCCGGTTCGGCCGCGGGCCGATGGCCGACCTGAGCGCGGTCGCGGTGCCGATGGCGGCGACCGCGTGGCTCGCGCCGTACGCCTCCTACCGGCGGCGCGACGCCCTGCTCTGGCTGGTCGGACCGGGCATCTACGTCTTCGCCGTGATCGCCTGGCGGGTGGCCCTCGCGCCCTACCGGGACTGGAGACCGCGCCCGGAGGAAACGCCCCGGATGCGGTGGTCATGCGACCCGGACCACGCGGGAACCTGGTACCTGACCAAGCCAAAAGGTGACGCACGTCACCCTCCCGTCCAGTAGGGAGACGGCGTTCGGCTCCGACCCCTCCGGGAGCGACACCAAGTCGGGGTGCCGCCCGAGGAGAGGACCGGGCGCGATGACGAAGGTGACCGCACAGCTGTCGGTGTCGATGGACGGCTTCTACGCCGGCCCACGCTTCGACGGGGACGGCAACTGGATGGACTCGGCGGAGAGCGCCGGATTCTTCCGGATCACCCGTTGGGCGACCGAGGCGGCGGCCTGGCGCGAACGGCAGGGCTTCGCCGGCGGGGAGCAGGACACCAACTCCGAGGTGATCGCCGAATCGTTCGGCGCGGCGGGCGCGTACGTGATGGGGCGCCGGATGGCCGACGGAGGTGAGGTGCCCTGGGGCGAGGAACCGCCGTTCCGCGCACCGGTCTTCGTCGTCACCCACCGCCCCCGTCAGCGGCTGCTGCGGGGAGGCGGCACCAGCTTCACCTACGTCACCGATGGCGTGGCCAGCGCCGTCGAGCAGGCGCGTGCCGCGGCCGGTGACAAGGACGTCGCCGTGGCCGGGGGCGGCAGCCTGGTGCGGCAGGTGTTCAAGGCCGGCCTGCTCGACGAGTTGGAGCTGCACGTCGTACCGGTCGTGCTCGGCACCGGCCTGCGGCTGTTCGACGCGGACCTCGACCTGGGCGACCGGGAGGCGGTCGAGCTGACGCCGACCCGCGTCCTCGCCACCCCACAGGTCACCCACATCCGGTACGCGGTGCGCGGCCGCGCCCCACTCGTGCTCGACGACCGGGGCAGCGGGGGCGGCCCGACGGTGACCGCGAACTGAATTAACGGCCCATCGACGTAAAGAGGAGACACCATGCCGCAACTGTTTCGGGTGCAGTGCTTTAACGTTTCACGCGACGGGTTCGGCACCGGAGAGGGGCAGAGCCTGGAACGGCCCTTCGGCCACGCCGACCCCACCCCGATGTTCTCCTGGCGTGCCGCCACCGCCAGCTTCGTGTATCGCACCGAGCCGGGTGGCACGCGCGGCCTGGACGACTACCTGACCCGCGACGCCGAGTGCAACATCGGCGCGGAGATCATGGGTCGCAACAAGTTCGGCCCCCAGCGTGGCCCCTGGGAGAACCACGACTGGCAGGGCTGGTGGGGGGACAATCCGCCGTTCCACACGCCGGTCTTCGTGCTCACCCACCACGAGCGCCCGTCGTTCACCCTGGCCGACACCACGTTCCACTTCCTCAACGCCAGCCCGGCCGAGGCGCTGGCCCGAGCGAAGGAGGCAGCCGCCGGTCGGGACGTACGCCTCGGTGGTGGGGTGGCGACCATCCGCGAGTTCCTCGAGGCCGACCTGGTGGACACGATGCACATCGCCGTCGCACCCGTCGACCTGCATCGAGGCGAGCGTCTGTGGGACAGCCACACCGAACTGCTCGACCGCTTCCACCTCGAGTCGGTGCCCAGCCCCAGCGGAGTCACCCATCTCCTGTTCTGGAGAAGATGACCCGGCGTCCTCCTCCCCGGCGCGGATGTCTACAGCCGAGCCAGCACCAGCAACCGGTTGCCGTCGGGGTCGGTGACCCGCGCCGAGCGCTCACCCCACGGCTGGTCGACCGGCTCCTCGGTGACCGTCGCTCCGCCCGTGCGCAACGCACCCACGGCGGCGTCGCAGTCGTCGGCGTAGACGCACAACTCCCAGCGGTGCGAGTCGGCCAGGTCGCCAGCCTCCGGGTTGGCGGCCAGGCCGAGCTCGCTGGTGCCCAAGCGGAGGGCGACGAACTCCGGGGCACCCTCGTCCGGAAACCGATAGGTCAGCTCGAAGCCGACCACGTCCCGGTAGAACGCGATCAGTCGTGGCAGGTCAGGTGTCATCACGATCGGAAAGGCCTCGGTGAACACGGATCACCTCCAATCCGGACATTAGCTGGTGTCGGAGCTCAACAGGAGCTACCACTGTCGATCCCGCGCGGCGTCGCCGCCCCACCGAACCTCTTGCGCAGATTGATTTGCAATGCAAACCTATTGGTAGTGCAGCAGCAATCGAGACGGCCTGGAGGGCATCGTGTCGGAATCACCGAGCGCCGCGCCGAACAGCGGAAACACACCCGGAGAGCTGCTGGCGTCGGTGACCGCCCTCCAGCGGCGTACCAGAGCCACCCGAAACGCCTACTGGTTGCCGCTCCTGCTGTTCGGTCTCCTGATGGCGGTGGCCGCGCCCCTGTACGTCGAGTCGGTCGAACCGCCCGCCCTGCGCGCCACGCCGGACAACCCCGCACTGACCGGCCTCGGTGGGGACTTCCTCGAACGCTCGGCGACCCTCGGCTGGTACTGGCTGGCGGCACTCATCGGCGGCTACCTGCTCAGCCTCTGGTGGTATCGGTGGCATGGTGTGCGGGTGGGCGTCCAGACTCCGGCTCGGCCGTACGTCGTCGCCGGCATCGTGGGCACCCTTGCCGGGCTCGTGCTGCCGATCGTGCTGCGGTATCTGTTGCTCAACACGGCGACAGTGATCTCGACCGGGACCAGTTGGGTGACCACCCCGCTGTTGGGCGTATCCAATCGCGGCATGTTCCCGCATCTGGTCATCGCGGTGGGACTACTGGTGCTGGCTCGACTGGAACGCAGCCGTGGCCTGACGATCGTGGCCGTGGCCTACGCCGCAGCGGTCGTCCTCGTCAACGTCTACTTCCAGACCGCGCACTTCGAGCCGGGGGACCTGAACCGCTACAGCTTCCTGCTGGCGGCGCTGCTGCCCGCACCGGTCCTGCTCGTCGGCGGCGGCATCGCGCTCGTCAACACGATCAAGAGGTCGGCGTGAGCAGTAATGCGGAAGCCAGCAGCACCGGCAACGGCGGGCACCCGACGAACGGCCTCAGCGAAACCGTCCACCAACGCAACCGGCTCGGCATCCTCACCATCGCGGCCGAGGCCGAACGGGTGGAGGTCGCCTACCTGCGCGAAGCGCTCGAACTCACCGCCGGAAACCTCTCCCGACACCTTGCCGTGCTGGAGGAGGCCGACCTGATCCAGATCGAGCGGGGCTACCACGGCCGCAGGCCCAAGACCTGGATCAGGATCACCGAGCAGGGGCAGGCCGCACTGGCTGCCGAGATCAGCGCGCTTCGGGAACTCCTCCGACGCCACCAGGAGTTCCGGTCCTCGACCTGACGGTCAGCGTGCGATCCGGGCAGCACCTGCGCCGGCCTGGCCTCAACCATTCCCGGGGCGGGTGACCCCGCCACCGCCGAGGAGCGCCCACACCTGTGGCGCGTGATGGTTTCGGCCAGGTCGGGGTACGCGGCCTACCAACAACGGACCACGCGGGAGATACCCGTGATTCTCCTGGAACCTGACTCGAAATGAGATGCGTACGGCGGGGCAGCCCGATTGGATCTCGGCATGGAGCATGAACTTGTTCGTCCTCGGAAGGCCCGCCCCGGGGACAAGATCGCGGTCCTCTCGCCGTCCTTCGCCGCGGCCGGCGCCTTTCCCGGGATTCACGAACAGGCCATGCGACGGCTCGCCGACCTGACCGGCCTTGTTCCGGTCGAATACCCCACCACCCGCGAGGTGGGTGCGACCGCGGCAGCGCGTGCGGCCGACATCAACGCCGCCTTCGCGGATCCCCGGGTGCGCGGCATTCTCGCCGTCGTCGGAGGCGAGGACCAGATCACGGTCATCCCGCACCTGGACGCCGACCTCGCCCGAGCCGACCCGAAGCCGTTCCTCGGCACCAGTGACAACACCAACCTGCACCACTGGCTCTGGGGCCTCGGCATCGCCAGCTTCTACGGCGGCTCGTCCCAGGTGCACCTCGGCCCCGGGCCCGCCGTCGATGACATCCACGCCCGGTCGCTGCGAGCGGCGTTGCTCACCGGGGAACGACTGGAGATTACCGATCCGGGCGAGTCCGAGGACATCGGGATCGACTGGGCCGACCCGCAGGCGCTGACGTCCTTCGGGGATCGCGAACCGACGGAGCCGTGGAGCTGGTACGGGCCGCGTCGCGCCGTTACCGGCCGCAGTTGGGGTGGCTGCCTGGAGGTCATCCAGTGGATCCTGACGGCGGGACGCTTCCCGTTCCCTCCAGAGGTTCTGCGCGGCGGGGTGCTGATCATCGAGACGTCGGAGGAGCTCCTTCCCGCGCGCGAGGTCGGATGGATCGTTCGGTCACTGGGTGAACGCGGGTTCCTCAGCGCCGTCGACGCGGTTCTGGTCGCCCGTCCGCCGGTCTCCGACTTCACCCGTCGACCCGATGCGGCGGATCGGGCCCGGCTACGGGAGCAGCAACGCGACACGGTCGTCGACATGGTGGCCCGCTACAACCCCGAGGCAGTCGTCTGCGTCGGCGTCCCGTTCGGCCACACCAGACCGCAGTGGATCCTTCCCCACGGCGGCCCGGTCACCGTCGATGGCGTGCACCGTCGAATCTTCGCCGACTACCAGTAGGGGGCTGAGGCAAACGCTCCCAGAAGCGATGCGAACTGGCTCCCCTACCTGTTCGTCGCCGACGCGACCACGATGACCGACGTTGAACGCCCGCTACTCGCCGTCGACCTGAACCGCCAGCCCGGTCGCACCTTCCGGGTGCCGCCCCGCTGGTACGCGGACATCTCGAACAACCTCACCATCGCCAACATGGATTTCGCGGAGTTCGCCGATGCCGCCGACGAGTCCGGAACGTACCGCGGGCTCGAGGGCGATTGACGACCGTCGCGAGGCACCACTGATGGCACGCCACCTGATGGTTGCCCTCGGAACACCGAAGGCCCTGACCGGGACTCACGTCCTGGCCAGGGCCTTTCGTTTGGAGCGGGTGACGGGAATCGAACCCGCACTGTCAGCTTGGGAAGCTGATGTTCTGCCATTGAACTACACCCGCAAGCGGCACCACTGTACCCGAGCCGTCGAGCCCGTGCACCCAGGTACCCCCGCCGGCAGCGGCTGTTGCGTACCGCCCCGCCCGGGTTGATCCACTCGACTTCCTGGACGTCGGGGCATCCGGAGCGTCGGGATACCGCGGTTTTACCGAAACCGAGTTGATCATGCGCGGTGGGCGGGGCGCGGGGCCGGGCGCGGCCGGGCGTACACCCGGTGCCGGCTCCGTCAGGACGGAGCCGGCACCGATGACCTTCGGGCCGTGGTCAGGCGGCCGTGCACTGGACGTCGCGGCTGCGGCGGGTCGGGCGGGTCTGCGGTACGGCGAGTGGCGTGGCCGCCGCCGTCGGGGCGTGCGGGTCGAGCCAGACCCGAACGGCCGGCCGGCCCGGCGCGAGGCCCGGAATGCCTGCGGTGTGCTGCTCGCGGCGGGTGAGCATCGCCACGTCGATGGTGAACTCGAACAGCCGCCAGTCGACCTGCGGCTCGGCACGGGCGGTCTGCGCCAGTTGCGCCACCCGCACCGGGTCGGTCACCGGACGGGCGCGCCCCGCCACGTACGCCTCGTCGTCGCTCTCCTCCGGCGGGAACGAGTGCAGGGCGTAACGGCCGTCACGTTCGAGGTCGCGGCGCTTGGGAGAGTCGATGATGAAGCAGAACAGCCCCTCATCGGTGATGACCGGAGAGACCGGATGGACGCGGGGCCCGCCGTCGGCACGGACCGTGGCCAGGTAGCCGAAGCCCGGCCCGTACTGCTGGAGGAGAACGCGGATCCCGTCGGCGAGTCGGGGCTCGTCGGCGGCGAATTCGGACCAGGAAGCCATGCGGGCATTCTATCGAACAAATGTACGAGCAGCGACCTCGACGCGCTGGTCACCGGCACCGAATCCAGTCACTTTCGGCCACGCGGCTATGGTGGTCCGATGCTGCTCTCCGACCGCGACCTGGTCTCCGAGATCAAGGCCGGCACGCTGGGCCTGGAGCCGTTCGAGCCCACCCTGGTCCAACCGTCCAGCATCGACGTCCGACTCGACCGGCTGTTCCGGGTCTTCAACAACCACCTCTACACCCACATCGATCCCGCCAGGCAGCAGGACGACCTGACCTCGGCGGTCGAGGTGCCCGACGGCGAGCCGTTCGTGCTGCACCCGGGCGAGTTCGTGCTCGCCTCGACGCTGGAGGTCATCTCGCTGGGTGACCAGCTCGCCGGCCGACTGGAGGGCAAGAGCTCCCTGGGCCGGCTCGGGCTGCTCACGCACTCCACCGCCGGATTCATCGACCCGGGTTTCTCCGGTCACGTGACGCTGGAGCTCTCGAACGTGGCGAACCTGCCGATCACCCTGTGGCCGGGGATGAAGATCGGGCAGCTCTGCATCTTCCGGCTGTCCTCGCCGGCCGAGCACCCGTACGGCTCGGCGGTCTACGGCTCGCGCTACCAGGGGCAGCGGGGGCCGACTCCGAGCCGCGCCTGGCAGCACTGGCGCACCTGGCCCACCCGATAAGGCGCGACGCGGAGAACGACGAGGGCCCGCCGCGACGGATCGCGACGGGCCCTTTCGTCACCCAGGTCAGCCGGGGCGGCCGTAGCTGTGGATCGGGCCGTCGTCGACTTTCTTCATCTTGACCGGTTGACCGGCCTGCGAGGCGTGCACCACCCAGCCACCGCCGACGTACATGCCGACGTGGTGGATGTCGCTGTAGTAGAAGACCAGGTCGCCGGGGCGCAGGTCACCCCTACTGACGTTCTTGGTGACCCGGCTTTGCGCGGCGGCGTTGTGCGGCAGCGACACGCCGGCCTTCGCCCAGGCGGCCAGCATCAGCCCGGAGCAGTCGTACGAGTTCGGGCCCTCGGCACCCCAGACGTAGGGCTTGCCGATCTGCGCGCAGGCGAACTTGACCGCGGTGCCCGCCGCGCCGCCGGGGTAGCTACCCGGGCAGGGCGCCGGGCGCAGCGGGCCGCCGCCGCCGTTGCCGTACACCTTGAGGCGCAGCTTCTGCAGGCGGTCGATCTCTTCGTTGATCTGCTTCTTCTTCGCCGCCAACTGAGCCTCGGTGCGGGCCAGCTGGGCCACCATCTCGTCCAGTGGCGCCTTCTGCGCGGCCAACTGGTCGCGCAGGTCGGCCACCTGGCGTACGTCCTTCTGCTGGTTGTGCGCAAACCGGTCGAGCATTTCGAGCTGGCCGACCACCTCGCTGGGCGACCGGCTGCCCAGCACCGCGTTGACGGTCGAGACGTTCTCACCCTTGTAGGCGCGGACGGCGAGGGCGCTGACCTTGTCCATCGCGGCGTCGACCTGGCGCTCCAGCGGAGTGATCCGGGCGGCCAGCGCGTCGGCTTGCTTGCGCTTCGCGGCGAGGTCGGTGCGGGTGGCGTTGTGCCGTTCGATGATCGGTTCGAGCTTGTTCCAGTCGGCGTCGATCTGGCGCTCGATCTCGGCGACGGACGGGTCGGCGTGGGCCGCCGTGGCGCTGCCGGTCAGGACGACGGCGACGCCGGCCAGCGCGGCGAGAACGGTGGTGAAGCGGGACCAGCGTGGGCGCGGCACGATCGACGCCGGGCCGGCTGATGCCGACCGCTCGGACGACGGCCGCGGGGCATGGAGTGCCACCGGGGTTCCGTACTCCTTCTTCCTGACCGCCTACCGGGTTAGCTGACGGGTTCGGGCGGGAAGTCGGCGCCCTACCGCAAGTGACTGCGGATTCACCCCGAGGGACCTGGGTCCCCGGTTCGCTCGGAAACGACTCGGCGGTGTCGGTCCGTTACCGCCCGGGCTGGGCGGAGCTGCTGTCGGGCCGACGAATGACCAGAGTAGAGACGCTTGTTACCGATCCGCAACCCGTGCGGCCGTGACACTCCGTACCGATCGGATGAGGTCACCGACCGTGTGTGAAGAATACTTTCTAGATACTTCGATAGATAGAAAGGTATTGACGTGGGTTCCCGGGCGGCGCGATGGTGACCTGACCTCTGCCCGCGAGAATCTAGGGGGTTCGATGCACCCTCCCACCCTGTCGACCGGCTGGCGTGCCCTGCTCGCCGCCACCGTGGTCGCCGCCACGACCACGGTGCCACTCTCCGTCGGCCCGGCCGCCGCCGCGCCCACCACCGACCGCCAACAGCAATACGCCGCCGCGGCCACCGAGTACGGGATACCGCCCGTCGTGCTGCTCGGCGTCTCCTATCTGGAGTCCCGCTGGGACAGCAACGCCGGCACACCCAGCACCAGCGGCGGCTACGGCCCGATGCACCTGACCGACGCCCGGCACGTGGCCGCCCTACCTGGGCGCGGCCACCACGACGCCGGCGCCGAGGACCCCCGTGGCGACGATTCGCGCCCCGCCCGGGTGCCCGCGCCCCGGCCGGTCGAGACCCCCGCGCCGTCCACCGCCGCGTTGCAGACCGTAGACGCCGCCGCCGCGCTGACCGGCGCGGCACCCGAGGCACTGCGCGCCGACGTGGGCGTCAACATCCGGGGTGGTGCCGCGCTGCTGAGCGCGTACCAGCGGGAATTGGGGGCGCCGCTCGGCGCCGACACCGACCCGGCGGCCTGGTACGGCGCGGTGGCCCGCTACTCCGGCGCGGACAGCGCCGACGCCGCCGCGGCCTTCGCCGACGAGGTCTTCACCACCATCGGTGCGGGCGCGTCCCGGGTGACCGACGACGGCCAGCGGATCACCCTGCCGGCCCGTGCGGTACGGCCCGAGCGTTCCTGGCTGGACCGGCTGGGCCTGCGCCGGCTGGCCCGCCCGGACGGGGTGGAGTGCCCCCGCACCATCTCCTGCGAATGGATCCCGGCGCCCTACGAGGCGTTCGGCGACGGGGACTACGGCAACCACGACCTCTCCGACCGGCCCGCCCGGCAGAAGATCGAGTACATCGTCATCCACGACACCGAGGCGAGCTGGGCGACCACCCTGCAACTCGTCCAGGATCCGACCTACGTGAGCTGGCACTACTCGCTGCGCTCGGTCGACGGGCACATCGCCCAGCACGTGCGGACCAAGGACGTCGGCTGGCACGCCGGCAACTGGTACGTCAACGCCAAGTCGATCGGTCTGGAACACGAGGGCTTCGCGGCGCAGGGCACCTGGTACACCGAGGCGATGTACCGGACCTCGGCGAAGCTGGTCCGGCACCTGGCGCTGCGGCTGGGCATCCCGCTGGACCGCCAGCACATCATCGGCCACGACAACGTGCCCGGCACCGTCGCCTCGACCGTGCCAGGAATGCACTGGGATCCGGGCCCGTACTGGGACTGGACGCACTACTTCGACCTGCTGCACGCACCCCGGCTGGACACCGGCACCCCGGCCACCGGGCTGGTCCGGATCGACCCGGACTACACCACCAACCAGCCGGCGTTCACCGGCTGCGTCACCGCGGGCCTGCCGTGCGCGCCGCGTGGCTCCTCGGCGGTGGTGCTGCGCAGCGCACCGTCCGCAGACGCGCCGCTGGTCAACGACGTCGCGCTCCGCCCGGACGGCACCCCGAACACGATGGCCGTGTCGGACCACGGGGCCCGGGCGTCTGCCGGGCAGACGTACGCGCTCGCCGGGCGGCAGGGCGACTGGACGGCGATCTGGTACCTCGGGCAGCGGGCCTGGTTCTACAACCCGGCGTCCGCGCCGACCGCCAGTTGGACCGTCGGCGTCGTGGCCACGCCGAAGCCCGGACGGGCCACCATCCCGGTGTACGGACGGGCGTACCCGGAGCAGTCGGCGTACCCGGCCGGGGTGCCCTACCAGACGATCTCGCCGCTGCAGTACACGCTGGCCGCCGGTCAGCGATACGCCGTCGGCGCGGTGCTGGCCGGCGAGTACTACCGGGCCAGCACGTTCGACGGCTCCTCACCCGGTGACTGGACGGTGATTCGCGGCGAGAACCGCTACGCGCAGATCCAGTTCGGTCACCGGATCATGTACGTCGATCTCGCCGACGTGCAGCTGCTGCCGTCCCCGGTGGGCGCGCCCCGCTGACAAACCACGACGGCCCCCGGTCGGGTTGACCGGGGGCCGTCGTATGGCGCTAGGCGGATCAGCCGGGTCTACGGAACCCGGCGACCGGCATGGTGTTGATGCTGGACACCTGCACCGGCTTGCCGGCACGTGGCGCGTGCACCATCTGGTTGTTACCCAGATACAGCCCGACATGACTCAGGCCGGAGAAGAAGAAGACCAGGTCACCGGGACGGGCGTCAGCCCGCGAGACGGCCTTGCCCTCGTTCCACTGATCACCCGTGTGGTGGGTGAGGTAGATCCCGGCCGACTTGTAGGCGTACTGGGTCAACCCCGAGCAGTCGAACGAGTTCGGGCCGGTGGCACCCCAGACGTACGGATCGCCGACCTGCTGGCAGGCGGTCTTGATCGCCTTCTGGGCGGCCACGGCGAGCACACCGTTAATGGTCGGGCAGCCGACGGTCTTGACCGTGGTCTTCGGCATCGACGCCTCGAGCTGCTTGATCTCGGCGTCGATCTGCTTCTTCTTGGCCGCCAGCTCGTTCTGCTGCTTGGTCTGGGTGACGATCAGCGCGTCCAGTTTCTGCTTCTCGCCGTCGTACTTGGCCCGCACGGCCAGCACGCCCTCGACCTCCTTGCGCTCCTGGGCGGCAAGCCGGTCGAGGATGGTGAGCTGCTCGGTGAGCGTGTCCGGCTTGGCGCTGACCAGCAGCGCGCCGATGTCGTGCGACGGGCCCGAGATGTAGTAGCGGGAGGCGAGGTCGCCGACCCGGTTGAGCGCCAGCTCACTCTGCAACGCCAGCGGCTCGATCTTCTTCTGCAGGTCCGCCGACTTCTGCCGGTTGACCTTCAGCTGCGCCCGGACCTTGTTGTACTGCTCGATGGTGGGCTCCAACTGCTCCCACTTCTTGTCGATCTGCGCCTCGATCTCGTCGACCGTGGGCTCGGCATGTGCCGGCGCGGCCAACAGACCGGCACCGACCGCCGCGGCGGCGACCAGGACCAGCAACCGGTGGGCGGCGCGGCGCAGGCTACTCGGCCGAGCAGAAGCATTCAGGTCGTGACGATGAGGGGGCATGGTTGCCACCGGCACCGACTCCTTTGCAACCGACCGCCGGGCGCCTCGCGTGAGGGAAGGGCCGAGGCAGACGACCCACAGCGGTCGGTGCCCCACATTAGGGAAGCTCGGGGCGGTAATCAAGGCGGGCGCGGTAACCATCACTGTCGTGCGACCGCTTGCACACCAAGGGTATTGACCCATCAACCAACGATTGCGGTCAATACATCATCGAGTGTGACCACACCGAGGGGCCGCCGGCCGTCGCTGACCAGCACCATGTGCCGCCGCTCGCGGCGCATGGCCAGCAGCAGGTCGGCCAGCGTACGCTCCGGCGGCACCACCGCCAGCGGCCGGTAGACGTC
The DNA here is from genome assembly GCF_044459545.1 of Micromonospora sp. NPDC050276. Taxonomy (NCBI): domain Bacteria; kingdom Bacillati; phylum Actinomycetota; class Actinomycetes; order Micromonosporales; family Micromonosporaceae; genus Micromonospora; species Micromonospora sp. NPDC050276. The sequence goes on along the minus strand of NZ_JBITJA010000006.1, from coordinate 258,449 downwards.
GGCCGGCACCGGGGACCGCCGGCCCTGTCCCGCGTACCCGAGCACGTCCTTGACGTGCACAAAGCCGAGCACCCGACGGGTCGACCGCTGCACCACCGGGAACCGGGATCGGCCGGTCCGGGTCGCCAGCACCTCCAGTGACGCCGGTGACACGTCCTCGGCCACCGTCACCACCGTCGACCACGGTTGCAGCGCGTCCGCCGCGGTCCGCGCGTGCTGCTCCGCGTCGAGCAGTCCCTCGGTGCGCGCCTGGGAGACCAACCCGGCCAACTCCTCGGCCGTGAACACCGTCTTCACCGCCTCGGACGCCTCGATTCGCCAGAACGCGAGCACTCGCCGGGCCGCCCATTTCATCGCGAGCAGCAGCGGTTTGGTGGCCACACAGAACGCCAGCATCGCCGGACCGAGCCAGAGCGCGGAGACCTCCGGACCGGCCAGCGTGATGTTCTTCGGCACCATCTCGCCGACGACCGTGTGCAGGAAGACCACCACGCCCAGGGCCAGCACGAACGCCACCGGGTGCACCGCCCGCTCGGGCAGACCGGCCGCGTGGAACGGCGGCTCCAGCAGGTGGGCCAGCGCGGGCTCGGCGATCGCGCCCAGACCCAACGAGCAGACCGTGATCCCCAGCTGCGCGCCAGCGATCATCAACGGAATCTGGTTCATCGCCGACAACGCCCAACGGGCCCGTTTCGAACCGGCGGCCAGTGGCTCGATCACCGTCCGACGGGACGCGATGAGCGCGAACTCGCTGCCCACGAAGAACCCGTTGCCGAGCAGCAGCAGCACGGTCACCAGCAGCTCAATCATCGTCGTCCGGATCCGCCGGGCGTAACACCCGGACCTGCTCGATCCGGTGCCGCTCGACCTCGACCACGGTGAACTCCCAGCCGCCCGTCTCGACCGTCTCACCGGCGAGCGGGATGTGCCCGAGTCGGGCCATCAGAAACCCGGCCAACGTCTCGTACGGCCCCTCGGGCAGCCGGAAGCCGGTTTGCTCGGCCAACTCGTCGGAGCGGAGCACCCCGTCGACCAGCACGGTGCGCTCACCGCCCGGCACGGTCAGCTCGGCAACACCGGGATCGTCCACGCTCGCCGGGTCGAACTCGTCGGCGATCTCGCCGACCAACTCCTCGACCAGGTCCTCGACCGTCACCACGCCGTCCGTGCCGCCGTACTCGTCGACCACGATGGCCAGGTCGGCCCCGGCCGCCTTGAGTGCGGCCAGCACGCCGTCCAGGTTCAGGCTCTCCGGCACGTACACCGGCTCGCGGGCCACCGAGCCGACCATGGTCGACGCCCGGTCGGCCAGCGGCACGCCCAACGCGTCGGGCACACCGGCCACCCCGGTCACCAGGTCCAGGGTCTCCTCGTACACCGGGAAGCGGGTGCGCCCGGTCCGCCGCGACTCCTCCAGCAACTCGGCCACGGTGGCCGTGACGCGCAGCGCGACCACGTCCACCCGCGGGGTCATCGCCTCCGCGGCCCGCTTGTCACCGAAGCGGATGGTGCGACGCAGCAGCATCGCGGTGTCCGTGGGCAGCGCTCCGGCACGCGCCGAGATGCCCGCCAACAGGCCCAGCTCCTCCGGCGAGCGAGCGCTGGCCAACTCCTCCTGTGGCTCCACGCCGAGCGCCCGGACCAGCCGATTCGCCGAGCCGTTCAACCCCCGAATCACCCACCCGAACGTCCGGGAGAAGGTGTGCATCGGGCCGGCCGTGGCCAGCGCCGCCGGCATCGGCCGAGCCAGCGCGGCGTTCTTCGGCACCAGCTCACCGAAAAGCATGGAAATCAGCGTGGCCAGGGCCAACGCGAGGAACGGGGTGATCCGCTCGGTGCTCTCTCCGACCAACGGGCGCAACAGCGGAGCGAAGAGCCGGGCCAGGGCCGGCTCGGCCAGGTAGCCGGTGAGCAGCGCGGTGATGGTGATGCCGAGCTGCGCCCCGGAGAGCTGGAAGGAGAGTTCGCGCAACGCCGCGCGTACCGTCAGAGCGGCCTGGTCGCCGGCGGCGGCCCGCCGGTCGATCTCCGCGCGGTCGACCGTGACCAGGGCGAACTCGGCCGCGACGAAGAACGCGTTGCCCGCGGTCAGCGCTACGAAGCCGACCAGGGGCAACAGCGTCGTCAAGAGTAGGCCGTCGATGTCGCCTCACCTCGGCGAGATTCTTGCACGACGGCGGTGGCCCACAGGGGGGCCGCCGCCGTCGGTGAACAGATCCCAGGGGTACGCGCCTCAGCCGCCGATCGGCGCGGTCTCCTTGCCGCCCTGCGGCTGCTCCGGCTTGACCGAACGGAGCAGCACGCTCGCCACGTCGATCACCTCGACCTCTTCGCCGGCACCCTTGCCGTTCACGCCGTCGTTGAGCATGGTCGAGCAGAACGGGCAGCCGACCGCGACCGTCTTCGCCCCGGTGGCCATGGCCTCCTCGACCCGGTCCACGTTGATCCGCTTGCCGATCTTCTCTTCCATCCACATCCGGGCGCCGCCGGCACCGCAGCAGAAGGAGCGCTCGCTGTTGCGCGGCATCTCGGTGAGGTCGCCCGCGATGGCGTCACCGAGCACCTCACGGGGCGCCGCGAAGATCCGGTTGTGCCGACCCAGGTAGCAGGGGTCGTGGTAGGTGACTCCGCCGTCGACCGGCTGCACCGGCGTGAGCTTGCCGGTGGCGACCAGGTGCGCGAGCAGCTGGGTGTGGTGGACCACCTCGAACTCGCCGCCGAGCTGGCCGTACTCGTTGCCCAGGGTGTTGAAGCAGTGCGGGCAGGTCGCGACGATCTTGCGCTTGGCCTTGTCCCGGCCCTCGAACGCCTCGTTCAGCGTCTCCACGTTCTGCTGGGCGAGCATCTGGAAGACGAACTCGTTGCCGATCCGCCGCGCCGGGTCGCCGGAACAGGTCTCGCCCTCGCCCAGGATCGCGAACTTCACGCCCGCCTCGTTGAGCAGCGTGGCCACCGCGCGGGTGGTCTTCTTGGCCCGGTCCTCGAACGCGCCGGCGCACCCGACCCAGAACAGGTACTCGAAGTCGTCGACCTCGCCGACCCGGGGCACCTCGAAGTCGAGACCCTTGGTCCAGTCCTCGCGGGTGTTCTGCGGGGCGCCCCACGGGTTGCCCTTGTTCTCCAGGTTGCGCAGCATCACGCCGGCCTCGGAGGGGAAGCTGGACTCGATCAGCACCTGGTAGCGACGCATGTCGACGATGTGGTCGACGTGCTCGATGTCCACCGGGCACTGCTCGACGCAGGCGCCGCAGGTGGTGCAGGACCAGAGCACGTCCGGGTCGATGACGCCGCCCTCCTCGGCGGTGCCGATCAACGGCTTGTCGGCCTCGGCGAGGGCGAGCACGTCCAGGTGGGCGAGCTGCGCCTGGGTGGCCTTCTCCTCGCCGGTCAGGTCCTTGCCGCCGCCGGCCAGCAGGTACGGCGCCTTGGCGTACGCGTGGTCGCGCAGGCTCAGCACGAGCAGCTTGGGCGACAGGGGCTTGCCGGTGTTCCAGGCCGGGCACTGCGACTGGCAGCGACCGCACTCGGTGCAGGTGCTGAAGTCGAGCAGGCCCTTCCAGCTGAACTGCTCGACGTGGGCGACGCCGAACTGGTCCTTCTCCGGGTCCGCCTCCTCGAAGTCGAGGGGCTTGCCCTGGCTGGTCATCGGGCGCAACGCGCCGAGACCGGAGCCGGCGGGCTTGGCCGGCTCCCGCTTGAAGAAGATGTTGGGGAACGCCAGGAAGCGGTGCCACGCGACACCCATGGTGACGTTCAGGGAGATGACGATCAGCCACGTCATCGAAATGATGATCTTGATGGCAGCGGCGACGCTGACGCCGTCCGCCCAGTCGGGCAGCACGGCACCGACCGCGTGGCTGACCGGCGTCGCCCAGAACGGGAACTCGAAGTGGTCGGTGGCGACCTTGAAGCCCCGGATCACGAACCCGAAGATCAGGACCAGCAGCACGATCCACTCGACGAAGTAGCCCTGCCACATGGTCGAGCCGGTGAATCGGGACCGCCCACCCGGGCGGGTCGGCCGGTTGCGGAGCCGGATCGCCATCAGCACCAGGATGCCGACCAGACCCAGCACCCCGATGATCTCGGTGACCAGACCGAAGATCGTCCAGTGCCCGATGATCGGCAGACCCCCGTCGGTGGTGACCACCTCGAAGTACGCCTCGAGCACCAGCAGCGACAGCACGATGAAGCCGACCATCACGAACCAGTGCGCGGCGCCCACCACGCCCCACTTGAACATCCGGGTGTGGCCGGCCGTCTCCACCAGCATGGTCCGGGCGCGGGTGACCTTGTCGGTGAACCGCTCCGGCGCGGGCTGCCCGAGCCGGATGACTGCCACCATCTTCAGGACCGCACGCACCGCAAGCCACACCGCCACGGCGGTGATGGCGGCCGCGAGGATCGTGGTGACGATCTGGACGCTGCCCATCGAGTTGGCCTCCCCGGTCTGCTGCCTGATGACCTCGCTCTGCTCGGTCATGCATGCAGCCTACGCGAAGGTTACCCAGCAGTAACGTGAGTCATCTCGCAGTAGGCCGCGCTGCCTGCGGACACGATAGGGGGCCCCACCCGATCCTGCCGGGCAGGGGCTCGACGGGGTGTGACGTGCGACCGCCCAAGCGGTCGGTCGGGATCAGCGCCAGCGGGAGAGCAACGCCAGCGAGGCGACCATCGCTCCGAAGCCGACGGCGAGGTTCCAGTAACCCCACGCCATGACCGGGTACTCCTGCTCGGACAGGTAGTAGAGCACCAGCCAGCCGATCCCGGCGACGATCAGGGCGACCGCAGTGACCGGCAACCACACCGGGCTAGGCTTGCGCGACGACGACGCCGTCGTCGGACGGACGTCCGTCGGCGGGGTGTACACCTTCTTCTTACGGACCTGAGACTTGGGCACGGCGCTCTCCAGAGGGGTTACGACCTCGTCCGGCCTGACAACCGGGCGCGGGGGCGACGGTCCATGGCCAATAATGTTCGACAGCTAGCGTAGTCCCGATTGCCCGTCCGGACCACGAATGGGGTCAGCCCGGTGCACGGAGTGACCGAAAGAGGCGGGACTGTTCGCTTCACCGGCCCAGCCGGCACGGACTGATCCCCGACACGCGGAAGGAACGCTCGGTGGAGTACACATCCGGCGCAACCTCCTGGCAGAAGGTCCTCCGACGGGCCGCCGCCGGGCTGCTGCCCCGGCGACCGCGCCAACGCCGTCCGGGCTGGTCGATCGGGGTGCCCCTGATCGCCGCAGCGGCCGGGTTGCTCTTCACCACCACCGCGACCACCGCGGGCGGGACCGCACTCCGTGAGGACCGGCGCCCCCAGCTCAACCAGCTCATCGAGGACCGACGCGAACAGGTGGCAGCCAGCGAACGTCGCGCCGCCACCCTGCGCGGCGAGGTGGAGCAACGGACCGACACACTGGCCGGCTCGGACGCCCCGATCAAGGAGCAGCAGAACCGCGCCCAGGGCAGCCTCCAGGCCGCCGGGTTCACCGCCCTCACCGGGCCCGGGGTCACTGTCGAGCTGAACGACGCGCCACAGCTGGACCAGACCCAGGCGGACGCCAGCAACGACGACCTCGTGGTGCATCAGGGGGACGTGCAGGCGGTGGTCAACGCGCTCTGGGCCGGCGGAGCCGAAGCCATGTCAATCATGAACGTCCGCGTGCTCACCACCAGCGCGGTACGCTGCGTCGGTAACACCCTGCTACTCCATGGCCGGGTGTACTCCCCACCGTTCAAGATCGTAGCAATCGGCGACCCCGCTGCCCTCCAGCAGGCCCTCGCCAGCTCTGAGGGAGTCCGGTTGTTCAAGGACGCGGTCGACGACTACCAGCTCGGCTACAAGGAGACGGCCTCCACGGTGCGAGTTCCCGCATTCGAGGATTCCACCGCCCTGCGCTCGGCTACGGTGCCCAAATGAGCGGGCCGGACAATCGTCGCGACGGGCGACACCGGGACCAGGCCGACGAGCCGACCGCCTTCCTGCCCAAGTTCGACCGACCCGAGTCGGCGGCACCCGACCGGCCGACGCCGGCCGGCAACTGGCCAGCACCGGTGCTGCCCACCCGGGGTGGCGCGGCCCGCCCGTCGCCTCCTGAGCCGCCGCGCTCCGTCGAGTCGCCGCGTACCGAGCAACCGATGCGGCCGAGCGCCGACCGGCCCGAGCCGACCAACACCCCGGGTCGCCCGGGTGTCGAAGCCCCGCCGCCCTGGCCGGGCGCCGCAGCTCCCGCGTCGGGCCCGCGCGGAGGTGCCGGGGTCCCCCCCGCGTCCACCCCCGGTCGACCGACCGCCACCAACTCGGGCCCGGTTCGGCCCGCCGCGCCCGGCAACGCCCCGACCCGGCCGGCTACGCCCGGCGGGATGCCCATGCCGACCCGGCCGACGTCGTCCAGCACTCCGAACCAGCCTTCCCCGTCCGGCCTCTCGACCCCGCCGGTGGCCGACTCGCCGACCGCCTACATTCCGCACGTCACCGCCCGGCCCGCGCGCCCCACCGGTTCCCCGGCCACCCCGGTCTCACCGGCCGCCCCCGACCGCACCGCGGCGGTCGGGTCGGGGGGCTTCGGGTCGACCGGGCCGAGCCGGGTTCCGCCGACCGGGCCGAGCGGGGTTCCGCCGGCCGGGCCGAGCGGGGTTCCGCCGACCGGGCCGAGCCGGGTTCCGCCGACCGCGGGAGGGGAGCGCGGTGCGGATCCGGCCGCCACCGCGCTGATTCCGGCCGTGCCCGCCACACCCGCGACCAGGCCGCCGACCATGGACTCGACCGCGCTGATGGGTGCCGTCCCCCGCACCGCGGTCCCCGACGAGCCGACCGGCGACAACCCCGCCGAGCCTCCGCAACCTCGACGCGGGGAGCGGGTGGTCCAACTCCGGCCGCACCAGACCGGTGAGGGTTACAAGAGCGTCTACTCCGAGCTCACCCGTCCGTCGTTCGCCTCGCGACTGCGCACCGGCGTCCGCATCACCGGTGAAATCCTGATCACCTTCGGCCTGGTGGTCCTGCTCTTCGCCGGCTACGAGGTCTGGGGCAAGTCGGCCATCGTCGACGCCCACCAGAACGACCTCAACAACGAACTGGCTCAGGCGTGGGGCCCAACCGACGACCCGACGGTCGCCCCGTCGGCAGCGGCGCCGAGCGCCAAACCATCTCCACCGGTACGTGGGAAGCCGCTCGCCGGTCTCTACATCCCCAAGCTCGACAAGAACTGGGTTGTGGTCGAGGGCGTCACCCAGGAGGACATCCGCTACGCCCCGGGCCACTACCCGACCAGTGCCCTCCCCGGCCAGGTGGGCAACTTCTCCGTCGCCGGCCACCGCAACCGGGCCACCTTCTGGCGGCTGGACGAGCTCGACGAAGGCGACCCGATCGTGGTCGAGAGCAAGACCGACTGGTACGTCTACCGGGTGTCGCAGTCGCGGATCGTCCGGCCGACCCAGGTCGAAGTGGTGGCGCCGGTGCCCGGCGAGCCGGACAAGAAGCCGACCAAGCGGATGCTCACCCTCACCACCTGTAACCCGAAGTTCGACAACTACCAACGGCTGATCATCCACGCCGAACTGGACCGCACCCAACCCAAGTCCGCGGGCCGCCCGGCGGAGCTGGGAGGCTGACCCGATGTACGCGTTCATCTGGCGCAAGTTGCCGTTCGGCCTGGTCGGAAAGCTGACCGGTTCGGTGCTGCTCGTGGCCGCCACGGTGGCCCTGCTGTGGTATGTCGCCTTCCCCTGGGCGGAACCCCTGCTGCCCTTCGACGACGTGCAGGTCGAGTCGGGCGTACCCGGCGAGACGGGTGGTGGCGACCCGGTGACCGTGGAGACCCCGGCCGGCGACGAGCACGAGTTGCCGTACGACACCGACCAGAACAACCCCGCGCCTCCCTCCCCGAGCAGGTGACCATGCGCGTCCTGGTGATCGACAACTACGACTCCTTCGTCTTCAACCTGGTGCAATATCTGGGCCAGCTCGGCGTGGACTGCGAGGTCCGCCGCAACGACGAGATCGACGTCGCCGAGGTGGGCGGGGTGGGCGCGGACGGCGTCCTGTTGTCGCCCGGGCCGGGCAGCCCCGACCGGGCCGGCATCTGCCTGGACGTCATCCGGGAGTACGCGGGCAAGCTACCGATCTTCGGTGTCTGCCTCGGCCACCAGGCGATCGGCGAGGCGTTCGGGGCGACCGTGACGCGCGCCCCCGAGCTGCTGCACGGAAAGACCTCCGAGGTACGACACCACTCGGTCGGTGTCCTCGCCGGCCTGCCCGATCCGTTCACCGCCACCCGCTACCACTCCCTCGCCGTGCTGCCCGAGACGCTGCCCGACGAGCTGGAGGTCACCGGCTGGACCGGCTCCGGCGTGGTGATGGCGATGCGGCACCGGACGCTGCCCATCGAGGGTGTCCAGTTCCACCCGGAGTCGGTGCTCACCGAGGGCGGCCACCTGATGCTGGCCAACTGGCTGGCCAGTTGCGGTCACCCCGAGGCGCTGGAGCGCGCGCCGGCGCTGGCCGCCGAGGTCGACGCCCGTCGTCGCGCGGCCTTCGCCACCACCTGAGCGCCGGACGGACGGGGGCTCAGGTTCGGAGCCGTTGCCAGGCGGGTCAGCCCCGCAGCGCCTGCTGGATCGCGGGGTCCGCGGGTGAGCGCACTGCTGGTGGCCGGTCGCGGACCGCGTCCCAGGCCGCCTTGCCACTGGCGAAGTAGTCCCGAACCGACTTCTCGGCGAGCAGAGCGGCACCACAACCGTCGCAGCGGGCGGCCACCCCGTCGACGTCGAGGCCGAGATGCCGGCACAGCGTCACCGCCCGGGACAGGTGGTAGGACTGGGTGACGATCAGGGCCCGCTCGACGCCGTACACCTCGCGCGCTCTGGCGCAACTGTCGTAGGTGTCCAGGCCGAACGGGTCGGCCACCACCCGACGCCTGTCGACACCGCGCTCGGCGAGGTACGTCGTCATCACCGTGGGCTCGTCGCCGGACGCGCCCCCGCCGTCGCCCGACACCAGGACGACAGTGGCCCGCCCGTTGGCCACCAGGTCGGCGGCGGTGTCCAGGCGGCCGGCGAGACGGTCACCCGGCCGCTGTCGATCGGCTGCCACCTCGGTGCCGAGCACGATCACCACATCGGCGGTCGGCGCGTCGGCGGCGGCGTACACGTGGCCGCGGGCGGCGAGCGTGGTCCACAGCCACGGGGAGCTGGCGAGCACCAGCAGGACAAGGCCCGCGACGGCCAGCCATCGGAGGCGGCGAGGCCACCGCCGTACCGCCCCGGCCGGGGGTGATTCAGCCTCGGTCATGCCGATGCCCGCGGGTGGCCTAGTCCTGGGGCCGGCTCGGCGGGGGCGGGAACGGCAGACCGATGCCGCCTCCGGTGCCGGGAGTTGTCGGCGTGGTCGTCGGCGTGACCGTCGGCGTCACTGTGGGCGTCGGGTCGGTCTCCGGCTCGGGTTGACTCACCTTAATGGTCACCCTCGTGCCGGTGGGCTTCTTCTCCTTGCCGTTCGGACTCTGGTTGGTGACCTTCCCCGCCTCGGCGGCCGGCACCTCCGGCCCCTCGTCCGGGACGACGGTGAAGCCGGCGTTGCGGAGGACCCGGGTGGCCTCCTCCTGGCTCAACCCGACCACGTCCGGCACCTCACGCACCTTGCCGTTCGAGACGGTGAGCGTCACCTTCGTGCCCTCCGGCACGCTCTCGCCCTCCGGCGGGTCGACCTTGAGAACCTCGTCCTGGCTCGCCTCGTCGTCCACCGTCTTGATGTCGTACTTGAGCTTCGCCTCGGTGAGCCGGGCGATGGCGCTCTCCCGCTTGCTGCCCTTCAGCCCGGCCGGAACGCGTACCTCGGGAACGCCGCCACAAACCTGAATGGTGACCGTGCCGTTCTGCTCCAGCCGGCTCGCCGGTGCCGGATCCTGGTTGACGACGTTGCCCTTCGTGCAGTCGCTTGCCAGCACCGGCTCACCCACCTTCGGTGAAAGCCCGGCCTGCTGGATCTCGGCGATCGCCGCGTCACGGGTCTTGCCGGTGAGAGTGGGCACCGACTTCAGGTCCTTGCCCTGCTGGCTCCAGAGCAGGGCGGCGACCAGCGCGATCACCGCCAGCACGCCGACCGCGCTGAACATCGCGATCAGCCAGGAGGACGCCTTGCGCTGACGCGGGTCGCCGACCCGAGCGGGAATCTGCCCGGTCTGCGGCCCACGGCCGGGAGCCGGATAGCCGCCCCCACCGCCGGCCGGGGCCATCGCCACCGTCTCCGCCTCGCGCAGCACCGGAGTGGCCAGCACGGGCCGGCCGGCGGCGGCACGGAGCAGGTCGGCCCGCATCTCGCCGGCGCTCTGGTAGCGGTTGAGCGGGTTCTTCGACAGCGCCTTGAGCACGATCGCGTCGACGGCCGGGGTGACGTCCGGGTTGATGTCGCTCGGCGTCGGCGGCGTCTCCCGTACGTGCTGGTACGCGACGCTGACCGGGCTGTCCCCGACGAACGGCGGGTGCCCGCAGACCAGCTCGAAGAGCACGCAGCCGGCCGCGTACACGTCGGAGCGCGCGTCGACAGCCTCGCCGCGCGCCTGCTCCGGGGAGAGATACTGTGCCGTGCCGATCACCGCGCTGGTCTGCGTCATGGTGGTCGCACCGCTGGCCAATGCGCGGGCGATGCCGAAGTCCATCACCTTGACCTGGCCGGTCTGGGTGAGCATCACGTTGCCGGGCTTGATGTCCCGGTGGATGATGCCGTGCCGGTGGCTGAACTCCAGTGCGGCACACATGTCGGCGCAGATCTCCAGCGCCCGGCGCGGTTGCAGTCGCCCCTCGGCGCCGAGGACCTCCTTCAAGGTCCGCCCGTTGACGAACTCCATGACGATGAACGGCAGCGTCTCGCCGGTCGGCGCGGTCTCCTCGCCGGTGTCATAGACCGCCACGATCGCCGGGTGGTTGAGCGAGGCGGCGTTCTGCGCCTCCCGACGGAACCGCATCTGGAACGTCGCGTCGCGGGCAAGGTCGGTGCGGAGCATTTTGATCGCGACGTCCCGACCGAGTCGGAGATCGCGACCACGGTGCACCTCGGCCATGCCGCCATAGCCGAGCAGCTCGCCGACCTGGTACCTGCCACCGAGCAGGCGGGCCTGCGCTGTCATCGCGTCTGTCGTCCTTCGCTCGTCGTCGTCCCGCCGTCGCCCGGCTGGAGTCGTACCTCCCGACGGTACGACGTCCGGGTCGGATCGTCGCGTCCGTCGAGTCGTAGCACGCCGGACGTCACGGTGCGCGGCGCCGGACCGGCGGATCCACCGGCCTGCGACTGCTTCCGTAGGTTGTAGGAAATCACGCCGGAGCAGAGCAGGACCAGCACGGCCAGCAGGATGGCGAGAAGCACCATCCCGGGCCGGGACCGCTGGGGCTCGGGTGCCGGCACCACCGGGCCGGCCTGCCGGGCGTACGCCGGTGGGTGGTCCTGCCGGGGCGGCCCGGCCGGCACCGCCGCGGCTCCGCGCGGGTAGCCGTTCGGTGCACCCTGCGGCCGAGCGGGCTGGACGGCCGGCGCGACGGCGGTGGGGCGTGGCTGTTGGGCGGGCGCGATCGCGGTCGGCCTCGGCCCGGCCGCCGGCGGGCGGGCGGCCGGCGGACGCAACTGGCGCGCCTGCGGCACCTGGGCCCGGCCCGGCGCGGCGGGTGAGGCGGGCGCCGCGGAGACCGGCCCGGAGTTGCCAGCGGCCCGAGCCTGCTGGGAGAGCGTGGCCTTGAGCTGACGGGCGACCCCGGCGAGTGCGGCGGCGCTCGGCCAGCGGGCGGCCGGGTCCTTGGCCAACGCCCGCTCCACCAGGGCGCGCACCTGCGGAGGGATGTCGGCCGGCAGCGGCCGGGGCGTCTCCCGGACGTGCCGCATCGCGATGTCGAGGGGGTTGTCGCCCTCGAACGGCCGCCGACCGGCCAGGCACTGGTAGGCGACCACGCCGAGGGCGTACACGTCGGACGCCGGGGTGGCCACGCCGCCGGTGGCCTGCTCCGGCGAGATGTACGAGGCGGTGCCGAGCACCGAGCCGGCGGCGGTGAGCTGGCCGACCAGGTCGGAGCGGGCGATGCCGAAGTCGGTCAGCACCAGCGTGCCGTTCGGCCGGACCAGCAGGTTGCCCGGCTTCACGTCGCGGTGCACGATGCCCTTCTCGTGCGCGGCGTGCAGCGCGTCGGCGGCCTGCGCAACGAGTGCCATCGTCCGGGCCGGAGTGAGCCGGCCGACCCGGCTCAACGTGGACGACAGGGCGTCGCCCTCGACGTACTCCATGACCAGGAAGGCGATCTGCTGGTCGTTGCCGAAGTCGTAGACGTCCACCACTCCGGGGTGGTTGATGGTGGCCATGGTGCGGGCCTCGCCGCGGAACCGCTCGCCGAAGTCCGGGTCGTCGAGCAGGGCGGGGAGCAGGCTCTTCACCGCGACCGTCCGGCCGAGCACCTGGTCGGTGCCGCGCCAGACATCACCCATGCCGCCGCTGGCGATCCGCTCGTCGAGACGGTAGCGGTTGCCGAGCTGCACGCCGGGGCTGAGCATGTCAGCGACCCCCTGGGTCGGCGATGGCGGCCCGCATGATCTGGCCGGCGATCCGAGCGGCCTCGGCGCTACCGCCGGGGCCGGCCTGCTCCAGCATCACGCAGACCGCGGAGACCGGGTTGCCGTTCTTGTCCAGGGCGAAGCCGATGAACCAGCCGTGGTCGGGCCGGTCCGGAGCGGACTGGGCGGTGCCGGTCTTGCCGCCGACCGTGTAGCCGCTGATCGCGGCATTCTTGCCGGTGCCGTTCCGAACCACGCTGACCATCATCTCGCGCAGGTCGGCGGCGACCTGCGGCTCGACGGGCTGCCGCAGCTCCCGCGCCTTAGCGGTGTAGTAGCTGGTGGTCCGGTCCGGAGCGAGCAGCTGCCGGACCAGGTACGGCCGCATCTGGCTGCCGTTGTTGGCGATCGAGCCGGCGATCATGGCGCCTTCGAGTGGCGTCATCCGGACGTTGTTCTGGCCGATCGAGGACTGGGCCAGTGCGGCCGGGTCGGTGCTGCCGTCCGGGTTCTGCATGGTCCCGGTCCGACTGGCCGCCGTGGGCAGGCCGCCCTCGCCGAGCTGGCCGACGGTCAGGTCGTCCTGCTCGAACCCGAACTGACGGGCCTTCTCCTTGAGAGTCTCGGCGCCGAGCCGTACGCCGAGCTGGGCGAAGCCGGTGTTGCACGACTCGGTGACCGCCTCCAGCAGGGTGACCTGCCGCTCCGGGCAGATCGACGCTGCGGCGTTGCGGATCGGGGTGCCCGAGGTGGGCGCGGTGTAGCTGGGACCGGCCGGGATCTGGGTGGTCTTGGTGACGCCGTTCTCCAGCGCCGCCGCGGCCACCACGATCTTGAAGGTGGAGCCCGGCGGCAGCGTCTCGGAGAGCGCGCGATTCTTCAGCGGACCGTCCGGATCCTGTTCCAGCTTGTTGTACGCCGCGGCGGCCTCGTTGCTGTTGTGGCTGGCCAAGGGGTTCGGGTCGAAGCTGGGCATGGAGACCAGCGCCTGGATCGCGCCGGTCCGCGGGTCGATGGCGATCGCCGCGCCCCGCTTCGCCCCCACCTGGTTGTTGCGCAACTGGTCGTACGCCGTGTCCTGCGCCCGCTTCGAGAGCGTGAGCAGCACGTTGCCGCCACCGGTGTCGTCGCCGGTGAACATGTCCTTCAACCGGTCGCCGATCAGCTGGTCGCTGGTGCCGGCCAGGAAGTCGTTCTCCACCTTCTCGATGCCCTGGTCCGCCAGGTTGACCGGCTTGTAGCCGAGCACGTGGGCGTACTTGGCGCCACCCGGGTAGGTGCGCCGGAACTTCAGGTTGCCGGTGGTCTCCTTGCTGGTGGCCAGGGCCGTGCCGCCGGCCTCGATGTTGCCGCGCTTGCGGTTGTACTCGGCGACCTGGACCCGACCGTTGTAGTCGCTGGTGCGGTATTCGTCCGCCTTGTACGCCTGGATCCAGTTGAGGTTGGCGAAGAGCAGACCGAACAGGACCATGACAACGACGCCAACGCGGCGCAGGGGTGCGTTCACGGCTTGATCACCTCCGTGGGAGCACCGTGCAGCTGCTCGGGCGGGCCACCGCTGGGACGGACGGCCTTGCCGCCGCCTCCTCCGGTCACCGGTCGGCGGGCGCCGTCGGAGACCCGCAGCAGCACCGCGATGAGCAGCCAGTTGGCCATCAGCGACGACCCACCGGCGGACAGGAACGGGGTGGTCTGACCGGTCAGCGGGATGAGCTTGCTGATCCCGCCGACGATCACGAAGACCTGGAGGCCGAGGGTGAACGCCAGACCACCGGCGAGCAGCTTGCCGAACGAGTCCCGGACCGCGAGCGCGGCACGCAGCCCGCGCTCCACGATCAGCAGGTAGACGACCAGCAGCGCGGAGAGGCCGAAGAGGCCGATCTCCTCGCCGATGCCGGCGAAGATGAAGTCGTTCTGCACCTCGGGCAGGATTTCCGGCTGACCGCCGCCCGGCCCGGCACCGAAGAGCCCACCCGTGCCCAGGGCGAGCAGGCCCTGCACGAGTTGGTAGCCCTTGTTGGTCGGGTCGGCGAACGGGTCGAGCCAGATCTCCGCCCGCAGGTAGAAGTTGGCGAACGGCCCACCGACCGTCGAGCCGAGGAAGTAGGCGAGGTACGCGCCGCCGAAGAAGAGGACCAGGCCGATCAGCAGCCAGCTGACCCGTTCGGTGGCGATGTAGAGGGTCACCACGAACATGCCGAAGTAGAGCAGCGAAGTGCCCAGGTCCTTCTCGAACACCAGCACCAGGACGCTGATCAGCCAGACGCCGACCACCGGCCCGAGGTCACGCCCGCGCGGGAAGTCGATGCCGAGGAAGCGCCGGCTGGCCAGCGACAGCACCTCGCGCTTGCGCACCAGGTAGTAGGCGAAGAAGACCAGCAGCGCCAGCTTGGCGAACTCACCCGGCTGGATCGAGAAACTGCCGACCCGGACCCACAGCTTCGCGCCGTTGATCTCGGAGATGCTCGACGGCAGCACCGCCGGGATCATCACCAGCACGATGCCGGCCAACCCCAGGGTGTACGCGTAACGGGAGATCGACCGATGGTCGCGCATGAGGACGAGCAGGCCGGCGGCGAGGATCACCGCACCGAGCGTCCAGGCCAACTGGCGCCCGCCCTGCCCGGCGAAGACGGCCAGGCTCTCCCGCTCGGCCACCGGGGCGTCACCCAGGTCGATCCGGCGCAGGAAGCCCACCCCGAGCCCGTTGAGCAGGGCCACCGCCGGCAGCAGCGCCGGGTCGGCGAACGGGGCGAGGAACCGGATGACCAGGTGCAGCCCGAGGAAGACGGCGCCAAGCGCGGCGGCCGGCATCCAGAAATCCGGGGTGACCGTATCCAGCAGGTTCGCCTCGACGGTCGCCCCGTACGCGGCTACCAACACCATCGCGAGCAGTAACAGGGACAGCTCGGCGTTGCGGCGCGACCGCGCCAGGCGTACGCCGGATTGCTCGCCCGCAGTGGCGGGCGAGGGTGCCGGTGTGGCCGCTACGGTCACGGGTGGGGTCCTCAGGATCTCAGCCGACGCTCACTCAGGAGACCGGCAACCGGCCGGGTCGAGCGCCGGCGTGGCCGAGTCTGAGGGCGTGACGTCGGGTGTGGTGGTCGCGCCGGCCCCACCGAGAGCGGTGGTGGCACCGACGGTCGGGCTCGCGCTGACGACCCCGTTGGGGGTCGGCGACGCGTTGACGCTCGGGCTGCCGTTCGGGGTCGGTGTCGAACCGATCGGCGTCGGCGTGGGCGTGGGCGTGTTGCCCCCGGCGGCGGTCGGGTCCAGCGGGCAGAGCGGCTTCAGGTTGGGGTTGCTCGGCGTGTCGCTGGTCAGCTCGGCGAGCTGACGCTCGGCGTCCGGCTCACTCTTGGCCCGGATGCCGACCTTGACGGTGTCCTGTGCGGCGACCGTGAGATCGTCCAGGCGGGTGCCGCTGCGGCGATGCACGCTGGACAGGTCCATCCCGGCGATCTGACCCTGGACACCCCGGAAGACGGCCACCTGGCCCTCTTCGGTGGCACCCACGTAGTACTGCCGCTGGGTGTACGTCCAGCCGCCGAACGCAGCACCGCCGACGATCACCAGTAGGGCCAGCGCCATGGCGGCGGTGCGGACCGGGCGTCGCTTCGGCCGGTCGGCGTCGTCGTCGGAGGCCGCCGGCTCCTCGGGCGCGGCCGGCCGCGGCGCGGAGAGCGCCGAGGCTCGGGCGGCCGGGGTCGAGTTGTCGGCGGAGGTCGCCATGCCCCGGTCCCGGGCGGCGGCGCCACCCACGATCGGGGTCGCCTCGACGATGTCCTGATCCGTCGCGTCGGCGATGATCACCGTGATGTTGTCCGGCCCACCGCCGCGCAGCGCGAGCTGCACCAGCCGCTCGACGCACTGCTGCGGGTCGGTGTACTCCCGCAGGGTCTCGCCGATGGTCTCGGCGCTGACCACACCCGAGAGGCCGTCGCTGCAGATCAGGTACCGGTCGCCGGGCATGACCTGGCGTACCGAGTACTCCGGGTCGATGTCCCGACCGTCGAGGGCGCGGGTGAGCAGCGACCGCTGCGGGTGGCTACTCGCCTCCTCGGCGCTGATCCGGCCCTCGTCGACGAGCATCTGGACGTACGTGTCGTCCTTGGTGATCTGCGCGAACTCGCCGTTGCGCAGCAGATAGGCCCGTGAGTCGCCAATGTGGACCATGCCCAGCTTGCTGCCGGTGAACAGGGTCGCCGTCAGCGTGGTGCCCATCCCCTCCAACTGCGGGTTGGCGTCCACCGTGTCGCGGAGTTGTTGGTTGGCGGTGCCCACGGCCGAACGCAACGCATCGACGAGAGCGTCCCCCGGGACGTCCTCGTCGAGCGGCGCCATGGCACCGATGACGATGTTGCTGGCGACGTCACCGGCGGCCATACCGCCCATGCCGTCGGCAACGGCGAGTAACCGCGGCCCGGCGTAGACGGAGTCTTGATTGCCGTCTCGGATCAGACCGCGGTCGCTGTGGGCCGCATAGCGCAGGGTCAGAGTCATGGCCGTAATTCGAGGGAAGTGCGGCCGATCCGGATCGGCACGCCGAGGGGGACGGGGGTTGGTCCGGTGACCTTAGCGCGATCGAGGTACGTGCCGTTAGTCGAGCCGAGGTCCTCGACGTACCACTGCCCGTCACGCGGCACGAGCCGGGCGTGTCGCGCGGAGGCGTAGTCGTCGGTGATGACCAGGGTGGAGTCCTCAGCCCGACCAATGGTGATCTGCGCTTCACCGAGAGTGATCCTGGTGCCGGCCAGCTGACCGGCTGTCACCACCAGCTGGTGCGCCGCTCTGCCCCGCTTCACCTTCGCTGGCTTGGCCGCCTGCCCCGTTGAGGCGCCCACCGCGCGTGGCGCGGCCACCAGACGACCGGACCGGGCGCCCGCGAAGAGGTCCCGACGGATCACGCCGACCACCGTGAACACGAAAATCCACAGCAGGATCAGGAACCCGAACCGGGCAACGGTGATGACCAGTTCCGGCAAGGCGGGTCAGCCGTCCACGCGGAAGGTCAGCGTCGTCGTGCCGAGCTGGACCATGTCACCGGGGTTGAGCGCGACGGCGGAAACCCGCTGCCCGTTCACCATGGTGCCGTTGGTCGAACCCAGATCCGTCAGCACGACCTGGCCCCCGTCGAAATCCAGCCGGGCGTGTCGCCGGGAGATGCCGACGTCGGGCAGGCGCAGGTTGGCCTGATCGCCGCGACCGATCACCGTCGACCCCATCTGGAGGGGGTAGGTGCGACCGTCGCCGGAGACCAGCCGCACGTTGCGACCGCCACCGTGCCCCGGCGGCGGGCCGTAGCCGCCGCCCTGGTCGTACGTCGGGTAGGCGGGCGGACCGGCGTCGTAGCCGGGCGCCGACACCGGGGCGACCTCGCCGCCGGTGTAGACCTCGGCCGTGACCCGGAACATGCCCGTGTCCAGGCCCTCGCCTCGCTCGATCTCGACGATCACGTCGCCGTAGACCGTCCACGCCTGCTCGCCGATGAACTCCGCCTGCGACTGGGCCAGCTCCTGGGCCAGCGCGGCGGCGTACGGCGCCAGACGACTGTGGTCGAACGGCGAGAGATCGATCACGTAGCGGTTGGGCACCAACGTGCGCCCACCGGCCAGGATCGCCTTGTGCGCCTCGGCCTCCCGCTGCATGGCGTTGAGGATCTCCACGGGGTGGACCACCCCTTTGAAGACCTTGGCGAAGGCCCCTTCGACCAGGCCTTCCAGACGCTTCTCGAAGCGTTGCAGCACGCTCACCGGCTCCTCCTCGGGTCCCGAGGACATGATGGTATCCGGCCGGCGCGCGCGCAGCTCACACGCCGCTCGGCCGGCTGCTCCCGGCCCGTTCGGAAGGGCCGGGAGTGTCGTGCTAATCTTTCGTCCGCCACGAACGGTAATCGCTCGTGGCGAGCGCCAGGGACAGCGTAGTATTCCCGAGGCCCGTTGGAGACAGCGGGACCGGAGCGGCTACAGTGTTTCGGGTCGTGCCACGGGGATGTGGCGGAATGGCAGACGCGCACGGTTCAGGTCCGTGTGCCCGAAAGGGCGTGGGGGTTCAACTCCCCCCATCCCCACCACCGACGAGGGCTCCGCTTGATGCGGGGCCCTTCCGTCATATCGGGACGTGCCGGGCGTCACGCTATGCTGCGATGGATTCTGCCTCCGATGGACCAGGAGTGGCGTGTGAGTGTCGCGTTGGTGACAGGGTCGGGTGGTCTGATCGGCTCCGAGGCGGTCCGGCATTTCGCCGGCCTCGGTCTGGATGTCGTCGGCATCGACAACGACATGCGCCGGTACTTCTTCGGCGAGGACGGCTCCACTTCCTGGAGTCTGGAACGGCTCAGCCGTGACCTGGGTAACGCCTACACCCACTTCGCGGTGGACATCCGGGACCGCGACGGCCTGGAGCAGGTGTTCAAGAAGTACGGCTCAGACATCGCAGTGGTGATCCACAGCGCGGCGCAGCCGAGCCACGACTGGGCGGCCAAGGAGCCGTACACGGACTTCGACGTGAACGCCGGCGGCACGCTCAACATGCTGGAGAACACCCGCCGACACGCGATCGACGCCCCGTTCATCCACTGCTCGACCAACAAGGTCTACGGCGACCGGCCCAACGGCCTGCCGCTCATCGAGTTGGAGACCCGGTACGAGCTGCCCGAGGACCACCGCTGGTACGAGGGCATCACCGAAGAGATGTCGATCGACCACTCGCTGCACTCGGTCTTCGGCGCCTCCAAGGTCGCTGCGGACGTGATGGTCCAGGAGTACGGGCGCTACTTCGACATGAAGACCGCCTGCTTCCGGGGCGGCACGCTGACCGGCCCGGCGCACTCCGCGGCCGAGTTGCACGGCTTCCTGGCCTATCTGATGCGCTGCGTCATGGAGGGCCGGACATACAACCTGTTCGGTTACAAGGGCAAGATGGTCCGCGACGCGATCCACTCGCGCGACGTGCTGACCGCGTTCGAGGCGTTCTTCCGGGCTCCGCGGTCCGCGGAGGTCTACAACCTCGGCGGCGGCCGGCACTCCAACACCTCGCACATCGAGGCGTTCCGGATCGCCGAGGAGATCACCGGCCGCGAGGCGCGGGTCAACTACGTCGAGCAGAACCGCACCGGCGACCACCAGTGGTACGTCAGCAGCATGGCCCGGTTCGAGGCGCAGTATCCGGACTGGAAGATCACCTACGACGTGCCGATGATCCTGCGGGAGATCTACGAGGCCAACGTGGACAAGTGGGTGGCCCAGCCGTGACCATGCGGACCAAACGCAACGTGCTCGGCGTCCTGGTCGACGCCACCGACTACGCCACGGCGACCGACGCGGTGGTGACCGCGGCGCACGAGCGGCGACCCCTCGCGCTGACCGCGTTGGCCGTGCACGGGGTGATGACCGGAGTGCTGGACCCGGCGCACAACGCGCGGCTCAACTCCTTCGACGTGGTCACGCCGGACGGGCAGCCGGTGCGGTGGGCGCTCAACATGCTGCACCACACCGGGCTGGCCGACCGGGTGTACGGGCCGACGTTGACCCTGCACGTGCTGTCGCGCTTCGCCGACGAGGGACTGCCGGTCTACCTGTACGGCTCGACCGAGGAGACCCTCGGCCGGCTGATCCCGGCCCTGGAGCGGATGTTCCCCGCGCTAAAGATCGCCGGGGTGGAGCCGTCCAAGTTCCGGGCCGTCCAGCCCGGTGAGGATGCCGAGATCGCCGACCGGATCCGGTCCAGTGGCGCCCGGCTGGTCCTGGTCGGGCTCGGCTGCCCGCGCCAGGAGGTCTTCGCGTACGCCATGCGGCCGCTGCTCGACATGCCGCTGATGGCGGTCGGCGCGGCCTTCGACTACCACGCCGGGCTGCTGCGCCAGCCCCCGCCGTGGATGCAGCGCGCCGGCCTGGAGTGGTTCTGGCGTCTCGGCCTGGAGCCGAAGCGGCTCTGGCGCCGCTACGTCATCCTCAACCCGGCCTACCTGACCCGGCTCGCCGCGCAGAAGATCGGCCTGTGGAAGGCCCGCCCGCCGGCACCGGCCACCGAGCGGCCGGCCACCTTCTCGGTCTGAGCCCGATCCGTACGACACGAGGCCCCACCCGGGCGTGTCCGGCATGGGGCCTCGGTCGTGGGAGACCGGTCAGAGGGTCAGGGTCCAGGTGTTGATGTAGCCGGTGTCGGCCGAGTAGACGTCCCGCACCTGGAGCCGCCAGGTGCCGTTCGCCGCCTCACTGGAAAGGTTGGCCGTGTAGGTGGTGTTCACGTTGTCGGCGCTGTCCGAGCTGCTGCTGTTCTTCAGCCGGTACGCGCTGCCGTCCGGGGCGAGCAGGTCGATGACCAGGTCGCCGCGGTAGGTGTGCACGATGTTCACCGCGACGGTGGAGGCCGACGAGGCGTTACGGCCACAGCCCGCGATGGTGATCGAGCTGGTCACCGCCGTGCCGGCGTCCGGGATCGGCACGTCGGTGCCGTTGGTGCCGGAGCAGCCGCCACCCGATCCGGTCACGGTCAACGTGTAGGTGGCCGTGCGGGTGCCCGCCGCACCACTGCCGGTGATCGTGACGGGGTAGCTGCCGGCGGGGGTGCTCGCCGAGGTCGCGATGGTGAGCGTGGACGAGCCACCCGAGGTGACCGTCGACGGGCTGAACGACGCGGTCGCGCCGGACGGCAGGCCGCTGGCGGAGAGGCTGACCGACTGGGCGGAGCCAGCGGTGGTGGCCGTGCCGACGGTGGCCGTCACCGAGCCGCCCGGCGCGGTGGAGCCGGAGGTCGGGGACACCGAGACGGAGAAGTCGTTGGCCGGCGGGGTGCCGTTCACGACGTACAGCAGCTGGTTCGGGGTGCCGGTGCCGACGTTGCTCACCACGTTGGGGGTGGAGTTGTTGACCAGGTAGTCCCGCACCTGCTGCGGCGTCCAGGAGGGGTTCGCCGAGAGCACCAGCGCCGCCGCGCCGGCAACGTGCGGTGACGCCATCGAGGTGCCGCTGATGGTGTTCGTCGCGCTGCTGCTGGTGTACCAGGCCGAGGTGATGTTGACACCCGGGGCAAGAATGTCGACGCACGTGCCGAAGTTGGAGAAGCTCGCCGCAGCGTCGTTGTTCTGCGTCGCACCCACGGTAATCGCGGAGGCGACCCGCGCCGGCGAGTAGTTGCAGGCGTTCTGCCGGACGCCGAGGGCGTTGCCGTTGCCGGCGGCTACCGCGTAGGTGATGCCGGAGTTGATCGAGTTGGTGACTGCCGTGTCGATCGAGCTGTTGGCGCCACCACCGAGGCTCATGTTCGCCACCGCCGGCCTGACCGCGTTCGCGGTCACCCAGTCGATGCCGGCCACCACCTGGGCATTGGTGCCGCTGCCCTGGCAGTTGAGCACCCGGACGCCGACGATCTGGACGCCCTTGGCCACACCGTACGCCGAGCCGCCGACCGTGCCCGCAACGTGCGTGCCGTGGCCGTTGCAGTCGTCGGCGGAGCCGCCGTCCACCGCGTCGAATCCCGAGACGGCCCGCCCACCGAAGTCGTTGTGCCCGTACAGCACGCCGGTGTCGATGACGTAGGCGCGGATGTTGGACGCCGTGTTCGGGTAGGTGTAGGAGCTGTTCAGGGGCAGGTTCCGCTGGTCGATCCGGTCCAGGCCCCAGGACGGGGGGTTGGTCTGGGTGCCGGCGATCGAGACGGTGTGGTTCTGCTCGACGTACGCCACCGCCGGGTCGGCCGCGATCCGGGCCGCCGCGCTGGCGTTCACCTTGACCTCGAAGCCGCGCAGCGCCGCGCCGTAGGTGCGGGCCACCGTGCCGCCGTGGCGGCCGGAGAGCCGCTTCGCGGTGTCGCCGACCCGGTCCCGGGCCACAGCGCTGTCCTTGAGTACGACGATGTAGCTGTCCGGCACGGCGGTGGCTCCGCCGGCGGCCCGAACCACACCGACGGGTTCGGCGGCCAGGGCTGGGGTGCCGACGGCCAGCACGGTCACCGCGGCCACCCCGACCAGTACGGACCTTCGTGGAAGACCCATCTCCTACCTCCCTCTGACCGGCGGCGGAACGAGACCACCGGCCCCAACATCGATCGACACTTGCCGATCTAGCTGAGGGTAGATCAGCCGTCGGGCAGTTGAACATGTCGAAACAGCCATACCTTCGAGTGATGACCCCCTACGGGCCTGGCGTCCGGGGCGAACGGGGGACGGGCCCGGATTCGCCTCGCCGGGATTCGGGAAAGACTCTCGAACATGGAGAGTCAGCTCACCATCCTGCTTCCGATCGCCGCCGTCTGGCTGGCCGCCGGCGTCGTCGCCGACGGGCTGCCCCGGCTGCACAACACCCGCGTGCTGCGTCGGCGTACCGGATGGTTGCTGGTGCTGGCCCTCACCGGCGTGGCGCTCACCGCGGCCGTGCTCGGCGCTGGGCTGCTCAGTGCCGGCACCGCGCCGGTCGACCAGGCCGCCGCCGGGCTCACCGTGGCCGCCGGCCCGGCGCTCGTGGCGACGCTCTGCTCGGTACGGCGGATTCGCCGGCTACGAGCCGGGGCGGGCGCGTTCACCAGCGCCCCCGCCACACCGGCTCCGCACGGGTTACGCGCCGCTGCGGCCCACCCGCTCGTCGGGCTCCCCTTGCAGGTGACCGCCCTGGCCATGGCGCCGGCGTTGATCGCGGCAGCCGGCACCGACCTCGGAGCCGACCCTGGTGTCACCGGGCCGGCCATCACCGTGGGCGCACTCGCGGTGGTCGTCATCGGCGTGCGGCACGCGCTCCGGCACAACCGCTTCGCCGAGCAGGCCCAGCCCGCCTCCGCAGGGTCAGCGCGGACGGCTGCTGGCGCTCTGCACGTATAGCAACTCAAGGATCGACCTGGTCGCCTCGAACCAGCGATCCAGCCAGTCCTGCGACGGCACCGTGCCCTTCGGTGGCAACTCCATCAGCAGGCCACGCAGCAACGGATGATCAGCCAGGGACTCCGCCCGCTCCATCGGCCAACCCGTCGGCGGGAACGACGGCTCGATCAGCGGGTTCGGGTCCAGTGAGGGCAGCGAGAGCGGAGGCTCCGTCGCCTCGGATGCGCCCTCCCGACCACCCAACTCCTGATCGGTCGAGACCACCTCGGTCAGAACCGTGTCCCGACGAGCGCCGCGGTACTTGCCACCGAACCGCTCCGGCTTTGCCGGACCGGTGGTGAGGTTGTCTGAACCGATCGTCGTCATCCGTCTCGCCTACTCGCTCGGTTGCGGGTCGGTGCGGCGGGGTCGTCGACCGGCGCCATACCGACCGGTTCAACGAGACGGAGGCGCTGTGGCGACGGGATTCCCGACGGAACCTCGCCGACCGCCGTCGCGACGACCGGGCGCCGCACTACGGGGACACGGCAAAGTCCCCGTCCGGCGAACCGGACGGGGACTTCACTGACCAGTCGGTCAGACGGCGCCGAACACACCACCCCGGGTGCCGGCGACGAAGGCGTGCCAGTCACCCGGCGCGAAGACCAGGGCTGGGCCCGCCTTGTCCTTCGAGTCCCGCACTCCGACCGCCCCCGTCACGTACGCCACCTCCACGCAGTTGTCACAGTTCGGCCCGCTCTTCGAGCTCTTGAACCATGCTGCCTGCGTCAGGTCCACGGGGAACCCCTTGGTCGCCATTTCCACAACGGCTCCTCTGCCAGTTTTGCGATGTGTGCGACGGACTCCTCCGGACGTATGGCCGCAGCGCGGATGTGATCGAAGATGAAGCTGTACTTCTGTAGTTCGTCGCTCTTCTCGAGGAAAAGCCCACCCGTGGCGTTCTCCGCGTACACAACATCCGGATCACCGGGCTCAGGGAAGCTGAGGATCGTGAACGTGCCGTCCATGCCGGCGTGCGCACCCACCTCGAAGGGCAGGATCTGCAGCGTCACGTTCGGCAACTCGGCCACCTCGACCAACCGCTTGAGCTGGCCGCGCATCACCTCGTCCCCGCCCACCGGCCGACTTACCACCGCCTCATCGAGCACCACCCACAGATCGACCGGATCGTCCTGGGTCAATAACGACTGACGGCCCAGACGGACACGCACCCTTTGGTGCACCTGATCGGCGGTGAAGTCCGGCCGAGCGGCACGGATCATCGCCCCGGCGTACTCCTCGGTCTCCAGAAGACCCGGCACGACCTGCTGTTCGTACGCCCGGATCGAACTCGCCGCCGCCTCCAGCCCGACGTACGCGCCGACGAGCACCGTGCTGTACGGATGCCACCAGCCCTTTTGGCGGGCCTCCCGGGCGATCTGCACGAGCTCGTCGCTCTCGGCGCCGACCACGCCGTAGATGCGCAGCATGTCCCGCACGTCGCGAGGGGTGGCCGTGGTGTGCCCGGTCTCGATCCGGGAGACCTTCGACGCCGAGCACTCCAACTGTTCGGCGACCACCTCGATGGTGATGCCGGCGGACTCCCGCTGGCGGCGCAGTTCGGCCCCGAGCCGTCGCCGTCTGATGGTGGGACTGCGCCGCTCACTCATCGCGCAACCCGTGTGTCACTGGTCCCCGCCGCTGGCTGCTCGACCCCACTCGGGCTACCTCCGGTAACGCGCCACTGGGTGAAACCCGCCGGGGGCGCGACCGTCGACCGGCGAGCGTTCGCGACGAAGGGGTGGTGCCGGTCCTCGGCCGGCCGCGACGGGCGAAACCGTCCCTCAGTGTGCCGCCCGGACGCGGATGGCTTCAATAGCCCTTTCGCGCGACACGCTCACGTATCGGCAAAAGTCGACGTGCAACTTGCATGAAGCACGTCCCTGATGCACTCTGTCCGTATGGCACGGATCACTCAGCGTCTCTGTTCGGTCCCTCGGAGTGGCGACCCCACCGATCCGGGGACGCCGGGCACGGCGCGAGCCCGGCCGACGACGACGAGACCTGCTCCGGGGTGAAGACCCCGCCGCTGCAAGCCGGCAAGCTGCGGCGGCGGGCGCGGTTCCCGGAAGCAACCGGGTGGTGGTCGGGTGGCGGCACGCCACCAGCGGAGTACGGCCCGACCACCGCCAAACTGCACCACCGGTTCACGAGGCACGACCCCGTCGCCGGCCGAGACGTCCCCCGTTCAGGCACCGCCGGCGCAGCCGCCGGCCAATCCTCCCCAGGAGCCCATGTGCTTCCCCGCACCGGTGACGTACTGCACGTGACTCGCGCGGCGAGTGTCCAGTTCCTCAGGCCGATCAAGTTCCGGGTGATCCGGGTGCTCGACTGGCCGACCTACGACGGCTGGCTCTGGCTCGACGGTTATGAGTTGAATGCCGCGGGCGACGCGGTCACCCGACGGTCGATCTTCGTCCAGCGGGAAGGGCTGCAGCAGCTGCAGGCCGCCCCCGAACCCCGTCCGCACACGGTGCGGGCCCGCCGGCCGGTCGCGCGAACCCCGGTCCGGGTGGGCTGACCGACCCGATCCGCCGCCGGTGGGCGTGCCGTCGCCATAGAATTGGTACGCCCACCCCGGCACCGTTCCACCCGCTCGTCCAGGACCCTGACCCTGGGATGGTCATGGTCAATCAGCCCGCCCTGCGGCGGCACCACCGCTCCCGTATCGCCTATGCCTTTGGACTCCTCGCCCTCCTCGGGGCGATGGCGACACTCCTGGTCCTCCTCCGTGACCCGGCGATGTCGTCCACCCGGCTGACCGCGCCGGTGCCCGCACCGGAGATCACCGTGCTCGACTCCGACCCGCCGACGGGCGACGACCAGTCCGGCTACGAGGAACCCGGCTGGATCGGTGCCGACGCCCCGGGCGACCACGCCGGCGTTGCCGACCCGACCGGGCCGGCGTCCGGTCTGGGTGCCGGCGGCCAGTCCAACGGCCGTCAGGACCTCACCGAAGCAGCTCCCGCCGGGCACAACGCCATGGACATCCGGCGTTCCCTGTTCTGGTCCGGCATCTTCGGCCTCACCATCTCCCTGGCCGGCCTCGGACTCGTCGGCACCCGCCGCAGGATGTGGTGACCAGCGGTCACGACGTGCGCGTCACCGTGGGGCTCGGCGTGGTCGGACTCGCCCCGGTCGAGGGTTCGGCCTGGGAGATGACCAACACCACCTCGTCGTCGGTCGACACCGGCGTGCCCGCCGCCGGCTCGGTGCCCACCACGATCCCGGGCGGCAACTCGGACGGGCGGTACACCACCCGGTAGGCCAGGCCGAGCCGATCCAACAGCCCTTCGGCGGTGGCCTGCGGCAGGCCGGCGAGCGGTGGCACCGGCACCTCGGCCGGTGCGCTCGTGGTCGGCGGGCTGCTCGGCGTCTCGCTGCTGGGTACCGCCGAGGTGGGGGCTGCGCTGGTCGGCGGGGCGCTGGGGGCACTGGTCGGCGGTAGGGACGGCGTGGACCCCGGGTCGTCCCGGTCGTCATCCTGCTGGGCGAGCACCAACCAGAGCGCGCCCCCGAGCAGACCGGCGAGCAGCAGCGCGAGTACGCCCCAGAGGATCGGCAACCACCATCGTCGACCACCCTGATCCTCGACGTACCACTCCCCGTCATCCGGCCGGGGCGACCGCACCTCGGCCCGCCCGGACCACGGCGGCGGTATCGGCGCCGTCCGGTCGGCCGGCGTGCCCGGCTGCTCAGCGGCGGGAGGCAGGGAGCGGGTCTGGTCGTCGTCGTGCTCGCCGGCGGGAGGCTCCTGGCGGTCGTCGCTCATCGCACGTCCTTTCCCGAACCGGACGGGCGTCATGGCCCTCGACCGCCAACCTAGCCGCCCAGACCGCCATCGGTGGGGATCAGCGTGCCGAGCCGCGCCGGCAGCGGGCACGTCCCAGCGGCGGGTATGCGTCGGGAGGCGACTCGCCGACCGGGGATCAGGGGGTCGGTTTGGTGGTCGGCTGGTCGACGGAGGCCGCACCACACCAGATGCTGACCTGGTCGTTCCACCGGGCCGGGCCGTCCTCGGTCGGCTCCTGCCGGTTGACCTTCCCGGTGCGTCCGCTGACGTAGCGCGGGTAGAGGCCCTCGTCGACCAACTCGTCGGCGGCGTCGGCGCAGCTCTTGCCGACCACGTCCGGCACCTCGGCGGCCGGCGCTGGCCCGGCGACCTGTAGCTGCACAGTCGTCCCCCGGGCCACCTCGGTACCCACGTCCGGTGCGGTGCTCTCGACGGTACGACCGACGCCGCCACCGAAGACCAACCGCCACCCCAACCGCTGCTTGCGCAGCATCTCCCGGGCCTGCTCGAAGTCGGTGCCGATCACCGGGGGCACGGTCAGGCCGGTCCCCTTGGTCGAGGTGGCGGAGGTCTGGACGGCCGACGGTGTCGGTCGTCCGCTGGTCGGTCGGGCTGCGCTGGTCCGGCTGGTCGGCGCGCCGGTCGTGGTCGCGACGGCCAGCGGGTCACCAGGGGGCGAGTCGTCCTCGCCGGCCAGCAGCCAGCCACCGGTCGCACCGACCGCGGCGAGCAGCACCGCCGCCAACCCCCCGCCGAGCACGACGCTGGCGCGGCCAGCACCGCCACCGGCGGCACTCTGCTGGCCCGTGTTCGTGTCCGTCATAACGCCCACCGCCTCATCACCGGCGACCGTACCGCCCGCCGCCCAATCCGCCGCACCGGCGGGTCGTTGCGACTCGCCGCGCCGACGACGGGACGTTACGCTGCCCGGCATGGCCAGACAGGGCTGGGGAGTGTCGATCGCGACGGCGATCGGGGTCGCTGCCGGCGCGGGTGCCGCACAACTGGGCTTCGGTTACGGGCTCGGCGTCATCACCTGGACGCCCACCGATGCCGGGGCGACCGACACGGCCTGGGCGGACGGCCTCGCCTGGGCCACCTGGCTCGCGGCCAGCTCGACCGTCCTCGGCGCGGTCTGCGCGCAGCGGCTCCACCAACGGAACGCCCCGGCGAAGGCCGAGCCGACGAAGGCGGCGGACTCCCCGGAGCCCGCGACGGCACCGGAGAGCAAGGCCCCGGTTGACGGGCGTCCACCGACCGCCGGCACCGATCGGCCGGAGGTGGCGAGCCCACCGCCGCCGACAGCCGAGCCGCCGGCACCCGACGGCCTACTGCGGCGGGTCGCCCTGGCGCTCGGTGCCGGGGTCGGCGGGCTGGTCACGGTGCTGCTGATCGCCGTACCCGCGCGGGTCGCGACCGGCGCCGACACCGGCGCGCCGCAACGGACGGCCGCCATCCAGGCGGTGCTGGGCATTCTGATCGGCGTCCTCGTCGCGATCTGGGCGCTTCGCTCCCGAGCCGCCGCGGTCAACGTGACCGCGACGGCCGCCTGGCTCTGGCTGCTCGCGGTGGTCTCGGTGATCGACGGGGTACGCGTCGGACGAGGGCTGACCGGCGCGCAGCTCGGCACGTGGCAGTTCGACCCGGACCATCCCCGGTACTGGATCGGGGACCAGCTCTACTGGCCCGGTGCGCTGCTGGCACTGGTGCCCGCGCTGCTGATCGGCGTGGTGGCCGCCCGGCGGTCCGCCCGCTCGGGCGGGCACCGGGTGGGTGCGGCGGCCTCCGGCGCGGCGGGCCCGGTGCTGGTCGCGCTCGCCTACCTGACCACCCTGCCGCAGTGGTCGACGCTCGGCCCCGCGCAGCTCTCCACCCAGTTGATCGCCCCGTACGCGGTGATCGCCGGCATCGGTGGCTCGGTGCTGGCCGCCCTCCTCGGCGAGCGAGCCGAGCGGAACCACGTTGCCGGACAGAGCCGCACGGCCGAGCAAATTGCGGTTGCTCGGGACACCCCGGTCGACCCGACGCCGGTCGACCCGACGCCGGT
This sequence comes from Micromonospora sp. NPDC050276, assembly GCF_044459545.1. Lineage (NCBI taxonomy): Bacteria > Bacillati > Actinomycetota > Actinomycetes > Micromonosporales > Micromonosporaceae > Micromonospora > Micromonospora sp. NPDC050276. The sequence goes on along the minus strand of NZ_JBITJA010000006.1, from coordinate 229,223 downwards.
CGACCCGACGCCGGTCGCCGAGGCCGATCCCGTCCCGCCGGTCTCCCGCTCGACGGCCGGAACCACAGCACGGCGCAGAAGGGCCTACACCTCACCGCCGGCACCCGGAACCGGCGCACCGGCCGCCGAGACGACCGCCGCACCGCAGGTACCGGCGCCCCGCACGAACCCCGACCTCCCGGTCCCGACCCGTCCCCCCGAGTCGGCACCAACAGAAAACCCGACCCAGCCCACCCGCCCCACCCGCGCCGCCCGCCGCGCCCCCGACCCCACCCCCACCGACTAATCCCGGCCGGTCGGGCCGGACCCCCCCCACCCCGTTGATCATGAAGTTATTGCCATCGCGACCAGGGTGTCGTGGCAATAACTTCATGATCAACGGGAGCTCGCCGGGGGGTGGGGTGGGGTGGGGTTGGGGCATTAGGGGACTGGCCAGGTGTGGACGGGTTCGTTGGTGTGTTGGAGTTCGGTGTAGCGCTGGACCATGTGGTGCAGCGCGGCCGTCCGGTCCATGCCGTGGTGTCGCTCCGCCGCCCAGACCGCCTCGGTCTGCCAGGCGGCACCGTTGCGGCCGGTACGGCAGCGCTGCTCGATGATGCCGAGCAGCCGGTCCCGCTGCGCCGAGGCGACACCGAACCCGTCCAGACCGGCAGCCGCGGTGGGCAGCAACTGGTCCAGGACCAGCTTGGTGACCGGCACGTCGCCGAGCCCGGGCCAGTGCAGTACGGCGTCGAGGCCACGTCGGGCGGCGGCGTGGAAATTCTCCTCGGCCGAGCTGAAGGTGAGTTGACTCCAGATCGGACGGTCGGCTTCGGCCAGGCCGCGTACCAGCCCGAAGTAGAAGGCCGCGTTGGCCAGCATGTCCACCACGGTCGGACCGGCCGGCAGCACCCGGTTCTCCACCCGCAGATGCGGGCGGCCGTTCATGATGTCGTAGACCGGGCGGTTCCACCGGTAGACCGTGCCGTTGTGCAGCCGCAGCTCCCCGAGCTTTGGCACACCGCCGGCGTGCAGCACCTCCACCGGGTCCTCGTCCTCGCAGATCGGCAGCAGCGGCGGGAAGTACCGGACGTTCTCCTCGAACAGGTCGAAGATTGAGGTGATCCACCGTTCGCCGAACCACACCCGCGGCCGTACGCCCTGGGCCTTGAGTTCGTCCGGGCGAGTGTCGGTGGCCTGCTGGAACAGGGCGATCCGCGTTTCGGCCCACAGTTGGCGGCCGTACAGGAAGGGGCTGTTCGCCCCGGTCGCCACCTGCACGCCGGCGATGGCCTGGGACGCGTTCCAGTAGTCGGCGAAGCTGTCCGGGGCGACCTGAAGGTGGAACTGGAGGCTCGTGCAGGCGGCCTCGGGGGCGATCGAGTCGGTATGCGTCCGCAACTGCTCGACGCCGCGGATGTCCAGCTCGATGTCCTCGCCCCGGGCGCCGACGATCTGGTCGTTGAGCACCCGGTAACGCTCGTTTGTGGAGAGGTTGTCCTCGACCAGGTGCCCCTCGGTGAGGGTGGGCAGGATGCCGACCAGGACGATCTTCGCGTCGGACCTGGCTGCGCGCTCGTCGGCTCGGGAGAGGCTGCCGCGCAGGTCGTGCTCGTAGTCGGCGAAGCCGGTGCCCTCGATCAGTCGGGGTTCGGCGTTGAGTTCCAGGTTGAACTGGCCCAACTCGGTCTGGAAGAGGGGGTCCGCGATGTCGGCGAGGATCTCCTCGTTGCGCATCGCCGGCTCGGCCGCCGAGTCGACCAGGTTGAGCTCGATTTCCAAGCCGGTCATCGGCCGGTCGGCGTCGAACCCGAAGTCGTCAAGCATCAGGGCGAAGACGTCCAGGCACCGCCGCACCTTCTGCCGATAGCGGACGCGATCATCCCGGGTGAAGGCGCCCTCTGAGACGTCCCTGCCCATGTGTCCTCCCGACGGCCGGCGCGGTCGGGATTTTGCCGTCCCGGAAAGCGCATTGTGAAGCATCCACGGTAAGAGCGCCCACCTGACCGGGGCCAGAGGCCGACGTCGGTGATCCGACATCGACCGGAGCGGGCGCGCTCGTGGCGCCATCTGTACCCCGTGGCCGGCCGACTGGACCCGGTGGCGGTGCGAACAACTCGTGACAATTACCACGGGCGGAGACGACGCAGGGCCCGCGCCGACATACGGCGCGGGCCCTGCGTTCAGGATCACCGGGAGGATCCCCCCTGGCCCTCCGGCGATCACCGGGGATCAGGCCTGACGGACGGCCTCACCCTCGATCTCGATCTTGATCTTGCGGCTGACCAGCACGCCCCCGGTCTCCAGGGCGACGTTCCAGGTCAGGCCGAACTCCTCACGGTCGATCTCCGTGCTCGCGGAGAAGCCGAAAATGTCCTGACCGAACGGGCTGCGGCCGACACCCTCGAACTCCACCTCCAGCTCGACCGGCCGGGTGACATCCTTGATGGTCAGCTCACCGGCGAGCACGAACTCGTTGCCGCGACGGGACTTGACCCCGGTGCTGCGAAACTCCAGCGTCGGGAACTTCTCGGCGTCCAGGAACTCGGGGCTGCGCAGGTGCGCGTCCCGGTCGGCCTGGGTGGTGTCGACGCTGGCGGCCTGAATGGTGGCGACGACCGACGACTGCAGCGGGTCCTCGGCAACGGTGATGGTGGCGGTCGCCTCGTTGAACTCACCGCGAACCTTGCTCACCATCATGTGCCGGGCAACGAAGCCGACCCGCTTGTGCGCCACGTCGAGCGCGTAGGTGCCGGCCGTCGGAATGGTGAGGCCGTCCCAGTCGCGGGTAACCGTGTCGATGCTGCTGGTCATGCTGCTGCCCTCCAGGGGGATTGTTTAATAGCCCAACGACTGCCGCAACAACTATAACTTCAGCAACATTCCCCGTGTCAAGCACTGGTATGATGAACGGGTGACCAACGTCTTCGACGATCCCCGGATCACCGCCGTCGGCCTGCTCTTCGAGGCACACGCCGGGCTGTCCGCCCGGTTCACCGCTCAACTCGAGGAGCACGGCCTCTCTGCGGTCGAGTTCGAGGTCATCACGCGACTGGCCCGCTCGCCGGGCAACCAACTACGCATGACCGACCTCGCCGCGCAGACTTCCCTGTCGACCAGCGGCGTGACGCGCGTGGTGGACCGGATGGAGCGTGACGGGCTGCTCACCCGCCGGGCCTGTCCGAACGATCGACGCAGCTCGTACGCGGTGGTCACCGCCGCCGGCATGCAACGGCTGAACGAGACGCTACCCGGGCACCTGCAGATGATTGAGCAGTGGTTCACCGGGCAACTCGACCCCGAGGCACTGGCCGCCCTCCTCGACGGATTGCGCCGGGTTCGCGACGCTGCGCATCCGTGCGCCACCGCCGGCAGCGACGACGTCAGCCCGGAGCAGATCGCCGCTACCGACAGCGGCACCGGGCGAGCCTGAGGCGTACGCATCACCGACCGGCGGCACCGGCAGAAAGACCGGCAGAACTGACCCCGCCAAGCTGGAGGATTCGGTCCAAGCCGACTTTCCGCCAGCGCCGCGGTGGCAGGCTTCGTGCACCGGGGATCACCGGGGGGTGACGGCGCGGGCGATCAGCGAGGGGTAGCACCAAGGGGGCTCTTCGCCCGCGCCACTCTCCCGTCGTGCTGGTCCTCGGCCCACGCCGGGCACCGTCGCGGCTAGTGAACCGCCGGCCCGCCCCGAGCCGCGGTCAGCGCATAGAGCAGTCCCGACTCCTGCGGCAACAGCCGGATGCCGCTCTCCGCACAGACCCGGTCCAGCCGATCGAGCACCGCCGGATCCGCAGTGCTCGCGGCCAGTCCCACCAGCGCCTCCACCACGTCTCGGCGATCCTGGCTGGCATCAGCGGCGGCGGCGAACCACTCGGCAGCCAACTCCCGGTCACCCCGGTGCAGCGCCAGATTTCCCTCGATCAACGCACAGAGCCCAGCCTCCGGCCCACCCCAGGCCAGCGCCGCGTCGTCCGAGCGCGGTCGCGGCACGGTCGGCCGCGTCGTCACGGCCTCCATGCGCCCGGCGCGCAACTCGGTCAACACCTCGGTCGCCTCCGTTACCCGCCCGTCCTGGGCGAGCGCCAACCCGACGGTCCCGAGCACCCGCCGACGGCGCCCGGGATCGCCTAGCTCGGACAGCGCCGCGATCGCCCTGCGACCACGATCGATGGCGTCCGCGTACCAGCCCTCCAGGCGGGCGACCTCGGCCCGATTGGCCCAGCCCAACACCCGTAGTCGCTGCTCGCCACTCTCGGCGGCGAGTCGGTCCACGGCAGCGAGCCGGCGGCGGGCCGCAGCCAGGTCCCCCGCTCGGATCTCGTGCCAGGCGAGGCTGTTCTGGGCCACCGCCAGATCCCGCGTCCGACCGTTGCGGGCGGCCAGTCGCAGTAGCGCCTCTGCCTGCTCGCGGGCTTCGTCCTGCCGCCCAACGGAGATCAACAAAGTGCCGAGCACGTTGCGCGCCTCCAACTCCCCGGTGACATCGCCGGCCTGCTGGAAGGTGTCCAACGCCGCACGTGCCGTCGACAACTCCTCGACGCCCGCGCCGTGTTCGGCCGCGAGCCGGGCGACCCCGAGTGCGGCCCAGCCACGCAGGAGGGGATCGGCGTCGGCCGTCCGCGGGTCCGCCAGCAGCCGCCGCAGCCACTGCCGCCCGACGACGTCGCGCCCGCGGAACCGCCACCAGCGGGTCAGGCAGGCCGCCAGCCGCAGCGCGGTCAACGGGTCATCAGTGGCCGCATGGGACAGCGACGAGCTGATGTCACTGCTCATCTCGTCCAGCCGGTGCACCGCGTCCGGCACCCGTGGGCCGACCAGGTCGGTCGCGATCCGTGCCACCAGGCGCGCGATGACCTCCGCGTGTCGACGCCGGATGCCGGTCAGCTCACCCCCACCGGCCGCCTGCTCGACCGCGAAGTCACGGACCGCGTCCAGCAGCCGGAACCGGAACGACCCGGTTCCCCGTACGCTCAGCAGCCCCAGCTCGACGAAGCGATCCAACAGCGGGACCGGGTCGATCGCCACCGTGCCGTCCCGGTCGGCCTCGTCGGCCAGCATCTCCTCGGCCAACTCCACCGACCAGCGGTTACCGAAGACGGCCAGCTGGCGCAGCGCGGCCCGCTCGTCCGGTGCCAACAGTCGGTAGCTGAACGCCACCGCGTCCCGCAGGGTGACCGCGACCGCCGCACCGGTGTCGGGTTCGCTCGCCCGGCGGGTCAGCGCCTCCGGTGTGTCCCAACCCGGGTGGGCCGACGGGTCGGCGGGAGTGGCGAGGTCGAGCACCCGGTCGCCGTACCGATCGAGCAGTTCGGTGAGGTCGAGGAGTCGACCCCGGGCGGCCATCAGCTCGATGGCCAACGGCAGCCCACCCAACCGCCGAACCAACGCGGCCAGCGCCGGCAGTTCAGCGGGGGTGGGCGGCTCCCGGCGGACCTGAGCGAGGCGGGCAGTGAACAGCGCGACCGCCGGCCATGATTCGAGTCCGGAGTGCTCGGCGTCCAGTGGTGGCACGTCGAGTGGCGCCACTGGCCAGACCCGCTCAGCGGGCAACCCGACCGGATGCCGCCCGGTGACCAGCACCCGCAGCGAGGGCAGGGCGCCGATCAGCCGATGCAGGGTCGCCGCCACCGGGCCCGGGGCGCGCTCCACCGCGTCCATCACCAGCAGCGCCGGTCGTCCGGCGAGCAGGGCCACGAGCTCGGAGAGCCGTGCCGCGCCGAGCACGGACATCGAGGCGGCGAGCACGTCCGGACCGTCGGAGCCCTCGCCGACCAGCACCCCGGCCACGCCGGCCGGATGGGCGGCGGCCACCAGGTGCGCCACCGACGTCGCCAGCGCGGTCTTGCCCACGCCGGCCAACCCGACGAGGCTCACCAGCTGGGGCCCTCGCTCGGCCGTGAGCATTCCGGCCAACTCGGTGAGGTCGCGCTCCCGGCCGATCAGCGCGACCGGAGGCGGGAGCGCGACCGGTGCGGCGGTCGACGTGCTGCTGCCGCTGACCGCCAACGGGGTCGAGGTGGCGTCCGGCGCGGTCGGTTCGGCGCCGCGGGCCGCGGACAGGAACGCGGCCCGGCCGGTGCCGCTCAGCTCCAACGCCGCAGCCAGCAACTCGACGGTGGTGCGCTGTGGCCGGATGGCCCGGCCACGCTCCAGGTCACGCACCGTCCGCACACCCACCCCGGCCCGGGACGCCAACTCGGCCTGGGTCAGGCCGGCGGCGCGTCGATGCCCACGGAGCAGCTCCGGCAAGGTGGTACGAACAGCCGGGCTCCGCGACCGGTGATGATCCGGAGTCATGGGCACGAAGAGTACGGATCGACTCCGACCGTCGGCAGTCGAACGTCGGGCTACTGACGCCGGCTCGCCAATATCCGACAGCCGTACGGACAGCGCGTCCGGGACGGCTGGTTGACCGGGTCGGCGGGACCGCTCAGAGACCCAGATCCCGGGCGATGATCATCCGCTGCACCTCGCTGGTGCCCTCGCCGATCTCCAGGATCTTGGAGTCCCGCCAGAACCGGGCCACCGGGTACTCGTTCATGAAGCCGTACCCGCCGTGGATCTGGGTCGCCTCCCGGGCGTTGTCCACCGCGATCGTGCTGGCGTGCAGTTTGGCGATGGCGGCCTGTCGCTTGAACGGCTCACCGGCCAGCATCCGCGCGGCGGCGTCGTAGTAGGCCAAGCGAGCGGTGTGCGCCTTCAGCTCCATGTCTGCGATCTTGAACTGGATGGCCTGGTTGGCGCCGATCGGCTGACCGAAGGCGTACCGCTCCTTCGCGTACTTGATCGACTCGTCGACACAGCCCTGGGCGAGGCCGACGGCCAGCGCGGCGATGGCGATCCGGCCCTCGTCGAGGATCCGCAGGAACTGGGCGAACCCCCGGCCGCGCGCACCGAGGAGGTTGGCCGCCGGCACCCGGCAGTCGTCGAACGTCAACTCGTGGGTGTCCGAAGCGGTCCACCCCACCTTGGAGTAGCCGGGCGCCACGGTGAAGCCGGGCGTGCCGGTCGGCACGATGATCGTCGACAGCTCCTTGGAGCCGTCCGGGTTCGTGCCGGTCACCGCGGTGACCGTGACCATGGCGGTGATGTCGGTGCCCGAGTTGGTGATGAACGCCTTCGACCCGTTGATCACCCACTCGTCGCCGTCCAGCACCGCCCGCGTCTGGGTGCCGGCCGCGTCGGAGCCGGTGCCCGGCTCGGTGAGACCGAAGCCGGCCAGCGCCTCGCCGCTGAGCAGCCGGGGCAGCCAGGTCGCTTTCTGCTCCTCGGTGCCGAAGCGGTAGATCGGCATCGCGCCGAGCGAGACCGCCGCCTCCAGCGTGATGGCCACGCTGGAGTCGACCCGGGCCAACTCCTCCAGGGCCAGGCAGAGCGCGAAGTAGTCGCCACCCATCCCGCCGTGCTCCTCGCCGAAGGGCAGGCCGAACAGGCCCATCTTGCCCATCTGCCGGATCACCTCGTACGGGAACGTGTGGTGCTCGTAGTGCTCGGCGATGACCGGGGCGACCACCTCGCGGGCGAATTCCCGCACGCTCTCGCGCAGCGCCGCTTGTTCGTCGGTGAGCCGGAAGTCCATCTCATCCTCCTGTAAGGACGGTCCGCCCTGGTGCTCGTGACGCCGGGGGGCGGGTCGCTGTGCGGGGCCCGAGTCGGGGATCAGACCGGGGTGACGCCGTGCCGACGGCGGGAGAAGTGCCGATCCTTCGTACGTGCCGCCGCGAATCGACGGACCAGCTCGGTGCGCAGGTCGTGCGGCTCGACGATGGCGTCCACCACCAGCTCACTGGCGAGCCGGACGACGTCGATGTCCTGCTCGTACTCGGCTCGCTTGGCGGCGACGAAGGCGGCCCGTTCGTCCTCGTCCGGAATGGCGGCGATCTTGTTGGCGTAGACCGCGTTCACGGCGGCCTCGGCGCCCATCACGGCGATCTTCGCGGTCGGCAGCGCGATCGTGGCGTCAGGCTCGAACCCGGGGCCAGCCATCGCGTAGAGGCCGGCGCCGTACGCCTTGCGGACCACCACGCAGATCTTCGGCACGGTCGCCTCGGAGATGGCGGTGATCATCTTGGCGCCGTGCCGGATGATGCCCTGCTTCTCCACCGCGCTGCCGACCATGAAGCCGGGCACGTCGCTGAGGAACAACAACGGCACGTTGAACGCGTCGCACAGCTGCACGAACCGGGTGGCCTTGTCGGCCGAGTCGACGAAGAGCACGCCGCCCTTGAACATCGAGTTGTTGCCGACCACGCCGACGACCTGACCGTCGAGACGGCCGAAGCCGATGGTGAGCTCCTTGGCCCAGAGCGCCTGGATCTCGAAGAACGAACCCTCGTCGAGCAGGCCCTTGACGTACCGCCGCATGTCGAACGCCTGCCGCTCGCTGGCCGGCACCAGCGCGGCCAGGTCGGCCTTCGCGGGCGCGGCGACCGCCGGCGCGGACGGCGGAGCCTGCGTCCAGTTCGCCGGCAGGTACGACAGGTAGGTCTTCACGACGTCGAGCGCGTCGGCCTCGGTCTTGCAGAGGAAGTGCCCGACCCCGGATTCGGCGGTGTGCACCTTGGCCCCGCCCATCGCCTCCAGGGTGGTCTTCTCGCCGGTGACCATCTCGACCATCCGGTCGGAGCCGAGATACATGCTCGCGTTGCCGTCGACCAGGGCCACCACGTCGCAGAACGCCGGGATGTACGCCCCACCGGCGGCGCTCGGGCCGAACAACGCGCAGACCTGCGGGATCGAGCCGGAGGCGCGGACCTGGTTCCAGAAGATCTTGCCGGCGCCACGCCGGCCGGGGAAGAGATCCACCTGGTCGGTGATCCGGGCACCCGCCGAGTCGACCAGGTAGACCATCGGCACACCGGCACCGTACGCCCGCTCGATGATCCTGATGATCTTCTCGACGGTGCGGGCGCCCCAGCTGCCGGCCTTGACGGTGGAGTCGTTGGCCATCAGACAGACCTGTCGGCCGTCGATGGTGGCGGTGCCGGTGACCACGCCGTCGGCGGGCAACCCCTCGGCGAGCGCGTTGGCGTAGAGGCCGTCCTCGACGAACGAGCCCTCGTCGACCAGGAGCGCGACCCGCTCGCGGGCGAAGAGCTTGCCCTTGGCCGCGTTGGCCGCGTGGTACTTGTCCGCGCCGCCGGACCGGGCCCGCTTGCGCAGCTGCTCCAGTGCCTCACCGTCGAGCGTCACGCCGACTCCTCCGCCATCCTGACCTGAACGATCGTTAGGCTAGCGCATCGGCACGACTGTCGGCGACCTACGAGCGAAGCAGACCGTGGCCCCTTCGTCGCGTCCTCAGCTCGGCAGCGGCGTCAGCCGGGTACGCGGGCCCGCCCGCAACACACCCGACGGCAGCTTCTTGCCGAGCAACTCCTCGGCCAACTCGGCAGCCTCGATGAGAGCCGCCAGGTCGATGCCGGTGTCGATGCCCATGTCGTGCAGCATGTGCACGGCCTCCTCGGTGGCCAGGTTGCCGCTCGCCCCCGGTGCGTACGGGCAGCCGCCCAGGCCACCGACGCTGGCGTCGAACTCGGTCACCCCCAACTCCAGGGCGGTCAACAGGTTGGCCAACGCCGTACCCCGGGTGTTGTGGAAATGCAGCAGGACCGGCACGTGCGCGTTGCGGTCGCGTACCGCGGTCAGCAACTCCCGGACCCGCCGTGGGGTGCCCATGCCGGTGGTGTCGCCGAACGCGACCCGGTCGGCACCGTCGCGGACGACCCGGTCCACGATGCCGGCCACCCGCTGCGGGTCGATGTCCCCCTCGTAGGGGCAGCCGAAGCTGGTCGCCACGATCACTTCGACCCGCGCCGAGGCGCCGTGCAGCAGGTCGATCAGCTCGGCGATGTCGTCCAGCGACTCGTCGGTGGATCGGTTGACGTTGCGCCGGTTGTGCGTGTCGCTGGCCGAGACCACCACCTCGATCTCGGTGAACCCGGCGGCGAGGGCCCGCTGGGCACCCCGGGTGTTCGGCACCAACGCGGAGTACCGCACCCCGTCGGCCCGCACCGCCCGCTGCCACACCTCGTCGGCGTCGGCCATCTGCGGGATCGCCTTGGGGTGCACGAACGACACCGCCTCGATCCGGCGTACACCGGTGCCGGAGAGGGCGTCGAGCAGCCGCACCTTGGCGTCGGTCGGGATCGGGTCCTCGTTCTGCAACCCGTCCCGCGGCCCAACCTCACGGATGGAGACGAAACTCGGCAGGTCCGCCATAAGGGGTCACCTCACTGTGACGAAAGCAGTGCTAGGGGGTCCTCCCAGCATGCCACCCCCGCTGTTGATCAAGGGGTTTGCGTCATCCGCAGCCGGAATCCTGACGCAAACCTCTTGATCACCAAGGGCAGGGGTGAGGTCAGCGCATGCGGGAGACGATGCCGGTGTCGTACGCGCCGGAGCGGAACTCCTCGTTCTCCAGCAGCTCGGCGAAGAACGGCAGGTTGTTCTTCGGGCCCTCGATCTGGAAGGCGGCCACCGCCTCCTTCGCCCGCTCCAGCACCTCGGCGCGGGTGTCGCCACTGATGATCAGCTTGGCCAGCAGGCTGTCGTAGAACGGCGTGACCGTGTTGCCCTCGGTGTAGCCGGAGTCCACCCGGACCCCCTCGCCGGTCGGCTCCACCCACGTCCTGATCACACCGGGTCCGGGCAGGAAGCGCTTCGGGTCCTCCGCGTTGATCCGCATCTCGATGGCGTGCCCGCTCGGCGTCAACGCGTCCGGGTCGAACGTCGGCGCCAGCCCGGACGCCACCCGCAACTGCTCCTCGACCAGGTCGATCCCGTAGACGTACTCGGTCACCGGGTGCTCCACCTGCAACCGGGTGTTCATCTCCAGGAAGAAGAAGTCTTCGGAGCCGGGACTGTCGCCCTCGGAGTCCCGCTGACGCGGGACCAGCAGGCACTCCACCGTGCCCGCGTTGCGGTAACCCACAGCCTCGCCGGCGCGCACCGCCGCGGCCAGGAAACGCTGCCGCAGCTCTGGCGAGACCGCCGGCGACGGAGACTCCTCGACCAGTTTCTGGTTGCGCCGCTGCACCGAGCACTCCCGCTCGCCGAGTGCCACCACCCGGCCGTCGGCCAGGCCGAGGATCTGCACCTCGACGTGCCGCACCCGGGGGAAGTACCGCTCGATCAACACCGAACCGTCGCCGAACATCCGCTCGGCGAACGCGCGTACCTTGTCGTACTCGGTGCGCAGCGCGGCCTCGTCGACGGCCACGCCCATGCCCATGCCCCCACCGCCGGCGGCGGCCTTGACCATCACCGGATAGCCGATCTCGGTGGCGGCCGTCACCGCCGCGTCCAGGTCGGCGGCCGGGTCGGTGGTGCCGGGCGCGACCGGAACACCGGCCGCCGCCATCAGGTTCCGGGCGTTGATCTTGTCGCCCATCGCGGTGATCGCGTCCGCGTCGGGTCCGACCCAGATCAGGCCGCTCGCCTCGACGGTACGGGCGAACTCGGCGTTCTCCGACAGGAAGCCGTACCCGGGGTGGATGGCCTGCGCGCCGGTGGACTTGGCGGCGGCGAGGATCGCCTCGGTGTTGCGGTAGCTCAACGCCGGGTTCGGTGGGCCGATGAGGACGGCCTCGTCCGCTTCGGCGACGAACGGCAGGTCGGCGTCGGCCTCCGAGTGCACCGCGATCGTGCGGATCCCGAGCCGCCTGGCGGTACGGATGATCCGGCGGGCGATCTCGCCCCGATTGGCGACCAGCAGTGACTCGATCATGTTTCCTCCCGGCGTCCGGATGGTGGGACGATGTCAGGGAATCATGACCGGCACGCTTCTGACGAGTCGGCTCAGGCGAGCAGCGCCGCCAGGGTCGCGCCGCGCAGCAGCTCGGCCCGACGTCGCCGGTCGACCTCACCTCCGAGGAACGGGGTCGAGTTCATCAGGCCGAACGCGGCATGCGCGAGCACCCGTGCCTCACCGTCGGGCATGCCCGGGTGCAGCGCGGTCAGTACGGTCACCCATTCCTCGACGTAGAGCCGTTGCAGGCGACGGATCCGCCGTCGCGGCTCCTCGGGCAGGCGATCCAGCTCGTGCAGGTGCAATGCGATCACCGCAGGGTTGGCCAGCGCGAACTCGACGTGGAAGTCGATCAGTGACTCCAGCACGCCACGCGGGTCGTCCGAGCGCCCGGCGGCGCGTTCCCGCCCGCCGGCCAGCAACCCCTCACTCACCGGGATCAACGCGGCGGCCAGCATCGCCTCCTTGCCGGCAAAGTGGTGGTAGAGCGCTGGGCCGGTGACCCCGGCCGCCGCGCCGATGTCGTCCATCGACACGCCGTGGTAGCCGCGCGCCGCGAACAGACCTACCGCGATCTCCAGGATCTCGTCCTTGCGGGACCTGCGCCGGCCCGCACCCGCCGCACCCCGTGCCTGCTGCTCCACCGTCACCGGGCAAGCGTAGACCGCGAGCTGCCTGCGCTGGAGCGGTGGCTAACGTCGTTCCGCACAGTGGCGGCTTGACCCTCGAGCCGGTTGAACCGGCACGGTCACCGGCATGACCGCCACCCCTCTCGGCCGGGACTTCCGGCTGCTCTGGTCCGCTGCCGTCTCGTCGCGGTTCGGAGACGCGCTGCGTACGCCGGCACTGGTCCTGCTGGCCGCGACCGTGACCCGCGATCCCCGGATCATCGCGGCGGTCACCGTAGTGGGTCAGTTACCGCCGTTGCTCCTCGGACTGCTCGGCGGCGTGTACGCCGACCGCTGGGACCGTCGCCGGACGATGGCGCTGGTCGACGGGGTACGTGCCGCCGTGGTCGCGGCCCTGGCCGTGGTCGTCGCGCTCGACCGGATCAGCGTTCTGGTGCTGCTGGTGGCGGCCTTCCTGCTCGCCGCGTTGGGCACTCTCTTCGACTCCGCATCGTTCGCGCTGCTTCCCGCGCTGGTGCCACCGGACGCGCTGCCCCGGGCGAACGGTCGACTCCAGGCGGGTTCCGCGGTGGCCGGCGGTTTCCTCGGGGCACCCGCCGCGGGTGTCCTCTTCGCCGCCGCCCCGGCCCTCCCGTTCGCGATCGACGCCGTCACCTTCGCCACGGCCGCCCTGCTCGTGCTGGCCCTCTCCCCGGCACCCCGCACGAGCGTGGAAAGCCGGCGCGGCTCGGTGTGGAGCGAGATCGTCGAGGGACTGCGCTGGCTGCGGGCGCACCGGACCCTGTGGCGGATCACTCTGCTCACCGCCGCGAGCAACCTGGCGATCAGCGGAATCCTGGCGGTGCTGGTGCTCTACGCGCTGGACGTACTGCGGGTGCCGCCGGCCGGGTACGGGTTGTTCGCGGCCGCCGCGATCGTCGGGGGCGTGGTGGGGGCTCTCGGGGCGGGGCGGCTCGCCGCCTGGCTCGGCACGGTGCCGGCGCTGCGCGCGGTACTGGCCGTGCAGACCGTGGCGCTGACCGGCTTCGCGTTGGCCCGGCACCCGGTGCCGGGCGGGTTCGCGTTGGCCGTCTTCGCCGCCGGCACGGTGGTGTGGAACAGCCTGTGGGCGTCGTACGGGCAGCGGCAGGTGCCGAGCGAGTTGCTGGGCCGGGTCGGCGCGGCCCAGCGGATGGTCGGCCTGGTCACCGCACCGCTCGGGGCGGTGCTCGCCGGGCTGGCCGCCGCGGCGTGGGGCACGGTGCCCGTGGCGGGTGCGGCGGCGGGGACGTTCGCGCTGGTCACCTTCGCCGCGTGGCGGACGCTGCGGCCGGTCGCGCCCGGTGCGCCGAGCCACAGCGGTGCGGGCTAACCGGGCGTTCGCTCACGGTGGGACAGCCCGGACAGGCGCAGCGCGATCCGCCGACGGGCCGGTGGGACGGCACCAAGCAGCCGGAGCAGCACGTCGCGGGCCGGCCGCCGGGCCGGGGAGACGCCCGCCAACCTGGTCAGTCCGGCGGCGAAACTCAGCACGTCCTCGGCCATCGGCCGCTGCCGGGCGGTGTAGTCGTCGAGCAGCGTCTCCGGGCCGCCGTCGAGCACGTCCGCCACGGCGGTGCCAACCGCGACCGCGTCGCAGATGCCGAGGTTCATGCCCTGCCCACCGGCCGGGCTGTGCACGTGCCCGGCGTCGCCGGCCAACAGCACCGGCCCGGCTCGGAACGTGTCGGCGAGCCGGTGGTGCACCCGGAACCGGGAGCCCCAGAGCACCTCAGTCACCCGATCGGGTCGTCGCGCCGGGCCGCGCTCGTCGAGCAGTGCCTGCAGGTAGGCGGCGTCCGGTTCGGCCGGGGCGGTCTCCACGGCGGCGACCAATCGCACCACCCCGCCGGGGAGCGGTGCCCAGACCAGCGGCCCGGAGCGGGCCAGGAAGAGCGCCGCCTCGTCGCGGGGCAGCTCGCTGCGCACCCGTACGTCGGCGAGGACGAAGGACTCCTCGTCGCTGCCGCCGGTGAAGCCGATGCCGGCCAACTCGCGGACCGTGCTGTGCAGGCCGTCCGCGCCGACCACGAACCGGGCGCGCAGTGTCTCGCCGTCGACCTGCGCGAGCATGCCGTCACCGGCGCGGCTGAGCCCGGTGAGCCGGCACGGCCGTCGCACCTGAACGCCGAGGTCGGCCAACTTCGCGGCAAGCACAGCCTCGGTGACCGCCTGGGAGACCAACAGCGCGTAGGGGAAGCGGGACGGCAACTCGTGAAACGGCACCGACAGCAGCACCCGGTCCCGGTCGCGCACGGTGAAGCGCGGCGTCCGCACCGCCTGGGCGATCAGCGGCGCCGCAGCGCCGATCCGGTCCAGCACCTCCAGGGTGTACGCGTGCACGACGGCGGCGCGGGAGGTCGTCGGCGGCGCGGCCAACCGGTCCAGCACGGTCACCGCGACCCCGCGGCGGGCCAACGTCAACGCGGCGGCGAGACCGGTGGGGCCGGCACCCACCACCAGGACGTCGGTGCTCGTGGGCAGCATGTCCACCTCCAGACGACCGTTGCCAACATCTGTTGGCAAACACTTGTTGGCAACGTTAGGTGGAGGCTGATTGCGTGTCAACAAGCGTTGGCATACGGTCGTTGACATGACTGAAACCGACCGCCCGGCCGGAAGCCGCCGTTCGGACGCCACCAGAGCGGCGATCCTGCGCGCGGCCCGGGAACGGTTCGCGGCGGACGGCTACGAGCGCGCCACGATCCGGGCGATCGCCGCCGACGCCCAGATCGACCCGTCGATGGTCATGCGCTACTACGGCAGCAAGGAAGGGCTCTTCGCGGCGGCGGCCGAGTTCGACCTACGCCTGCCCGACCTGACCTCGGTGCCGCCAGCGCGTCTCGGTGAGGTGCTGGTCCGGCACTTCCTCTCCCGCTGGGAGGGCGACGAGACCCTGGTGGCGCTGCTGCGGGCCGCCAGCACCAATCCCGGCGCGGCCGAGCGGATGCGCGGCATCTTCGCCGACCAGCTCACGGCGGCCGTGGCCACGTTCGGCGCCGACCCGGCGATGACCTCCCGACGAGCCGGCCTGGTGGCCAGTCAGATCCTCGGCCTCGCCTTCACCCGATACATCGTTCGCCTGCCGCCCATGGTGGACACCACGCCGGAGGAACTGGTCTCCTGGATCGCGCCGACCCTGCAGCGCTATCTGACCGGAACACCACCGAGCTGACCCAACCTTTTGCCACCTCCCGTGCGTCTGCCAGGTGACGCGCACGCCACGACGGCCGGTAGGGGGGCGGATGGCGCCGACGAGGGACGACGGACGCGACGGCTACCTCGCCTTCGTGGAGAACCACCAACACCGGCTGCTCCGCGCCGCCTACCTGATCTGCGGCAACCGGCACCAGGCCGAAGACCTTCTCCAGGACGCGCTGCTCAAGCTGGCGCTGCGGTGGAACTCGGTCCGGAACGGCGACCCCTCCGCGTACGTGCGGGCCATCCTCTACCGCGACTCGGTGTCGTGGTGGCGTCGCCGGCGGCGGGAGTGGCTCAGCGCCGCGCCGCCGGAGCAGGTGGCCCACGACCGGGACGGCGCGCTACGACTGACGCTGCACGACGCGCTCGGCCTGCTGCCACCACGACAGCGGGCCGTGCTGGTGTTGCGCTACTACGAGGACCTGACCGAGGTCGCCACCGCCGAGGCGCTCGGGGTGACCGTCGGCACCGTGAAGAGCCAGTGCCACGCGGCGCTGCGCCGACTCCGCGAGGTCGCCCCGGACCTCGCCCACGACACTCGGCCGAGCCCGGGCTCGGCCGACCTGGCCAGCGGCCTGGAGGTGAACCCGTGAACGAGCAGGACCTGCGCCGACTGCTGACCGTCAGCGTCGAGGACGTGCTGCCCAGCCAGCCGGCCACCGCCGGATGGGAGCGGGCTCGACGAACCCGGCGGACCCGGCGGACCGTCGGAGTGCTCGCCCTGGCCGTGGCACTGGTCGGCGGTGGCACGGTGGCGGCCCTCCGACCGCCCGCCGACCCGCCGCCGGTCCCGCCGGTCGGTCCCACGGTGACCCCGACCGTCGATCCCACCCACGCGGGTCCGGTGCAGCGACCCCCCACCGAGCTGACCTTCCCGCCCGATCCGTTGGCCCGGCTCGGGGAGCCGGACACCGTGCCGCTCTCCGAGCGACCGGTCCAGCGGGCCCTGGCGCTGTTCCAGCCGCTGGACGAGGAGGCAAACGAGGACGGCCCGATCCGGGTGCTCGGCAACGACGGCGTGGTACGCAGTCTCGACGTGGTGACACCGGCGCCGACCCGGGACGCGGGCGGCAACGAGGCGGCCGCGCTGAAGCCGGGGGTGCTGTCGCCGGACGGCCGGTCGGCCGCGTTCGCGCAGACCAAAGAGCTGATCATGGTCGACCTCACCACCGCGGCCGTCCGCCGGATACCCCTCGACGGCTACCTGGAACAGGTGGTGTGGGCGCACGACCGGGTGCTGGTCGGGGGCGACGACCGGACGTACGCGGTGGACCGGGTCACCGGGGCGGTCAGCACGATCGACGTGTCGACCTGGGAGTTGATCGCTCCCGACCCGGCCGCCGGCCGCGAGGCCCCGCTGCTCGACATGTACGGCGAGCGGGCCAGCCTGAAGCTGCGCAGTCGGACCGCCCGGGAAGGCGAACTCCGCTCCGAACAGCCGGTCAACGCCTCGGCGCTGCCGTCGCCGTACCAGGTCAACGAGTTCTACGGCCGAGGCTGGCTGCACGGCGAGCGGCTGGCCCGGGCGGCCTGGATCACCAGCAGCGAGATCGACGGCGCCGAGGGGGCGGCCGTGCTGGACGCGCGGACCGGCGCCGTGCTCCACCTGCTCGACCTGGGCAGGGATCGCGCCAAGGGCTGCTGCGAGGTGCTGGGCTGGGACAACAGGGGCGCGGTGCTACTCCGACTGGAGCCGGCCGCCCTGGCCCGCTGGCACCCGGAGACCGGCGAGATCACCGGCATCGTTCGTGACCTGCGCGGCGTGATCGCACTCGCGGGTTGACCACCGCGCGAGCGGCGTCGTCTCGAACGCGATCGACTCGGGTTCCATTGATATCGCGGTGTCCCCGCGAGGGGGACAGCCCGACATCAGGAAACCCGAGTCGATCGCACCACGAGCGACCGGTGGCCTGGCGCTCAGGCGGCGAGGCCGCCGGGCTGGTCGCCCTTGACCACGGGTGCCCGGACCAGGTTGCCCCACTCGGTCCACGAGCCGTCGTAGTTGCGCACCTGCGGGTAGCCCAGCAGGTGACGCAGCACGAACCAGGTGTGGCTGGACCGCTCGCCGATCCGGCAGTACGCGATCACGTCGTCGTCGGGGCTCAGCCCGAGCTGGTCGGCGTAGATCGCCTTCAACTCGTCGGCGGACCTGAACGTGCCGTCCTCGTTCGCGGCGGACTTCCACGGCTTGCTGACCGCGCCCGGGATGTGCCCGCCGCGCAGTGCACCCTCCTGCGGGTAGTCCGGCATGTGCAGCATCTCGCCGGTGTACTCACCCGGCGACCGGACGTCGACCAGTGGCCGGCCGGCGGCGACGTGCGCCATGACCTGCTCACGGAAGGCCCGCAGCGGCGCGTCGTCACGCAGTGGCACCGGATAGTCGGCGCGCGGTCGAGCCGGCTTGTCGCGGGTCACCTCGCGCCCCTCGGCGATCCACTTCTGCCGGCCACCATCGAGCAGTCGCACGTCGGCGTGGCCGAAGAGCGAGAAGACCCAGAGGGCGTACGCGGCCCACCAGTTGAAGTTGTCGCCGTAGAAGACGACCGTGTCGCCCCGGCCGATGCCCTTCGCGGCGCACAGTTCGGCGAAGCTCTTGGCGTCCAGGTAGTCCCGGGTCACCTGGTCGTTCAGCTCCAGGTGCCAGTCGACCTTGACGGCACCGGGGATGTGACCGGATTCGTAGAGCAGCACGTCCTCGTCGGACTCGACGACGACGAGGCCCTCGTCGCCCAGATGCTCGGCCAGCCACTCGGTGGTGACCAGCCGCTGCGGGTCCGCGTACGACTGGAGGCGGGGATCGGGATCACTCGGCACAGACATGATCCCCAAGGTACGCCGGATCGCCGCCCGCGACCGCTGTAACGGGACCGGCCCACCACCCGCACGGGATGGTGGGCCGGTCGACGCGCTGGGCCGTTACGGCGCGGGGGTGTCGTTCACCACGAAGGTGTACGCCCGTTCCGGGGACACCGTCCCGTCCACGAGGACGGTACGGGCGGTCAGGGTGTGCGTACCAGCCTGCTCCGGGGTCCGGCAGCGGATGCTATCGGGGCGGGCGGACATCGGGCGGCCCCGATTCGATCGGCACGCTCCGAAGTGGAGGGGTATGCCCCGGTCAGGCGCGGCGGTGGACGATCCGACCGGCGACCACGGTCACCAGACAGGTGCCGTCGACGCCGTGCACCGCGAGGTCGGCCCGCCCGCCCGGACGTAGCGTCGGCGCCACGGCGGTGGCCAGCACCAGCAGGTCGCTCCGCTCGGCAGCGGCCCGCAGCGCCGGGTCGGCCAGGTGTTCCGCCAGCACCGCCGTCACCCCGGTGCGCAGCAGCGCGTGCACCCGCTCGCGCGGGGTCGGCGCGGGCGGCAGCGGACGGTCGTGCAGCAGACCCGGCCCCAACGTGCCGGGCCAGCGGCGAACCCGTGCGCCCGGGTACGCCGAACTCAACTCGACCAGCGGGCCGACGGCATCGAGGCGGTCACCAGTGACCAGCACGGCGTGCGCCGGGACCGGCTCGCCGTCTCCGTCGCGGCGCAGCAGTGCCGCGGTGTGCAGGGTGAGCACGCTCAGTCGACGAGCGGTCCGAGTTGCGGACGCTTCGCCGTCACCGTGTCGCCGGACGACCGACCGGTCAACCGTCGCTTCACCCAGGGGGCGAGGTGCTGACCGGCCCAACGCAGGTCGGCGGCTCGAGCGGCCAGCCACGGCGACGGCGCCGGATGCGGCGGGACCATCAACCACTCCTCGTCGCAACCGACCCCGAGGGCGTTCAACACCTGCCCGGCGACCCGCCGGTGCCCGGCCGGGGAGAGGTGCAACCGGTCGGTGCTCCAGAGCATCGGGTTGAGGAACGTTTCGTCGGCGTACAGGTCGACCATGATCGCGCCGTGCCGCGCGGCGGTCTCACCGACCGCCTGGTTGAGCAGCTGCACCCGGGGAGCGACGAGTCGCTGACCGGGCAGTCGGGCCATCACGTCCGCGAATCGGAACAGGAGCACGTCCGCGCCGCCCGAGCGCAGTTGCCGGACCACCTCGTCGAAGCGGGCGACCAGCGTGTCCGGGTCGAAGGTGCGGCGCAGCACGTCGTTGCCACCGGCCGCGAAGCTGATCAGATCCGGCTTCATCGCCACTGCGGAGGGCACCTGCTCGGCTACCACGCTGGGAAAGAGCCGGCCCCGGATGGCCAGGTTGGCGTACCGGAATTCAGGCCCCGCCTCGGCGGCGAGCCGGGTCGCCACCAGGTCGGCCCAGCCCCGGTAGGTGCCGTCCGGGTAGGCGTCGTCCATGCCCTCGGTGAAGCTGTCCCCGACCGCGACAAAACTGCGCCAGCGCACCCGCGCCTCCTTACGCCATTCGTTGCCTGCGGCGACCAGTCTGTCACCGGGGGCCTGGCCGGTACCGCCCCGAACAGCGGACGTGGCGGAGGTCATGAGGCCAGCCCTGCGACGAATAGGCTCGCCCGGCCGGTCGGCGCAGCTCTACGCTTCGCCCCATGCTGCTACGCATGTCGACCCTGTTGCTGCGGACCCTGCGCGAGGATCCGGCCGACGCGGAGGTGCCGAGCCACCGGCTGCTGCTGCGCGCCGGCTACCTCCGTCGTGCCGCGCCGGGCGGCTACACGTGGCTGCCGCTGGGCAAGCTGGTGCTGGATCGGATCACCGAGGTGGTGCGCGCCGAACTGCTCGCGATCGGCGACCAGGAGGTGCACTTCCCGGCGCTGCTGCCGGCCGATCCCTACCGCACGAGTGGTCGGTGGGACGAGTACGGCGACGACATCTTCACCCTCACCGACCGGCGCGGTGCCGAGCACCTGTTGGCGCCCACCCACGAGGAGATGGCGGCGCTGCTGGTCAAGGACCTGTTCACCTCGTACCGGGACTTCCCGGTGACGCTGTTCCAGGTGCAGACCAAGTTCCGCGACGAGGCACGGCCACGTGCCGGGCTGCTGCGCGGCCGGGAGTTCCTGATGAAGGACGCGTACTCCTTCGACCTGGACGAGGCGGGTCTGCGGGACGCGTACGCCCGGCACCGCGCCGCGTACCAGCGAATCTTCGACCGGCTGGGCCTGGACCACACGGTGGTGCACGCCATGTCCGGTGCGATGGGCGGCTCCGCGTCGGAGGAGTTCCTGGCCGCGACACCGGTCGGTGAGGACACCTTCGTGGGCTGCACCGCCTGCGACTACGCGGCGAACACCGAGGCCGTGGTCACCCGGGCGCCCGCTGCCGGCGACCCCGACGCTCAGCGCGCCGCCGAGGTGCACGACACCCCGGAGACCCCGACGATCGCCAGCCTGGTGGAGCTGGCCAATGCCCGCCGGCTGGGTGGCCGGGACACCTGGACGGCCGCCGACACGCTGAAGAACGTCGTGCTGACCGTCCGCCAACCGGGTGCCGAGCGGGCCGAACCCCTGGTGATCGGGCTGCCCGGTGACCGGGAGGTCGACCTGAAGCGGGTCGCCGCCGCGCTGGAGCCGGCCCAGGTGGCCGTCTTCGACGAGTGGGCCGATCAGCCGGAGCTGGTACGCGGTTACCTCGGCCCCCAGGTGCTCGACAAACTGGGCATCCGTTACCTGGTCGATCCTCGGGTGGTGACCGGGTCAGCCTGGCTGACCGGGGCGAACGAGCCGGGCCGGCACGCGACCGACGTGGTCTGCGGACGGGACTTCACCCCCGACGGCACGATCGAGGCGGCCGAGGTGCGCGCCGGTGATCCCTGCCCCGACTGCTCGGCGGGTGAGCTGACCATCCGGCGGGGCATCGAGATCGGGCACATCTTCCAGCTCGGTCGCCGGTACACCGACGCGTTCGCGGTCGACGTGCTCGGCCCGGCCGGTAAGCCGGTGCGGCCCACCATGGGCTGCTACGGCATCGGGATCTCCCGAGCGGTCGCGGCCATCGCCGAGCAGCACCACGACGATCGGGGGCTGGCCTGGCCGGCGGCGATCGCGCCGTGTGACGTACACCTGGTGGTTGCGGGCAAGGGCCCGCAGCTCGACGCGGCGCTGGACCTCGGCGGGCGTCTCGTCGCCGCCGGCCTGCGGGTGCTGGTCGACGACCGCACGCACGTCTCGGCCGGGGTCAAGTTCACCGACGCCGAGCTGATCGGCATCCCCCGGGCCGTGGTGGTCGGCCGCCGACTCAGCGACGGGTACGTCGAGCTGCGCGAGCGGGCCGGCGATGGGCGGACCGAGGTGACGCTGGACGGTCTGGTCGATCGACTCGTCCACGAGGTACGCCAGGAACGTGCGAACCTGGTGTAGCTGTGACGTCCCGGGGTAGTGCAGTCGGATCGGGTGGATACGTCTTCGGAGGCTCTCATGACCGGTTACCGGGTCAGTGACGTGATGACCAAGCAGGTCGTGTACCTGCCGGCGGAGACCACCCTAGACGAGGCGGCCAGGGTGATGAAGGAGGCGGACATCGGTGATGTGGTGGTCACCGACGGCGCCAGCCTCGCTGGCATGCTCACCGACCGGGACATCGTGGTGCGGGCCGTGGCGGAGAACAGCTCACCGGCGGCCACCACCATCGGCTCGATCGTCACCCGCGAGGTCGTCATGATCGAGCAACACTGCACGGCGAGTGAGGCGGCGTCGCTCATGCGGGACCGGGGCATCCGACGCGTGCTGGTCTGTGACAGCGACCGCAAGCTGGTGGGGATCGTGTCGCTCGGCGACCTGGCCATGCAGCTCGATCCGACCAGCGCGCTCAGTGAGATCAGCGAGCAGTCGCCCACGGTGTGACCGAAGCCCCCCGCACGACGGCGGTAGCCTCGACGCATGGCTGACATGCCGGCCCGACTGGCCGAGATCGTCGACGAGTTCGCCGCCGCGCCGCGCGACCTGGTGCTGGAGATGCTCCTGGAGTACGCCGACGTCATCCCGGCGCTGCCGGAGGGTGCCGCGGAGCGCGAGGGCATGGAGCAGGTGCCCGAGTGCCAGACGGCGTTCTTCCTGCGCGCCCGGGTGACCCCGGAGGGCACCGTGGAGACGCTCTTCGACTGCCCGCCGGAGGCACCCACCACCCGGGCGTTCGCCGGGATCCTCGCCGAAGGGCTGGCGGGCGCGAGCGCCGAGGAGGTGCTGGCCGTGCCGGACGACCTCTACCAGCGGATGGGGTTGGCCCAGGCGATCAGCCCTCTTCGGGTACGCGGCGGCACCGCGATCCTGGGCCGGCTCAAGCGTCAGATCCGGGAACAACTCGACTGACCGCGAGGTTGCCACCGATCATGGAGATCGAGATCTACGCGGACGTCATCTGCCCGTGGTGCTACATCGGCAAGCGCCGCCTGGATGAGGCCCTCGCCAGCTACGAGGGCGAGGTTACGGTCCGCTACCGGCCATTCCAGCTCGACCCGTCGCCGGTGCCGGAGCCCCGCCCGCTGGTCGAGGCGCTGGGCGCGAAGTTCGGTGGTGCCGAGCGCGCCCGCCAGATGGTCGCCCACGTGACGCAGGTCGCGGCCGGCGACGGGCTGCGGCTGGACTACGACCGCGCGGTGATCGCCAACACCTTCGACGCCCACCGGCTGGTCTCCTGGGCCACCGACCAGGGCCGAGCGGCCGACATGGTGGAGGCGCTCTACCAGGCGCACTTCAACCACGGCGTCGATGTCGGGTCGCGGGAGGCGCTGGCGCGCCTGGCCGGGGAGATCGGCCTGGACGCGGACGAGGCGCGTCGGTTCCTCGACTCCGACGAGCGCGTCGCCGACGTCGCCGCCGACCTGGCCGCCGCTCGGGACCTGGGCATCACCAGCGTGCCGACCTTCGTTCTGGCCGGGAAGTACGCGGTCTCCGGCGCGCAGGAGACACAGACGTTGCTCGCCGCGCTCGCCGAGGTCGAGCAGCGCGAGGCCGCCGCGCGCTGAATCGCCAACCGCGGCACCCCATCGATGATCACGATGTTTCACGTGCAACGACATCGATGTCGGTGCCTGGTCAGGCCGGCTTGGCCAGCCCTTCCACCACCTGCGCGCCGGGCAGCGCGCCCAACGCCGGCCCCGGCAGCGCGATCTTGCTGTGCCGTACGCCGGAGCCGACGATCACGTGCGGGGTGGCGATGACCCGCGCGTCCACCAGGATCGGCCACTGCGCCGGCAGCCCGATCGGGGTGATGCCGCCATACTCCATGCCGGTCAACTCGACCGCGTCGGCCATCGGGGCGAAGCTCGCCTTGCGGACGTCCAACGCCCGGCGGGCAACCCCGTTCACGTCGGCCCGAGTGGTGGCCAGCACGATGCAGGCGGCGTAGCGGACCACGCCCTCGCGCTTGCCCGCCACCACGACACAGTTGGCCGACGCGTCCAGGCCCACCTCGTACGCCGCGCAGAACGCCGCGGTGTCGGCGAGATCGGCGTCGATCGGCGCGACCAGCACGTCGTTGACGTCCAC
The DNA here is from genome assembly GCF_044459545.1 of Micromonospora sp. NPDC050276. Lineage (NCBI taxonomy): Bacteria > Bacillati > Actinomycetota > Actinomycetes > Micromonosporales > Micromonosporaceae > Micromonospora > Micromonospora sp. NPDC050276. The sequence continues at coordinate 205,257 of NZ_JBITJA010000006.1, read as the reverse complement.
CGGCGCGTCGGCCGGCCACTGCGCGATGGCCTCCGCGACCGGCGGGGCGAGCAGATCCAGGCGGGTGCGGGCCGGTTCGGTCTTCAGCGTTCCCATCACGGGTGCGATCCTCGCATCCGCGACGCCGAACCGCCCGGCGGCTCCCCGGCCACCCGACGACGCCACCGGCCCGGGCCGGATCGATCCGGTGCTCAACTGCCGGCGAGGAAAGCGTTGTCGCGCATGAAGGAGCGGTCGCGGGCGGCGGCCAACTCCTCTTCGCGCTGGGCCTTGGCCCGTTGCAGCTCCAGGTCCTCGAACGCGTGCCGGACACCCAGCCGGATCACGCCGTAGAGGAAGACGAAGCCGAAGACGTAGAGGATCACCGTAGTGACGACAGCGAACATGGCGTCACGGTAAGGCGAACGTGAACGGTTGTTGCTCTCATTTCCGGCCGGTTCCCCCGTACGTGTCGGCCAGATGGTCGGCCCAGGTGCGGACGCCCCGGGGCAGCGCCTCGGTGACCAGACCACCCGCCCGCAGCTCGCGACCGAGCCGGCCGGGTATCCGCACCGGCAGCAGCGGGCGGCGCGAGCCTCGGGCCGACCGCCACGCCCGGGCGGCCTCGTCGAAGCGGAGCACCTGCGGGCCACCGAACTCCTCGATGCCGCCCAACGGCCTCCCGTGACGGGCGTCCGGCGGCTCATCCCGAGCGAATCAGATCCAACAGGGTCAACAGTGCGAAAAAGGCGATCACGATCTCGTTGATGATCCAGGCGTGCCCCTCGGCCCACTCCCGCATCCGGGTCAGCACCCGCGCCGCCTTGCTCCCGAGCAGCAGCAACGCCAACAGGGGCAGCGCGAGCAGGAGCACGGTGAGCAGCACGAACGGCACCAGGTGCCACCACGGCAGGTCGTGTCGGGCCACACTCGCCCCGACGGTGGCCATGATCAGATCGTCGGTGGGTGTCACCACGAAGAGCAGCGCACCCAGCCGCAGCGCCTCCCGCGGACCGGCGTGCTCGATGCTCCCCAACCAGCGCGGCGGTCCCGAGCGGTTCCGCCGTACCCAGATCAACACCGCCAGGATCACCAGCAGGGCGAGCACCACCAGGTCGATGGCCGGACCACGATCGACCTTTCCGGCGACCGCGCTGGCGTCGGCGGCCAGTCCGCCCACCAACCGGGTCAACAACCAGGCCACCGTCGCCCCGGCGGTGACCACCAGCCCCGCGCCTGCCAGAAAGCCCAGCGATGCCGCCCGGGGCCGATCCGAGGAGGCGAGGAAGACCGCCACCACCAACTGCGTCCCGGCCACCATGACCACGGCGAGCGGCAGAATGGTCAGGAAGTTCATCGCCCGCCATCCTCCCGGCACAACCAGGTGGGACGCGGCCGAATCCACGGATCACCCACCCGGTCGGACACTCCCGCCCACCACGACCCGACCGGCCAACAACGCCCCCAGCAGCGCCAGCCCGGCGGCCACCACGAGGGTCGTGGTGTAACTGGCCGGGCCCGGCGCGCTCCCCGCCGCCAGCACGGCCCCGGTCAACGCCAGCACGGTCGCCGCGAAGAGGGAGTCGCTCAATTGCAACGACGAACTGTTGCGGCCCTGCTCACCCGGCGCGGACAACTCCAGGGTGAGCACCGACAACGACGGATAGAGCAGCCCCATGCCGAGACCGGCGAGGGCCCAACCGACCACCGCGACGGTCACCGGCAGTTCGGGCCGGACGGCCAGCGCCACCGTGACGGTGCCGACCGTGATGCAGCTCAGCCCGGCGCGCGGCAGGCTGGCCCGCGACGCCGGCACCGGGATCCGCCCCTGCAACCAGGAGCCCGCCGACCACGCCAACGCACCGACCGTGAGGACCAGCCCGGCCGCGGTCGGCGAGAGGCCACGCTCCCGGGAGAGCATCAACGGGATGACCACCTCGGCGCCGACGAAGGCCGCCGACGCCAGACCTCGCAGCCCGACGACGGTGGGCAACCCTCGCGCCGCCCGGAGGAATCCGACCGGCAGCAGACGCGGGGCACAGACCAGCAGGCCGACCACGGCCAGCGCGACCAGCACCAGGGCCGTCGCGCCGCGCTGCTGGCCCCCGATGTGCAGCAGCGCGGCGCTCACCGCCGCCCCGCACGCCCAACCGATCCGCGCCGCCGCACCGACCGGCGGGCTGGTCGCCACGGTTCGGGCCAGCGAACGCAGGCCGGGATGGATCAGCAGCACCGCCGGCACCGCCACCGCCGGCACCGCCAGGAAGACCCACCGCCAACCCAGGTACTGCACGATCAGGCCGGCAATCGCCGGCCCGACCAACGACGGTACGACCCACGCCGCCGCGAACGCCGCGAAGATCCGCCGGTGCAGTTCCTGCGGGTAGGCGTGCCCGACGATCACGTAGAGCGCCACCGAGAGCAGCCCGGAACCGAAACCCTGCACCACCCGCCCGACGACCAGCACGCTCATCACCGGGGCGGTCCCGGCGATCAGCAACCCGACCACGAACCAGGCGACGCCGTGCCACATCGGCCCACGAGGACCCCGGGCATCGCACCAGATGCCGGAGACCACCATGGCCAGCACCCCGGTTGCGAACGGGCCTCCGAACGCGATTCCGTACAGCGCCAACCCGTCCAGGCTGCGGGCGACGGTCGGCATCGCCGTACCGACCGCCAACGCCTCGAACGCGAGGAGTGAGATCAACGCGACGCTGCCCACCGTCATCGCGCGCAGCCGGGGTGCGAAAAGTCCGGGTGCGGTGGGTGGAGCGGTGACGGCTGTGCTCGGCATGGGCCGAGCATGCGACCTCAACCCTGATTCATGTCAAACGTCCGGTGACCCGGCTCTCGTCAGGCGTTCTCCAACGCCTCCCCGACACCGCGCACCAGACCGGAAAAATGTTGATCTGCCAGTAGGTGGCCGGCGGTGATCACCACAGCGATCGGCCACTCGATGACCTGCAGCGCGGCGAGCACCCCGAGCCCGGCGTAGTAGGCGACCTTGTCCGGGGGCGGCACCGCCACCTCACCCAACATCGGCAACTCGACCCGTCGGCTGTACATCTGGACGTTCTCCCGCGAACCGTTGAGATGTCGCGTCAGCATGCTCATGCCGGCCTCCCCATGTCCGGTGATGGTCGTCGGATTCCACGGCCCACCCCGTCCATGCGCCAGCGGCGGCGGAAAATTCCGCCACTCGGGGGGGCATAACGGATGGCAGGTCGGGAAGCCAGGCCGCCGGACGTGAGCGCGGTGGGAGGACAAAATGGTCAAGGCCAGGACCAGCGGCAACAGGGAGCCGGGCCGGCGTCCGTCCAGCCGCACGCCTCGATGACGGCGGCGGGTCGCGCTGCCGGCCGCATCCTGCCGTCCTTCGGCGTGCCGCAGTTCGTCGGCGAGGCGTCCCGGACGGTCAGCTCGGCCGCGACCCGGCTGGCCCGGACTGCCGGGCTGACCCGACGGCGGGTCTGGTCCCGGCCGGGCCGGCACCACATCGAGGTGCACGGTGTCTGCCAGGAGGGCGGGAACCGGCTGGCCCGACAGGTGGAGGGCGCGCTGGAGCGGATGCCCGGGGTCGCCTGGGCCCGGGTCAACGCACCCTCCGGCCGGGTGGTGATCGCCATCCAGGCCCCCGAGCCGACGCTGCGCGACCTGATCGCCACGATCGACCGGGTCGAGCGGACCTGCGACCACGAACCCGACCCGGAGATCCCGCCACCGCACCCACCGGAGGAAGGGCCGCGAACCCCGCGCACCCTCGGTGCGCTCGCCTCGGACGCGCTGGGCCTGACCATCTCGGCGGCCACCCGGGTCCTGCCGTTCGCGCCGCTGCCCGGCGAGGTCGCCGGCCTGCTCTCCGCAGTGGATCTCCAACCCAAGCTGCACGAGTTCATCGGCAAACGACTGCGCTCCGATCCGCGCGCCGACATCCTGTTTCCGCTGGCCGAGGCGGTCGTGCAGGGCTTGACCGGGCGCTGGACGGGGATCGTCCTGGATGGTGCGCAGCGGGTGGTGCAGTGGGGTGAGGCACGGGCCCAACTCTCCGCCTGGGAGCGGGCCGAACCGCGACTGACCGGCGACCCGGAACGCGCCAGCGCGCGATGGCCGGTGATCGAGCGTCCCCAGCCGAAGCCGGACGGCCCGGTCGAGCGATACATCAATCGCATGCTCGCCGCCGGCGCGGCCGCCGGCGCGGCAGCGATGCCGTTCGCCGGTCCGAAGCGAGCCGCCGCGCTGGGCCTGTCCGCGCTACCCAAGGCGCCCGGCAGCGGACGGGAGGGGTACGCGGCCCAGCTCGGCCGGATGCTGGCCCGGCGCGGGGTCATCGCGATGGACGGGAGCGTGCTGCGGGAACTGGACCGGATCGACACCCTCGTGCTCGACGCGGCGGTGCTCGGCTCGGACCGGGGCGTCCTGGCCGACCTGGCACCGGCACCCGACGCGGACGTCGACCAGGTGGCCGAGCGGGCCTTCGCATTGTTCGACCCGGACGACCCGGCCGGCACCCGCACGGCGGACGGCTGGCGGCTCGGCCCGCTGGACCGGATGCCCGCGAACGAACCCGACGACATCCCGGACGCCGCCCGGCTGCGCTCCGCCGGCGGCCAGCTCCTCGGTCTCGCCCACGGCGACCGGCTCGCCGCGCTGTTGCGGGTCGAGCCGGAACCCGCGCCCGGCGTCGACGGCCTGCCGGCCGCCGCCCGACATGCCGGCCTGCGGCTGGTCGTCGCGGGCGGTGACGAGCAGCGGTACGGCTTCGCCGACGCGATGCTGCCCGGCGGGGACCAGTTGACCGAGTCGGTACGCGCGTTGCAGCGCGACGGCGCGGTGGTGATGCTGGTTTCCGCGGACCGTCAGGCGCTCGGCGCGTCCGACTGCGGTCTCGGGTTCGCCGCGCCGGAGGAGCTACCGCCGTGGGGCGCGCACCTGTTGGTCGGTGCGGACCTGCGGGTCGTGGCACTGGTGATCGAGGCGACCGGGGTGGCCCGGCGGACGGCCCAGCAGAACATCCGGCTGGCGATGGCCGGCACCGGCCTCGGGGCGCTGGGCGCGTTCACCGCCCCACCGACCCAGCTGCCGCATCGGGCGCTCGTCGCGGTCAACGGCGCGGCCGGTTTGGCCTTCGCGAACGGGGTCTGGCAGGCCCGCCGGTTGCACGACCAGTCGGACACCCCGGCACCGGTGGCAACCGCCTGGCACCTGATGCCCGTCGGCACCGTCCTCGACCATCTGCGCTCCACTCCGGACGGGCTGACCAGTGCCGAAGCGCAGCGCCGGCAGCACGGCTCCGGCGGTGACGGCGGCGCCGCACCGGGAAGTGGTGGCTTGCTGCGTGCCTTCGTGGACGAGCTGTCCAACCCGCTCACCCCGGTGCTGGCCGCCGGGGCGGTGCTCTCCGCGTCGTTCGGCTCGCTGGTCGACGCCGCGCTGGTGGGTAGCGTGGTCGGTGGGTCAGCGCTGATCGGGGCGGTGCACGAACGCAACACGGAGCGGTCGCTGGCGGAGCTGCTGTCGCGGTCCGCGGTGACCGCACGGGTCCGCCGGGACGGCGCCGAGCAGGTGCTCGCCGCCGAAGACCTGGTCCTCGGGGACGTCATCGCCCTCGAACCGGGCGACTCGGTGCCCGCCGACTGTCGGGTGCTCGAATCGGTGAGCCTGGAGGCCGACGAATCGTCGCTGACCGGCGAGTCGCTGCCGGTGGCCAAGTCCAACCGGCCGGTGGTGGCCGCCGCCATCGCCGACCGACACTCGATGCTCTACGAGGGCACCACTGTCGCCGCCGGGCACGGCACCGCCGTGGTGGTGGCGACCGGCAACGACACCGAGGCCGGGCGCAGCCTGGCGTTGGTGCGGCAGGCACCCCCAACGAGCGGCGTGGAGGCTCGGCTCGGCTCGCTGACCAGCGCGGCCATCCCGTTGGCGGCCGGTTCGGCGGTGGCGGTGGCCGGCGCGGGCCTGCTTCGGGGCGTACCCCTGGCCGAAACGGCGGCGACCGCCGCGAACCTCGCCGTGGCGTCGGTGCCGGAGGGGCTGCCGTTCCTGGTCAGCGCTGCGCAGCTGGCCGCCGCCCGGCGGCTGGCCGAGCACGGCGCGTTGGTCCGCAACCCGCGCACCATCGAGGCGCTGGGCCGGGTGGACGTGCTCTGCTTCGACAAGACCGGCACCCTCACCGAGGGTCAGTTGCTGCTGGCCGGGGTCGGCGACAGCGCCGGCGACCGGTACGCCCCGGCGGACCGTCTGGACGACCGGCTCCGGATGACGCTGGCCGCGGCGCTGCGGGCCACCCCCGCCGCGAAGAACCCGGAGGAGTTGGCGTTGCAGACCGACCGGGCGGTCCGGCGGGGTGCCGGGGTGGCCGGGGTGGTGGAGCAGACCGGTGCCGCCGGTTGGCGGGCTGCCGGCGGGCTGCCGTTCGAGCCGTCGCGCGGCTACCACGCGGGCGTCGGGCAGACCGACGGTCACCTGTTGTTGAGCGTCAAGGGTGCGCCGGAGACGGTGCTGCCACGCTGTTCGTCCCGGCGCACCGACGGTCACCAGGAGCCGCTGGACGACGCCGGTCGTGCGGAGCTGGAGCGGATGCTCGCCGACCGGGCCGGCGCGGGAAATCGGATCCTGGCCGTCGCGGAGTGCCCGGTGGACGACCCGGAGGTGACCGACTCCGACGTTCGAGGGCTGACCTTCGTGGGTTTCCTGGCCCTCGCGGACGGTGTCCGGGAGAGCGCAGCCCCGGCGGTACGCAGGATCCGGCAGGCCGGCGTGCACACCATCATGATCACCGGCGACCATCCGGCCACCGCCGAGGCGATCGCCGCAACCATCAGCGAGCACGACGAACAGCGGGTGGTCACCGCCGGTGAACTCGACAAACTGGACGACGACGCGCTCGCCGAGCGGTTGGCCAACACCGACGTGGTGGCCCGCTGCACCCCGGCCCACAAGGTGCGCATCATCCAGGCGTTGCAGAAGTACGGGCGGACGGTGGCGATGACCGGCGACGGCGCCAACGACGCCCCGGCGATCCGGCTGGCCGATGTCGGCATCGCCCTCGGCCAACGGGGCACCCCGGCCGCCCGCGCCGCAGCCGACCTGGTGGTCACCGACGACCGGTTGGAAACCATCATCGCGACCCTGATCGAAGGGCGGGCGATGTGGTCGTCGGTACGGCACGCGCTCAGCATCCTGGTCGGCGGCAACCTCGGCGAGATCGCGTTCAGTGTGCTCACCGCCGCGGCGACCGGCCGCTCCGCGCTCACCGGACGACAACTGTTGCTGGTCAACCTGCTCACCGACCTGGCACCGGCACTGGCCATCGCGGTCCGGCCACCCGCGTCGGACCGCACCGACGCGCTGCTCCGGGAGGGCCCGGACACGGCGCTCGGCGAGAGCCTCACCAGGGAGATCGGGCTGCGGGCGGCAGCCACCACGCTGGGCGCGACCGCGGGCTGGACGTTGGCCCGCTACACCGGACGCCGCCAGCGCGCCGGAACGGTCGCCCTGGTCTCCCTGGTCGGCACCCAACTCGGGCAGACCATCCTGGCCGGCGGCACCAGCCCGACGGTGCTGGCGTCCACGGCGGCGTCGCTGGGGGTGCTCGTCGTGGTGGTGCAGACGCCGGGGGTGAGCCAGTTCTTCGGCTGCACCCCGCTCGGGCCGGTCGGCTGGACCATCGGCGCCGGTTCCGCGCTCGGCGCGACCTTCGCCAACGGCGCGCTCACCAAGCTGGTGGAGCGTTTCCCGGAGGCCCGCCCCGATCGCACCGATTCCGCCGCCGATTCGGCGCGGCCTACGGCAGAGGGTGGATCCGAGGGCTGACTGGCGGCGGCGTGGCGTTCGGCCGGCCGCCGCTGCGGCGCGCTCGCCGTGCCCCGCCCGGCTGCGCCACTAGCGCACGGGAAAGGCGTCCCGCACTGGACCCGACTCGGCCCAACAGTGGCCGCCCCGAAACTCCACGCCCGGAATGTCGTCGACGAGCAGGCCGATGTCCGCGACGCTGGCCAGCGAGGTGGTCAGATCGGCCCGCAACTCCTCGGCCGCCGTGTCCAGGTCGTCCTCCTCGGTGGACCAGTCGATGTCGGCGGCGCGCAGATCGGCGACCGCATGAGCGGTCACCGCAGCGGGATCGGTGACCACCACGTCGACGCGGCAGTAGAGGTGCAGGATGACCGGTGTCCACTGTTCGTCCATTGATGGATCATGGCGAGCTCGCTGCCACGTGGAAAGACATTTCCTCGCTTCCCGGAGACGGCCGATGCGTCGAAGTGTGGCGTAGGCGCATGTCGACGACCCGCCGGGGTACCGCATCCGAAAGGAGGTGGGCTGCGTGGCAGAGCAACCGCAGGTGACGTTCGTCGGGACCGCGACGACACTGCTACGGATCGGCGGTTTCACCCTGCTGACCGACCCGAATTTCCTGCACCGGGGCCAGCGGGCGTACCTGGGCAAGGGGTTGTGGTCGCGCCGGCGCACGGACCCGGCACTGCGGATCGCCCAGCTTCCGGAGTTGGACGCAGTGGTCCTCTCCCATCTGCACGGCGACCACTTCGACCGGGTGGCCCGTCGGAAACTCGACCGCGAGCTGCCCATCGTCACCACCCCTGCGGCCGAACGCAAGCTGCGTCGCTGGGGCTTCCGGGCCGCCGAGGGCCTGCCGACCTGGTCGTCTCGGGACCTGCACCGCGACGGTACGACGCTGCGCCTGACCTCGATGCCCGGCCAGCACGGCCCGGGCGCGCTGGACCTGCTGATGCCCGACGTGATGGGCACGATGATCGACGTGGAGCGGGCCGGCCGGCGGGAGTTCCGGCTCTACGTCACCGGTGACACGCTCAACCGGCCGCTGCTCACCGCCATCCCGGAGCGCTACCCGGACATCGACGCGATGCTGATCCACCTCGGCGGCACGAAGATCGCCGGAATCCTGCTCACCATGGACGCCCGCCAGGGTGGCGACCTGGTGGAGTTGGTTCGCCCGCGGCTGACCGTACCGATCCACTACGACGACTACCCGGTCTTCCGCTCCCCGCTGGCGCACTTCGTCGACGAGGCTCGCCGCCGGGGCTGGGTGCAGCAGGTACGCACCATCGCCCGCGGTGAGACCATTCCGCTCACCCCGCCCGGCTGACCAACACGAATCGCCGCCTTCCGGCGGACCGGACGGCGGCGATCGATCGGGGTTTCGACGGTCAGCTGCGCTCGGAGATGGCCTCGATGAGGTCGCCCACGGGGCGCTCCGGCAGGGAGCGGGCCACATCGGCAACGGCAACGATGCCGATCAGTTCGTGCCCGTCGATCACCGGCAGCCGACGCACCTGGTGCTGACCCATGGTCCGCAGGATCTCGGCCGCGTCGTCATCCGCGCCGATCGTCACCGCCTCGCCCTGAGCCAGTTCACCGGCCGTCACATTGGCCGGATCACGACCTTCGGCCAGCACCTTCACCACGATGTCGCGGTCGGTCAGCATGCCCTTGAGCCGGTTGTCGTCGCCGCAGATCGGCAGCGACCCGACTCCCAGCTCGGCCATCCGCTTCGCAGCCGACCTCAGGTCGTCCTGCTCGCGTACACAGCTCACGTCGCTCGTCATGATCTCGCGTGCGGTCGGCATTGGTGTGACACCTCACTTCCGGGGGGTTGTTGCTGTTTCTCCTACCCCGGCCGGCGCCGGCCATGCGAATCACCCACGAGTCACGTCACCAGGGGCCGGTCTTGGATCTCGTGGGGAGAGTCGTCACCGCATTGGCGCCGGAAGCGGGATTTCCCCGCTGATCGCCTTCTCGGCCAATTCGACGCGCTCCGAATGGAGGGTGCCCTCGCGCAGCAGGTGGCCGGGCACGTTGATGCAGCGCTGACCTGACCTGGCGTTGCAGACCGGGCAGTGGAGGAAGAAGCCGCTGGCTGGAACCAGCTCGACCCCTTGGGCCAGAGCGGATTTGCCGATCTTGACGATCGACTCGTATAGATCGTCGTCCTGGTGCCGGGTAGCGGCAGCGGCCACCTCCCGCATCCCTTCCCAGAACTGTTCGACCGCATTCGGTTCGTCGATGTTGATCCGCATGAGCGCGGATGCCCGGCCGGGAAGTGGCTAAACCAGCTGATCCGCTCGTCGCCCGCGTCCGTCCCTCCCGGACGGGATCGACCGCCGCAACTGTCAGTGGATGGGCTGCCGCCCTCCGCCGACAGCCGTCGACCGGCTTGGCTGCACAAATGGCTGTACGGTGGCGCTGCCGCCGGAGCGACTGCAGCATCATTAACGGATGAGCGTGCCCAAGATGCAGGTGCGAGCACGGGTGCGGCACGAGCCTGACCGCTCATACGCCGTACTGGTCGAGGGTCCGGACGGCGAGGTGGAGGTAGGCCGCACGGGTAAGACAGCGGATCTCTGGGCACTAGCCCAGGCCGGTGCAGCTCGTCTGTTCGGTGAAAGCCTTGGGGCGGACAACCTCACCCTGCACGTCCCGCAACCGCCCTACGGCCAGGACGGGCAGTGGGTTCGTATCATCGCGGTGGCGAACCAGGATGACCCCTCAGAGAGCGCCGACATCGGCGTCCTGGCGCAGGCGCACTGGTTCGGCCACGAAGGCGCCTGGTTTGTGACAGTCACCGGTACGGGTACCAGCATCGTTCCGAGCGAGCGCCTGGACTTCGAACCGGTTGTCACGGATGAAGAAGTGGCGGCGTTCCACACCTACATCACTGCTACGGCCGCAAGCTGAGGCCGTGCCGCCCGGCCGCCGCGCCATCCCCGAAGCCTGAGCGCTCCCGCCGGAGGCAGCCTGGGAACCCCGCCGGTGGGTGCGGACCGCCGCGCCGGCCGATGCCGGCCGCCAGCAGGCCGAGCGCGAGCGGTCACGGTCCGCCGCGCTCGCGCGGCGCTTGACTGGCTGCACCTGCACGACTTGCGGCACGCGTTCGCCACGTTCCTGCTTGACCAGGGCGAGGAGCTGCGGACGGTGATGGAGCTGCTGGGGCACTCTACGATCCGGATGACGGCCGACACCTACGGCCACGTTCTGCCGGCGCGGGCTCGTCAGGCTGCCTCGGCCATGACCGGATTTTCGGCCAAGAGGGGACGGCGTGACCGGCTTGGCTGTACTCGGGACCGAGATCAACCAGGGAAAGTGCTGGTGGAGCCCAGGGGACTCGAACCCCTAAACCGCTAGGTGGTGGCAGATCCACAGAAACTGGACGCAGCGGCCCCCTGGCCTGGATCGCGTTCCTCGGTGCCTCTCGACGTTTCGCATGCGTTGTCGCTGTCGGCTGTGCCGGATCTGTGCCCGATGATCTCCGGATACCACCCAGCGCACCGACGGTGGTCTGTACCCCGGACGCCTGCCTTGCAAAGGCGGATCGATGCAGTTAACGCACGACGATCAGAGTCGGTGAGTAGCGTTCGCGTCGGGGGTCTTGCTGTCCAGTGCCAGCGGCTATCGCTTGTTGTCGCGCATCTCGCTGACTTCTCGCCGACGGGGCCTGTGAGGCGGACAATTCGGCATTAGCCGGGGGACCGTACTCCTGCTTAGGGAACAGGTCGCAACGGCAATGGTATCGGGGGCGCGTAAGGACATTCAGGATCCGGTCATCTGGTATCTGCGGAGCGCAGCTTCGGCGAGCTGGATGAGGTACTTATCGCCGCCCGGTTCGTTGCCCTCCTCCTGGACCACCACCAGAGTGGTTCCGATCCGGACGAGTACGCTGTCGCATTCCAACGTGCCAGAACCGGACGTCGCGCTGCAGCTGACGTGAATACTGTCATCGCCCAGCCGCGGCCCTGGCGCCACTGCAAAGCGGTGCCTGTCGCCGACGCCAGGGCCAGATGATACGACGACGGTAGGGCAACGGCCGATGAAGGTTCGCAGGTCGGTCATTGCTCGTCGTGCGCCGTCATCGGCGTAGGTCCTGAGGACTTCGGTTCCCACCCAGAGCCAATCGGGATCCGCGTCATAGCTGAGGGTGGCTGCGGCCATCGCTGACGGAGTCCCGGTGAGCCGCCTGGCCGACAGTAGCGGGATCACGCTGTCCGAACAGGACACGTTGAAACCTGAGCGCTGATCTCCAGCATCCGACGGCATTACTGTCGCGATCTCCACAGTGAATCCAGGCGGCACTGACTCCGTGGACACCAAGCGTGCGGACAGCGTCGCGGAGTAGCCGGATCCGCCTGTCGCCGGTACTGCTTGGGGAGTCGGCTTCGTGGCTGTGGCCGAACTGGTCGCCTGGGCCTTGGAGGGGATCGTTTCGCCCGCTGATCGATCCGCTGTATGAGCCGTTGGAGAACCACACGCGGTCACCATGCAGACGGCCACTATCGCGACTAACCTACGCAACCCCATCCGGAGCACCGGCAGACCACCTTTCGCGCGAGCCGCGTCAGGCTACCAGCACGCGTGACACTGTCAGCTTGGGATTCGCCTTGATAAACATTCCGGGTAGCTGCGCTGCCGGCGGACAGCACAGAGCGTTCCAGCTCGACCCGTGGAAGTGCCAGTGCTGGCCGATGTTGACCGTTGCATCGGGCACAAATCGGGCGTGCCTATCGTCCCGGTTTCTCGCGGTCAGAGGGTCTGCGGCGGCTCCTCGCGCTTCCGACGACTGCTCCGGTGCCAGCAATCAGGAGGAATAGGCCAAGAGCCAACCCGAGGTAGAGCAGACGGTCGGACGCGGCAACCTCCTTGTCGTACTGCTGCGCCATCTCTGGGGTGGGGTCCTGGTAAGGGATCGTTGCTCCCATGCAGCAAGCGAACAGCGGAAGCAAGATTCCCCCGCCGATCATGAGCCAGCCAACCACCCCAACAACCCTCAGCCGTCGCATCATTCAATGATCAATGAAGAGGCCCGAGACCTCTATCAGCCCCTCGTGCCGTCTCAAGGAACGATCATGGGTCGTCGACCTGACCCGGCACACCCGTGGATGGCCGCACCCGTCGTCACCCAGATTGTCATTCGCGCAGAGCCGACCCCAGCTACCGCGCCACCCGCCATCCCGTCTGCCATCGACCCGCCCTCCTGGGGAGCGGGCCGCCGCCCGGCCCGCCATGTCAAGCGGACCTTGACGCTACGTTCGGACGCTGGCGGGTCGGGCGGCGGTCTGCTCGGCTTGCCCGGGTCGATGGCAGACGGGATGGCTCACCGCAAGCACCCCCGAACCGTGACCCGCCGACGGCGCCCCGGCCATCCTGGAGCCGGAGCGCCCCCGCCGGAGGCGCTGTAGCCGTAACCCCGCAACCGCCGCCAGCTCGCCGACGCGGCCGGCGTGCGCTCCCTCACGCCGCGCGGGCTCGTGGCCGCGCGGCCCGGCCGGCTGCCGGCCCACACCTCACCGGTCAACGGTCTGTCGTTCTGCGGCGGCCCCTTGGGCTTCCGCTCTTCGCGCCAGCCGCCGGGCATCAGGCGTGACGGCCGCAGAGCGACAGCGGCAGCGGCCGGCGCGCGCCCTGGCGGCGGCGCGTGCGGCCCGTCTAGGGCCGCCTTGAAGACGTACAGAAACTTTGCACAACATCACCGGCGGCCGGCCGGCGGCCGGCCGGTTCGTACGTGCGTTCGATAGGCTCTCGCCGTGGACGTGCAGGGCCGCTGGTGGAACGGCGTGTGGGGCCGATTGGGACGGCGCGACATCTGGTTGATGTCGGACGGGGATCGTTGGATCGCGCGGGGCCGCCTCGGAGGTGACGAGGGCCAGGAGGTGAGGCACCAGTTCGACAACGAGGACCGGGCACGGGACGTCGTCAAGCGCATGATGGCGTTGTCTGCCGGCACGTGGAGGAGCTTGCTCGATCCGCTGCGCCGTGAGTCGCAGCGACGCCAGGTTGGCGACTGAGGCTTGACCCTGTCGGTGTCCGGCAGTCAGCCGGCACCTGCCGAGGCAGCGATGGGCTGATGCCGGGGACGTCTCGGGACGCGTAGCCTGAATGCGTGGACGACCTCCTAGTGCAGGCCGCCGAGCTGGCAGAGCGTCACCTAGCTGGTGGACTGCCGCGTAGGTGGAAGCATGTGCAGGCTGTTGCTTTGAAGGCTGACCGCATCGCTCATGTTCTCGACGACACTGATGCTCAGGCGTTAGTGGCTTCGGCCTGGCTACACGACCTGGGCTACGCCCCTGGCATTGCGGACACAGGTCTACACGCTCTCGATGGTGCTCGTTGGTTACTGGCCAACGGTTGGCCTCGCAGGATCGCTGCCTTGGTCGCCCATCACTCCTGCGCTCAGTTTGAGGCCGACGAGCGAGGGCTCGGCAGTGTCCTTGCTGAGGAGTTCGACCAGGAACGGTCGCTAACCGCGGATGCCCTCTGGTTCGCTGACATGACCACCGGTCCCGATGGCCAAGACCTGGATGTGCTGGATCGGTTGGCCGAGATTCACCAGCGTTACGAGCCAGACAGCATCGTGGTCCGCTTCTGGGCTCGGGCAACGCCGACGCTGCTTGAGGCTGTCAAGCGGACCGAAGCAACGCTCGCTGCTCAGCCAATGTAGGGCTTGGCTCGGCGCTCATACCCGTGATCGATCCGGAGCCGCATCGACTGGTGGATCGGCAGGCTGTCTAGCTCGTCCTGGGACACCCATTGCACCTCGGTTGACTCCTCGCTGGTACGCAGCTCGCCGCTGACGTAACGAGCCCGGAAGCAAATGGAGAACTGCTGCCGGACCTCTCCATCGCTGTACTCCACCACATGCCTCGGGTCCGTGTACGTTCCCACAATGTCGACGACCTCAACGTCGACGCCGGCCTCTTCCCGAGTCTCACGCGCGGCTGTTTCGGCGATGGACTCACCGAAGTCCTGGGCACCGCCCGGTAGCGCCCACAGGCCGTTGTCGGTGCGCCGGATGAGCAGGACACGCCCGTGACCGTCTTGAACGAAGACCGTCACAGCTACCACGATGCTGTTGGCCTTGGGTGCGTCCGGGTCGTTGTAGTGCTCGATCCTCGCCATGCCTCTAGGCTGCCACGGTCGGCCCCCAAATCGGGTGTCCACTCGACCACACGCGGTCAAAGCTGTCTGCGTAGGTGTCGAACAGCTCCCCTGCCGAAAGCCGCCGAAGGTGCAACACCGGAGCGTGGGCCGCTGGGAATCCGTAGGCGTGCGTGTTGACGAGTAGCTCGTTGTCGAACCGGTAAATCGAGTTGTAGAGCGTGGTGCCGTGAAAGCGGGCGAAGATGCCTTCAACGCCGCAGAGCTGGTTGTAGAACGCCAGGACGTTGTGCACCTTGCCGGCCATCGCGTCCCCGATCCCCTCCTCCGCTCCTCGCGCCGCCACCGCTTGCGACTTCGGGTCGCCTAGGAGAAGCCGTACCCGGACTCCTGCCTGCGCCTTCGTGGTCAAGTCCCTGATGATGCTTGGAACCTGCTCTGGGAGGAACAGCCCGGCATAGACCAGGATCCCGATCTCCTCCGTGGCCTGATCGATCAGTCGGCCCCAGATGTCCAACGGGATGGCCGCGCGACGTGGGTAGACGTGAACGAGTTCAGATTCTGCGATGCGCGTTGCTCGTTCCGGCGAAACGACCTTCGGCCACAGGTACGCCTCACGCTCCTGCACGAGGGCGGCGATGGCATGTCGATGGCGTGGGTAAGGCGCGCGGTCGAGCGTCACCCATCGCTCCGCTGTCTTCGGGTTGACGTCAATGCGCTCTGCGAGCTCGTATGTGGACAGTCCGACCTTGAGCATCGCCTCGCGTAACCGCTCATTCGCCATCGCGCACTCCCTTGGACGTGGGGGACGACTTGAGCTTAGCGGGGACGTCCCAAGACGTACAGCGTGAGTGGTGATGCCGTGACGCCCAGTGTGGCGACAGTGGACTCATCACCGAGCAGTCGTCCACCGGGGACGCGCTCAGACACAGGAGGTCTGTTGTGAAGCTGTACGTGGACACCACGAGCAAGCAGGTGACGGCGTCGAAGGACCCGGAGCCGAAGAACGACCAGAACGGCAATCAGAAGTCCGAGAAGAACACGGGCCGGCTCATGTGGTCTACCCAGGTCTTCGTGCTCGACGAGAACGGTGGGGAGGTCATCACCATCACCACGGCGGGAGAGAAGCCGGGCGTGAAGGTGGGCGACTTCTTGGCTGTCGAGCAGTTGGAGGCCATTCCGTGGGCGACCAACGGGCGTAACGGCGTCGCGTTCCGGGCGGTCTCGCTGAAGCCGAAGACTGGTTCTCCGACCAAGTAGGTCCATCGCACGACGTGCTGTGTGTGCTCCTGGTGTCTCCAGCGACTGACGTTCGCTGATCTGCTCAATCCCTGCGGTCCGGGAGTGTTTCTGGCTCCTACATTCCCGGCCCGGCAACCCATTGGGTTGCCAACCATGAAAGGCGCGGGGCCGGTACTGGCTTCAAGCCTGCCGGCCTCGTTGCCGGTTCCTTCCCCATCCTTCCGGCCGCTTGGCCGGCTCCACGAGGAGGAACATCATGTTCCGCTACATGATCTCGTTCAGCTACGAAGCCCCGACCGGTATTGGTTTCGCGGGTATCGAAGTGCCGTTCAAGCGGCAACTCCGTTCCATGGCTGATGTCACCCGTGTCATGAACGACCTGCGTAGCCAGGGCTACGTCAACGCCGTCATTCTCGGCTTCTCCCTGTTCGCCGACACCGCCGCCCCGACGGGCGGCAAGAACGGCTGAGCTACTCACGAAAAAGCGTGGGGTCGGTACTGGCTCCTACACCTGCCGACCCCACGCCCCCAACCCATCCAGCCCAATCACCTTGGGAGGACGTGTCATGTCCAAGTCTAGCCCTCGCCGCTTCGGTGGCAGGTCAACCGGAACGGTGACGGTCATCGAGGCCAAGGTTCACCGTTCCTCCGCGCGTAACGCCCGAATGGCGTTCATCCTCACGGCGGTCATCGTCGGCCTTCTGTCGGCCGTGGTGGCCGCTTCCTACATTCACCCGATCCTCGCCGTGTTCGTCGGCGCACTGATCGGTGTCCCGACCGGCGGCCTCGTTTGGGTGCTCGTTCGGATCTGGCCGGTAATCCGGCTGCTGTGGTGGTGGACCCCGGAAACCATCCTCAGCGTCCTGGTGCTCAGCGCGTGGGTGCAGCTCGCCAACCACACCCCGACCCTGGTGACCCTGCTCGTGGTCGCCCTGGTCGTCGGCGTCCCCGCCGCCATCCGCCCGGTTCGCCGCCAGGTCATCGCCTGGGGTTGGTGCCTCGTGGTGAGGCATCGGCTGCGCGTGTGCTTCGCGCAGTTCATCATCGCCAACCAGTCCGGATCGCTGCCGCTGATCCTCTGGGCCAAGCCCACCCCGGTTGGCGAGCGGGTCTGGGTCTACCTGCGCCCCGGCCTGTCTGAGAAGGACTTGGAAGGCCGTCTCGACAAGATCGCGGTGACCTGCCACGCCTCGACCGTGCTGATTGAGCGCGCTTCGGAGAACAACGCCGCGTACCTGCGGTTCGACATCAAGCGCCGTGAGGTGCTGACCGCTCACGTTGGTTCCCCGCTGGTCGACGTAATCGACCCGGCCGCCCCCGTCTCGGCGTCGCCGCTGACGGTTCCCACAGCCCTGGACCTGCCGGACGTGCACATGCCGACGGTCACCCTTCCGACCCAGGGCAAGCCGGCGAAGAAGCCGGCTGCATCGACGGCCAACGGCAGCAAGCCCGCGGCTTCGTCTGCGTCGTCCGTCGAGGACGACGACACCTCCGACTGGATCTGACCCCAACCCAACCCGGGACGCGAGGAGCCATGGCGGCTCGTTCGTGTGGCTCCTCGCGCCCACAAACGCCCAGGAGGGCACCTCATGACCACCACGATTCCCACCACTGCTGAGGCGGTTCCGGTGGGTCCTGGCCTGTCGATGTTCGACCCGATCTTCATCGGAATCGACGAGTTCGGCCAACCCGTCTACCTGGACGTCATCTATCGCAACCTGCTCACCGCAGGCGAACCCGGCGGCGGTAAGTCCGGGCTCATCAACAACATCTGCGGCCACGCCGCCCTGTGCGACAACACCCGCCTCGTGCTCTTCGACGCCAAACTCGTCGAACTCGGCCCCTGG
This sequence comes from Micromonospora sp. NPDC050276, assembly GCF_044459545.1. Taxonomy (NCBI): domain Bacteria; kingdom Bacillati; phylum Actinomycetota; class Actinomycetes; order Micromonosporales; family Micromonosporaceae; genus Micromonospora; species Micromonospora sp. NPDC050276. The sequence continues at coordinate 187,282 of NZ_JBITJA010000006.1, read as the reverse complement.
CGCGACCTCGCCGACGCCTTCATCGGCCCCGACATCGACCAGGGCATCGACGTCCTACGCCGCCTCCTGGTCGTCGCCACCAACCGCTACGCCTGGCTCCTGGCCAACCGGCGCCGCAAGCTCGCCGACGGCGACGGCATGTCCGTCATCGTCACCATCATCGACGAACTCGCCATGTTCTCCACCGTCCTCGGCACCAAGGCACAGCAGGAGGAGTTCTCCACCCTCCTGCGCGGCCTCGTCTCCCTCGGCCGGGCCTGCGGCATGCCCGTCGTCGCCGCGACTCAACGCCCGTCGTGGGACATCATCCCCGCCAGCCTGCGGGACCTGTTCGGCTACCGGGCCGCGTTCCGGTGCACCTCGCTGAACAGCTCCAACATCATCCTCGGTCAGGGCTGGGCCGAGCAGGGCTACACCGCCTCCGACATCTCCCCCACCAACCAGGGCGCGGCCTACCTCCTGGCCGAAGGCGGCGTTCCCCGCCGCATCAAGGCCGCCTACCTCACCGACACCGACATCTACAACATCGCCGACTACGCCGCCTGGACCCGCCGCCCCACCAGCGGCACCAGCACCCCGACGGTCAACCCCACCGAGTGGGAGATGGCGGCATGACCACCCGCGAACGCGCCTATGTCCGCGCAAACAACCAGCGGGCCGCCCAGTTCACCGAGCTGTGGATCACCGGCAGTCCCGAGGACATCGCCGCGCTAGTCCAGGCCGTCGCCCGCAGCGGGCGACTCGTCTACCTCTCCGCACCCACCCGCGCCCCGGGTGACGACAACCGGCACCGCCGCTACCTGCGACTACGCGCCCGCTAATCGGCCGACAGGACCGGACGACGCCTGGCAGCAAATGCCGGTCCTGCCGACCTCCCACCAAGCCCTTTCGAAAGGACGTGGCTGCCATGAAGGCTACCCACAACCCACCCACCGCAGCAGAGGTCACACCGGCCGACCTGCTGCGGATGGCCGCCCTCTACCTCCAGCGGCACGGCTGGACCCAGGGCGACTACTACACCGTCGTCTTCGACGCCCTCACCCCCCGAGCCTGCGTCTCGGGTGCTATCGGCATGGCCACCTACGGCACCGTCACCTGCATCCCCTTCACCGCCAACCGGACCGAGCGCCGCGACTACCACGCCGCTTCGCGGGCACTGGCGGAGTTCCTCTGCCTCAAGACCTCCACCGAGCTGTTCGAGTGGAACGACCGCCCCGGGCGCACCGCAGCCGAGGTCATCCACGCCCTCAATGCCGCCGCTGACCGGTGGGACTCCCTCCACACCCAGGAGGGCGGGAACCGATGAGCACCGTCAAGAAGCTCTTGACGCCACGTGTGCCTCGTCAGAAGCGCCGCAACGTGGTGGAGAACGACGAGTTCGCCGCGTTCGGCCGCCGGATCATCCGCGCTCACGGTCGCCGCGTCGCCACCGGCGATGTCGAAGCACTACGCGACCTCGTCTCCCTGTCGTCGGTCATCGACGACGCGATCGGTGAGGCCGTGATCGGCCTTCGCGCGTTCGGCTACTCCTGGTCGGAGATCGGTTCCCGACTCGGAATCTCGAAGCAGGCCGCCCAGCAGCGCTGGGGAGACAAGCCATGACCGACCTGCGCAGCGCCGACCTCGACAACCTGGCCGATCGCACCGGCATCCGGGTCGAGTTCTACGACCCGCTCGGCACCCGCTACGGGTTCCCCACCTTCCCCTACCACTGCGCACTCGACGGCCTGGCCACCGTGCGACAGCTCCGCGCCGCCGGCCTTCGCCCCAACGGCCAAAACCCCATTGCGCAGATCTATTGGCGGCACCGCAACAACCGGCGAGTCGCCTACCTCTACCGCCTCGACCTGGCCGCGCCGAAGCGCACTGCCACGCCTGCTCAGCGGGAGGCCATCGCCAAGGCACTCCGTGCCCGTCGCACCTGCCGGATCTGCGCCCAGGTCAAGCCCTACTACATCCCCCGCCGCTATGGCGAATGCCTCGACTGCCACGAAGGAGCGCTGTCGTGACCCATCCCTTGCAAACCGGCGCGGTCATCATCGTCCTCTCCCCACTGAACGGATCGACGATCTATCACCTGCTGCCCAAAAAACCGGAGTGGCAGCCCACGCTCACCGACGAGTACGTCACCTTCACCGATCCCCTCGTCGACATCACCGCCGCCATCTTCATCTCCCTGAAAACCGGCACCGGGTGCCTCGCGGCTGACCCCGACCGTTGCCCCCTCTGCTACGGCGACGGCGTCATCAGAGTCCGCCTGGACTTGACCGACACCACCACTTACAGAACTGGCCTGCTCTGGGCGCTCCTCGACAACGGTCCGCAGGTCGACGAGTTCCGTGACGCGGATCGGCCATGCCCGGCCTGTCACCTCGCCGCCTTCCACCTCGCCTCCACCGAAGACCCAAAGGAGAGCGACTAATGGGCTTCCACCTCTCTGACCCCTGCCTGTGGTGCATCGAGGGCAGCTCGCCCGCCGGCATCCACGACATCCTCGGCCCGGTCTACAAGCCCTGCCCCGTCTGCCTCGGTCCCTGCGCCCTCTGCGAGGGCGACGGACTGTTCCCGGCCGACTTCGCCTGCCTGCCCTGCTTCCGCGAGCAGCTCGCCGCCCTCGGCCTGGTCCCCATCATGTGCGCCCACTGCTCCGGCGTGGTCGACCTCATCCCCCTCGACGCCATCCCGGCCCCGGAGGTGACTCCTCATGTCGAGCACTGACCCGACTGCGGTCACCGAGCAGTTCGCCGCCGAGTACGCCCGCAACGCCGTACCCACGATGCTCAAGGCGATCAGCTCCATCAAGCGGTACAACCGCTTCGTTCTCCTCGGTGCGCTGCTGACCAGCTACCTGCACCAAGCCCACTACCTGTGGACCCAGAACGCCGGCTACTTCGCCTACCTCGTCCCGCTGATCTTCGACGCCGCGATGGTGTCGATGCTGACCGTCGTCCGCACTTCCGGCATCGCCAAAGACGCCAAACGCGGAGCCATGGTCGTCTTCGCCTGCGCCGCGATGCTGTCGGCCACCATCAACTTCGCCTCCCCAGGCAGCCTCGGCCTGCGCCTGGTCTTCGCCCTGGTCGTCGTCCTCGTTATCGGCGTCGAACTCGTCGCCGGACGTATCCGACCCGACTTCGCCGCCATCCAAGCCGAAGCCGCCGCCCTCCTCGCCGCCGTCAATGACCTCACCGAACCGACACCGGCCACCGAGCCGACCACCCCGGCCGTCGACACCACCCCGGCTCCTACGCCGGCTGTCGACACCCTGCCGGCATCTGCTCCGGTCGTCGACATCCCGCTGGCACCTGCGCCGGCCGCCATCACGGCACCCGCCTTCACCCCAATCCCGGCCACCCGGCCCGAGGTTCCGGCGCATCTGATGCCCACCGCCCGGTTCGTCATCGGACGCCACGAACAGAGCACCGGCCGACCCATCACCACCGATGAACTCGCCGGCCTGCTCTCGGTCACCCCGGACATCGCCCGGGAACTGCTGCACACCATCACCGGCCACACCCCGGCCGTCAACGGCACCCCCGTCACAGGTGGTGCCCGATGACCATCCACGTCGTCGACATCGACTACACCTTCCACACCTGCCCGGCCTTCGCCGAGCCACACATCTACGACACCCGACGGACCGTCATCGACGTCATCCCCGGTGGTCCCTGCCGGACCCCGGTCACGATCCGCTGCGGCGACACGACCGCCACTGTTCCGTGCCACCGGCACGAACCGGCCGACCGCCAGTGCGGCGCCTGCCGGCTGATCGTCACTCAACACACCATCACCAACCGGCACCTCACCGAGGCTGCCTGATGGTCTCGACGCTGGACCTCACACCCCGCGCTTCGGCCCGGGGTGTGGGCTCGAACGCCGACACCATCCCCTTCGTCGGCTACACCGCCGCCGGCTCCGCCTTCCTGCGCTCCCAGCAACCCGACTACTTCGGCTGGCTCGAACACGTCCGCGCCGCCGCCGCCTGCACCCGCCCGATTCGCCTCGCGGGGCAGCTCCTCACCGTCGAGCCCGCCACCGGCCGACTCCTCGACGCCCGACACACCGACGCCATGCCCGACGCCGCGATCTACAAGGCGTGCGGCAACCGCCGCGCCACCGTCTGCCCTACCTGCGCTGGCGTCTACCAACGCGACGCCTATCAACTCCTGCGCGCCGGCCTCGTCGGCGGCAAAGGCGTCCCCGAAACCGTCTCCCGACACCCGGCCGCGTTCGCCACCTTCACCGCACCGTCCTTCGGCCCCGTGCACGTCCGCGCGGTCAAGCGGCACACCTGTACCAACCGCAAACGCTGCGACTGCCGCCCCGACCCCTGCCACGCCCGCCGTAGCACCGCCCCCACTGCCGGCCTCTGCGCCCACGGTCGTCCGGCCGTGTGCTGGGCGCGCCACGAACCCGGGGACCATGTGCTCGGTCAGCCGCTGTGCCTGGACTGCTACGACCACGACCACCAGGTCGTCTGGAACGTGTTCGCAGGCGAACTGTGGCGGCGGACCAAGCAAGCCGCGGAACGCCACCTTGCCCAACTCGCCCGCCGACGCGGCATCCCTCCGGCCCGAATGGTCACGCCCTCCGGCAAGGTCCGCACGCTCGCCCCGGTCCGGCTGTCCCACGGCAAAGCTGCCGAGTTTCAAGCACGCGGCGCAGTCCACTTCCACGCTCTGGTGCGCCTCGACGGCGTCGACCCCTCCGACCCCACCGCCGTCATCCCACCACCGGCTGGCTTCACTGCCGCCGACCTCGACGACGCGATCCGCCACGCCGTCACCCAGGTCAGCTACACCACCCCCACCCATCCCGACCGGCCCGAGGGCTGGCCGATCGTGTGGGGTGACCCGTCCAAGGGCCTCGACATCCGGCCCATCAGCCTGACCGGCGGCGGTGAGGTCACCGACGGCATGGTCGCGGGCTACCTTGCCAAGTACGCCACCAAGAGCACCGAGGTAACCGGGCACCGCTCAGTCAGGCTCGACGCCGACACCATCGGCGACTACGCCGACCCCGACGGCGACCACACCGCCCGCCTCATCGACGCCTGCTGGCGACTCGGCCGACCCACCGGCACACCCATCCCGCTCTCGCAGCGGCCCCGGGACCACCGGCCCACACCCGGCTTCGTGAAGCGCTGGGAGTGCCCCGGCTGCGGCACCCACACCCGCTACGCCGCGTGCCCCGTCTGCGTCGCCGAACGTCAAGCCAGCCTTGACGCCGAACCCACGAAACCAGCCACGGGCAACCCTTACGCCCGGCTGCGCCGCTGGGCGCACATGCTCGGCTTCGGCGGCCACTTCCTCACCAAAGCCCGCCGCTACTCCGTGACCTTCCAACTCCTGCGCGACACCCGCGTCACCTACCGACGCAACGACGACCAGGACCAGGACGTCACCGACCCCATCAGGGCCGTCGACCATCTCGACGACACCACCCTGATTGTCGGCACCCTCACGTTCGCCGGCGTCGGCTGGCACACCACCGGAGACGCCCTGCTCGCCAACACCGCCGCCGCCATGGCCCGCGCCCGACACGCCGCCGGTCGCGAAGAACTCGCCCACGAACTCGGCACCACCCCCGCCGGCACCGTGCCGGTCGCCGCCTGACCAGACAGGAGAAGCAGTGAGCGTGGAAGGAACAAAGGCCCCCCGGTCGAACGACCCGCTGTGGACGGTGGAAGACGTGTCCACCTACTTGGGCGTACCGGTGGCGACTCTCTACCAGTGGCGCTACCGCCGGATCGGGCCTCGTGCCTCCCGGGTCGGCCGTCACCTCCGTTACGACCCCGCCGACGTGCGGGACTGGCTCGACCGAAAGGCGGCCTGACATGGCTGTCGATGACCTGTGGTACCTGAAGGCAGTGGGGCCGGATCGAAAGCGCCTGCCCTCGAAGCGGCACGGTCGCGGCAAACGCTGGCGGGTTCGCTACTCGGACGCCTCCGGCGAAACCCGTGAGCGGCTGTTCGACCGACAGACCGACGCCAAGGACTTCGACGCCAACGCCAGAACCGGCAACGTCGACGCCGTAAAGGTGGACCGCGCTCAGCGGTCGGTGACCTTCCAGAACTACGCCGAACGCTGGCGGCTGTCGCGTGAGATCGGTTGGGCAATGGAAACCCGGAAACGGGTTGAGTCGAACTTGCGTTGTCACCTGTTCCCGGCCTTCGGGTCGGTGACTCCTCGCTCGATCACGCTGACCACCGTCTTGGAGTGGCTGACCTCGCAGCTCGCCAACGACGTCCCCAAATCGTCACTGCGTCTGTACTTCGAGCTGCTTGACGCCATCCTCGCGGCTGCTGTCGTCGACAAGGTGATCCCTGACAACCCGTGCGACGGCGTGAAGCTCGTGAAGGTGCTCCGTGGCCTGTCCCGTGTGCCGAAGTGGGTGCCGACAGAACATGAGGTGTTGGCGCTCCTCGATGCGGTACCCGCCCGGTATCGGGCTGCGATCTGGCTCGGTGCCGGCCAAGGTTGCCGCTTCGGCGAGATGCTGGGAATGGAGCACGGTAAGAGCATCGACGTGAACGCCCAGGAGCTGCACGTCACTCAACAGCTCCGGTACTCCCCGCAGGGCTACGGCGGCTTCTACCTCTGCCTGCCCAAAGCCGGTTCGTCGGGAACCCTGGACCTGGACCAGGCGGTGCGGGAAGCCCTCGACGCTCATGTCCGCGATTTCCCACCGGTCGAGGTCGAAATGGTTGACATCACCTCGGGTGACCCGGTCCGCCGCTCGGTGCCGCTGCTGTTCACCACCACCCGAGGGAATCCGTTCACGGACCGGACCTGGTCGAACGAGTGGGTCAAGTGGCGGGACAAGGCGGGATGGCCCAAGAAGCACGGAGGGTTTCACGCGCTGCGGCATTTCTTCGCTACAACGCTGATCACCAATCACGCCGAGCCACAGGACGTGCAACGGCTGCTCCGCCACCAGACGCTACGGATCACCTTGGAGACCTACGTTCACTGGTGGCCTCGGCGAGAGCGGCGGCGCGGTGTCATCGGTGATGTCCTGCGGGCTGCGGCGCACCGCCGGTAGATGCCAACCGAGGGAAGATCATTCCTGATCTGTGCCGGATCTGTGCCCGATGATCTCGAACCTAGCTCCGGTGCAGCTCACAGGCTGTGTGTGGTGGAGCCCAGGGGACTCGAACCCCTAACCCCTGCCTTGCAAAGGCAGTGCTCTGCCAGTTGAGCTAGGGCCCCGTGGGTGGCCGTGGCGGCGATTCGATCGCCGCCGGCCCGAACGTCAGCGCAGGTCGGGCGCGGTGGTCGCCTCGTGCCACAGGGCACGCTCGTCGTTCGACGCCTTGATCTTGTTGAACACGACGGCGGCCACGCCGACGACGCCAGCCAGAATCAGCAGCTTCTTGAACATGGGGCGACCCCTCAAGCTCGACTACCGTCGGACGAACATGCGGTGGGGCTAGATGGAATCGAACCATCGACCTCAGAGTTATCAGCTCTGCGCTCTAACCGACTGAGCTATAGCCCCGCGTTGCGACGAGCAAGATTAACCCATCCGCTCGGCGGGACCCAAATCGGGGTCCGCACCTGCGAGCCGGGCCGTCGACGCCGGCAAAACCTACCTGAGTACGGGACGCCGGAGCCACCGCATTCCACGGTGCTCCGGCGTCCCGGTCGCTCAGTCCCGCTCGGCGAGGGTCAGCTCGATGCCGCCGACCAGGTCCGCGCAGACGTTGTAGACGAACGCTCCCAGCGTGGCCAGCGCGGTGAACAGCACCACGTTGACCAGGCCGATCAGCGCCGAGCTGAGGATCACGCCCTTGGCGGTGATCTGGAAGCCGCTGGTGCTCTGGCCACCGCCGGCATTGACCAGGTCACTCAGGCTCTCGTTGACGCTCTGGAACACACCCATCGCGTCCAGCGCCAGGTAGAGCACCGAGGTGGCGACCACCAGGACGATGAAGAGCACCACGGAGACCGCGAACGCGAACTTCATCACGGACCACGGGTCGATCCGCTTCAGGTTCAGGCGGGCCCGGCGCGGCCCGCGGGACGCGGCCGAGCTGACCGACGTACGTGCCGCACGCACCGCGTCACCGACGCGGGCGGCACCGACGGCGGACGCGTTGCCGATCCCCGGTGGCAGGCCACCGCCGCTGGCCGGGCGGCCCGGCGCGGTGCCGGTACGCCCCGCCTCCGGCTGGGTCATGCCCGGTGTGATCCGCGGCTGGGTGCCGGTGGACCCGGTGGACGCCGCCTGGCCGGGTCGGACACCGATCGGCTGGGTGGTCGCCGGACGGGCCGACGGCGCCGCCGTCGGAGCCGACGCTGCGGCGGTGGCCGATGTCGGCGCCTCGGGACTGGCCGCCTCGGTCTGGTCGCCCGACCCGCCGTCCTCGCCGGGCTGCTCCGGCGGGGGTGTCATACCTGGAGCCCGTGTGAACTTCGGGGCAGGCGCATCGGCGGGGACCGTCGCCCGGCCCACGGCCGCGCGGCCGGTCGCTGGTGTGCCGCCCTTGGCGGCCTCCTCGTCGACCGGGTTGGCCGAGGTCCCCGTGTTCCCCGACTTCGCCTGTGTCTCCGTCATTCAACTAGTCCTGTTCGTCAGGCTCGTCGGCATTGCGAGCAATCGCCACGATAGTCACGCCGTCCGGGAGGTCCATCAGCTTGACCCCCATTGTGTTCCGGTCACGCGTACGGCGTACAGGCTTCACCGGAGTCCGAATGACACCACCGTTGCTGGTGATCGCGAACAGCTCGTCGTCCGGATCGATCACCACCGCGCCAACCAGACCACCGCGCCGTTCGGTGATCTTTGCAGTCAACACGCCCTTACCTCCCCGGCCCTGCACCGGGTATTCCTCGATCGGGGTGCGCTTCGCGTATCCCCCGTTCGTGGCCACCAGAACGTCCAAACCTTCCCGGACGACCTCCATGGCCAGCAGGACGTCGTCGTCCGTGAAGCGCATGCCGATCACGCCCGAGGTGGCCCGGCCCATCGGCCGCAACGCCTCGTCCGAGGCATTGAACCGGATCGCCTGTGCCTTCTTGGAGACCAGCAGCAGGTCGTTCTCCGGCGCAACCAGCGCAGCACCGACCAGCTCATCCTCATCGCGCAGGTTGATCGCGATGATGCCGCCGGAACGGTTGGAGTCGAACTCCTCGAGCCGCGTCTTCTTCACCAGGCCGTTCTTCGTGGCCAGTACCAGATAGGGGGCTACCTGGTAGTTCGGGATCTCAATGATCTGCGCTATCTGCTCGTCGGGTAGGAAGGCGAGCAGGTTGGCCACGTGTTGGCCCTTGGCTACCCTACTGGCCTCCGGCAACTCGTACGCCTTGGCCCGGTAGACGCGGCCCTTGTTCGTGAAGAACAGGATCCAGTCGTGGGTCGAGCAGACGAAGAAGTGGCTGACGATGTCGTCCTGCCGCAGCGTGGCGCCGCTGACGCCCTTCCCGCCGCGCCGCTGCGAGCGGTACAGATCGACCTTGGTCCGCTTGGCGTACCCGGTCCGGGTGATCGTGACGACCACGTCCTCGCGGGCGATGAGGTCCTCCATCGAGACCTCGCCGTCGAACGGGATGATCTGCGTCCGGCGGTCGTCGCCCCACTTGGCGACGATCTCGCCCAGCTCCTCGGAGACGATCTTCCGCTGCCGCTCGGGCTTGGCGAGGATGTCCTTGAGGTCGGCGATCTCCAGCTCGAGCTTGGCCAGGTCGTCCACGATCCGCTGCCGCTCCAACGCGGCGAGCCGGCGCAGCTGCATGTCCAGGATCGCGGTCGCCTGGATCTCGTCGATCTCCAGCAGCCGGATCAGGCCCTGCCGGGCGTCGTCCACCGTCGGCGACCGCCGGATCAGCGCGATCACCTCGTCCAAGGCGTCCAGCGCCTTGCCCAGACCGCGCAGGATGTGCGCCCGCTCCTCGGCCTTACGCAGCCGGAACGCGGTCCGCCGGCGAATCACGTCGATCTGGTGCTCGACGTAGTAGCGGATGAACTGGGCCAGGTTGAGCGTGCGCGGCACCCCGTCGACGAGCGCCAGCATGTTGGCGCCGAAGGTCTCCTGGAGCTGGGTGTGCTTGTAGAGGTTGTTCAGCACGACCTTCGCGACCGCGTCGCGCTTGAGCACCAGCACGATCCGCATACCGGTGCGCCCGGAGGACTCGTCGCGGATGTCGGCGATCCCGGCGAGCTTGCCCTCCTTGATCAGCTCGGCGATCCGCTCGGCGAGATTGTCCGGGTTGACCTGGTAGGGCAGCTCGCTGACGACCAGGCAGGGGCGACCCCGCTTGTCCTCCTCGACCTCCACCACGGCGCGCATCCGGATCGAGCCACGACCCGTGCGGTACGCGTCCTGGATGGCGGTGGTGCCGACGATCAGGCCGTGGGTCGGGAAGTCCGGACCCTTGACGATGCCGATCAGGGCTTCGAGGGTGGTCTCCTCGTCCTCATCCGGGTGCTCCAGGCACCACTGCACCGCCGCGCCGATCTCCCGCAGGTTGTGCGGCGGAATCTTGGTGGCCATGCCGACCGCGATGCCCTCGGAGCCGTTCACCAGCAGGTTGGGGATCCGCGACGGCAGGATCGTGGGCTCCTTGGCCCGGCCGTCGTAGTTGTCCTGCAGGTCGACGGTGTCCTCGTCGATGTCCCGCAGCATCTCCATGGCGAGGGGGTCGAGCTTGCACTCGGTGTATCGCATGGCCGCGGCCGGGTCGTTACCCGGCGAGCCGAAGTTGCCGTTGCCGTCGACCAGCGGGTAGCGCAGCGACCAGGGCTGCGCCATCCGGACCAGCGCGTCGTAGATCGCCGAGTCGCCGTGCGGGTGGAACTGACCCATCACGTCGCCGACGACCCGGGAGCACTTCACGTAGCCGCGGTCCGGACGGTAGCCGGAGTCGAACATGGCGTAGAGAATCTTGCGGTGGACCGGCTTGAGGCCGTCCCGGACGTCCGGCAGCGCGCGACCGACGATGACGCTCATCGCGTAGTCGAGGTAGGAGCGCTGCATCTCCACCTCGAGCCCGACCGGTTCGATCCGGTCGTGCGCGACCACCGCGGCGATGGCCTCGGCGGGGACCTCAGGCTCGTTCGGTGTGGACTCGGGAGAATCGGTCACTGTATACCCTTATCAGACTCAGAGTCGTTTTCGTGCTGTGGATAACGGCTGTGGATACCGGCCAAGCTGTGGATAACTCTGTGGACCGGTGGCTCGGCCCGGCAGCGCCGAGCCGAGCCACCGCAGCCCGTCAGATGTCCAGGAACCGCACGTCCTTGGCGTTGCGCTGGATGAACGACCGGCGCGCCTCGACGTCCTCACCCATCAGCACACTGAACAACTCGTCGGCAGTCGCCGCGTCGTCGAGAGTGACCTGACGCAGGGTACGCGTCGCCGGGTTCATGGTGGTTTCCCACAGCTCGGGATAGTTCATCTCGCCGAGGCCCTTGAACCGCTGGATGTCGTCCGGCTTGGCGTTCGGCTTCTTCTGCTGGCGCAGCGCGATCAGCCCGTCCCGCTCCCGGTCGGAGTACGCGTACTGCGCGTCGTCGCCCTTCTTGTTCCACTTGATCTTGTAGAGCGGCGGAGCGGCCAGGTAGACGTGCCCCAGCTCGACGAGTGGACGCATGAAGCGGAACAGCAGGGTGAGCAGCAGCGTCTGGATGTGCTGGCCGTCGACGTCCGCGTCGGCCATCAGCACCACCTTGTGGTAACGCAGCTTCTCCATGTCGAAGTCGTCGTGGATGCCGGTGCCCAGCGCGGTGATCAGCGCCTGGACCTCGTTGTTCTTGAGGACCCGGTCGATCCGGGCCTTCTCCACGTTGAGGATCTTGCCGCGGATCGGCAGGATCGCCTGCGTCCGTGGGTCACGGCCCTGCTTGGCCGAGCCGCCGGCCGAGTCACCCTCGACGATGAACACCTCGGACTCGCGCGGGTCGGTCGACTGGCAGTCGGCCAGCTTGCCCGGCATCGAGCCGGACTCCAGCAGCGACTTGCGCCGGGCCAGCTTGCGCGCCTGCTGCGCGGCGATCCGGGCCCGCGCGGCCTGCGACGCCTTCGTGATGATCATCTTGGCCTCGGCCGGGTTACGGTCGAACCAGTCGACCAGCCACTCGTTGCAGACCCGCTGTACGAAGCTCTTCACCGGGGTGTTGCCCAGCTTGGTCTTGGTCTGACCCTCGAACTGCGGGTTGGCCAACTTCACCGAGATGATCGCCGCGAGGCCCTCACGAATGTCCTCGCCGGAGAGCTTCTCGTCGCCCTTGAGCAGCTTCTTGTCGGTGCCGTACCGGTTGACCACGCTGGTCAGCGCGGACCGGAAGCCCTCCTCGTGGGTGCCGCCCTCGTGCGTGTTGATCGTGTTGGCGAAGGTGTAGACCGACTCGCCGTACGACTCGTTCCACTGCATGGCGATCTCGACCGACATGCCCTCCTCCTCGGCGCCGAACTCGACCACGGTCTTGTGGATCGGGTTCTTCGAGGCGTTGAGGTGCCGGACGAAGTCGGCGATGCCGCCCTCGTAGTAGAAGGTGACTTCGCGCTGCCGGCCGTCCTCCTCCTCGGCCACCCGCTCGTCGAGCAGGTGGATGCGCAGGGCGCGGTTGAGGAAGGCCATCTCCTGCAGACGCCGGTAGATGGTCTGGAAGTCGAAGTCGACGGTCTCGAAGACGTCGGGGTCGGGCCAGAAGGAGACCGCCGAGCCGCTGCGGTCGGTGGTCTCGCCCTTGTCCAGCGGGCCGGGCTTGGAGTTGTTGTACTGCTGCCGCCAGACGAAGCCGGACTTGTGGATCTCGACGGCCATCCGGGTGGAGAGCGCGTTCACCACGGACACGCCGACGCCGTGCAGACCGCCGGAGACCGCGTACGCCTTGCCGTCGAACTTGCCGCCGGCGTGCAGCACGGTCAGCGCGACCTCGACACCCGGCTTCTTGAGCTTCGGGTGGAGGTCGACCGGGAAACCACGGCCGTTGTCGGTGACCCGGACGCCGCCGTCGGCGAGCAGCACCACGTCGATGGTGTCGCAGTATCCGGCCAGCGCCTCGTCCACCGCGTTGTCGACGACCTCCCAGACGAGGTGGTGCAGACCGCGCTCGCCGGTGGACCCGATGTACATACCGGGCCGCTTGCGAACGGCCTCCAGCCCCTCGAGAACGGTGATCGACTCTGCGCCGTACTCCTGCTTGTCCTGCGCTGCCACCCTCGGCCACTTTCTCGCGTCAGCCGCGCCGGTAGGGCGCGTCGGGCGCGGGTTCGGCGGACAGGACGCGACGTCGGCGCGCGGACCGGTGCCGGAGACCTCCGGACAGCGGGTCGAACGCGCCGGTCGCCGCGGTTGCCCGCGGATCGCGATCGGCTCGACCCGACGTGGAGAATGAATCGGGGCCACCGGCCCCGTCGCACTCCCGCACCGGGTCTTCGTCTCGCTGTCAATCCTACTGTGCGCGGAGGACAGAACCACCACTCGGCACCCTCAGAGAGGCGGCTGAGAAGTCCGTAGCCGGCAGAACCCCGTCGCCCGCGACTCCCCCCACACGCCAGGCTCCCATCGCACGCGCCGCCCCGGAACGGGTTGACCCGCGCTCGGGCGGGTCGGGGGTCGCGGCCGGAGCGTCCGTGCCGTACGTTTGCGGCGCCCCGGAACCAGCCTTGATCTTTACCGGCTGGAACCGGGACGATCGACCCGATCGACCCGACACGTGCTCTTTAAGAGGTGACAGATGGGGCTGGACAACGTCGCGGTGCACTGGCCGCGGACCGGCCGCTTCTACGATCCGGTCGCGCCGGCCGAGTTCGTCGACTTCGGCGAGATCGTCGACCTGCCACGAATCTCCGCGCCGACCGCGGCGCTGGCCGAGCTCATCGCCAAGACCGGCACCATCCGGGCGACCGCGTACACCGAGCTGGTGGATCTGCTCCTCGGCCTCGAAGGTGTGTTGTACGCCACAGACGCCGCCGCCGAGGACGAGGACCCGGTGATCGATCCGGACGGCTGCTCCTGGATCGCGAGCGGCATCGAGCGGTTCGTGGCCGGGCACCGCGCGTACGGCGAGGCGGTCACCTTCGAGTCGGTGAGCACCGTGCTGCGCTCGTTGCTCGGCGACGGCAGGCTGGCCGAGCAGCAGCTGCGGTGGTTGGAGAGCCGGCTCGACGCGCTGCGCGACGAGCGCGGCGACCCGCCGCAGTGGAACTTCACCTGCGCCGAACTGGGCGTGCTGGCGGCGTTCTACCGGCGCTGCGCCGAGCGCGGGTTCGCCGTCTACGCCGACGCCTGAGCCGCCGCGTCGGCCTTCGAGGCGGCCGGTCGGTTGGCGGCCCGACCGGCGCCAGTGAGCGAGCGATCAGCCGTAGGTGTCGCGAGGGCCCCGGCCGCGCACCCGGCGCGGCCCCTTGCCCCACGAGGGCGCGGCCGGGCCGTGGATGTGCAGCTTGCGCACCACGTTGTGGCCGACCTCGCTGGCGATCTGCTTCAGCAGCGAACCGGCGAGCAGCCGCAGCTGGGTGGCCCAGGCGGTCGAGCGGGCCTCCACGGTCAGCTCGCCGTTCTCCAGCTTCACCGGGCGGCTGTTCTGCGCCACCTCCGCGCCGACGACCCGCTCCCAGGCACCGAACACGGTGGCCTCGGCCGCCGGCTGCTGCCAGCCACGGGCCTTGACCAGCCGGTTCAGCACGGCACTGAGTGGCTGCGGATCGCGCGGGTCCGGTCCCGGGCCGGAGTAGCCACGCAACCGCCGCCCCGAGCCGCCGGCAGCGTCCGCGCCGCCCGGGGCACGCCGGGCACGGGCCGCCGCCTGCCGCCGGGACAGCGCCGCGTCGAGCACCGCCCGGGCCAGCTCCGGGCCGCTGGCGGCCGCCGCCGGCTCACCGCCCGTCGACTCCGACGCCGCCTTCGGGGTACGCGCCGACGGGGCGTCGCCGGTCGCGGGCCTCTTGCCGCGTGGCTCATCCGACACGGCGTACCGTCCCTTCGCCGACCTGATAGCGGGTGCCGCGCAGGGCGGCCGGCACGTCGTCGTCCACCGCGCAGGTGACCAGCAGCTGACTCGCCCCACCGACCAGCTCCGCCAGCCGCTCCCGGCGGCCGGTGTCCAACTCCGCGAAGACGTCGTCGAGCACCAGCACCGGTTCGATCCCGTCGGCGCGCAACAGGTCGTACCCGGCCAGCCGCAGCGCCAGCGCGAACGACCACGACTCGCCGTGGCTGGCGTACCCCTTGGCGGGCAGTGGGCCGAGGCTGAGGGCCAACTCGTCGCGGTGCGGGCCGACC
This sequence comes from Micromonospora sp. NPDC050276, assembly GCF_044459545.1. NCBI lineage: Bacteria > Bacillati > Actinomycetota > Actinomycetes > Micromonosporales > Micromonosporaceae > Micromonospora > Micromonospora sp. NPDC050276. Next base: position 172,051 of record NZ_JBITJA010000006.1, on the reverse strand, counting down.
AGGGTGGTGCCCCGTTCGATCTCGGCCGAGCGGGACGAGGCCAGGGCCGCCGTCAACGCCTCGGCCAACACGGCCCGGTCGGTGGTCGGCTCGGCGAGCTCGATCGACGGTCGATAAGTGATGCTCGCCGCGCCCCGACCGGCGGCCACCGCGTCGTACGCCTTGGCGACGTGCGGGGTGAGCGCGGCCACCAGTTCCAGGCGGCCGGCGAGCAGCTCCGCGCCATGCTGGGCCAGGTGGGTGTCCCAGACGGCGAGGGTGCCGAGGTCGCCACCGCGTGACCCGCCGGTCTTGCGGGCCAGGTACGCGGTGCGCAGCAGGGCGTTGCGCTGCTTGACGACCCGCTCGTAGTCGGCCCGCACGCCCGCGTACCGGGGTTGGCGGTTGACCAGCAGATCGTCCAGGTAGCGGCGCCGCTCGGCCGGGTCGCCGCGGACCAACTCCAGGTCCTCCGGAGCGAAGAGCACGAGCCGTAGCGCCCCGAGCACGTCCCGGGCCCGCCGCGCCGGCGAGCGGCCCAGTCGGGCCCGGTTGGCCTTGCCGGGCACGATCTCCAGCTCGACCAGAAGCTCCCGGCCGTCGTGCACCACCGCGCAGCGGATCACCGCGGACGTGGCGCCCATCCGGACCAGCGGCGCGTCGGTGGCGACCCGGTGCGAGTCCAGGGTCGCCACGTAGCCCAGCGCCTCGACGAGGTTGGTCTTGCCGACGCCGTTGGCCCCGATCAGGACGTTCGCCCCCGGCTGGAGGTCGACGGCCACCCGCTCGTAGGAGCGGAAGTCGACCAGTTCCAGCCGGTGAACGTACACAGGTTGTGGATACCGCTCAGCGCTTGTGGACGGCGTGGCCGCCGAACTGCTGACGCAGCGCGGAGACGGCCTTCATGGCGGGTGAGTCGTCCTGCCGCGACTGGAACCGGGCGAAGAGCGACGCGGTGATGACGTTCAGCGGTACGGCCAGCCGGACCGCCTCGTCGACCGTCCACCGGCCCTCGCCGGTGTCCTCCGTGTAGCCGCTCAGGTCGGCCAGCTCCGGGTCCTCGTCGAGCGCGCGGTCCAGCAGGTCGAGCAGCCAGGAACGGACGACCGTGCCCTCCCGCCAGGACTTGATGACGCCCGGCACGTTGGTCACCAGCTCCGAGGCGGCCATCAGCTCGTAGCCCTCGGCGTAGGCGTGCATCAGGCCGTACTCGATGCCGTTGTGCACCATCTTCGAGTAGTGCCCGGCACCGACCGGACCGGCGTGCACGAAGCCGAACTCGCCCTCCGGCTTGAGCGCGTTGAAGATCGGCATCAGCCGGTCCACGTGCTCCTGGGCGCCGCCGACCATCAGCCCGTAGCCGTTCTGCCGGCCCCAGACACCGCCGGAGACCCCGACGTCCAGGTAGCCGATGCCCCGCTGGTTGAGCCGCTCGGCGCGGGGGGCGTCGTCGCTGAAGCGCGAGTTGCCGCCGTCGATGATGATGTCGCCCTCGCCGAGCACCTCGGCGAGCTCGTCGATGGTGGCATCGGTGACACCGGCGGGCACCATGACCCAGACCGCGCGCGGGGACTCAAGCTTCTCCGCCAGGCCCGCGAGGGTCGTGACGTCGCTGATCTGCGCGTTGTGGTCGAAGCCGACCACCTCGTGCCCGGCCGAACGCAACCGCTCCCGCATGTTGCCGCCCATACGGCCGAGTCCTACTAGGCCGAGCTGCATGTGTTTCTACCTCCGTGGATCTGGGTGTTGCTGGGCGCGATCAGCGCGAGACGCGGATCGGCATGATGAGGTACCGGTACCCCGGAATGACCTCGCCATCCTCGCCGGCGGGTGAGATCACCGCGGGCTTGAAGGCGTCGACGAACGAGAGCACGGCCGTCTGGGCGCCCAGGTTTGCCAGACCGTCGATGAGGTACTGCGGGTTGAAGCCGATGGTCAGCGGGTCACCGGTGAAGGTGGCCTCCATCGCCTCGCTGGCCCGTGCCTCCTCGGAGCCGCCGGCCTCGACCACCAGGCCGTCGGCGCTGAAGCTGAGCAGCACCGGAGTGGTCCGCTCGGCGACCAGCGCGACCCGCTTGACCACCTCGATCAACGTGCTGACCGGCACCCGGGCCGCGGCGTTGTGGGAGGCCGGGAAGAGCGAACGCACCGGCGGGTAGTTCGCGCCGTCGAGCAGGCGGCTGGTGGTGCGTCGGGTGCCCCCGGCGAGACCGACCATGCCCTCGCCGGCCGCGCCCTGGGCGAGGGCGAGGGTGACCTCGCCGCCCAGCGGGCCGAGGGCCTTGGCGGTGTCGTGCAGGGTGCGGGCCGGCACCAGGGCGTTGATGCTCACCTCGGGGTCGTCCGGCCGCCACTGGATCTCGCGCAGCGCCAACCGGTAACGGTCGGTGGCGAGCATCGACAGCGTGTCGCCGGACAGCTCGACGCGGACGCCGGTCATCATCGGCAACGTCTCGTCGCGACCGGCCGCGATGGCCACCTGGGACACCGCGGTGGCGAACGCGGCGGCGTCGACAGTGCCGGCGCTCTGTGGCATCTCGGGCAGCGCGGGGTAGTCCTCCACCGGCATGGTGGGCAGGGTGAACCGGGCGCTGCCGCAGACCAACTCGAGGTGGGCGCCGACCGCGGCGATGTCGACCGGCTTGGCCGGCAGCGCCTTGGTGATCTCGGCGAGCAGGCGGCCGGAGACGAGCGCGGCACCGTCGGCGTCGCCCTGCACCTCAACGGTCACCTGGCTGGAGACCTCGTAGTCGAACCCGGAAACCCGCAGGTTGCCGTCGGTGACACGGAGCATCACCCCGGCGAGCACCGGTACGGATGGCCGGTTGGGCAGGCTCTTCGCGGTCCACGCCACGGCCTCGGCGAGCGCGTCGCGCTCCACTCGGAACTTCATCAATGCCTCCGCGTCGACGTCAGCGACAACTCTCTCATGCCGACCGCTGCCTACCGTCCCGCCCGACCGTGCGGGTACCCATCGCACCTTAGGGCGCGGGGGCATCGGCTGTGCGCCCGACCCCATGGATCGTGTCGGTGCTTACCGGCTGATCCGGTGGCGCTCGGCCCGATCCACAGAAAGCCCAACGGTGATGATTGGTTTTTGTTCTCTTAGAAGAGATAACTCATCGTCTTCATCGCACCTGTGCAAACTGTGGAAAAGCCGGGTCTCCGCAGCTCAGGCAGGTTATCCACCGGTGATTTAGCTGTGGAGAACCGGGGGTACAACCGGCTTGGGTGTCCACAGCCCGCCCGCGGCGGCCGGTTGTCCACCGTTGTCCACCGGTTGTCCACCGGTAATCCACCGACTTTCTCCCCAAGCCTGTGGATCGCGGGGAAGATCACCATTGCCGTCATCCCCAGAACCTTCAACAGCTCGTGCACAGGTTGATCGTGATCGGTGGATAACGTGACCGTCGTCCCCAGGCGTCCACAGCCTCGTACACAGGGTTTCTCCACAGCCTGTGGGTAACCGGCGAAGGACGGATCGTAGTTATCCACCGACGGTGGATAACGAGCTGTGGACAACGAGTGGAAGTCGAGGCGGTCACGGCCTCGATGCTGTGGTCTCCACCATGTCGAGAGTCCAGCTGTCGGACGAAAAAGAACGCCCGGCCGGAGATCCGGCCGGGCGTGTCCCGGGCTGTGCGCCGCCGCGACGGCGGGCGTACCCCTCAGCTGTTCTGCTTGATCCGGTTGGTCAGCTCGGCAATCTGGTTGTACAGCGAGCGGCGCTCCGCCATCTGCTGCCGGATCTTGCGGTCGGCGTGCATCACCGTGGTGTGGTCCCGGCCGCCGAACGCCTGCCCGATCCGGGGCAGCGACAGCTCGGTCAACTCCCGACACAGGTACATGGCCACCTGGCGGGCGTTGACGAGCACCCTGGACCTCGACTGGCCGCGCAGGTCCTCCAGGCTCACCCCGAAGTAGTCGGCGGTCGAGGCCATGATCTGGTCGGCGTTGATCTCCGGGCCGGCGCCGTCGGGCATGAAGTCCCGCAGCACCTCCTCGGCCAGCGACAGCTCGACGGTCGACCGGGTCAGGCTGGCGAACGCGGTCACCCGGATCAGCGCGCCCTCCAGCTCCCGAATCGAGTTCGACACCCGGGAGGCGATGAACTCCAACACGTCCGGCGGGGCGTACATCCGCTCCTGCGCCGCCTTCTTCTGCAGGATCGCGATTCGGGTCTCCAGGTCCGGTGGCTGGATGTCGGCCAGCAGCCCCCACTCGAACCGGGTTCGCATCCGGTCCTCCAGCGTGGCCAGCTGACGCGGCGACCGGTCGGAGGTGATCACGATCTGCTTGTTGGCGTTGTGCAGGGTGTTGAACGTGTGGAAGAACTCCTCCTGGGTGCGCTCGCGGTTCTCCAGGAACTGGATGTCGTCGATCAACAGGATGTCGACGTCGCGGTAGCGCCGCTGGAACGCGCTGGTCTTGTCGTCCCGGAGCGAGTTGATGAAGTCGTTGGTGAATTCCTCGGTCGAGACGTAGCGGACCGAGCGGGCGTTGCCGAGCGTGGTGGCGTAGTGCCCGATGGCGTGCAGCAGGTGGGTCTTGCCCAGCCCCGAGTGCCCGTAGATGAACAGCGGGTTGTACGCCTTGGCCGGTGACTCCGCCACCGCCACACTCGCGGCGTGGGCGAAGCGGTTGGACGAACCGATGACGAACGTCTCAAACATGTACTTCGGATTGAGCCGGTTACCGCCGGTGTCGGTACCGGGCAACCGGCGGTCGTCGCGGCCACCGGTCCGATGGTCCACCGCGCTGCGGCCCGGCCCGCTGTCCGTGCCGCTGTCCCGGGGGAGCGCGCGGATCACGTGCTGGTCGCGCGGCGACGCCGAGTCTTCCCGATAGCGGGGCTCGTAGGGCCGGGTGTCCGGGCCCGGCGGGTCGAGGCGGGCGGCCTGCTCGTCGTAACCGCGCCGGTCCGGCCCCGGCCGGGGCGACCGCATGGGTTCGGCGAAGGCGGTGCTGAACAACGCCTCCTGCCCGTCCCTGCTGGCCGGGATCAGCCCCGAGCGATGCCCGTCGACGGTCGGCGCGAGCGGCGGACCCGCCGGCGCGGGTGGCGCCACCGTATCGGGCGTACGCGGCGTCGGTGACTGCTCCGGGATCAGCGCGTCGGCGGACGGTCGAGCGCCCTGGTCGTCGTCGAGCGGCGCGGCACCGGGGCCGTCGATGCCGATCGGGCCGGCGTCCGGGGCGCTGCGGTAGACGGTGCCGGCCGGTCGGCCGGTGGCGTCCTCCGCCACCCGGACGGTGACCGCGACCTGGATCGGTCGGCCGAGCCGGCGGGTGAGCGCCTCGGTGATCGCCGGGCGCAGCCGCGACTCGATCACGTCACGGGTGAACGCGTCCGGCACGGACAGCAGTGCGGTGTCCTCGACGATCGCTCGCAGCCGGGTCAGCCGGAGATAGGCACGCTGCTGGGCAGAGATGATCTCGTCGGCTAGCTCGTCGGTCGCCGCTAACCACACTGCGGCAAGGTCGGTCGTACCGGCCACCGTCGTGCCACCCCCTCGCCTCTGCTCCCGGCCGCCGCTGTCTGCCAGCCGGCCGTCCCGGGCCCGCCGCGTTCGCGGGTGGAACAACACCCACCCGGACGATCGACCGGTGGTCATCCACAAGTTATCCACAGCCTGTGTACCGACCGATTGTGGCCGCCGCCGGACGCGGGTGGGACCTGCCCCCTGCCTGAACGGGCGCTGAAGCGGGTTCACCGTGCCGAACGATTCACTGCCTTGTCCGGTCTTGCCTCTGCGACGACCGGAGCTTCCGACGCTCACCGCAATCGGGCACGGTAACAGCGTTGTCCCTGCGCCATCAACCGGCGACGCGGCGGTGCCCTTGTCGGCATCAGCGAAAACCACCCTTCGGCCTCGGGCGCGTCCTGTTGCCCGCTGCTCGGGGTGTTTGACGGTCATTGCCCCCCTGCGTAGGCTGGAACGGCTGCTTTCTCGCCCTCTGCTAGGGTGATGGGTGCTTGCTGTCCGCGGTCGCATCCCCGCATCGCCGAGGTCCTGCTCCGCCGGACAGCACCGATCGTGGGCCACCGTCGAGGTGGCCTGGACCACCACACGACCCCGGCGATCCCGTCGCGCGGGGCGCGTACGAAAACGGAGAGCCTGACGTGAGCAAGCGCACCTACCAGCCGAACAACCGCCGGCGCGCGAAGACCCACGGCTTCCGGCTGCGCATGCGCACCCGTGCCGGCCGTGCCATCCTGTCGAGCCGTCGCGCCAAGGGTCGCACCACCCTGTCGGCCTGAGCCGACCGGGCCGGTCCAGGGGACGTGGGCAGTCGTGCTGGCCGCCGCACAGCGACTGCGGCGCAGCACTGACTTCGCCGCAGCGGTTCGCGGTGGCCGACGCGCCGGACGTGGCGCCGTCGTGGTCCACCTGGCCCTGCCGGTGACCGCCGACCCCAGCACACCGACCTTGCCGGAGCCGGTACGGGACAACAGTGCGGATCAGTCGTCCGCGCCGTCCCGTGCCGGCTTCGTCGTGTCCAAGGCGGTCGGCAACGCGGTGACCCGCAACCGGGTCCGGCGCCGACTGCGGGCGCTGGTCCGGGAACGGCTGACCGCCCTGCCCGATGGCAGCACCCTGGTCGTCCGGGCGCTTCCCGCCGCGGCGCAGGCGTCGTACCCCCGGCTCGCCACCGACCTGGACGCCGCCATCGCGGTCGCCCGGTCGCCCCGCGAGCGGCGGCCTCGATGAGCGGCACCGAGCAGACCAGCCCGGGCCCGTCCACAACCGGTGCCAAGGTGCTGATCGCGCCTATCATCGCGTACCGTCGGTGGATAAGTCCGGCCCTGCCGGCTCGCTGTCGGTTCTACCCGTCGTGCAGCGCGTACGCCCAGGAGGCGGTCGCCCGGCACGGCGCGCTCCGGGGAGCCGTGCTGGCGGTCCGGCGGTTGTTGCGCTGCCACCCCTTTCACCCTGGTGGATATGACCCGGTGCCGGAGCCGGGCGGCCGCCGTCGTGCTGATGTGACTGGAGCCCCGAATTGAGTCTGAGTCTCGACTGGATCTACTACGCGATTTCGTGGATCCTGCTGACCTGGCACTCTGCCTGGGACGCCATCGGGGTGCCGGTCGGCGCGGTGATCGGCACCAACTTCGCCTGGATTCTGTCGATCATCTTCCTGGTGGTCACCGTCCGGGTGATCCTGTTCCCGGTCTTCGTCAAGCAGATCAAGTCGCAGCGGGCGATGCAGGCGCTCCAGCCCAAGGTCAAGGAGCTGCAGGAGAAGCACAAGGGTGACCGGGAGACGCTCCAGAAAGAAATGATGGAGCTGTACAAGAAGGAGAAGGCCAACCCGCTGATGGGTTGCCTTCCGATGTTCCTTCAGATCCCGGTCTTCCTGGGCCTCTTCCACGTGCTGCGGCGGCTCGACCCGGACAAGCCGAACAAGACCCTCTACGGCTGGACCGTCGATCAGTTCCAGAGCGCCTCGCAGGCGAAGCTCTTCACCGCCCCGATCGCGGGCAAGTTCGGCTCCACCGCCGACGAGCTGGCCAGCCTCGGCGCCAACGGCACCACCGTCAAGGTCATCGCCGGTGTCCTGGTCCTGGTCATGATCGCGACCACCTACCTGACCAGCCGTCAGATGATCCTCAAGACCGGCTGGGCCGAGGACCCGCAGCAGCGGATGATCCAGCGACTGATGCTCTACGGCATCCCTGCCTCGCTGCTGATCTCCGGCGCGATCTTCCCGATCGGTGTGATCATCTACTGGGTCACCAACAACCTCTTCACCCTCGGCCAGCAGCAGTGGGTGCTGCGGAAGTTCCCGCCGCCGGTGACCGCCAAGAAGGCCACCGCCCCCGCCGCCAGCCGCAACCCGGTGCAGCCCGCCAAGTCCGGCGGCCTGTTCGGTCGGGGCAAGACGGCTCCGCCGGCGCCGGTCAAGGCCGCCGCTCCCAAAGTGGCCGGGCCGAAGCCGGGTGCCAAGCCGATGAACAACCCGAAGAAGGGTCGCCCCGCCAAGCGGCAGGGCTGACCTGGAAGGGCCGCCGCCGGTGATCCGACGGCGGCCCGTTCCGCACCGCGCAGCCGCCGTATGGCCGGCGCCGGACGGAACCGACCGCGCGCTGCGCGGCCACGGGCGACACTGCCCGTACAGACGTGCCTGGGGGCACCGGCGACCTCCCGCCGGCCCCGGGAAACCAGTCGGACCCGACGGTCCGGCCGAGCGAGTACGGAGATGAGACCGTGACCGAGACCAGCATCCCCCGCGCCGAGCAGTCCCTGGACGAGGAGGAGACCGCGACGCTCGCGGTGGACGGCGACGACACCGAGGACGACGACACCGAGGCGGACGACGACACCGACACCGCCGTGTCCGGCGCCCGGTCGAAGAAGGCAGTCGGCGAGGGCGACCTGTTCCGGCAGAGCGAGATCGCCGCCGACTACGTCGAAGGGCTGCTCGACATCCTGGACTACGACGGCGACATCGACGAGCTGGTTTCCGCCGGCCGTCCGATGGTCGAGGTGGTCGGCGAGCGACTGCAGAACCTGGTCGGTCAGCGCGGAGCCACCCTGGAGGCTCTTCAGGAGTTGACCCGCCTCGCCGTCTTCCGGCAGACCGGTACGCCGAGCCGTCTGCTGCTCGACGTCGGTGGCTACCGGGCCAACCGCCGCAAGGAACTCGCCGCGGTCGCCAAGAACGCCGTCGAGAAGGTCAAGGAGTATGGCGAGCCGGTCCGCCTGGAGGCGATGTCCGCGTTCGAGCGCAAGTGCGTGCACGACGTCGTCAACGCCATGTCCGGCGTGGCGAGCGAGTCCGAGGGTGTGGAGCCGAACCGGCGCATCGTCGTACGGCCGGCGGACTGACCGGGTGACCCACGACGACACCACGGCCGACGCCGTGTCCGGCCCGGGCGGTACGCCGCCCGGGCCGTCCGCTGTCCGGCCCGACACCTCCGACGCCAAACCAACCGCCCCGTCGCCAGCCGACGCGGCGTTGCCGCCCGAGTTGGCTCCGGCCGCGCTGACCCTCTTCGGTGATCGGCTGGACCTGGCCGCCGCGTACGCCGAACTGCTGGCCACCGACGGGGTGGTCCGCGGCCTGATCGGCCCCCGCGAGGCACCCCGCATCTGGGATCGGCACCTGCTCAACTGCGCTGCGGTCGCCGAGCGGATCCCGACCGGCGCCACGGTGCTCGACGTCGGCTCCGGTGCTGGTCTGCCGGGCCTCGTCCTGGCCATCGCCCGACCCGACCTCACGGTCACGCTGATCGAGCCACTCGCCCGACGGACGTCGTTCCTGATCGAGGTCGTCGAGCGACTCGGTCTGGCCAGGTCGGTGCGGGTGTTCCGGGGCCGGGCCGACGAGGCGGCCACCGGGTCGAGCGGCCGGGAGCCGATCAGCGGAGACGTGGTGACCGCGCGCGCGGTCGCGCCACTGGATCGGCTGGCGGGCTGGAGTCTTCCTCTGGCGGTTCGCGGCGGCCGGCTGCTGGCGCTCAAGGGGTCGTCCGCCGCAACCGAGATCGAGGAGCACGCCGAGGTGGTGGCGCGACTCGGCGGTGGAGAGCCAGCCGTGCGGCTCTGCGGCGTCGGGGTGATCGATCCGCCGACCACCGTCGTGGAGATCGTGCGTGAGCGGATGATCGGCTCCCGCCCGGCGGCCAAGAAGCGTGCCCGGGGCGGGCGCTCCCGCCGAGGTTGACACTTCGTGCCATCGGGCTTCCGGCCGGTGGGTTGCCTCGTTGTACCGGTACGGATGGACGAGGGGATGAGAACCCGACGTGGACCGGCCGCGCCCGTCCGCCGTAGGCTGACCGCGCGTCGATAGTGTGGAGCGGGTGACGGACGTCGCGGGTCTCCGACCGCTCCCTTGGGCCGTACGCTCCGGGATGCGGGCGTGGATGCGGCCAAGTTGACCGGGGCGCGGACCGACCATCCGAAGCGGGCAGGGATGACAGGTGCATGACGACGGCAGGTACGACGATCCACGCGTGACCGGGTCGACCAGCGATCCCGTTTCACGTGAAACCGACTACCCAAGCTGGTCGCCCGGCGCGACCGGGCCATCGATCCGACCTACGGACAGCGATTCGGCGGCAGTGCTCGACCAATCCTCGACGGCCGGGCGGTCGGAGGACGCGGCCGGTCCGGATCCGGCGGGTGCCCGCCGGTCGGCGGAAGGATTGAGTCGACCGGTCAACGCCGCCGAGGTGCGGTCGACCTCGGGTCGCCGCAACACCGCCGCGGCGGTTCGCTTCGAGCCGGCGGTTCCGCATCAACCGACTGCGGCCGTCGTTCGGGACTCCGCGCCGGTGGTCGCCGACGTGCCGGTTGCTTCGGCCGAGTCGCTGGCTGCCGTGGCGGCCGACCCTACGTACGTTTCACGTGAAACCCCGACGCGCGAAGAGGATGACCCACCGTTGGCTATGGAGGCGATGCGCGCCGTGCAGATCCTGAATCCCAGTGGCGAGGTGACCATGCCTCGGCCGGACCGGACCCGGGTCATGTGCGTCGCCAACCAGAAGGGCGGCGTGGGTAAGACCACCACCACCGTCAACCTTGCGGTGGCGCTCGCCCTGCACGGCAACCGAGTGCTCGTGGTCGACCTCGACCCGCAGGGAAATGCCTCGACCGGGCTCAACGTCCCGCACCACACCGGCATCCCGGACGTCTACGACTGCCTGATCAACAGTGTGCCGCTGGCCGAGGTGGCACAGGCGGTCGAGGGTATCCCCAACCTGTGGTGCGTACCCGCGACCATCGACCTGGCCGGCGCGGAGATCGAGCTGGTGTCGGTGGTGGCACGGGAGTCGCGCCTGGACCGGGCGATCGCCGCCTACCCGGGCGAGTTCGACTACGTCTTCATCGACTGCCCGCCCTCGCTGGGGCTGCTCACGGTCAACGCTCTGGTTGCCGCGCAGGAGGTGCTGATCCCGATCCAGTGCGAGTACTACGCACTGGAAGGGCTCAACCAGTTGATCAACAACATCAACCTGGTGCGCCAACACCTCAACCCGAAGCTCGATGTCTCCACCATCCTGCTCACCATGTACGACCGCCGTACCCGGCTGGCCGACGCCGTGGAGCAGGACGTCCGGAACCACTTCGGCGACAAGGTTCTCCAGGCGGTCATCCCCCGCAACGTCCGGGTCTCCGAGGCACCGAGCTACGGCCAGTCGGTGATGACCTACGATCCCGGTTCGCGGGGCGCCACGAGTTACTTCGAGGCCGCCCAGGAGATCGCCGAGCGAGGCGTCAAGGAGCCGGTGGGCCGGAATGCGTAGTGCGGACGAGTCGCTGGGAGGCGTGGCATGAAGAACCGTCCTCGGGGCGGTCTGGGTAGGGGCCTGGGGGCGCTGATCCCGACCGGGCCGGCGCCGGGTGCCGCCGGCACCGCGACGGCCGAGCCGGAGAACGAGCACGTGGACGACGCGGGCTCCGCGGCGGTCTCCACCGTGCCCGCCCGAGCGCCAGTCCACGAGCCGGAGCCCACGCTCAGCCCGGTGCCGGGTGCTCGATTCGCCGAGATCCCGGTCGACGCGATCATGCCCAACCCGAAGCAGCCCCGCCAGGTCTTCGATGAGGAGGCACTGGAGGAGCTGAAGACCTCGATCCAGGAGGTCGGCTTCCTTCAGCCCATCGTCGTCCGACAGCTCGACGACGAGAAGTACGAACTGGTGATGGGCGAGCGGCGCTGGCGGGCCGCCCAGGCGGTGGGGCGGGAGAGCATCCCGGCGATCGTTCGGGACACCCGCGACGACGCCATGCTTCGCGATGCCCTGCTGGAGAACATCCACCGAGCCAACCTGAACCCTCTGGAAGAGGCCGCCGCCTACCAGCAACTGCTGGAGGAGTTCGGGGCCACCCACGAGGAGTTGGCGCGCCGGATCGGCCGGAGCCGCCCGCAGATCTCCAACACCATCCGACTGCTGAATCTGCCCGCGCAGGTGCAGCGTCGGGTCGCCGCCGGCATCCTGTCGGCGGGGCACGCCCGCGCTCTGCTGAGCCTCGACGAGGCTGAGGCGCAGGAGCAGTTGGCGCTGCGGATCGTGGCGGAGGGACTGTCGGTCCGGGCGACTGAGGAAATCGTGGCCTTGACGCTGAACGACGGGCCGGCGAGGGGTCAGACCGGGAAGCGGCGACCCAAGGCGCACGCGCCGGCCCTGACCGATCTCGCCGATCGGTTGTCCGACCGGTTCGACACGCGGGTGAAGGTGGACATCGGCCGGAGCAAGGGCAAGATCACGATCGAGTTCGCGACGGTGGACGACCTTGAGCGGATCGTCGGGATCATCGGAGTGCAGCAGGAGGAGAGCGGGGACTGAGTCCGCCCCTTCTCGTCCACGGCCGCGCTACCCACGGGGGCGCGGCCGTTCTGCGTCCCGAGTCGCCGCGTTTCACGTGAAACATTCGACGGTCTCGCTTCGACCGGAGCGGCGTGGCCGACGGGCGACGGGCGCGAATCCGTTAGCGGCGTGAGACGGCCGATGAGTGGCGGCGCGCGGAGGCGGCGCGTGGGAACAGCAGGCGATGACGGTGAGCCGGTGCAGGCGAGCGGAGCCGCCTACACGCGCCGCAGAAGGCTCTGAGATGGCCCACTCAACCGCAACCACCCCCAGCCCCGGTCGAAGCGCCAGCGGGCCGCTGAGCGGCGCGTAACGCATCCGCTGGGGCGTCGTTAGGCGTGCCGAGGTCCGCAGTGCGTCCTTCAGGACGAACTTGGCGAAGGCGACCGACAGGCCGGGCCGACCGACAGGCCGGGGCCGACCGACGAACTGGGCCGGCCGACGAACCGGGCCGACCGACGAACCGGGCCGACCCCGCCGGCAACGCCGCCGCCGCGTCCCTGGTTTCACGTGAAACGGAGCCCGCTGGGGCTGATCGAGAATCCTCCGGTGCCGGGCGTGACGAGTGGCCCCGTGTCGTCCGCCACGTTTCGGCCGCGCGGTGATGGGTGCCGCCGCAGGTTCGAGCTGTACCGGCCGGCTGCGACGCAGCGCCCAGCCGGCCAGTGGCGCGACATGAGCGTTCGGAGCGCCCCCGCTCGGGCACCCGCCCCAGTGATCAACCGACGTCCGCCAGTTCGGTGGTCGCGGATAACGACCGTCCGGCCGAAAAGTTATCCACACCGGTTGTCCACAGGCACCCCTCGTTTCACGTGAAACAGCGCGTGGGAGTGGGTGTGAGCCTGTGGATGACGGCCTGTGTTCAGGATCTCGGCAGCCTGTGGATATCGCCTTCCGGTGCCCGCGCGACCACCCGGACCCGGCCGACGCCGGGCACCGATCCGGTGGGGACGGGACCGCTCAAACAGGTAGGGACAGCGGTGCCAGACTCGGTTAGGGTCAGCGTCGTGCACGACACCCCTCCCTCAGTCCCGGACTTCACCCAGTGGCCGTCGTTCCCCTTCGAGGGCGACCTTCACGTGAAGCAACTCGATGATCCGGTCCCGGTCGAACCGCCTCGGAAGGGCGAGGGTCTCCGGGAATGCACCGCCTGCAACGCACCCGACGACGCCTACATCTGGGTGGGCGAGCGGTGGCGGGTACGCGCCATGGACCGGCCCACCGGCTTGCCCATGGTGCTCATCCTGGAATCGCGCACCCACCTCGATCTCGGCGACCTGCCGAACCTGCTGGCCGCCGAGTTGGGCGTGATGACCGTCCGTCTGGAGCGGGCCATCCGGTCTCTCGACGGTGTGGCGCGGGTGCACGTCAATCGGTGGGGCGATGGCTCGGCTCACCTGCACATGTGGTTCCTCGCCCGGCCCTACGGCCGCCTCCAACTGCGGGGCACCTTCCTGTCCCTGTGGGACTCGATCCTGCCGCCGATCTCCGAGGCGCAGTGGCGGGAAAATCTGGCGCTCGTCGCCGCCTGGCTCGCCGAGTTCGGTGGCCGTCCGCTCGCCGAGCCGCCCCGCATTCAGTGGCAGGCTCCGTCGAGTCTGCTGGCACAGTCGGCGGCCGCGGATGCCGCTGCCGCAGCGGAGGTAGCCGCCGCAGCGGAGGCGGTCTCGGTCATCGAGGCGGCCGAGGAGGTTCCGGAGCCGGCGCTCGACTCCGGTCCCGACTTGACCGACGCCGACGGCGCCCCCGGGGTCGAATCAGTCGCGACCACGGATGTCGGCTCGACCGCGACCACGGATGTCGGCTCGACCGCGACCACCGGCGCCGACCGGACGGCCGAGCCCGTTCAGACGGCCGGCGATCCGGCGACTGAATCCGTTCGGCCGGCATCCGCCACCACCCTGCCCGGCATCTCGGCCGCCGACGCCCAGGCATCCACCGCCTCAGCATCCGGCGGCGCCGCCACCGGCAGCGCCGCCACCGGCGAGACGCCCTATGACCGCCCGGAAGAGGCGCCCGCCAACGGCCCTCGCGTCGGCCCGGCGGAGCCGACCACCGACGGACCCCGTTTCGGCCCGGTGAGCGGGAGTGTCGACGAGACCACCTCGGGCACCTCCAGCGCGGCTGCCTCCGAGGTCTCCAGCGGGGGCGTTTCCGGTGCGGGAGTCAGGAAGCCCACCTCCCGGGACGGCGTCGGGGACGCCAGCACCCCGGCCGTGCCCGCACAGACCAACGGCAACGACGCACCCGACGTACCCGCGAACCACTGATCTGGAATCGGCCATGAGGTTGGCCCCGGCCGGCCACCCTCATGGCCGATTCGCGGGCGGGTGCCCGGCGGTCCGAGGGGTTGGCGGATAGGTCAGTGGACGGTGAGGCGGGCTGCCGCCCGGGCAACCAGGGTGCCGAGGAGTCGGCCGAAGTCCAGACCCGCCGCCTGCACGGCGAGCGGGAGCAGTGACGTCTCCGTCATACCCGGCGAGACGTTGACCTCCAGCACGTGTGGCTGACCGGCCGCGTCCACGATCACGTCGACGCGGGAGAGGTCCCGCAGACCGAGCGCGGTGTGCGCGGCGAGGGCCACGTCGGCAACCGTGGCGGCCACCTCCGGCTCCAGCCGGGCCGGTGCGTGCCAGGTGGTCCGTCCCGCCGTGTAGCGGGCGGCGTAGTCGTACAGGCCGTTGCGCGGCACGATCTCCACCGGTGGCAGTGCCTTCGGGCCATCGCCGAGGTCGACCACGGAGACCGCCACGTCCATGCCGGGCACGTACCGCTCCACCAGCGCCGTGGAGTCGTACGCGAAGCAGCCGACCATCGCGGCGGGCAACGCTGCGGCGTCCCGGACCACCGCGCCACCCAGCCCGGACCCGCCCTGCGCCGGCTTGACCATGAGGGGTAGGCCCAGGCGGTCGACGATCCGGTCCAGCACGGCGACCGCGCCCAGCTCGGAGAAGCGGTCGTGCGGGAGGGCTACCCACTCCGGGGTGGGGATGCCGGCCTCGCGCAGCACCGCCTTCGCCGAGGGCTTGTCCCAGGCGACCCGGGAGGCGCGAGCGTCGCAGCCGACGTACGGGATGTCGCACAGATCCAGCACCCCGCGCAGGGAGCCGTCCTCGCCGGTGGCACCGTGCAGTGCGATCACCACCGCGTCCGGCGGATCGGCCTGGAGCGCCGGTAGCAGCGCCACGTCCGCGTCCCGCAGCTCGGCCTCCACGCCGACGGCACGTAGCGCGTCGAGCACCCGACGCCCGGAGCGCAGTGACACGTCCCGTTCGTAGGAGAGCCCACCCGCGAGCACCACGACGCGCAGGTCGGCCGAGATTGCGGAATCGGTCACGAGGAGGCGCTCGGCGGTCGTACCCATGCCGGCATCATGCCAAGTCGGGCCCGGGCACGTCGGAGCCGGCCCGGCCGCGACGACCCGCCGCGCCACCCACGGCGCCGAAGACCCGGCGCATGGCGATCTCCTGCTCCATCACACCGGCCAGCCGGCGGACGCCCTCGCGGATCCGCTCCGGCGGCGGGAAGCTGAAATTGAGCCGCATGGTGCCGGTGCCGGTGCCGTCGGCGTAGAAGCCGGTGCCGGGTACGTAGGCGACCCGCGCGGCGACCGCTCGCGGCATCATGGCCTTCGAATCGAGCCCGTCGGGCAGGGTGGCCCACACGAAGAGACCGCCGGCCGGTGTGGTCCAGCTGGTGCCTTCCGGCATCAGGTCGGCCATCGCGTCGAGCAGGGCGTCCCGGCGTTCCCGGTAGACCTCCCGATAGACCTTGAGCTGCTGCCGCCAGGGCATCGTGCTCAGATAGGTGGCCACCGCGGCCTGGGCGTAGCCGCTGGGGCAGAGGATCTGCGCCTCGTTGGCGATGACCAGCTTGTCGCGCACCGCGTGCGGCGCGAGGATCCAGCCGACCCGCAGCCCGGGGGCGAAGGTCTTGGAGAAGGTGCTGAGGTAGAAGACGCCGTCCCGGCGGCGGGCCCGCAGGGGCGCCGGGGCCTCACCCTCGAAACCCAGCTGACCGTACGGGTCGTCCTCGACGACGAGCAGGCCGGCGCGCTCGCAGATGTCGAGCACCCGTTCCCGGCGCTCCTCGCTGAGCGTCACGCCGGTCGGGTTCTGGTAGGTGGGGATGGTGTAGAGGAACTTGACCCGTCGGCCCGCGCGGACCAGGTCGGCGATCGCCGCCTCCAGCGCCTCCGGGATCAGCCCGTCCGCATCCATGGGTACGTGGACGACCTGTGCCTGGGCGGCCTGAAACACGCCGAGCGCACCGACGTACGTCGGCCCTTCGGCGAGCACCACGTCACCGGGGTCGAGGAAGAGCCGGGCCACCAGGTCCAGTGCCTGCTGCCCGCCAACGGTGACCACGACGTCTTCCGGGGAGGCGCCACACGCGGCGTCGATCCCGGAGAGCGACATCACCTCGCAGATCCGCTCGCGCAGCTCAAGGGTGCCCTGGCCGATGCCGTACTGAAGGGTGGTCACGCCGTGCTCGGAACCGAGTCGGCCGAGCATTTCGCCGACCGCGTCCAGCGGAAGGGCGGCGATGTACGGTGCGCCGCCGGCGAGCGAGACGACCTCCGGACGACTGGCCACCGCGAACAGTGCTCGGATCTCCGAGGCGGTCATCCCGCGTACCCGCCGGGCGTACCGGTCGGTGTAGTCGTCGAGCGTCGTGCCGGTCATGACCTCACCTCGATCGCTGCTCGGGTGGTTCCCGCCCCGGGTACCCCGCACACCGCTGACCATGGGCGCGGGCACACCGATTGTCGATCCTAGTCGCCCAGAGTCGGCTTGCCGCCGTTCCGCGACGGATCGACCACATGGCGGACCGTCCCCGTCGTCCCCCACTGGGGTGGGCATCTGCGCGTCCCCTCCCGCATCGCCGATCGGCGGCGTACGATCGCTCGTCGGGGGCAGGAAGGCGGCGCTGTCGTTCCATGCCGGTCTTACCACCGAGCCTATTGTGGGGATGCGCCATATGTCGCGACGTCTGGTCAGCCTGACCCTCGACACGTTGGAAGACCTCCCGCGCCCGTGCCGGCAGTGCGTCTACTGGGAGCTCGATCCGGTCTCCGCGGACCGCGCGTGCGCCGCTGGCGATCCGGGCCTGGAGAAGGAGGCGTGGGTCTCCCAGACCCTGCTGGAGTGGGGCTCCTGCGGCAAGCTCGCCTACGTCGACGGCATGCCGGCCGGTTTCGTGATGTACGCCCCGCCCGCCTACGTGCCCCGTTCGATGGCGTTCCCGACCTCGCCGGTCTCCGCGGACGCGGTGTTGTTGATGACCGCCAACGTGGTCGCCGCGTTCTCCGGTGGCGGGTTGGGTCGGATGCTGGTGCAGGGTGTCGCCCGGGACCTGACCAAGCGCGGGATCAAGGCCATCGAGGCGTTCGGCGACGCCAAGTTCGGTGACGCGGACGACCCGGCCGGAGGTTGTGTGGCACCGGTCGACTTCTTCCTCTCCGTGGGCTTCAAGACCGTACGTCCGCATCCACGTTTCCCCCGGCTGCGCCTTGAGCTGCGGACCGCGCTGAGCTGGAAGTCCGACGTCGAGTACGCGCTGGAGAAGCTGCTCGGGTCGATGAGCCCGGAGACCCTGCTCCGGCCGGTACGCCCCGCTCCGGCCACCCGCTCCACCAACGGCTGACCGCGGACATCGCGGTAGCCGTCGCCGGGGGACGGATCAGTCGACCACGGTGCCGGCGGCCACGACGGCGCGCAGCTCACTGACGTCGAGGGATCCGGTCGGAACGTCCCGTTCGATCGGGTAGTACATCCGCTGCACCGCAGCCACGATCGCCTCCACCACGCGGTCCCGGAACCGGGGGTCGACAAGGTGGGCGCGGTCCGTCGGCGAGGTGAGATAGCCGACCTCGACCCGGACGGCGGGCATCCGGGTCAGTCGCAGCAGTTCCCACGTCTTGGCGTGGGTACGGCAGTCCCGCAGCCCGGTGCGCGCGACGATCTCCCGTTGCACCAGCCCGGCCAGGCGTTCGCCGGTCGCCGAGGTCACCCCGTTGTCGGTGCCGTAGTGGTAGGTCGCCACGCCCTCCGCGTCCGGGTTGGCGTGGCCGTCCAGGTGCAGCGAGATGAACACGTCGGCGCCGAGCGAGTTGGCCAGCAGGGCCCGGTCGGTGTCGGGCAGACAACTGTCGGGCGACGGGCCCCGGGTGAGCTGCACCCGCACCCCGGAGGCGGCGAGGCGCCCCTCCAGGCGGCTGGCCAGGTCGTGCACCAGGTCCGCCTCCGTCCAGCGCAGCGAGCCGTCGGGCACCACCATCCCGGGGTCGGTGCCCCCGTGCCCGGGGTCGATGACGACGGTCTTGCCGACCAGCGCCGGCCCGGACTGCCGGATCGCGTCGGATTCGCGTAGCCACTGCGGGCGGCCACCGACCACCTTGCGGCCGATCCGGCGGAGCGCGTTCATGGTGTGCGGGCCGCAGGAGCCGTCGGGGGTGAGCCCGACCTCGCGCTGGAACTGGGCCACCGCCCGGGACGTTCGGACACCGTAGATGGCGTCCGCCCGGCCCACGTCGTACCCCATCTCCAGCAGTCGCTCCTGTAGTGACCGGACGTCCTCGCCGGCGAGCGGTTCGGGGACCGCGTGGTAGAGGGTGCGGGCGCCGAGCCGCCAGCGGGCGGCGTCCAGAGCGCGCCACGTCTCCGCTCCGACCCGGCCGTCCACGCTGAGCCCCCGCGACTGTTGGAACGCGCGGACCGCCCGTTCGGTGTCGAGGTCGAACTCGTCGGTCTGCGGGCCGGCGGCAGTGAGTAGGTCGAGGCCGGTCAGGATGGTACGGATCTCCGTGACCGCGGGTCCCCGGTCACCGGGTCGGATCGGACGCACGCACGACCCCCTCTGCACGACGCTGGCTGGCCGGGCGGCCCAGGCTTGAGGCTATGCGCTCCGGGGCGGCCAGGTGGCTGGGCCGGGAAATACGTCGACCGGGCGGCCGGGAAGAACGCCGAACCCCGCACCCGCCGAGCGGGTACGGGGTTCGGTGAATGTTTCTGCTGGTCAGAGGGCCGATTCGATGAGCCGGACCAGCTCGCCCTTCGGCTTGGCACCGGCGATCGACTGCACCGGCTGGCCGTTCTTGAAGACGGTCAGCGTCGGCACCGACATCACCCGGTAGGCCCGAGCGGTCTCCGGGTTCTCGTCGATGTTGAGCTTGACGATGGTGACCTGGTCGCCCATTTCCCGGGCGATCTCCTCGAGCAGCGGCGACACCTTGCGGCACGGCCCGCACCACTCCGCCCAGAAGTCCACCAGCACCGGCCTGTCGGCCTGCAGTACGTCAGCGACGAAGCTCTTGTCCGTGACCGCCTTGGTTGTTCCCACTATGCCCCTCCTCCGGGATGTGTTCCTTGTTTCAGCTGAGCGTCGCGATGAACCGCTCGGCGTCGAGCGCGGCGGCACAACCGGTGCCGGCCGCGGTGATCGCCTGACGGTAGGTGTGGTCGACCACGTCGCCGGCGGCGAAGACACCGGGCACATTGGTGCGGGTGCTCGGGGCCTGGACCTTCACGTAGCCCTCGTCGTCCAGCTCGATCTGGCCCTGGAACAGCTCGCTGCGCGGGTCGTGACCGATGGCGACGAAGACGCCGGTCACGTCCATCACCTTGGTCTCGCCGGTGTGCACGTTGCGGACGCGTACCCCGGTGACCTTGCCGTCCTCGCCGAGGATCTCCTCGACGGTGCTGTTCCACTCGACCTTGATCTTCTCGTTGCTCAGCGCCCGGTCGGCCATGATCTTGCTGGCCCGGAAGGAGTCGCGACGGTGGATGATGGTGACCGACTCGGCGAAGCGGGTGAGGAAGGTGGCCTCCTCCATCGCCGAGTCGCCGCCGCCGACGACCACGATCTGCTGGTTGCGGAAGAAGAAGCCGTCACAGGTGGCACACGCGGAGACGCCGTGGCCCAGGTATTCCTGCTCGCCGGGCACACCCAGCGGGCGCCACGCCGAACCGGTGGAGAGGATGATGGATCGCGCCCGGTAGGCGGTCTCGCCAACCCAGACGGTGCTCACCGCGCCGGAGCCGGCGTCACCGGTGTCGACCAGCTCGACCCGGGTCACGTCGTCGGTGAGGAACTCGGCGCCGAACCGCTCGGCCTGCTTGCGCATGTTGTCCATCAGCTCGGGGCCGAGGATGCCGTCAGCGAAGCCGGGGAAGTTTTCCACCTCGGTCGTGGTCATCAGCGCGCCACCGGACTGCACGCCCTCAATGATCAGCGGCTTCAGGTTGGCGCGTGCGGCGTAGACCGCCGCTGTGTAGCCGGCCGGCCCGGAGCCGATGATGATCAGGTTGCGGACCTCGTCCACTGCCGTCTCCCGAGTTGTGTGTGTTCGGCGTCGGCGCGAGCACCGATGCTGATCCGAGTCGCCGACGCCTGGGTGGGGCCGGCAGCTGACTTCCAGAACGTCATCGTACGAACCGGGGATTCCCGAGCCGGGCATCCGGTGGGTCAGGTCACGTGGGCGGCCATCGTGCCATAGACCGTGGATTCACCCTACCCGCGCCGAATACCGGCTGTCCGAGCCGGACCCGGGCACGCCGCACTCGGGACCGCTCACCCAGGCCCACCGGGCTCCGCTCGCATCAGTGAAGTGAATGACCAGCGCCTGGTCGCCCTGGAACCGGGCGTAGTCGATCACCTCGACCACGAGGGGGGCGGACCCGTGCTCCGCCGCGACACTGGCCAGGCAGGTGGTCAGGGCGACCTCGTCGGTCAGCCGGGTCAGCTGATCCGACCCGTCGGGTGCGGGACGGCGTCCGCCCTCGGCATCGACCTCCGGCTGCCCACTGGGCGGGTTGCCGGTCGCCCGGCTGGCCGCCGGTGCGCTCGGTTCGGAGATCCGGTAGGCGTTGCCGAGGGTCTGCGGGGTGTAGTTCGTGCCGCTGTGCAGTGCCGGCCCGGTGGTGCGGACCGTTCCGGCCCCCGCGACGCCCTCGGGCGCGCTGGCCGGATGGTCCATGGCGCTGGTGGCGCCGGAATCCTCCGATGCCCCCCGCATCGACAGCTGGTTGAGGCCCAGGGCGACCGCGACGACGGCGATCGCGGCGGCGGCCACCGGCGCGCCGCGACGGGCCCAGCCGCGCTGGCGGCGGCCCGGACCGGTGGACGCCCGCCGCACCGACCCCACCGACGTGGAGACGGCCGGCCGGCGGCCGGCCCCACCCTGCACCGGTACGACCAACGGCGTCGCGGCGTCCCCGCCCGGGTGGACCCCGGGCGTGGCGGTCAATTCCTCGGCGGTCGAGCTGTCGCTCGTCGGCTCCGCGCCGGCCAGCGCGGCCACCAGACGGTCGGCGATCGCCTGCGGCATCTCCGGGGGCGGCTCGGCCCACCGGGTCAGGTCCGCCCGGACCTCCGTCACGGCGGGGGCCAGCAGCGCGTACGCCCCGGCCCAGGCCGGGTCCGCAGACACCAGTTGGGCGACCTCGTCCTGCTGCGGGGTGCCCTCCAACGCCCCGCCGAGGTAGTCAGCGAGGAGGTCGGCGTCGACCTCTCGGAACCCCTCGGTCGTCACGTTTCCTCCTGGTTGGCGTCCCGCCGGTATCGGCCCGACCCCGATCCGACGCCCTCCACCGGACCGGGGTTCCCCGGCGTGACGCCGGGCACGCCGGGGACCGGGGAGGCCGGGTCCGGTCGGGCCGAAGGCGTCGCGACGGCGGCGGGGCGGAGATGCCCGAGCAGCACGGCCAGCCGCGCCCGGCCCCGGGCGCACCGGCTCTTCACCGTCCCCTCGGCGACGCCGAGGATGCGGGCGACCTCGGCGACCGGATAGCCCTGTACGTCCACCAGTACCAGCGCGGCGCGTTGCTCGAGAGGCAGTGCGGCGAGCGCCTCGCGGACCACCAGCACGGTGTCGTGGTCCGTTGCCGGAGCCGCCGGCTCCAACCCACCGGTGCCCGATCCGTCCTCAACCCGGTTGCCGTCCGGCAGCGGCACCGTGGGGTGCGCCTGCCGGCGGCGGATCCGGTCCAGGCAGGCGTTGACCACGATCCGGTGCAACCAGGTGGTGACTGCCGAGTCGCCGCGGAACCGGGCTGCCGCCCGATGCGCCGACAGCAGGGCGTCCTGGAGGGCGTCGGCCGCCTCCTCACGGTCGCCGAGCGTCCGCAGGGCAACCGCCCACAACCGGTCGCGGTGTCGGTGGAACAGCTCGGCGAAGGCGTTCCGGTCTCCGGCGACGTGGGCGCGCAGCAGCTCCAGGTCCGTTGCGTCGCGCCCGTCCATCACCGCGTCCAGCGAATGCCGAGCCCGGATCGTGGTGCCCGGCTCACGACCCCTGGACCGTAATCTCCTGCACCCCCAGCTTGAACCCACCCTCGGCCGTAGCCAGCTCGGTGATCCAGAACAGCAGGTACTGGTATTTCTGGTCGGCGTCAAAGCCGTTGAACGTCATGGTGGTGCCGTCGTGATCCTCGAACGGCTGGCCGATGGCGGTCTTGTAGCTCGCGACCAACTGCTTGTCACCGCTGGAGCTGGACGGCGGGTTGGTCGTGCCGGCGAGAAGCTGAGCGGAAGCTCCGGTGGCCGACAGCACCGCCTGCACCGACTTGACGTTGTGCGGCTCGCCGAGGTCGATCCAGACGCCCATGCCCTTCTTCAGGTTGCCGAAGTTGGGCCGGTCCCGGTAGGTCTCCGTCTCCCAGCCCTTGTCCTCGTCACCGTCGATGACCTTCTCGGCGCCGTCGACCTCACTGCGGTTCTTGCTGTCCGGGTCGATGATCCGGACGTCCTTCACCGTCAGCTTGCGGGCCGTCGCGGCGGCCGGGGTGGTATCGCCGGCCGGGGCACTGGAGGTCGGCGCGGCGACGGGGTTGGACGGCGGGTCCTTGTCGTCGTCCCCCAGCGCGCTGATCCCGATCAGCAGACCGACCAGGGCGACGGCGAGCAGGCCGGCGATGCCCACGGCGACCTTGCGGCCCCCGGCTGCGGCCAGCGGAGACGGTTCTTCCTCGGTGTCGGCGGCGAACCGCAGCGGCCCGCTGTTGTCGAGGTAGTGCTCCTCCTCGGCCGGCACGTCCAGTCGCGCCAGCTCAGCGGCGAGCACGTCGGAGGACGGCGGCGCGATCTCGGCGTCGAGCAGATCCATGGTCAGGTCGTCCAGGTACGCCGGAACGCCCGCCCGGACCTGGCGGGGTGCGGCGATCCCTCCCGTGGCGTCCCGAACAGCGTCCGGGATCGCGGCGCGGCCGTGGCCGGCGGTGGCACCATGCAGCGGCGCCTCGGTGTGCGGCCAGTAACCGGTCAGAGCGAAGTAGAGGACACCGCCGACCGCCCGGATGTCGTTCTCCTGGCTGTCGGCGCCGTCGGTGCGGGCGTCAGCTAGGACCACCCGACCCTCGTCGCTGATCATGACGGTGCCGGGGTGGACGTTGCCGTGCACCATGCCGGTGGCGTGCACCGCGGCGAGAGCGCTCGCGACGGCGTTGCCGATCGCGGTGGCCCGAGCCGGGTCCAGCGGGCCGTCGGCCGCCAGGTCCCGGAGGGACTGCCCGTCGACCCACTCGCGCACCACGTACGCCCGGTCGGCCTCGTCGATCGCGTCGTAGACGCCGACCAGGTTGGGGTGGATGACCCGGCTGGCCGCGACGGCGGCCTGAAGCATCTCGGTGGCGGAGTCGCCACCCGGGTACCGCAGCACGACCGCAACCGGGCGTCGCAGGATGACGTCGACCCCGCGCCAGACCAGCCGACCCGCACTGTCGTTGTTGATGTGCTCAACCAGTTCGTACCGCTCGGCGAGGACTTCACCGGCCGTGGGAGCACCGAAGGTCATGACCGGAGGAGCGCTTTCGTCCGCCTCCTGACCCTCGCCGACCTGGGTCACCCGTCCTCCCTCGGTGATCGTGTCGATCGATGAACCCGAACTGCTGGGCATGTGGCTTCCCGCTCTGCCGTTGAAGGAACCGGCCGACCGGTGTCGACGCGCAGCGTCGGCCCCTGCCGTACCCGTCGAGAGCGACCTTACCCGGGTTGCCCGTCTCTCCGACATGTCATCTTCCCGCCGTACCTGGCGGGGTTCCGGCAGTCGGAGAACTCGTCCGGTTACGACCGTTGTCAGCCACGTTGCTGGCACATGTACTAGCTAATCTACGGCTTCACCGCAAGTGACCGACGCCGGGGCTGGGCGGGCGCGGCGCTCGCGCTGCCTCGTACGTTCCCACCGATCGGGTTGCCACCCTCAGCCGTACGGTTGGTTATCCACAGGCCGATGTGGTGGTTGACCGGCGAATCGCGGAGTTATCCACAGGAGCATCCCCAGCCTGGTGATCCGCAGTCACGGTCCGTATGAATGCCAACTTGTTGTAATCAGGCGCTGGCGCTCAGCGACCGAGGCGTCGGCGGACCATCCCAACCACCTCGGTGATCTCGCCGATCCGCAGCAGCATGGCCAGACCCAGGTAGGTCCCGCCGATCACCGCGCCACCGATCACGAGCTGGATCGCAGCCTCGATCCAGCTCGGCTTGTCGTCGCCGGGCAGCAGGGTGATCACCAGCCATCCGACCAGCGCCGCGCCGAGAGCCGCGACCACGACCCGGCCCAGCGTGCGCATGATGGCGCCCAGGCCGATCCGGCCCACCCGAGGCCGCAGCAACCAGGCAGAGCCGATCGCCGCCGCCAGGTAGGAGACCGCGTTGCCGATCATCATCCCGGCCGCCGCGAAGTGCGCCGCGAACGCGGCGAAGAGCACGATCTGTACGCCGACCCGCAGCGCCACCACCGGAATGTTGATCAGGGCGGGGGTACGGGTGTCCGGCAGCGCGTAGAAGGCGAAGGTGAAAAGCTGGCTGATCGCGAACGGCACGAGAGCGAGCGCGGCGGCCAACAGCACGGTGGACGTGGCCGTCGCGTTCTCGGCGCTGAACGCGCCGTACCGGAAGACCACCACCGAGATCGGGGTGGACAGCACGGCATAGCAGACCGCGATCGGCGCGAGCACCGCCGAGACCATCCGGACGCCCCGGGAGAGGTCGGCGGTGACGTCGTGGAACCGGCCGTCGGCCGCGGCGGCGGCCATCCGAGGCATCAGCGCGGTGATGATCGAGACCGCGATGATGCCGTGCGCCATCATCAGCAGCAGGAAGACGTTGTTGTAGATCAGGATGCCGGCCTGGTCCGAGCCGGCGGCCCGGGTGAGGAGATTGACCACCACGAAGAGGCCGAGCTGGTTGACCGCGACGTAGCAGAACATCCAGGCACCGAGCTGGGCCAACTCCCGCAGCCCCAGTTCACGGAAGTCGAACCGCCACCGCCAACGGAAGCCGACCTTGCGCAGCGCCGGCAGCAGCCCGGCGGTCTGCACGGCCACGCCGAGCAGGGTGCCGCCACCGACCAGCAGGGTCCGGCCCAGGCCCACCTCCCCGGGCTGCAACCCCTTCGCCCCGAAGACCAGGATGTAGAGGCCGAACGTGCCGATCACCACGAGGTTGTTGAGGATCGGTGCCCACATCGGCGCGGCGAAATGACCTCGGGTGTTGAGCACCGCGGCGATCAACGCGCTGACGCCGGTGAAGAAGAGCATCGGCAGCATCAGCCAGGACAGGTGCGTGACCAGGTCGGTGTAGTCCTCGTCCTTCCCGCTGGCGTAGATGGTGGTCAGCAGGGGTGCCGACGCCACGGCGAGCAGGGCCGCCGCCCCCAGCGCCAGCACCGCGAGGCTGAGCAGCCGCTGGGCGTACGCCTCGCCCCGGTCCGCGTCGCTCTTGCGCCGCCGCACCAGCACCGGGATCAGCACACTGGTCAGCACGCCGCCAAGCAGGAACTCGTACACCTGGTTAGGAAGGAACTGGGCTGTCGTGTAGGCGTTGCCGACCAGGTTGCCGAGGGCGGCACCGATCATCAGGTTCCGGATGAACCCGGTACCCCGGCTCACCAGACTGCCGACCGCCATGACCGCGCTGTTCGCAGCGGCGCTGGTCTCGGCAACGACCTCCGGCGGCGGTGCCGTGGCCTCCACCGCTGGCTGGTTCAGCGGCTCCGCGGAGATGAAGATCGCCCCGTCAGCCGGCGGCACGTCACCGTCCGGCATGGCGTTGGCGCTGCGGTAGAGCCCGCCGCTCATCTCCAGCCTCCCAGGGGTACGTCGAGTCGGGCACCGACCCGCACGCCACAGACCATAGTCAACCCCCACCCGTTACCCCGCGCCCGGCGGATCGGATCACACCCCGGCCCGATAAGCTGGCGATCCCATGTCCGAAGCCTCCGCTCCCCACGCCGCCGATCGCCGCGAACTCACCGCCGCGCAGCGCAACGCCGTCGCCGAACTGCTCCGGGTCTCCCCGGTCGCCGACGAGTTGGGCCGCCGCTTTGTCCGCGCCGGTCACGAGTTGCACCTGGTGGGCGGTTCGGTGCGGGATGCCCTGCTCGGTCGACTCGGGGATGACCTCGACTTCTGCACCGACGCGCACCCCGACGAGACCCTGCGGATCATCAAGGGCTGGGCCGAGTCGATCTGGGAGACCGGTCGGGAGTTCGGCACCATCGGCGCCCAGCGCGACGGTCTCCGGCTGGAGATCACCACGTTCCGCGCGGAGTCGTACGACCAGGTCAGCCGCAACCCGGTGGTGGTGTACGGCACCAGCCTCGACGAGGACCTGAAGCGGCGCGACTTCACCATCAACGCGATGGCGGTCAGCCTGCCCGACCACCGGTTCACCGACCCGCACGGCGGGCTGGAGGACATCTCGGCCAAGGTGATCCGGACCCCGAGCACGCCGGGTGAGTCGTTCGGCGACGACCCGCTGCGGATGTTGCGGGCCGCCCGGTTCGCCGCGCAGCTGCGTTTCGCCGTGCATCCGGACGCGCACCTGGCCATGACCCGGATGGCTGCCGACCTGGACCGGATCACCGCTGAGCGGGTCCGTGACGAGTTCACCAAGCTGCTCTGCGGAGCGGACCCGATCACCGGGTTGCGGCTGCTGGTCGACACCGGGCTGGCCGAGCGGTTCCTGCCGGAACTGACCGGACTGAAGCTGGAGATCGACGAGCACGCTCAGCACAAGGACGTCTACGAGCACACGCTGACGGTCGTCGAGAACGCGGTCTCCTTCGAGGATGAGGGCTGCGACTTCATTCTGCGGATGGCCGCCCTCATGCACGACGTGGGCAAGCCGGCGACGAAGGCGGTCGGGTCCGACGGCCGGGTCAGCTTCCACCATCACGAGGTGGTCGGCGCACGGCTGACCAAGGCCCGGATGAAGGCGATGCGGTACCCGAAGGAGGTCACCGCGAAGGTGACCGCGCTGGTCGCGCTGCACCTGCGCTTCTACGGGTACGGGCGGGGCGAGTGGACGGACTCGGCGGTGCGCCGCTACGTCGCCGATGCCGGTGACCTGCTGCCCCGACTGCACAAGTTGACCCGCTCGGACTGCACGACCCGGAACCGGCGCAAGGCTGCGCAGCTCGCCGCCGACTACGACGCGCTGGAGGAGCGGATCGCCCGGATCGCCGCCGAGGAGGACCTGGCGCGGGTCCGACCCGACCTGGACGGCAACGCGATCATGGAGCTGCTCGGCGTACCGCCGGGGCCGGTGGTCGGGCGGGCGTGGAAGCACCTCAAGGAGCAGCGGCTCGAGCACGGTCCGCTGGACCGCGACGCTGCCGAGGCGGAGTTGCTGCGCTGGGCTCACGAACAGGGTCTTCGATAGGTCGACACGACTTTCGCGACCACAGACCGGGTGAATCGCCATCGTTGTCCACCGAACGGATGAAGCGTCGACATTGGCGCTCATGGACGATTAGGCAACATCCCAGCGTCCGTCTTGCGCCGCCAGAGGGCGGCCTGCATCGATGTCCATCATGGACAGGCGCTGATCTGCCTTACGGGGAGTCCATGTGAGAATCAGCCGTGGCGTGAAATACCGAACGGCTGCGGCGGGCCTTGCGCTCGCCTCAGTGACCACTCTGACGTCCGTCCTCGCCGCTGCTCCGGCTATGGCCGACCCGGGCGGGGTGCAGTTGCCCTCCGCCCCGCGTACCCCGGCGGCCGCGGCGAAGGACAAGGCGGACGCGGTGGTGCCGGGTCGCTACATCGTCCTTCTGAAGGACAAGAAGGCGACCCCCGCGCAGACCCGCTCGGCGGCGACCGCACTGTCGAAGAGCAGCGGCGGGCAGGTCCGGCAGGTCTTCACCCGCTCGGTGCGCGGTTACTCGGCCCAGATGAGCGCGACGCAGGCGAAGCGGTTGGCGGCACACGAGGACGTGGCCTCGGTCCAGCCGGTGCTGCGCTACCAGGCGAACGGTACGCAGACCAACCCGCCGTCGTGGGGTCTGGACCGGCTCGACCAGGTGACGCCGGCGCTGAACAAGTCGTACACCTACCCGTCGACGTCGGCGAGCGGCGTGCACGCGTACGTCATCGACTCCGGCATCAAGATCAACCACCAGGACTTCGGCACCCGGGCCTCGTACGGCTACGACTTCATCGACAACGACGCGGTGGCCGACGACTGCGAGGGACACGGCACGCACGTCGCCGGCACCCTCGGCGGCAGCACCTTCGGCGTCGCCAAGGACGTCAAGTTGGTGGCGGTGCGGGTGCTCGACTGCGGCGGCGGGGGTGACACCGAAGGAATCCTGGCTGGGATCGACTGGGTGACGGCCAACGCCGCCAAGCCGGCCGTCGCCAACATGAGCCTCGGCACCGTCGCCGGCCGCGACACGGTCATCGAGCAGGCGGTGGCCACGTCCATCGCCTCCGGCATCACCTACGCGGTCGCCGCCGGCAACAGCTACGACGACGCCTGCAACTACTCGCCGAGCGCGGTGCCGGCGGCGATCACGGTGGGCGCCACCGATCGGATCGACATGCGGGCGACCTTCTCGAACTGGGGCCGGTGCCTGGACATCTTCGCTCCCGGCGTGGGGATCACCTCGGCGGGCATCGCCAGCGCCACCGCCGCCGTGCTCGGTGACGGCACCTCCATGGCGTCGCCGCACGTGGCCGGTGCCGCCGCGCTGCGGTTGGCCGCCAACCCGACCTGGAGCCCCGCCCGGGTCCGGGACGCCATCGTGACCAGCGGTATCTCGGGTGCCGTGCTCGGCACGACGGCCTCCGTGGACCGGCTGCTCTACATCGGGCCGGAGGTGACGACCCGTACCGACGTGGGCCTGCGGGCCCGGGTCAACGACCGTCTGGTTTCGGCGGATTCCGCAGGCGCCAAGCCGCTGATCGCGCGTGGCACCGTCCTCGGCGCGTGGGAGAGGTTCGACATCGTTCCCGCCGGCACCGGTCTGGTCGCCCTGAGGGCGAAGGTCAACGGCAAGTACGTCAGCGCCAGGGCCGCAGGCGCCGAGCCGCTGCTCGCCTCTGCCCCGGCCATCAGTACCTGGGAGAAGTTCCAGCTGGTCAACAACACCGACGGCAGCGTCAGCCTCAAGGCACAGGTCAACGGCAAGTACGTCACCGCGGAGAGCGCGGGCACCAAGCCGCTGATCGCTCGCGGCACGGCGATCAGTACTTGGGAGAGGTTCGACCTGGAGGCGCCGAACCCGGTGATCAGCCTCAAGGCGTCGGCGAACGGCAAGTTCGTCACCGCGGAGAGCGCGGGCACCAAGCCGCTGATCGCCCGGGGCACGGCGGTCAGCACCTGGGAGAGGTACGAGCTGGTCGATCTCGGCTTCCAGTACTACGCCCTGCGGACGCTGGTGAACAACAAGTACGTGACCGCTGGGGCCAACCCGCTGCTCTCCAGCAGCGGGGCAATCACCGACGCGACCGTCTTCTACATCATCGACCACAACTCCGATGGCACGGTCATGTTCGGCTCCTACGCCAACGACAAGGCCGTGACCGCCGAGAGCGCCGGTACCAAGCCGCTCATCGCGAACCGGTACATCGACTGGTACAGCCTCACCTACGGGCTCGGGGCCTGGGAGAACTTCACCCTCGGTCTCGCCTGACCAACACCCTGTTCGACCGACGCCGGTCGGCCCGCTGAACATGGCGGGCCGACCGGCGTTTCGCTGGCCGCACCTGGCGCCGCCGAACCGTCTGGCTCGGCGGCGCCGCTGGTGACGGGAGGACGTTGGGTCAGCGGGTGCTCGGGACGACCGAGTTGCCCGTCGGCGGCGTGTCGCCCCGCGCCGCCGGATCGGCGGCGCGCACTGTGCGGTCGTCGGCACCACCAGCGCCGAGCCGGGCGAGCAGCCCGGCCAGGTCGATCCCGGTCAGGTCGCTGCCGAGCTGGAGACCTTGGGCCACGTTGCCGGCCACCGACTTCGTCAGCGACGACGCGCCGTCGGTGGAGATGACGGTCATCTTGTCGATCGCACCGATCGGTGCGCTGGCCGCCTGCACCACCTGCGGCAGCACCTTGACCAGCAGGTCCAGCACTGCCGCCTCGCCGTACGCGGCGAACGCCTCTGCCTTGCGGGCCATCGCGTCCGCCTCGGCCTCACCCTTCGCCAGGATGGCCGCCGCCTCGGCCTGACCTTCCCGCTCCACCGCCTCGGCGATGGCGGAGCGCCGCCGCTGCTCGGCCTCACCCTCCTTGGCGCCCTCGATCGCGTTCGCCTCGGCGAGCGCGGCACGCCGGGCCCGCTCGCCCTCACCGGTGAGTCGGGCCTGCTCGGCGGAGGCCTGCGCGGCGGCGATGACCGACTGCCGCTGGGCGTCCGCGTGCAGCACCGCCGCGTTGCGGGACGCCTCGGCCTCCTGCTCCACCTTGTACCGGGCGGCGTCGGCCGGCTTGCGTACCTCGGTGTCGAGTTGGCGCTGCTTGAGTTCGGCGTTGCGCTCGGCGACCTTCTGCTGTTCGGAGAGGATCGCCTGGTCACGCTCGGCCTGCGCGAGCGGGCCGGCCGCGGCGGACTTCGCCTTGGCCGCGTCGATCTCGGCCTGGATGCCGGCCTGCTTGAGGGCGAGGTTCCGGTTCGCCTCCGCGATGGCCTCCTCGGCGAGCAGTCGTTCCTGTTCGGCCTGCTGCCGGGCGCGGGCCTCGGCGATGGCCGCGTCCTTGAGCACCCGCGCGGCCTCGGGTCGGCCCAGGTCTTGCAGGTAGGACCCTTCGGCGAGGATGTCCTGGAGCTGGAAGGTGTCCAGTACCAGCCCCTGGTTGGTCATCGAGTGCTCGGCCTCCTCGGCCACGGCGCTGGCGAACGCCGCCCGGTCCCGGATGACCTCCTCGACGGTGAGCCGGCCGACGATCGAGCGCAGCGCCCCGGCGAGCACCTCCCGGGTGAAGTTGTCGATCTCGTCCTGCTGGTGCAGGAACCGCTGCGCGGCGGCCCGGATCGCGTCCTCGGTGCCGCCGACCTTGACGATCGCCACACCGTGCAGGTCGGCGCGGATGCCCTGCTTGCTCACCGCGCCCCGGATGCCGACGTCGATCCGCCGGCTGGACAGGTCGAGCGACTGGAGTTTCTGCACCACCGGCAGCACGAAGACCGAGGCGCCCAGCACGACCTTCTGCCCGGAGTTGTCGGTCGACCGCCCGCCGTCGGCGGTCTGCGTGGTGCGGCCCTTGCGACCGGTGACGATGAACGCCTCGTTCGGTCCAGCCACCTTGATCCGAGAGAGCACGAAGAGCACCAAGATGAGCGCGAGGAGGACCGCGCCACCGATGGCGATTAACAGGGCCATACGAGGAGTCCCGTCTACGAAGGAAAATGTCAGTAGGTTTCGACGTGCACGCTGGTCTCGCTGAGTGCCTGCACGACGAAGACCTGGGCGCCGACCGGTATCGGCTGGTCCGCACGGGCGCTGAGCTTGACGGGTTGGCCGGCGAGGCGTACCCGGACCTCGCCGTAACCGTCGACCGGCACCGGGGTGACGACCAGGCCGAGCGCCCCGACCAGGTCGTCGCGGGTGGGGGTGGGGTCGGTGCGCATGTTCCGCGCCGCCCGGCTCAGCCGGGCGGCCAACCAGGCGGTGGGCACGGCCGCGAGCACGCCGCCGGCCGCCGCACCGACGATCATGCCCGAGGTACGCGCACCGAGCAGTTCGTTGACGATGGCCGCGCCGAACCCGAACGCGCCGGCGAAACCGGCGACGGTCTCGACCGAGATCGGACCGTCCACGTCGGCGTGCCCGAACTGGAACAGCTCGGTGCCGAGCAGCGCGAGGGCGAGCACGCCGATGCCCGCCCCGCCGATGATCAGAAAAATGAGCGTCCCCGTTGCCACGACCTGCACGGTATCGACGACGCGCAACGCGGGGTCGCTCGGCGCGACAGTGTGGGCCGGGGTCGGCCAGCACCGGCAAGGGTCGGGGACAATGGGTGGATGCGCTGGACCGTCCTCGACTCACCAATCGGTGAGTTCTCCGTCGCCACCGACGGCACCAGCGTGCGCGGCGCGCATTTCGGGCGGGTCGAGGCGGCCACCGAGGAGCCCGACGACGCGCTGTCCCGGCAGGCCGTCGATGAGCTGCGGGCGTACTTCGCCGGTGAGCTGACCCGGTTCACCGTCCCGGTGTCGGTGCCGCGCGGCTCCGACTTCGAGCGCGCCGTGTGGCGGGAGATGACGCGGATTCCCTACGGAGGGACGCTGACGTACGGCGAGGTGGCCCGACTGGTCGGCGACCCCGGGGCGGCACGGGCGGTGGGAGTGGCCTGCAACCGCAACCCGGTCCCGGTGATCGTGCCGTGTCACCGGATCGTCGGGGCGGGCGGCAAGCTGGTCGGCTTCGGGGGTGGCCTCCCGCGCAAGGTGCACCTGCTGGAGTTGGAGGCCCGGGTGGCCCTGCAGCAGGCGTGGTCCTGACCGGTCCGCCGGGATCGATCCGGATCGTGGTTTGTCGACCAATCGGTCGATGTGGGCGGCCTATCACAAGCGGCATGATCGGTCATTCAACCAACTCTTGCGGGGGAAGAATGACCGAGAATCAGGACAAGACTGTCGACCGCCGCCGGCTGCTGCGCCGCGCCGGCACCGTCGCGGCCGGCGTTGCCGGCACCGCCGTGGTGGGCGCCGCCGCGCCCGCTCAGGCCGCGCCCGGCGACCCGCTGATCCTGGGTACCGGCAACCTCGCCGGCAACGCCACCACAGCTCTGGTCGGCAACGGGACCGGTGCCACCCTGCAGCTGACGAGCACGAGCAAGACCACCGCCCCGGATGGCACCGTGCTGGCCCGGCCGGCGCTGCAGCTGACGCCGATCGGCGATGCCCTGCACGGCGACTCGCCCGGCGGCTCGATCGGCATGGACACGTACGGCAACCTCCAGGTGGTCGCCGCGTACGGCGGCGGCAATTACCTGGAGTACGTGCACACCACCGGCAACTCGAACCAGATCGTCCCGATCATGCCGCAGCGGGTCGTCGACACCCGTGCGGCGTCGTCGCGTACCCGGATCCTGAACGCCTCGTCGACCACCCTGGACAGCTCGGGTCGCCTGCGGGACGGCCAGACCATCCACATCAACCTGGACGACTTCGCGTACTTCAGCGACGCCCTCTTCGGCAACCTCACGGTGACGAGCGCGGTTGCCGGGGGGTTCGTGCAGATTTTCCCGTACGGCGGGCCGCGCCCGACGAACTTCTCGACGATCAACTACCTGACCAACCAGGTGATCTCGAACTCGTTCATGTCGGGGGTCGGCTACGACCAGAACTGGACCGACGTCATCTCCGTCTACGCCGCCCGGACCACTCACATCATCATCGACGTGGTGGCATTCGTGATCGGCATCGGCCAGGTCAACCCGGGGATCCTGCCCTCCTCCGCTGGCGCGGCGGCTCGTGGCGCAGAGTCGCCCGAGCAGCGCAGGGCGAAGCGGGCTGCCAGGGCTGAGCAGGGCAAGCCGACCTGGAAGTGAGCAGATCGGCGTACCGGATGGCGAGGCACTGAACGTGGCGAGGGCCGGGTCCGTTCGGACCCGGCCCTCGGCCGTGCTTGGTGCTCAGCGGGTCAGCGGGTGACCTCACCGGCGATGAACTCCTCGACAGCCTGGTGGGCGTCGTGGTCGGCGTACTGCACCGGCGGGGACTTCATGAAGTACGACGAGGCCGACAGGATCGGGCCGCCGATCTTCCGGTCCAGGGCGATCTTCGCGGCCCGGACCGCGTCGATGATCACGCCGGCCGAGTTCGGCGAGTCCCACACCTCGAGCTTGAGCTCGGCGTTGAGGGGGGTGTCACCGAACGAACGGCCCTCCAGGCGGATGTACGCCCACTTGCGGTCGTCCAGCCACGGCACGTGGTCCGACGGGCCGATGTGCACGTCGCTCTTGCTCATCTCGTGCGG
This sequence comes from Micromonospora sp. NPDC050276, assembly GCF_044459545.1. Lineage (NCBI taxonomy): Bacteria > Bacillati > Actinomycetota > Actinomycetes > Micromonosporales > Micromonosporaceae > Micromonospora > Micromonospora sp. NPDC050276. The sequence continues at coordinate 137,560 of NZ_JBITJA010000006.1, read as the reverse complement.
GATCTGCGAGGTGACCGACTGGGTCTTCGAGATCTTCTTGGAGACCAGCCGCTTACGCTCCAGCATGTTCATGAAGTCCATGTTGCCGCCGAAGTTGAGCTGGTAGGTGCGCAGCAGTTCAACGCCGCGGTCCTCGAAGAGCTTCGCGAGGGCGCGGTGCACGATGGTGGCGCCGACCTGGCTCTTGATGTCGTCACCGACGATCGGCAGGCCAGCGTCGGTGAACTTCTGGGCCCACTCGGGGTCGGACGCGATGAAGACCGGCAGGGCGTTGACGAACGCGCAACCGGCGTCGATCGCGGCCTGGGCGTAGAACTTGGCGGCCTGCTCGGAGCCGACCGGCAGGTAGCAGACGACGACGTCGACCTGCGCGTCACGCAGCGCCTGCGCCACGTCGACCGGGGTGGCGTCCGACTCCTCGACGATCTCGCGGTAGTACTGGCCCAGGCCGTCGAAGGTCGGACCGCGCTGCACGCTGACGCCGGTGGGCGGCACGTCGCAGAGCTTGATGGTGTTGTTCTCGCTGGCGACGATCGCCTCCGCGAGGTCCATGCCCACCTTCTTGGCGTCCACGTCGAATGCCGCGACGAACTCCACGGCGTTGACGTGGTAGTCGCCGAAGGCGACGTGCATGAGACCCGGGACGCGGTCGTTCGGGTTGGCGTTCCGGTAGTACTCGACGCCCTGAACCAGGGACGAGGCGCAGTTACCCACACCGACGATGGCGACGCGGACGGAGCCCATAGCGTCTGCCTCCTTCTTTTCTGTCACGGCCGCTCATTCCTGGTCTCTCCAGGCGGAGGCGGGCTGTTGTCTTCTCGTCGGCCGCCGGCTGTCCCGATGTTCGGGACCGTCGGGGCTCGGCCGGAGCGCTCGTTGGCGATGAGCTCCTCCAGCCAGCGGACCTCGCGCTCACAGGCATCAAGACCGTGGCGCTGCAGTTCCAGCGTGTAAGCGTCGAGGCGCTCGGCCGCCCGGCCCAGCACGTCACGAAGCCCTTCGCGACGCTCCTCGATCTTGCGGCGACGACCCTCCAGAATGCGTAGTCGGGTCGCCTGGTCGGTCCGGGCGAAGAACGCGAAGTGCACGCCGAAGCCCGTGTCGTCGTACGTCTCGGGCCCGGCCTGCGCGATCAGCTGGGCGAAGCGTTCCTTGCCTTCCGCGGTGATTTTGTAGACCACCCGACCTCGTCGGCTGGTCAGCGCGGGAACCTCCTCGGCAGTGGCGGGTGTCTCAGCAGCTTCGGTGATCCATCCCGCCGCCTGCAGTCTGCGTAGCGTCGGGTAGAGCGAGCCGTAGCTGATTGCCGCCCGGATCGCGCCGAGTTTGGCGGTCAGCTCCTTGCGCAGCTCGTAGCCGTGCATCGGAGACTCCTGCAGGAGGCCGAGGATGGCGAAGTCGAGCACTGGCCACCCTCTCTTTACCCTCCGGCGTGGAGACGTAACCGCCGCGATGTATCGGACCGATACATCGCACGTTAGCGGGTCGCGCGAGCCAGGGCAAACCCCCGTTCCGGGGTGGTGTCGTCACGGATTGTGAGCATGGTCGCCTGCTCGGGCCGGACCGCGTACCCTTCTCCGCATGCGTACGCAGCGCCAGGTCGTCGACTACTCGCTTCAGAAGCGAGCAGTGCTGCGTGAGCTCCTGGCCGGCCGTGTCGGCACGTACGACGTCTGCGACGCGTCGCCGTACCTGAAGAACGCCGCGCGGTTTCACGGAGAGCCGACCGACCGGCGCTGCCCGATCTGCCGCAGCGAAAACCTGACCCTCGTCCACTACATTTACGGCGACGAACTCAAGCAGTCCGCCGGGCAGGCACGGACACTGGCCGAGTTGCCCGTGCTGGCGATGACGCTGCGTGAGTTCCAGGTGTTCGTGGTGGAGGTGTGCCTCGGTTGTGACTGGAACCATCTCGTCGAGCAGTACCTGCTCGGCCGGGACGGTCTGGCCGGTGACAGCGACGGCACCAGCGAGCAGGACGCGGCGGGCGCCGAAGGCGCCGGGCGGCGGAGGCGAGAGGCGCAACGGTGATCTCAGCTGGTTGGACCGGCCCCGGGGCCGTGGACGAAACCCGGGACGGTCGACCGCTTGGTGGTCCGATTGACCCGATTGATACGGCAATGACCCCGGTCGGCTGGCAACTCCGTGCCGGCGTCCCGGGTGAAGCAACTCACGGCAACCCGGTGGCGGCGCACTCGCGCCCCACCGCGACCGGCAGGGTGTGAGGAATGAACTCGTACGGCGATCCCAGTTCTGCGCGCGGACGGACCCCGTACCCGGGTCCGGACGGTGACCCCGGACCGGGCGCGGACGACGCGTACCGCCGACCCGGCGGTGACTCCGGCGGGAGCGGCTGGTCAGCCTCGGAGGGCGGCGCGGCGACCCCGGGCCGAGCCTCGGTGACCCCGCGAGCCCCCGGTGGCCGCGCCACCGTCGGCGGGTCGGCCTCGGTGCCGCCACGCGGCGCTGCGGCGGCCGGGTCCGCCTCGATGGGTTCGGCGTCCTCGGGCCGGGCCGGTCGCGCTTCGGTGCCGGTGTCTCCGGCACCGGGTGTGGCCGCCGGCCGCGCTGGCGCCGGTCGGGCCTCGGTGCCCGTCTCCCCGGCGCCGGGCGCACCGGCAGGTCGGGCCGTGGTCGGTGCCGCCTCGGTCGGCGCCGCCTCGGCGGGCCGGGCCAGCGTCGGCTCTGCCTCGGTCGGTGGTCGCGCTGCGGTCGCCCGGGCGAGCGTCTCACCGGTCTCCGGTGGGCCGGGTGGCCCCGGCGGGCCAGGAGGACCGGGCGGGCCGGGTGGTCCCGGTCGGGGCGGTCGCGGTCCGGGTGACTCGGGGGCGGCGGCGCGGGCGAAGAAGCGCAAGCGGATGAACCTGCTGATCGCCGGGTTCGCGGTCTTCATCATGCTCGCCGGCCTCGGTGTGGTGACCTTCACCTACTACTCGACCAACGTGGTCATGCCGAACGAGATGCCACTGCCGCTCTCCACCACGGTGTACGCCAAGGACGGCAAGACGCAGCTCGCCAAGCTGGGCAGCGAGAACCGCAGCTTCGTTACCATCCAGCAGATCCCGCAGCACGTGCAGGACGCGGTCGCCGCGGCGGAGGACCGGAACTTCTACCGGCACTCGGGGGTCGACTACAAGGGCATCGTCCGGGCCGCGTGGAACAACGTCTCCAACGGCGACAAGCAGGGTGCCTCGACGATCACCCAGCAGTACGCCCGCAACGCGTTCGAGAACCTCAAGGACGACACGTACGGCCGGAAGGTGAAGGAGGCCATCCTCGCCTCCAAGCTGAACGACAAGTACAGCAAGCCAGAGATCATGCAGCACTACCTGAACGTCATCTACTTCGGTCGTGGCGCGTACGGCATCGAGGCGGCGGCGCAGACCTACTTCGGCAAGCCGGCCATCAAGCTCACCGTCGCCGAGGGAGCGGTGCTGGCCGCGCTGATCAAGCAGCCGCAGGCGACCGACACCCACCGGGGCTACGATCCGGCGGTCAACCCGACCGACGCCAAGACCCGGTGGGACTACGTGATCGACGGGATGAAGAAGGAGGGCTGGCTGGACGCCCCCGGTCGGGAACCGGCACCGACCGAATACCCCAAGGTGTTGCCGCCCAAGAAGGACGGCGTCGGCTTCGGTGTCGACAGCCCGCGCGGCAACGTCATCAACTACGTGCGGCAAGAGATGGACGAGATGGGGCTCTGCTCCGACAGCGGCGCGGAGGGCAAGACGAGCTGCGTCGACGCGCTGCGGGACGGCGGCTACCGGATCACCACCACCATCGACCCGAAGCTCCAGGCCGCCGCGGAGAACACCGCGATGCAGTCGAAGAAGGGTTCGGAGCTCAACGACCAGCCGAAGAACCTGATGGCGGCTGTGGTGTCGATCGACCCGTCGAAGGGTCGTGTGCTCGCCTACTACGGCGGTGACAGCGGCGCCGACTTCGACTACGCCGGCAAGAACATCGACAAGAACGGCGACCTGACCGGTGGACACCAGCCGGGCTCGTCGATGAAGGTGTACACCCTGGCCGCCGCGATCGAGGCCGGTATCTCGGTCAAGTCGCACTGGGACCCGACGCCGTACAAGCCCGAGGGCTCCGCGGTGGCGATCGGAAACGCCAACCGCACCAACCTCAAGTGCGGCAAGTGGTGCACCCTCGAAGAGTCGACGGTCCAGTCGTACAACGTGCCCTTCTACTGGGTCACCGACGAGATCGGTGCCGACAAGGTCGTCGACATGGCCCGGAAGGCCGGCGTGACCACCATGTGGGGTGTCGACCCGCCGAAGGCATTCGACCTGTCGAAGAAGGGGCAGAAGACCCCGTTCGACAACTACACCGGTTTCGGTAAGTACCCGATCACCGTCTTCGACCACGCCAACGCCATGGCGACGTTCGCGAACGACGGCAAGTACATCAAGGCCCATTTCGTAATCAAGGTGGAGCAGCAGGACAAGGACACCGGTAAGTGGAAGGTGGTCGGCAGCGAGCGCATCAAGCCGGAGCAGCGGATCCCCAAGAAGATCACCGACGAGGTCACCGGCGTTCTGAAGCAGATCCCCCGGCCGAACAACATCTCCCTGGAAAACGGCCGCCAGGCCGCCGCCAAGACCGGCACCTGGGAGTACGACGACAAGGACAACTCGCACGCCTGGACGGTCGGCTACACCCCGCAGAACGCCACCGCGGTGTGGGTGGGCAGCCGAGACCCGAGGAAGCCGCAGATCCGGCTCGCCAGCGGTAAGGACATCGGCGGTTCGACGCTCCCCGGCCCGATCTGGGAGAAGTACATGAACATCGCACTCAAGGGCCAGGAGGAGATTCCCCTGCCCAGCGTCACCGGCGAGGGTGACGTCACGAAGGGCAACGGCAAGGAGCCGCCGCCACCGCCGCCGACCAACCCGGGCGGTCAGCCCGGCCAGGGCACCCCCTGTAACCCGTTGATCGATATTTTCTGCAACCCCGGGGGCAACAATCCCGGCGGCAACCCTGGGGGCAATCCCGGCGGTAACCCCGGCGGCAATCCCGGCGGAGGTGGTGGTGGCGGGGTGTTACCCGGCCTGCCACCCAACCGGGACTGACCCGCACCACCGCACAACGCCGCCGTCGGCCGGACGACCTGTCCGGCCGGCGGCGGCGTTTTCGTACCCGGAACTCCGCGCCGGGACGGGACGGGCACCCCTGTCGTACGGCAGGATGCCTCTTCATGAGCACCCAGTCGACGCCCGGCATCGACGACGCCGGAACCACTGATCACCCGTCCCGCTCCGACGGGTTCGTTCGCGGCATCTCCAGCGTCATCGGCGGCCCGCTGGGCGACCACGCGACCGCGCTGGACCGGCCGGCCGGTGGGGAGCGTCGCTTCTGGACCGCCGTGCGGATCGTGCTGGCGTTGGTGTGTCTCACGCTGGCGCTGCACTGGGTGCAGAAGTCGCCCTGCCAGAACGGCGCCTGGCAGAACAACGTCCAGTACACCCGGTTCTGCTACACCGACGTCCTCGCCCTCTACTACGCCGAAGGGCTCAACGAGGGCAAGGTGCCCTACCGCGACCACCCGGTCGAGTACCCGGTGCTCACCGGCTACTTCATGGGGGCGCTGGGCCTGCCGGTGCACGCCATCGGTGACGACGACCCCAGCATCAACCAGGGCCAGTGGTTCTACAACCTCAACGCGCTGGTGCTGGGCGCACTCGCGGTCGCCACGGTGGCGGTGATCCTGGCGTTGCGCCGCCGACGACCCTGGGACGCGGCGATGTTCGCCCTCGCACCGGCGTTGGTGCTCACCGCCACCGTCAACTGGGACCTGCTCGCCATCGGCCTGGCCGCCTTCGGCCTGCTGGCCTGGGCCCGAAAACGACCCGTGGCGGCCGGCGTACTGCTCGGGTTGGCCGGTGCGGCGAAGCTGTGGCCGCTGTTCCTGCTCGGACCGATCCTCATCCTGGCGCTGCGGGCCAACCGGGTCCGCGCCGCGCTCATCGCCATCGGCACGGCGATCGCCGCCGTGGTGCTGGTGAACCTGCCGGCCGCGCGGGCGTACCCGGAGAACTGGGACCGGTTCTTCGAGCTGAACACCACCCGGCCGATCGACTGGGGCACGCTCTGGTACATCGGGCGCTATCTGGACGGCAAGGTCGGCAACGACCCCGCCCAGCTCGGCCCGTTCGAGTGGCTGAACGTCAACATCCCCACCCTCAACACCCTCTCGTACGCGCTGTTCGGGCTGGCCTGCCTCGGCGTGGCCGTGCTGGCGCTGCGCGCACCGCGTCGACCGCGGCTGGGTCAGCTCGCCTTCCTGGTGGTGGCGGCGTTCCTCATCTTCAGCAAGGTCTGGTCTCAGCAGTTCGTGCTCTGGCTGCTCCCACTGGTGGTGCTGGCCCGGCCGAAGTGGGGGGCGTTCGTGGCCTGGCAGATCGCCGAGGTCTGCTACTTCGTCGCCTTCTACGGGGAGTTGCTCGGTGCGGCGACCAGCCGTCCGGTCTTCCCGGAGGGGGTGTTCGTGCTGGCCTCGACGCTGCGGCTGGCCACCGTCGTGGTGCTCTGCGTGCTGGTGGTCAAGGAGATCCTGCACCCGGAGCGGGACGCGGTGCGCGCGACCTACCCGGACGACCCGGACGGCGGCGTGCTCGACGGCGCACCCGACGCTCCCTGGCTCGACCGCTGGCGAGTTCGACAGGCCGTCCAGGTCGAGGCGACGCCGGCTCTGGGTCACACACGCTAGACACCACGCGCGTTAGACACCACGGCGGCCGGAGCGCCACGCTCCGGCCGCCGGTGGCGTTCCCGTCGTACGACAGGTGTCAGTAGCGCGCCGTACAGTAAAGGATGCGGCGGTTGCCGGCCTCGTAGTCCCACTCGGTGTCGTACTGGTAGAAGCACGCCCGCGCGGTCATGCCCTTGTCGTTGACCATCGCCGACCAGGAGCCCGAGGTGGACGTGTCGTCAACGGTCCGACGCAGCGTCCCGTTCGAGTTGTAGCTCTGGACCAGCACCCCGGAGAGCCAGCCGAAGCTGTCGGTCTGCCGCGCCCACGCGGTCCGGCAGAAGGGGCTGTAGCGCAGTTCGACGTTGGTCGCGCTGTACGGGGTGATGACGTCGATGAAGTTGCACCGCATGACCTTCCCGTCGACCGTCGCGAAGTACGTGTCGGGATCCTTGCCGTCGCAGACCGAGCCACAGCCCGACGTGGCGGCCATCGCCGGCGCCTGGAACCCCGTGACCATCGCGAGGCCCATCGCCAGCACCAGCAGCAGTCGGGAGTGCCACGAACGGCGGTGTGGCTGAGACACCTCTGGCTTCGTCATCTGTCTCCTTCGTCGAACCGTCGACCGACCGAAGGGGCCGACGTGAACGGGCTGAGCCAGCGACGCTAGGCAAGCAGGCCATCAAACTGCCATCACGTCGGCACGCCGCCGGTGGGGAAACGTTGTTTCATCCGCGTGCCGACCCCCTGGCCGAGCTTCTGGTCAACCAACCGCTCGGGGTTTCACAGCCGGAAGACGACCGCCTCGCCGATCTCCTGTCGCGTGATGCCGAGCGACTCGACCGGCGCGTTGATGGTGATCTCCCAGGGTGTGCCGGCCAGTTGGCTGCGCAGCAGCACCACCGTGCGGACGCCGAGCGTGCGCAGGTAGTCGACGCTGGTCTGGTCGGGGAACGACTGGCTCACCCGACGGACGTCGTCGAGCTGGCGCGGAGTGAAGCCGCTACCGCCGTTGACCACGTCGGGGAACCCGCTGGTCGACCAGAGCATCACGTGCTGGTCCAGGCTCTGGTTGCTGGGCAGGACCAGGAGCGGACCCTCCGCCGAGCGCATCGCGGCCGGTTGGGTCGGCACCACCGGATGCGGGGTCGTGTTCAGACCCTCGACGGTGACCAGCAGCAGCGGCAGCAGGGTGGCCATCCGCAGCCACGGCCCCGGCCACGACGGGATCCGCTGCGCGGTCAACTCACGGACCCGGTCGGTGAGCGCGGTGACCGCGCCCGCCGCGAGCAGGCCGAGCAGCAACGTGGTCCAGAGCATCAACCGCCCAGGGGTACGCAGCGCGCTCCAGCCCGGCACGTGCTCGAAGAGCGGCACGTAGGTGAAGGTGCCGTCGAAGAAGCGGGTGCCCATCGCGAAGACCATCGTCAGCAGCACCCCGGCGAGCAGCAGCAGTCGGTGCCGCAGCCGCCAGACCGAGAAGAACAGCCCGCCCGCGGCGAGCGCGTAGAGCACGAAGCCCGGCAGCAGGGTCATCTCCGGGTGCCACGGCAGCGCCGCCCGGGCCCCCTCGTGCAGTCCACCCCAGATGCGCGACTCGGCGGGCGCCGTCACGAAGCCCGACGCCGGCGGCGAGAAGAGGCCGATGTCGGCGACGGTGCGTTCGGCGTACGGGTGCAGCTCGGTCACCTTGAAGAACGGGAACGCCATCAGCAGACCCACACTGGCGAACAACACCCCGCCGAGCACGTCGGCGGCGAACAACCGGCGACCGAACGGAACGGCCTGGCCGGTGCGCAGTCGCCGCACGGCGAAGAGGACGGCCGCGACCAGCACCGCGCCGGCCAGGACGTACGCGAACGGCAGCCCGATGCCGAAACCGAGGCTGAGCTGCCAGGCCGCCACCAGCCAACCCGCGTAGACCCAACCGTCGTGCCGGCGTTCCGGCCGGTAGCCGTGTCGCAGCGACCAACCGTGCCCGCGCGCCAACATAGCCAGCGCCAGCGGAATCCCGCCGTTGGAGAGCACGTGCAGGTGCCCGGCCTGGGCCAGCAGCCACGGCGCGTAGGTGTAGCTCACCCCAGCGACGGCGGCACCGATCCGGCCCGCCCCGAGCTGTCGGGCCAGCGCGTACGCCCCCAGTGTGGCGAGCGCGTGCGCCAGCACGAACATGATGTTGTAGCGCAGCACCGCGTCCTCGGGACCGCTGCCGAGCATCCCGGCCGGGGCGTACCCGAGCAGCGTGTCGGAGAACGCGAAGCTCCACAGCTCGGGGAAGAACGTGTTGGACTGCCACAGGCGGGCCGGGTCGGCCAGCAGAATGTGCCCGGACCAGGCCATCTGCCAGGCCTGCAGGCTGGGGTCCCAGTAGTCCTGGGGGAGCGTGTAGCGCGGATAGCGCAGCGTCGGCCAGGTCATCAGCACGGCCAGTGCCAACGCGCCCAGGGTGGCCAGGGTCCACTCGTGGGCCAGGAACCGACCGACGGCCCGGGTGGCCCGGGTGGCCATGGAGGGCTTCGGCTCAGGGGCAGAGGCGAACGCCTCCCAACGCTCCGGGGTGACGGGCTTCGCCTCGCCGTCAGCCTTGTCCGGACTGTCGGCGTCACCCGCCTTCGCGCTCTTGGCCGCGTCGCCGTCCTTCGCCGTGTTGTCCGTCGTGCCGTCGTCCTTGGCCGGGCTGCTGTCCTTGGTCGCGTCGGTCACCGGGCCGCTGCCCTTGGTCGCGTCGTCCTTGGCCGGGTCGCTGCCCTTGCCGCTGCTGGCCTGCTTGGCCGCGCTGTCGCTCTGCTTGGCGGCGGTGCTCTGCTTGGCTGCGAGGTCCTCCTCGTCGCCGCGCCGGGCCGCGCCCTGCGCGGGTCCGCCCTGCGCGGGTCCGCCCTGCGCGGGTTCGGTCTCGGGGTCGCCGGTCGGGGTGGTTCCCGTCTTCGCACTGTCGGCCGGTGGCGAATGGTCCGCGGTGGTCCCGACAGGGGCCTTGTGCGGAGCCTGGTCGGAGCCGCGGGCCGGCTGGATGGGGGCGCCCGTCGCGGCACTGGTGGCGGGCCGAACCTCGGCGTCCGCGCCGGTGGGGGTGGGCCGGGCGTTGCCGGTCCCGGGCTGTCCGCTCGTCATGCCGCCGGGCTCTCCGCTCCGAGCTGCTCACGCAGGAAGTCGATGTCGGCGCCCTGGCCAGCCACGCCGCCTGGCGTCTCGACGACCACCGGCGCGCCGGCCGCCCGGATCACCGCCACCACCAGCTCGGGGTCGATCGTCCCGCCGCCCAGGTTGTCGTGCCGGTCCTGGCCGGAGTTGAACGCGCCCTTGGAGTTGTTGGCGTGCACCAGGTCGATCCTCCCGGTGATCGCCTTGACCCGGTCGACCAGGCCGAGCAGCTCCTCGCCGCCCGCGTACGCGTGGCAGGTGTCCAGGCAGAAGCCGACCTCGTGGTCGCCGATCGCGTCCCAGAGTCGGGCGAGCGCGTCCAGGCGCCGGGCGCAGGCGTTGTCGCCGCCGGCAGTGTTCTCGATCAGGACCGGCACGCCGAAGCCACCGGAGTCGGCCGCGTACGCGAAGGTCTTGCGCCAGTTGTCGAAGCCGACGGCCAGGTCGTCGCCGGCGTTGACGTGCCCGCCGTGGACGATCAGACCCTTGGCGCCGATGGCGGCGGCCGCGTTGGCGTGTCCGAGCAGCAGCTTTCGGCTCGGGATCCGGATGCGGTTGTTGAGGGTGGCCACGTTGATGACGTAGGGCGCGTGCACGTAGAGGTCGACCTCGGCCGCGCGCAGCCGTTCGGCATCTTCCCGAGGCTTGGGCGCCTTCCACCCCTGTGGGTCGGAGAGGAAGAACTGCACGGTGTCGGCGGACCGGGCGGCCGCCTCCGCCAGCGGGTCGGTCGAATCGACGTGGGCTCCGATACGCATGCGAGCGAGCCTACGTCGCGACCCCGACGGCCGGGGCGACGGCCGGGGCGGTGTCGCGTCACTGGACGGACCGACGATCGTTGATGGGTTTGAACCGACGACCAGCATCCGGTGCCGCCAGCGGCGCGAGCCTCGCACCAGGCGGTCAGTGGTCGACGGCCGACAGCGAGGTCACCCCCGCCGCGCGGCCCGGCGCAGCGGGGGGACCCATCGCAGACCGGGTATCGACCGATGAAGAATCTCGGAAATTTGGTCTTTTCCCCCCGACAAGGTACGACTGCTGTTGTATCGTCAGATAACAACACGATAAAGCTCCGCGGGGCGTCTTCGGTCCAACCTCATCGGTGTGGTCGTTCCTCCCCAGGTCCCACCCAAGGAATGCGGACCGGACGCCCCGCGGCCTTGTAGACGGGGGTCCACCACCGGCCGATTGAGCGGTCGGACGGTGGACCCCCGTCAGCACGTCCGGGTGCGGACCCGACCACCCCGGGCATGATCGTTCGGACCGGGTATCCTGGTCAGGTTGTCCGCGTCCGGCCGGGTTCCCCCGGCGCGTGCGGGCAGCGACGCACGACCTCCTGCCACGGAAGGACCGTGGCCGCTTAGCCCACAGGAGGTGAGCACGTCTTGCGTCATTACGAGATCATGGTGATCCTCGACCCCAGCCTCGAGGAGCGCACCGTCGCCCCGTCGCTCGACACGTACCTGAACGTGATTCGGACCGCGGGTGGCTCGGTTGAGAAGACCGACGTGTGGGGCCGCCGGCGCCTCGCGTACGAGATCAACAAAAAGGCCGAGGGCATCTACGCCGTCGTCGACCTGCAGGCCACGCCTGCTGCCGTGGCTGAGTTGGACCGTCAGCTCCGCCTCAACGAGTCCGTGCTGCGCACCAAGGTCATCCGGCCGGAGATGCGCTAACCATTCAACCCGGTTCGCCCGGATCAGCCTCCGCGACTCTGTCGTACGGCTCTGCGAGCCTGTACGACGAGACGCTGAGTGCGCGAGGAGATGGTCATGGCAGGAGACACCACCATCACGGTCATCGGCAATCTGACCGATGACCCCGAGTTGCGGTTCACCCCCTCCGGGGCTGCGGTCGCCAAATTCCGAGTCGCTTCGACGCCCCGTTTCATGGACAAGGCGTCGAACGAATGGAAGGACGGCGAGCCGCTGTTCCTCGCTTGCACCGTGTGGCGGCAGGCTGCCGAGCACGTCGCCGAGTCGCTGCAGCGTGGCGCTCGGGTGATCGTGTCGGGCCGGCTGCGTCAGCGGTCCTACGAGACCCGCGAGGGCGAGAAGCGCACTGTCATCGAGCTTGAGGTCGACGAGATCGGCCCGTCGCTGCGCTACGCCACGGCAAAGGTGCAGAAGATGTCCCGCTCCGGTGGCGGTGGCGGCGGCTTCGGTGGCGGTGGCGGTGGCAACCAGGGCGGCGGCGGAGGCAACTTCGACGACCCCTGGGCTTCGGCTGCTCCCTCTCCCGCGCGTGCTGGATCGGGCGGCAACTTCGACGAGGAGCCTCCGTTCTAATGGCGCCGAGCGCCCGCGATCGCAAACCAGGAGCACGTGCAATGGCCAAGGCTGCGGCACTTCGCAAGCCGAAGAAGAAGGTGAACCCGCTCGACAAGGACGGGATCACCTATATCGATTACAAGGACACCGCGCTGCTGCGCAAGTTCATCTCCGACCGCGGCAAGATCCGCGCTCGGCGGGTGACCGGCGTGACCTCGCAGCAGCAGCGGCAGATCGCCCGTGCGGTCAAGAACGCCCGTGAGATGGCGCTCCTGCCGTACACGGCCACCACCCGCTGAGAGGAGGCACCGATATGAAGATCATCCTGACTCAGGAAGTGTCCGGCCTCGGTGCCCCGGGCGACATCGTCGAGGTCAAGAACGGCTACGGCCGTAACTACCTGCTGCCGCAGGGCTTCGCGATCGCCTGGACCAAGGGCGCGGAAAAGCAGGTCACGGTCATCAAGCGGGCCCGTTCGGCCCGCGAGATCCGCGACCTCGACCACGCCAACGAGGTCAAGGCTCAGCTCGAGGGTCTCAAGGTCAACCTGAAGGTCCGCGCCGGCGACGGCGGACGGCTCTTCGGCTCGGTCACCCCGGCCGAGATCGTGGACGCCGTCAAGGCGGCCAGCGGCCCGGTCCTCGACCGGCGTCGGCTGGAGGTGCCCGGTCACATCAAGTCGACCGGCACCTACCCGGTGAAGATCAAGCTGCACCCCGAGGTGACCGCGTCGTTCAACCTGAACGTCGTTCAGGGCTGACGTCCGCAACACCACCACGAGGGCCCGCGCCGAGCGATCGGTGCGGGCCCTCGTGCGTACGTCGTCCAACCCGACGGTGCCCGAGCTGACCTGACCCGCCCGCCCGCTGCGACCCACCCCGCCGCCCGCCGCGACCGTGACCCGCCACCGGGTCAACCGATGGGCTGCCCCGTCACCGCGCTGATCAGCACCGTGGAGAGGCCGCCGCCCACCACCGCGGCGGCGAGCGCGATCGTCGCCGAACGCCACGTCGTGCCCACCCGACGCAGCAGCGCCGCCACCACCAGACTGCTCACCAGCGCCAACCCGAAGCGCGGCGAACCGGCGAGGAGCGACTCCAACGCACGTGACCGGGCCGAGTCACACCCGCCCCCGCTGATGTCGGTCACACATCCGGCCGGCGCCTGGCTGTCCAACGTCAACAACCAGACGAAGATCATCATCGCCGGCACCAGGTAACAGGCAGCCGTGTACAGCAGCGGCCGGACCGACCCACCCGGATCCGGGTCCAGCAGGTCGTCCTCCAGCCGCCGCGCCCAGGCACCCGTGGCCGCCGACTCGACCCGCCGACGCACCGACGCCGTCCCCACCACCGGCCGGTCCGCCCGACGACGTGGCGCACGCCCAGGCGGCGGCACCGGCATGCTGCGCGGTCGCGGCGCGGTGTATCCCACCACCGGAGACCGGGGCGCCGACGTCGACGAATCCGTCCACCGCGGATCGTCATCGGCCAGCCGAGTGCCGGACCAGAATCCGTCGTCCCGGCTTGGCCACCCCTCCGCGGCCACCGAGCGGTCGGAGCGCGGCGCCAGCGTACGGTCCCACTCGTCATCCTCGATCGCGGACCGCTCCCACTGGCCGGTGCGGTCGGACCGCTCCCAACCACCGACGCTCTCGACCGCCGACCACTGCCCGCTCAGATCCCCGCCATCCGCGCCGGACGCCGGCGGCCACGCGTGCACGCCCGAAGCGTCCCAAGGATCCACGGCAGGCGGGTACGACGGTTCGGGTTCAGCCACCCGGTCCGACCCGCGGGCCCACGGGTCGGCCGCCGGACGGGCCCAGGACTCCTCCGCCGCCCGGCGGCTGCGCCGGCTGCGACGGCTCGGCTCCTGATCCGGCACCTGCTCGGCCGGGGCGGCCTCCAGATCGCCGCCCGACCAGATCACCTGGGGGTGGCCAACGGGGGCACGGCGAGGACGCCGGTCGGAGACGGCACCGGAGACCGGCTCGCCCTCCCCGGCATCGGCCCGTCGGCGGCCGGCGTACCCCTGCTCCTGCGGCCGGTCGAGCGTCCACTCTCTGGTGTGGTCCGAGTCGGGAGCTGGGCCGATCGCGGCCTGCTCCCGCCGACCAGCTTCCCAGCCCCGCCGCCGACCGCCCGACGACTCGGCGGAGCGTCGGCCGGCACCGGACGTCGGCCGCTCGGGCTCGCGCTCGTCCTCGTCCGGGGCCGCGTGGCGACCGCCACCGTCAGCGTGCCGGACCCCCGACTCCAGCGCCCAGCGGGGCAGGTAGGCGTCGACCGGCTCATCCTGGCCGCGGTCGAACGCACGCCGCCGGCTGGAGGTGCGGTAGCGCCCCTCCTCGTCGTACGGATCGACCGGAACGGACGCCGCGCGCTCACCCCACGAGGCGGTTGGCTGGCGCTCGCGCGGGCTGCCATCGCCGCGTCCCCAGTCCCGGTAACTCACGGCCGGAGTGTGACCCTTCTGAACCGAAAGCGGAATCCGCTGTCCAGGTGTAGCCGTTCGCTGGAGATAGTACGGGACGATCGTGTCACAGGCCCGACCGAAATATTCTCCTCCACAGGCTGGGGAGCGCGTATTCGCAGGTCAGCGGCTTTCGGCCGAGAATTCCCCAATGGTTGTCCACAGGCTGTGCACACGCTGCGCACATGCTGTCCACCGGGATCCACAGGTTGTCCCGAGGCTCGTCCACCGGCGTTGTTGAGTCTCTGACCTCGGGGTCCGTATGGTTGGCCCTCGACCGCCGGCGATGGCCCCCGATCGACCGGCCCGGTCGAACGGAAGTGTCAGACCCCAGCGGTAAAGCTGGGACTGGATCCGGCGCAGTGGAGGGGGGACCCGTGTCGGTCACCGACGACATGCGGGCAGAGCCACGCTCCGGCGGAGGCCAGCCACCTGCGCAGCGGGACGGCCAGTTCGACAAGACTCCGCCGCAGGACGTGGCCGCCGAGCAGTGCGTCCTCGGCGGCATGCTGCTCTCCAAGGACGCCATCGCCGACGTCGTCGAGATCCTCAAGACCAACGACTTCTATCGGCCGGTGCACGCCACCATCTTCGACATCATCCTGGACATCTACGGGCGGGGCGAGCCAGCCGACCCGATCACGGTGGCCGCGGCCCTGACCGATTCCGGCGATCTGGCCCGCATCGGTGGCGCGCCCTACCTGCACACCCTCATCGCCAGCGTGCCCACCGCCGCGAACGCGGCGTACTACGCCCGCATCGTCAGCGAGCGGGCGGTGCTGCGCCGGCTCGTCGAGGCCGGCACCAAGATCGTGCAGTTGGGCTACGGCACCGCCAGCGGCGGGAGCCGCGACGTGGACGACGTCGTCGACCTCGCCCAGCAGGCCGTCTACGACGTCACCGAACGGCGGGTCAGCGAGGACTTCGCGGTCCTGGCCGACATGTTGCAGCCGACGCTGGACGAGATCGAGGCGGTGGGCGCGCAGGGCGGCGTGATGACCGGCGTGCCCACCGGCTTCAGCGACCTGGACCGACTGCTCAACGGTCTGCACGCGGGGCAACTAATTATCGTGGCCGGCAGGCCGGGTCTCGGAAAATCGACCGCTAGCATGGACTTTGCCCGAAATGCGGCTATCCGTGCCAACCAGGCGGCCGCCATCTTCTCGCTGGAAATGAGCAAGGTCGAGATCGTCATGCGGCTGCTCTCCGCCGAGGCGCGGGTGCCGCTGCACGTGCTACGCAGCGGTCAGCTCTCCGACGACGACTGGACCAAGCTGGCCCGCTGCATGGGCGAGATCAGCGAGGCACCGCTCTTCGTCGACGACACGCCGAGCATGAACTTGATGGAGATCCGGGCGAAGGCGCGGCGGCTCAAGCAGCGGCACGACCTCAAGATGATCGTGGTCGACTATCTCCAGCTGATGACCTCGCCAAAGCGCACCGAGAGCCGCCAGCAGGAGGTCGCCGACCTGTCCCGTGGCCTGAAGCTGCTGGCCAAGGAGGTCGAGTGCCCGGTCATCGCGGTGAGTCAGCTGAACCGTGGTCCCGAGCAGCGCACCGACAAGCGACCGCAGCTGTCCGATTTGCGTGAATCTGGCTCAATTGAGCAAGATGCCGACGTTGTCATACTTTTGCACCGCGACGACTACTACGACAAGGAGTCGCCGCGAGCCGGGGAGGCGGATTTTATAATTGCTAAGCATCGGAATGGTCCCACCGATACCGTGACCGTTGCGGCTCAATTGCATCTGTCGAGATTCGTCGACATGGCTATTGGATGAGGGATACTGCTTCTCGTCTGTCGACGGAGCAAATCGCGGCGGTTGTTGAACGTGCGCAGACGGGTGAGAGTCTGACTCGAATTGCGAGCTCGTATGGCGTCAGCAGGCAGGCTGTGCGTGGTCTGCTGCGAAGACGAGGCGTACCAGCTCGGTCGAGGGCAAAGTTGACCGAATCGGAGCGTTCAGAGGCGGTGAGGCAATACGCCGAAGGCTTGTCTGTCACTGAGGTGGCAAAGAACTTCGGTTTCACCGAACCAGGGATGCGTGGACTACTGATCCGCCGTGGCGTCGTCCTTCGGAAGACTGTTCACACGCTTCGACACGACGCGTTCGACCTGCTGACGTCGGAAGCATGCTACTGGCTAGGGTTTCTCTTCGCCGACGGATGCGTGACGTACCGGGCGGGCCATCTCCCGCAGATCTCCGTAGGGCTTGCCCAGCGGGACCGCGAGCACCTCGTCTTGCTGCGTACCTTCCTGGGTTCGACCAGTAGCATCTCCGCACCAAGCCCCACGCATGGGTCGTGTCAGTTTTCGGTCCGCTCGAATCGCCTTGCGGAGCGCTTGATGGCTCTGGGCAGGTACGAAGGCGCGCTCAGCGACCGGTTGACTGAATCACGCGACTTTTGGCGCGGTGTCGTCGATGGTGATGGCTCAATCGGTAAGTACCGGCGACCGAGTCCTAGTCAATCGACGTTCTCCCAATTCAGGCTTGTGGGCAGCAAGCGGCTACTCGATTCGTTCGCGGCGTTTCTTCAGAGGAATGATATCGACGGCCTGTCTGTCCGCCCACACAAAACGATCTACACGATCGGAACAACGTGCGGTCCTGCGGAAAGGATCGTGGCTTTGCTGTACGCGGAAGCGGAGGTCGCGTTGGCGCGGAAAGCAGAGATCGCGAAGAAGATTCTAGATGGCTGAGCATTCCTCCGGCTGATTCTTGTTTCTGCTCAGCAGGAACGGCGGCGGCTCAGCCGAGCAGTGGAAACCAACCCGCCGACTCGCCCAGCTCCAGCCGGTCCCGGTCGGTCAGTGGGACGCGCCCGGTGGCCTTCAGCAGGTAGTCATGGTCGGTCCACGCCGTGGGGCGAACGGCGTCGTCGCTGAGCAGGCCATCCATGGTGGCCACGGCGACGCGTACCGCCAGTGGGCCGGGTGGCGGCGCGTCGGGCAGTTCGAGCGTCAGGTCCAGGTGGTGGATGACGGCCTCGGTGGCCAGGGTGGCGAGAAAATCCAGTACGCGCAGCACGTGCCCCTGAGTGGTCACGTACCCCTGGGGGTCGGCTGACCCGGCGGCGCGGACCGCCGCCGGGGCGGTGTCCCGCCAGAGTTGGACGATCCCGGTCGGGCGGTCGAAGGCGGCAGCCGATCGGCGGACCCACCAGGCGTGCCGGGCAGCCTCGTCGTCGTTGCCGGGAAAGTCACGCCAGTAGCTCACGTCGTCGACGTCGGCGGGGCCGTCTACGGGGCTGGCCAGGGCGACGAGGGCCCGCTGGGCGTCGCCGAGCACGTGCAGGAGCAGATCAGCGATCAGCCAGCCCCGGCACCGGGTGGCTCGTTGCAGGCCGGCGTCGTCCAGGCCACCGACCACCGCGGTGATCCCGTCGTACGCCTGGGCCAGCGCCTCCTCCGGTCGGATCGCGGTCATGCGACTCAGCCTCGCATGAACCGCCGCACCCACCAACGATCAATGCCGCGGGTGATGTGCCCGGGCCGACGCGTGGATCGACCCGGGCGGGAGGTCGGCAGGGCTCAGCCGAACATCTCGTCGAGGAAGCCCTTGCGCTTCTTCTGCCGGTAGTGCCCGTGGTAGCCGTGGTGCTGCTGCTGGTGGCCGTAGGCCGGCTGCGGCGGGTAGCCGTGCGCGGGCGGGGGCGGCGGCGGGACGGCGCCGTAACCGGGCTGGTGTGGCGGGGGCGGCGGCGGGGGCGGGTAGCCGCCCGGCTGGTGGGCGGGCTGCGCCGGCGCACCGCCGGCCTGCTGGCGGCTCCAGTTGGCCTCCGCCTCGAACAGCTTCTCCAGCTCGCCCCGGTCCAGGAAGATGCCTCGGCACTCCCCGCACTGGTCGATGACGACGCCGCTGCGCTCGTACTGGCGCATTTCTCCGTGACACTTGGGACAGGTGAGGCTCATCTCCCGACGGTACCCGGTGGACCTAAGCAGTTGCTGTGAGCGCCTCGGTGACTTCTTCGTCGGACACCTCGTGGAAGTCGTCGTAGTAGACGCTCACGGCGCCGAAGTCGGCCGGGCGCTGGGCGCAGATCACCTGGTCGGCCTCGGCGGCGAGCAGTTCGTACGCCTCCTGCGCGCCGACCGGAACCGCGATCACGACCCGGTGTGCTCCGAGTTGGCGGGCGACCTCGACGGCGGCGCGGGCGGTCGCGCCGGTGGCGAGACCGTCGTCGACGATCACGGCGGTCCGTCCGGTGAGGTCCAGCTGTGCGCGGCCGCCCCGGTAGAGCCGTTCCCGGCGTTCCAGTTCGGCCTGCTCCCGACGGCTGACCTCGGCGATGTCGTCGTTGCTGAGTCGGCTGGCCACCGCGTCGTTGAGCACCTGGACCCCGCCCGGTCCGAGTGCGCCGAAGGCGACCTCACGGGCCCACGGCATGCCGAGCTTTCGGACGACCAGCACGTCCAGTGGTGCGCCGAGCCGTTCGGCGACGACCCGGGCAACCGGGACGCCGCCACGGACGAGGCCGAGGACGACGACGTCTGGTTCGCCGATGAGTGCGGTGAGTCGTTCGGAGAGCACCCGGCCCGCGTCGGCCCGGTCACGGTACGTCGTCATGTCTTCAGGTCTACGCCCTGACGCGCCGTTCCGCTGGGCAGTTACGCCGAAGTGGTCCGACCGGACCGCCCGCCGGGGACCTGGGTGGTCGGCGGCGCGTCGACTGCGCGGTGCAGCGCGGGCGCCCAGGTGAGCAGGGCCAGCGGATACAGCAGGTAGCCGAAGCGGGTCGAGGGCATCAGTGCGATCGCGGCGAGCAGCCCGTACCCACAGATGAGCGCGGTGGCGACGGCGGTGCGGGGCGGGCGGCGGACGAGCTGGACGGCGATGGCCGCTCCGGCCGCGACCAGCAGGGCGGCGGCGATCAGCCGGCCGGCGGGCAGCGCGCTGGCGATCAGGTAACCGGGGAACGGGGACTGCGCGGGGCTGGTGACCAGCCCGTGCCCGAGGGGGAAGCGGAGGACGTTCTCGGTGAGGGCGTCGCGGTCCACCAGCAGCGCCGGCAGTAGTGCGGCGATGGGCAGGCCGATCGCGCCGGCGGCGACCCGGGTGCCGGCGCGCCGGGTCAGACCCCAGACGATCAGGACCAGGGCGACCGGCCAGGCGAACAGCTTCAGCGCGCCGGCGAGCCCGACCGCGAGGCCGGCTCGGCCGGGTCGCTCGGCGGCGGCGAAGGCGAGGGCCAGCAGGCAGAGCGCGAGTACGGGTAGGTCGTCGCCGCCGGTGGCGAGGGTGAGGGCACAGATCGGCAGGACGGTGGCGGCCTGCACGCCGCGCAGCAGGGCGGCGTCCCGCCGCTGGTTCGCGGCGGAGGTGACCTGGCTGGCGGTGGCTGGCGTGCGCCGGAGGGCGGCGACGGCCAGGGCGAGCGCCAGCGCGGTGCCCACCGCGAACCAGACCCGCGAGTCGGTCCACCAGCTGTCGACGAGCGCTCTGGGCAGGCCGAACATCGCCATGCCGGGCTGGTATGGGGTGTAGCCCATCAGTTGCTCGCCCGGCGGCAGGGCGGCGATGGCGTCGGGTCCGAGGTACGGCGTGCCGTGTTCCAGGAGCCGGTTGCCGGCCTGCTCAACAACCAGCACCTCCTCCTGGGCCCGGTCGGTGCGCCCGCCGGCCCGGTCGATGCTCTGCCAGACCAGGGGCAGCAGTGCGGTGCCCGCCCAGGCGAGGCCGGTGACCG
The DNA here is from genome assembly GCF_044459545.1 of Micromonospora sp. NPDC050276. NCBI lineage: Bacteria > Bacillati > Actinomycetota > Actinomycetes > Micromonosporales > Micromonosporaceae > Micromonospora > Micromonospora sp. NPDC050276. The sequence continues at coordinate 117,286 of NZ_JBITJA010000006.1, read as the reverse complement.
TCCAGCGGGCTGGCAGACCGCTCAGCCGGGAGCTCGGCGAGCGTCGACGTAGCAGGAGCTGGATGATCACCGCCAGCGTCGCGAGCAGGTAGCCGATGGCGGCGACGGCGCCCCAGGCGCGGTGCGGCAGCAGGGTCGACGTGACCGCGGTGATCGCGGCGAAGATGGCCGAGACGGCGTAGAGGCCCAGGTCGAGGGCGAGTCCGCCGGCGGCGTTGTCGAGCGTCCGCCAGTGCCAGCGACGGCGGCGGGCGGTCGGGTCGTCGACGATCACGGGCGACAGTCTGGCAGACCGGGCTGCTCGTGCGGCGGGCCGTTGGTTGCTCAGGCGGGCAGGTGCGGGAGTCGGTCGGTGCCGGAGCGGCCGGCCTGGCGGCGGTTCTGGTTCAACCGGATCACCGCCCCGGCGTCGTGCAACGGCGCGGCCAGGGTGCCGGGTCGGCCGCCCGAGCCGCGCTGCATCGCCGCGAGCAGGGTGCCGGACGGCATCGGCCGGGCGAACAGGTGCCCCTGGCCGGCGATGCAGCCCAACTCCCACAGGGCCCGCCGTTGCGGTTCGCTCTCCACCCCCTCGGCCACCACGTCCAGGTTGAGGCTGCGGCCCAGATCGAGGGTGGAACGGATGACCGCGGCGGCCTCCGCCGAACTCTCCATGGTCGTCACGAAGCTCCGGTCGATCTTCAGCTCGTGTACCGGGATCCGGGAGAGCAGGGAGAGGGAGGAGTAACCGGTGCCGAAGTCGTCCAACGCCAACCGGACCCCCTCGTCGCGCAACCGGCTGAGCACCCGGTCGACGACGTCGAGTTGGCTGAGGGTCAGCGTCTCGGTCAGCTCCAGGACCAGTCGGTCCGGTGGTAGGTCGTGGGCGCGGAGCCGGGCCAGCACCGAGCCCGGGAACCGCGCGTCGAGCAGGCTGCGGGGGGACACGTTGACCGCGACCGGTACGTCGAAGCCGGCGTCGCGCCAACTCGCCGCCGCGATCAGCGCCTGGTCGAGGATCGCCTCGGCGAAGGCCGGGAGCAGGCCCGAGCGTTCCACCGCCTCGAGGAACCGCAGCGGGTCGATCATGCCGTGGGTGGGGTGGTGCCAGCGGGCCAGCGCCTCGGCGCTGGTCACCGCACCGCTGCCCAGGTCGACGATCGGTTGGAAGTTGACGACGAACTCGTGGTCGGCGACGGCGCGCGGCAGGTCGCCGCCGAGGGTGAGGCGACCGAGGTCCGCGGTGTCCCGGGTCGGGGCGTACGTGGAGATCCGCTGGCCGGCCCGCTTCGCCTGGTACATGGCCACGTCGGCGCGGCGCAGCAGCTCGGCCATGCCGCCGCTGGACGGGGCGATGGAGATCCCGCCGCTGGCCTCGACGCTGATCCGCATGCCGTCCAGCTCGAACGGCTCGTGCAGGGCGGCGAGCAGCGTCTCGGCCCGGTGCGCGGCCACCGCCGGGGCCGGCAGACCGCGCAGGAGTACGGCGAACTCGTCACCCCCGAGGCGGGCCACCAGGTCGGTCGCCTGGGCCGCGCCCCGCAGCCGGTCGGCCACCTGCACCAGCACCTGGTCGCCGGCGGCGTGCCCGAGCGTGTCGTTGACCTCCTTGAAATGGTTGAGGTCGATCAGCACCAGCGCGGTCACCCCGTCGGCGTGCCGGATGCTCAACTGCTCGGTGCCCTCGTCGAGGAGGTGTCGGCGGTTGGCCAGGCCGGTCAGCGCGTCGTGCGAGGCCGCGTACGCGTGCTCGTCGGCGACCCGGGCCAGCTCGGCGTACGCCTGGGCGTTGCGGACAGCCGTGCAGAGCGCGGAGGCGAAGGTGCGCAGGGTGTACTGCTCCCGCTCGGACAGCCGCACCGGGCCCCGGAAGCGCAGTCGAAGCATGCCGACATCGACGGTCCGGTCGTGGCCCTCCAGCGGGGCGGGGACGACGGTGCCGTCCACGTCGGTGGGCGTGCCGGTCGGACCGTCGAAGGTGATGCCGCCAGTGCCGCCGCGTACGGTGCGGCCGCCGTCGCGCAGCTCGATCTCGACCTCGTCGGCGGAGAACAACTCGGCGGCCTGGGTGACGGCGGTGGTGAGGACGTTGTCCAACTCGACCACGTTGAGCGCGTCGGTGGTGCGGGCCAGGCGCTGCCACGCCTGCTGCTCGGTGCGGGATCGGATTCTCGTGGAGTAGGCCAGGTGCAGGCTGAACACGAGTGGTGGGACGGTCAACACGAGTTTGAGGTTCGCGTCGAGGATCAGCAGTGTGCAGACCGCCACCACGAACCGTACGGCGAATCCGGCGAGTCGAAGGTCGAGGTTGGTCTGGAACTGCTTTGAAATCTTGGTCCTGGACGCGAGCGCGATGACCGGGATGGCCAGTAGATCGTCCAGCAGTGCCGCAACCAGGTAGGAGAGAGCTACCGGCACGATCAGGGCAACTGTGCTCTCGGGTGGCCAGGTCCAGGCTGTCATCGCCAAGGTGAGGCCGGCGCCCCAGGCCACGATGACGTTTTTTCCGACGCTGAATGCCAGCTTGATTGGTGGCAGGCGGAGCGAGGCGAACGTGATGCCTACTGCGGTGCAGAGCACTACCGAGTGAGTTGGAGCGATGGCGAGGCCGATGATGATCGCGGCCTCGGTCCAGCTGATCGAGTGGGTGGTGGACCGGATCCGCACTCTCGCTTTGACCAGGGTTCCCAGGGCGATCGTGACGGTGAGCACGACGAGGATCGCGGCGTTGCTCGGTGTGGTGGTCATCGCGGTGCGCGCTGCGACCGGTAGTGAGGTGGCCGTGATGACTGCCGCTACAACGACGACGAGACCGACGAGCAGCCGTAGCTGTCGTTCGGTCTCAATCTCTCGTCGCTGAGGAAGGGTCATACCACTCCCGAAGGACTGCCTCCGCCGTGCTCGTAGCCTATCGCTCGGGCTCGTACACGGCCCCTGTCAACTTTCAGTTCCACTCGCTGCCGCGCATCGCGGTGCCTCCTCTGCTGAGCCAATTCGAAGACCTGCCCCAGGGGGAGCTCTTCCTTCGAAAGGCAGCTTAAGAGGAGGATCGACCGCTTAGAAGAAATAAATGTCGGTATGCGCAACATTAGTCAAGTTGAGGCCCTTTTATCACGTTCTGTCCATCGATGCTGAACGGAGTGCGGTCGAAGCTTGCCGGCGCTGGATTCAAGTGGCACCTTGCAACTCCGGACGGTATCTGACGGAGTTATGGGTCGCGTTATTCCTTGAGTCTGAGGGCTCTTCGGGAGTTGCCTCATCCGGAGTTTGGTCGGGTGTAAGGGCGGCAAGGGCAGAGTTGGCGCGGCCAGGGTGTCCAGGCGGGCAGGTAATGGTGCCAACCTCGCCAGGGGGTGGTGGCGACGACGGCGGGTGGATAATCGCGTTTCGGGAGGCGGCGATGCAACTTGTCGCCGACATCGTGCACTCCCGGATTGGCATTCGCGCAGCTCCTTGCGTCGCTCGTGGGCAGCCAGCGGTCGTTCGTGTCGCCCGTGAGCGGTACGCCACCCCACGGGAGTCGTAGACTTCGTTGCGTGATCGGCTGAATACCTGACACGGCTGGCGGGGGCGGGTGGAGATTCAGGTTCTGGGCGGCCTTTCGGTACAACTGCCTGCCCGTGCGCTGCGTCTCGGTACACCCAAACAGCAGGCGATCTTCGCGATGCTCACGGTTCAGGCCGGACGACTGGTGACAGTGGATGACCTCGTCGATGAGTTATGGGCCGATCGCCCACCGCGATCGGCCGTAGCTAATGTGCGGACCTATGCTGCCAATCTGCGCCGGGCTTTCGAGGCTTACCCGGCCGGTCGTGGCGCCATCGAGCGTCAACGGAACGGCTATCGACTCGCCGTCGACCCGGAACGGGTCGACGTCTTTCGCTTCGAGCTGGAACGGAACGCGGGTCGGGAAGCGCTGACGGGTGGCCACTTGGACGATGCCCGCGAGCTGCTGGGGCGTGCCCTGGCTCGGTGGCGGGGACCGATGCTCGCCGGTGTCCCGCTCGGGCCCGTCCTTACCTCCCGGACTACCGCCGCCGAGGAGGAGCGGCTGTTGACCGTGGAGCTTCTCGCCGACGTCCAACTGAGATCGGGCCGAGACGACCTGGCGATCCCGCTGTTGCGTGAAGTGGTTGTCCGCCATCCTCTCCGCGAGCCGACCTACGTCCTCCTCATGCGGGCCCTGCACGAGTGCGGGAACAACGCGGAGGCGCTGGCGGTGTACGACGAGATCCGAACAACTCTGACCACTGAGTTGGGTGTGGGCCCCGGGCACAACCTTGAGGAGTTGCGCCGCTGCATCATCACGGCGATGTCGCGCCCAGGTTCAGGGCGGGGCACCGTGCAGGTTGCGGGAGTTGGCCGGGCGCGCTCGGTAGCGGTCGAGGCGGGTGTGCCGGTCGGCGCGGCATCGAAGGAAGCGGATCGGCACGATCCGGTGGATCACCTTCCCCGAGCGGTCACCGACTTCGTCGGCAGGGAGGATGTGGTGTTGCGGCTGCTGGCGGAGACCCGGCGGGTCGAGGAGCGGGTGCCGGCCGTACACATCATCGATGGCATGGCAGGTAGCGGCAAGACGACCCTCGCCGTGCACCTGGCCCGCCGGTTGTCCGATCGATACCCGGACGGCGCGCTCTTCATCGACCTGTGCGGGCACGGCGAGAAGAACCGTGTGGAGCCGGCGAGTGCCCTGTTCACCCTGCTTCGACAGCTCGGTGTCCCGGCTGGCCGTGTACCGGTGGAGTTCGACGACAGGGTGGAGTTGTGGCGACAGGAACTGGCCCGCCGGAGGTCAGTGGTAGTGCTCGACAACGCGGCGAGTAGCGAGCAGATCATGCCCTTGCTTCCGGCCGAGCCGACCACCGTCGTGCTGGTTACCTCGCGGCGGCGTCTGTCCCACCCGGATGTCGGGCCCTCGCAGACGCTGCCGCTCCTGAACCCACAGGAGGGCGTGGATCTGCTCAGCCTGAGCGTCGGTCGGGACAGGGTTGAGGCCGAGTCGGAGGCGGCCGCCGAGGTGGTGCGTCGGTGCGGATATCTCCCACTGGCGATCCGGCTGGCCGGTGCGCGGCTGGCGCACCGGCGCGGCTGGCGGTTGGCGGACCTGGCCGAGCAGATGGCTGGCGATGCTCCGGTGTTGCACCATCTGGCCCAGGAGCAGAGCACTGTCACTGGGGCCTTCGCCGCTTCCTACGAGCCTCTTCCGAGTTCGACCAAGCGCGTCTTTCGATTCCTGGGTCTGTATCCCGGTAGCCGCTTCAGCGCGCCGGCAGTCGCTGCGCTGACCGGTCTGACGATCGCGGAAGCTCACGCGGCGCTCGACGACCTCGTGGACAGGAACTTGGTGGAGGACCTGGACTCGACGCGATATCGACTGCACGACCTCATGCGGCAGTACTCCATCGAACTGTGTTCGCGTACCGACTCCGCGAGCAACCGAAAGGCCGGGCTGGCTCGCCTGCTCGACTTCACGCTGGAGGTTGTCCTGAAGGTCGCCGATCTGCTGGAGCCGGGCGTCATCAGATCCCAGGTGACGCACACTCCGTCTGGACAGCTCGAACTCGTCGAGGCCATCGGGGAGCCGACCGCTGAATGGTTGGAGGCCGAGCGGATGGACCTGGTGACGATGGTGTTGTCGGCCCGCGAGTCGGGGTTCTACCGGCACTGCTGGCAATTGGCCCGCGCTCTCTGGCGCTTCTGCTACATCCGGGGCTACTTCGAGGACATCATCCTGACCCACCGTCATGGGCTCGAGGCGGCGGAGGCTGCCGGGGACATCGAGGCGCTCGCGCTGATGAACAACTACCTGGCATCCGCCTACGTCCGTACAGGGAACAAGCAGGGGGCGCTCGACCACCTGACACGCTCGGTCGAACTCTCCCGCAACTCGCGGGATGTATTGAACCCGGCCCGGTACCGCGCAAACCTCGCCGCCGTCTACTGGTGGAGCGGTCACCTGTCCGAGTCGGTAAAGCTCGGCTTCGAGTGTCTGCGCGATTACAAGGTGTACGGAAACGTTGGCGGGTCCATCCTGCTGCCGAATCTGGGGCTGGCGCTGACCGCTCTGGGGCGTTACGAGGAGGCGTTGCGGATACACCGCCTGCATCTGGCCTGGGCCCGGACGAACTCCGACGAGTTCCACACGCTCAACGCGCTCAGCCACATCGGCGCCGTACGTCTCCGGATGGGCGACCTTCCGCAGGCGATCCGCATTCTCCTGGCCTCGTTGGCGCTACGCGATCGCACCGGCCACCGGTATGCCGAGGCCGAGGTGCGCAACGACCTCGGGATCGCCTATCGCGGTCTGGGCCGTCTGGTGGAGGCCCAGCGGGAACACGAGGTGGCCCGGAAGCTGTCCATCGGTTCGGGCGAGCGACACGTCGAGGCGGCTGCGCTGAACGAACTCGGGCGCACCCTGCTGGCGCAGGGGCGCAGTGGCGAGGCGTTCGAGGTGCACCAGGAGGCGTTGCGGTTGGCCACGCGGATCGCGCACCCACACGAGCAGGGTCGAGCGCTGGCCGGGCTTGCCGAACACTTCGTCCGCGCGGACCCAACCGAGGCCCGACGGCACTGGGAGCGTGCCTTGGCGATCTTCCGACGGATGGGCGTGCCGGAGCGCTTCGAGACCGAACGCCGCCTCGCCGAGTTGTCGGAACGGGCCGTGAGTGCGAGGCGTTGACCAGCCCGAACGGCACTTATCGATTTCTTATCGCCCGGCCCGATAGCCTTCGCGACGTATCGGCGAACGGGGGAGGTTCTGCCTCTGGGCAGAACCGGGTCGTCGACACGCGCCCGCTGCCAGGTCCCCCAGCGACCTCGGCGGCGGGTTGGTGAGGGAGGAGCGGCGTCCGGGCCGTTGTGCCGTCAGCACCCGGTGCGGTCAGCGTGACGCCGCTCCTTCCGGCCGCCGTCGTACCGCAGCGATAGGCTCACGACTGTGACCGAACCCGCGCAGCTCAGCCACGTCGACCGCGCCGGCGCGGCCCGCATGGTCGACGTCTCCGCCAAGGCGGTGACGGGGCGGCTCGCCGTCGCTGCCGGCCGCTTGCGCACCACCCCCGAGGTCATCGACCTGCTGCACCGCGACGGGTTGCCCAAGGGTGACGCGTTGGCCGTCGGGCGGCTGGCCGGGATCATGGGGGCCAAGCGCACTCCGGACCTGATCCCGCTCTGCCACCCGATCGCCCTGCACGGGGTCACCGTCGACTTACGGCTGACCGCCGACACCGTGGAGATCACTGCCACGGCCCGCACGGCGGACCGGACGGGGGTGGAGATGGAAGCCCTCACGGCGGTCGCCGTCGCCGGTCTCGCCCTGATCGACATGGTCAAGGCGGTCGACCCGGCAGCCTCGGTGGAGGCGGTCCGGGTGCTGCGCAAGGAGGGCGGCAAGACCGGTGAGTGGGTCCGTCCGGAGGACCGGCCGTGATCCGGGGCCGGGTGATCGTCGCCTCCAATCGGGCCGCGGCCGGTGTCTACGCCGACACCAGTGGGCCGCTGCTCGTCGCCGGCCTGCGCGAGCTGGGCTGTCAGGTCGACGATCCGGTGGTGGTGCCCGACGGTGAGCCGGTCGGCGACGCGTTGCGGGCCGCCCGCGCCGACGGTGTCGACGTGGTGCTCACCAGCGGTGGCACCGGGGTGACCCCGACGGATCTGACGCCGGACGTGACTCGGCGCCTGCTGGACTACGAGATCCCCGGCATCGCCGAGGCGATCCGCGCACACAGCCGTGACCGGGTGCCCACCTCGGTGCTGTCGCGGGGTCTGGCCGGTGTCGCCGGCCGGATGCTGGTGGTCAACCTGCCCGGCTCGACCGGTGGTGCCCGCGACGGCCTGGCCGTTCTCCGGCCGATCCTCGGGCACACCGTCGACCAACTACGCGGCGGCGACCACTGACCGGTGCACGCCAGGCTGGGGCGAGTGTCGGTCCGTGCCGATAGGCTCGGTCGGTGAGCACGGAAACCGCACCCACCGCGGATCGGGTCACCGCACCGCCGCCGGCCGGCTGGGCGGAAGCACGGTCGCGGGTCTACGCCGTCGGTCTGGCCGCCGCGCTGCCCGCCGTCGTCCGACCACTCGTCGACACCGACGGGTCGACCCTGGCCGAGCCGTTGACGACCCGCACCGACCTGCCTGCGTTCCCGACCTCCAGCGTGGATGGCTGGGCGGTGCGCGGCCGTGGCCCGTGGCGCGTCATCGGCCGGGTCCTGGCCGGCAGCACCCCCGCGCCGCTGACCGAGGACGACACCACCGTCGAGATCGCGACCGGTGCCATGGTGCCCGAGGGCGCGACCGCCGTGCTGCGGGTGGAAGAGTCGACGAGCGCCGACGGCCTGGTCAGCGGCGTTCCCCGGGAGACGCCCGAGTGGCGGGAGCCCGGCGAGGAGGCGTACGCCGATGAGGAGCTGTTGCCGGCCGGCACGCCGGTCGACCCGGCGGTGATCGGCCTGGCTGCCGCCTGCGGGCACGACACGCTGCGGGTCCGACGGGCGCTGCGCGCCGCGCTGCTGGTCTTCGGCGACGAGTTGTTGACGGCGGGTCCGCCCGCGGCCGGGCGCGTCCGCGACGCGTTGGGTCCTTCGGTGCCGGCGTGGCTGCGGCGCTACGGCTGCCAGGTCCGCCCGTCCGACGTGGTCGGCCCGGTGGCCGACACGCTGCCCGCGCACGTGGCGGCCCTGCGTTCGGCGTTGGCCAACGCAGATCTGGTCTGCACCACCGGCGGCACGATGAACGGCCCGGTCGACCACCTGCACCCGACCCTGGAGGCGCTCGGCGCCGACTATGTGGTCAACACGGTGGCGGTTCGCCCGGGGTTCCCGATGCTGCTGGCCCGGCTGACCGGCCACGACGGGCGAGCCCGGTTCGTGGCGGGGCTGCCGGGCAACCCGCAGTCCGCCATCGTCGCGCTGGTGTCGCTGGTGGCCCCGCTGCTCGCCGGCCTCCAGGGTCGCACGATGCCGGTGCTGCCGCAGGCCACGTTGGCCGAGGCGGTGCCCGGCCGCGGTGACCACACCCACCTGGCGTTGGTCCGACTGGACCGGGCGGCCGGCACCGCGTCCCCGGTCCGGCACGTCGGGTCGGCGATGCTGCGTGGCCTGGCCGGCGCGGACGGGTTCGCCGTCATCCGACCCGGCACCAGCGGCGAGCCGGGCGACCGGGTGCCGATCGTGCCACTGCCGTTGTTTCCCGGGGAGCGTGCGTCGTGACCGCACCAACGATCACCTTCGGCGAGGTCACCGACCAGCCGCTCGACCTTGCCGCGCACGAGGCGGCGGTCGCCGACCGCCGGGCCGGGGCCGTGGTGTCCTTCCAGGGCGTGGTCCGCGACCATGACCACGGCCGCCAGGTCACGAGCCTGGAGTACGAGGGTCACCCGAGCGCCGCGCAGGTGCTGCGCGAGGTGGCCGCCGAGATCGCCGCGGAACCTGACGTGTACGCGGTGGCGGTCTCGCACCGCGTCGGCTCCCTGGCGATCGGTGACGTGGCGCTGGTCGCCGCGGTGAGCACCGCGCACCGGGCGGCGGCCTTCGCGGCCTGTGCCCGGCTGGTCGACGAGGTCAAGGCGCGACTGCCGATCTGGAAGCGGCAGGTCTTCACCGACGGCACCGAGGAGTGGGTCAACTGCCCCTGACCGCTCAGCGGTGGCCGTTGACCACCACGGCCCTGGCGAGTCGGTCGCCGTAGAACGCTGGCTCCGCACCCGGACGCCACGGCAGCGCGGCGACCAGCACGATCAGCGCGATCGCGAGCGAGTTCTCCATCAGCGCGCCGAAGAGGCCGTCCTGGTAGTGCGACATCTCCGGCAGTTGGTGTTCGTACGGCCAGATCGGAGAGATCAGGAAGAGCAGATAGAGCCCGATCGCGGCGACGCCGTGGCGGAGCCCGGTCAGCGTCGGGTACCAGATCGGCGGGCGGAGCCCGTTGACCCCGGGCAGTCCGCCGAACACCGGATTCTGGCCGGTGCGCTGCGGCATGCTCCGACTCGCCTCGCGGCGGCGTACGGCGGCGTCGGCCAGCACGATGATCGCCGGGATGACCCAGACCAGGTGGTGCGTCCAGGAGATCGGGCTGATCACGTTCGCGGTGAGACCAACCAGCGTGAACGCGGTCAGCTCGTCGCCGTCGGCGCGGGAACTGGCCGCCCGGGACAGGCCCAGCGCCAGGATCAACACCGAGAAGGCGAACCAGAGCAGTCCGGGGGTCTCGATCGAGTCGTACAGCCGGGCGAGCAGGCCGGCGAGGGACTGGTTGGGCGTCATGTCCGCCGCGCCAACCCGTTCGGTCTGCCAGAGCACGCTGCCGAAGTACGTCCGCGACTCGTCACCGACGATCGCGAAGCTCCCCACCGTCACACCGATCGTGGTGCCGATGGCGGTGGCCGCCACCCGCCACTGACGGGTGATCAGCAGGTAGGCGATGAAGAGCGCCGGGGTGAGCTTGACCGCGGTGGCCAGGCCGATACCGGCACCGGCCCAGGCTCCGCCGTAGACGAAGCGCAGCAGCGGGCCGTCGGACGCGGCGTAGTGGGTGCCTCGGCGGGAGCGCCACCGAAGACCGATCAGGTCGGCCATGATCAAGGCGAACAGCAGGATGTTGACCTGGCCGTAGCCGAGTGTCTCCCGGCCCGGCTCGATGGCGACCGCGAGCGGCACCGCCACAGCCACCGTGAACCACAGCGGCCACCCCAGCCGGTCCACGATGGGTCGGAGCAGCCCGGCGAGCACCAGCGCCAACGCGGCGATGCTGGCGGCGGCGTTGACCATGCCGGCCGCGCCGATCGGGAGCTGCGCCATCGGCAGCATGACCAGCCCGGCGAAGGGTGGGTAGGTGAACCCGAGTGTGGTTCCGGGCGCGATGAACTCGTAGAGCTCGTGACCGCTCGCCCACCACACCACGGCACCGTGGTAGATCTTCATGTCGAAGAAGTTGTACGGCCGCCCGAAGGTGCCGATGGCGAGCCATGCGGCATAGGCGACGGCGGCCACTATGGCGCCCCGTACGACGTTCCTGCGATCGATCCCGCGCGTCACGCGGTCGATCCCGCGTGTCACACGTTGGATTGGGGCGAGGCGGTCCGCCCGTCTACCGACAGCCGTCGGCATGGCGTGGCCACCCCCGTACCAAGGTCGTCCTACCCGTCCAGGTCCTGCACGGAGCCTAGAACGGCGCCTCACGTCAGTGCCTCCCGCGTTATGCGACCGTGTCCGATCCCACACATGTTTTTGACATTTCCACCGCGTTAACGCCTACCGGGTGGTTCAGGTAATTCGTGGCCTTAGCGGGGGTGGGGGTGAGACAAAGACGCATCGACGCAGGTCAGCCGGGGAGTCGACGTGCGGTGGACGCCGACCGGACGGCGATCCGGGCCTCGCGTCGGGCGGTACGGACGGCGCGTTGCACGGAACGTCGAGAGTGGCCGATGCGATGACCGGTCCGCCACCGCAGACCCGGCTTGCCGCCGGTGTCGGCCGCGGCGAGCAGCAGGCCGCCGAAGAGCCCGAGGTTCTTCAGAACGTGAATCTGGTTGTTGTTCTTGGTGGTTGGGTCGTCGTTGTTCCAGAAGGGATGCCCGGCGATGGTCACCGGCACCAGCGTGCCGGCGAGGACCAGCGCCGCAGGTCGGCTGAACCGCCCGCTGGCCAGCATCAGACCGGCGCTGACCTGCACCGCCGCGTTGAGCCGGATCATCGTCTCGGTGTCGGTGGGGAAGCTCGGGTGCGCCTTCTTCAGCAACGGCGCGACCTTGTCGGTCACCGGTTTGGCAGCCACGGTGAGCCGGCCGGGGTTGCGGAGGTTTCGATACCCGCTGACCACGAAGATGCCGCTCAACATGGCACGGGCGAGGGAGCGTACGGGCGTCATGGATCAGTCATACCCCGTCGCGGCGTTTGCTACCCGGGCAACCGCAGGATCGGATCGGTGTTCGTACACGTGCGCCACGCCGAATCGAGCGACCGTCACGGATGGACCGGCGCTGAGGGGTAACGTCGCGCGGGTGACCACGCTGCGGCTACGCCCCGAGGACCCGGCCGACGCCGGCCCGGTCCGCCGTGTGCTGGCCGCGGCCTTCGCCCGCCCGGACGTGGCGACGCCGCCGGAGGTCAGCCTGGTCGACGAGTTGCGCGGCACCACCGCCTGGTTGCCGCAGCTGGCCATGGTCGCCGAGTACGGCGGTGAGGTGGTCGGTTACGCACTGCTCACCCGGGTGCGTCTGCGGCCGGAGTGGGGCTCGGACGTGCCCGTCCTGGCACTCGGCCCGGTCGCGGTCGCGCCGCACCGGCAGCGTGTCGGGCACGGCACGGCGGTCGTGCAGGCCGCTCTGGACGCCTCCACCGAGTTGGGCGAGCGGCTCGTCGTCGTGCTCGGTGACCCGGCCTTCTATCGCCGGTTCGGGTTCGGCCCGGCGAGTGAGTTGGGCCTGACCGGTCCGTGGGCCGGTCTCGGTGAGCCCTGGCAGGCGCTGGTGCTGCCGCCGTCCACCAGCGAGGAGGGGCCTCCGCCCCGCGGCGAGGTGCTCTTTCCGGCACCCTGGTCCAGGGTCTGACCGGTCTCAGGCCGGCTGCGTGCGTAGGTACCGGCCGAAATGCGGGACCGTGAAGGCGACCGTCCCCCGCTCACCGGAGTAGATCAACCCCTTCTTGATCAAAGCGTCCCGGGCCGGGGAGAGGCTGGCCGGTTTGCGGCCGAGGGCGCGGGCGATCTCGGCCGTGGGCACCGCGGCGTCCATGTCGTCGCGGACCACCGCTCCGGACTCGCCGTCGACCGCGGACATCGTGGCCATCGCCCGCATGTACTCGCGCTCGGCGGGAGTGGCCCGTTCGAAGCGGGACCCGAAGAACCCGACGGCCAGCTCGGCTTCCGCCTCTGGCGCGGCGACCTGCACATCGGCGGCGGTGATCGGTGAGCGTGGCGCGTGGTCCCAGGTCGCCTTGCCGTACGCCTGGACGAAGTACGGATAGCCGCCGGACTTCTCGTAGAGCAGGTCGAGTGCCTTCTGCTCGTACTCGACCTCCTCCCGCTCGGCGGGCGCGCAGAGCGCCCGGTCGGCGGCGATCCGGTCGAGCCGGTCGATGCGCTGGTAGCGGAACAACCGTTCGGAGTACGACTTCGCTGCGCTGAGCACCGCCGGCAGGTGTGGAAGGCCGGCACCTACGACGATCAGCGGCGCGCCGAGCTGGGACAGCTCGTGACAGGCGGCGCAGAGCGCCGAGACGTCCTCCGGGCCGAGATCCTGCATCTCGTCGATGAAGATGGCGATGCCGGTGCCGACGTCACTGGCCACGGCGGCGGCGTCACTGAACAGCTCGACCAGGTCGATCTCGATGTCGCCGGAGTCGGCCCGGCCACTCGCCGCCGGCACGTCGATGCCGGGTTGCCACCGGTCGCGCAGCTTCGTGGCGGCACCGGCCCGGCCGGTCGGAGCGGACCGTTGGGCGAACGCCTTGAGGACGCCGAGGAACGCGTCGATCCGGTCGGGCGCGCGGTGGCGGGGGGCGAGCTCCCGGACGGCCATGTGCAGCGCGGCGGCGACCGGGCGACGCAACGACTGATCCGGTCGAGCCTCGATCTTGCCACTGCCCCAGAGGCGGTTGATCGCCTGCGACCGGAGCGTGTTGAGCAGAACCGTCTTGCCGACGCCACGCAGCCCGGTGAGCATCAGGCTGCGCTCGGGTCGGCCCCGCGCGATGCGTTCGAGCACGATGTCGAAGACGTCCAGCTCCCGCCCCCGCCCGGCGAGTTCGGGCGGACGCTGGCCGGCGCCCGGCGCGTACGGGTTGCGGACCGGATCCACGCATCGCAGAGTATCGGGCCATCTAGCTGCGAGGCTAGACATGGATAGATGGGGCTACCGGCGTGTCTCGACCGTCGACAACAAACTAGGGCTGTCTAGCGTCCACGCTAGACAGCCCTAGTTTTGGCAATCGGCTACCGCTTCTTCAGGCAGAGCACGTAGTCGAACAGGTCGATCGAGTTGTCGTGCACGTAGTTCGCGGTCGCCTGCGGCGCGAGCGTCTCGCACCGGTCTCCGTCGGTGGTCGCCGGAATCCGCAGCAACACCTGGTAGGTGTTCGGGCCGCACGGCACCTTGCGCAGCTCCGCGTCGTCCTCGCTGCCGTCGTTCACCACACAGTCGCCCCTCGCGAACTCCTCGTCCGGGGTCGGCGCGGCCGACGGCGGCGCATCGCTCGGCAGGGCGGGAGGAAGGGCCGGCGCACTCGTCGACGGGGTACGCGTGGCGTCGCGGCCGGCGTCGGCGACCCGCCAGACCGCCCAACCGGCCAGGCCGAGGCACGGACAGAGCACCAGCAGCACCACCAGCACGATGATGAGGGCGACCTTGCCGCCGGTCTTCTTCGCTGGGGCGGCGGGCGGCATCCCGTAGCCGCCGGGAGGCTGCTGACCCCACGGCCCGGCGGGCTGACCCGGCATGGGTCCGGCGGGCGGGAACGGCCCGGCGGGCTGACCCGGCATGGGTCCGGCGGGTGGGAACGGCCCGGGCGGCGGGTAACCCGGGCCCGACGTCGGCGGCGGCGCCCACATCGGCGCCGTCGGCGGCTCAGCGCCGGTCGGCGGCGGACCCCACTGCTGCCGGGTCGGGTCCTCGGCGGGCGGCGGGGTGCTCCACTGGGGCACGGTTGAGTCGACCGGCGGCGAGCTGTCGGGCCCGGTGGGCGGGCGCTGGTACGGGTCGTCCGGCTGATCGGATCCCGTAGGTCCGTAGGTCGTCATGTCATCCCCGGGGGTGGGTGGTCTCAGCGTTGCTTGAGGCAGAGGACGAAGTCGAGAGTGTCCAGCTCACTGTCGAAGAAGTACCAGTTGGTGTAACCCTCGACCTTGCCGCACTTGGCCTCGGCGTCCCGCTCGCCGCTGGTCGGACCGTCGATCCGACTCAGCACCTCGTACGATTTCGCGGCGCAGCCGCTGATCAGCAGCTTGGGCTTGCCGCCGGCCGCGCCCTCGTTGCGAACGCACTGGCCGACCTTGGCGAACCGGGGATCGGCCGACGACTCCGGGGCGGCGGCGCTCGGTGCGGGCTCGACCGCGTCCGCGCTGGGCTCACCGGCGGCTGCCGAGCTGCTCGGCGCGGCTGCCGGCGCCGGGTCGCTCTGTCCACGGCTGAACCAGAACGCGCCGGCTACGGCCACCACCAGCAGGACCACGGCCAGGACCGCGATCAGCGGGCCCCGACCACGCCGGCCCGGTGCCGGATCACCGCCGTACGGCTCCTCGGGCCGGTACGGCTGCCCGCCGTACGTCGGGCTCGCCGCAGGCGGCTGATACGCGCCACCGTACGGCGCGGGCTCGTGGCCGTACGGGGTTTGCGCACCTCCACCGTAGGGCGCACCGGGCACCCCACCGTAGGGCGTTCCCGAACCGCCGCCGTAGGGCGCGGCGGGTGGGCCGCCGTACGGGCCGGGTTGGCCCGGCGCGGCGGGCGGATACGACGGGACCGCCGGCGGGTAGGGCGCGGGCGGGTAGGGCTCCTGCACCGGGCGTCCGGGCGTCTCGTCGGGTCGTTGCCCACGCCACGGCCCCGGGTGCCCGCCCCCCGGCTGTCCGTAGTTCGTCATGCCGCCCTCCTGCACGAGTGGTGAGAGGCCGGCCACCAAAGCGCGACGCCGACTCCGAGGTCACCGTAGCGTGGTCCACTGATGAGCTCACCTCCACCGAGCGCCACAGCCCTCGCCGGGCGTCGCGCCAGCAGCACCCCGACCCTGATCTGGACCGCGTTGATCGTGGTGTACCTGCTCTGGGGGTCCACCTACCTGGCCATCCGGATCGCCGTGGAGACGCTGCCCCCGTCGCTGTCGGCCGCTCTCCGGTTCGCCGTGGCCGGCCTCATCCTGGCGGTGGTGCTGCGGCTGCGTCGAGGTCCCGGCGCACTGCGGGTGGACCGACGGCAGCTCGGCTCGGCCGCGCTGGTCGGAGTGCTCCTGCTCGCCGGCGGCAACGGCCTGGTGGTGCTCGCCGAGTCGGGGCCGGCCGGCGTGGCCGTGCCGTCCGGGATCGCCGCGCTGCTGGTGGCCACGGTGCCGCTGCTGGTGGTGCTGTTGCGCTCGGCCACCGGGGACCGGCCGCCGCTCTGGACGTTCGCCGGGGTAACCCTGGGCTTCGTCGGCCTCATCCTGCTGGTGCTGCCCGGCGGCGGTTCGGCCGCGGTGCCGCTGCTCGGGGCGTTGACCGTGGTGGCCGGGGCCGTCTCCTGGTCGGCCGGGTCGTTCCTGTCCGGACGGATCCGGATGCCCGCCGACCCCTTCGTGGCCACCGTGTACGAGATGGTGGCCGGTGCCCTGGTGTTGGCCGTCATCGCCGCCGGCCGGGGCGAGTTGGCCGACTTCCACCCGGCGGCGGTCAGCACCCGGTCCTGGCTGGCACTGGGTTACCTCATGGTGGCTGGCTCGCTGGTGGCCTTCACCGCGTACGTCTGGCTGCTGCAGGCCGCACCCATCTCGCTGGTGTCGACGTACGCCTACGTCAACCCGGCGGTCGCGGTGGCGCTCGGTGCGCTGCTGGTGGCCGAGCCGATCACCCCGCAGGTGCTGCTCGGCGGTGCCGTCATCGTCGCCGGGGTCGCTCTGGTGGTGAGCACCGAACGGCCCCGTCGGGCGGGCACGGGATCGCGATCGGGGGCCACGCTGGTGAGCGACCGCCAGTAACGTCCGGCGGATGTCCGCCGCCGCGCTGGTGCCGCTCACGCTGCTCGGTGCGCTGGTCGGCCTCGTCGTACCCCGGTTGGCCCGGTGTTTCACCGCCGTGCCGGTCCGGTCGCGACCCCGACGCGACCCCCGGGCGTTACTCGGTCCGCTGCTGGCGGCGAGCGTGTTCGCCGGGCTCGCGCTCGCTCAGGCCGACGACCCGGCGCTGCCGGTCTTCCTCGTGGTCGCGGCGGTCGGGCTGGTGCTGGCTCGGGTCGATCTCGTCTGCCTGCGGCTGCCCGACCCGCTGGTCCTCGGTGCCGGTTTGCTGGCCCTCGGGGGTCTGACCGCTGCGGCGCTGCTGTCCGGCACTCCCGGGCGGCTGGTGGGCGCGCTGGGCGGTGCGACCGTCGCGGGCGTTACGCACGTGCTGCTGGCCCTGCTGCCGGGCTCACGACTGGGCTTCGGGGACGTGAAACTCGCCGCGGTCCTCGGCCTACCGCTCGGCTGGCTGGGCCGGGACGCCCTGCTGGCCGGGCTGCTCCTGCCGCATGTGCTGCACGGCGGACTGGTGCTCGGCCTGCTCGCCGCCCGAAAGGTACACCGGAACACCCTGCTGCCCCTCGGCCCAGCCCTGCTAACCGGCGCCTGGCTAGCCGCCCTCCTCAACTAGCCCCCACACCCGCCCCCCAACCCCGCGCCCCCCAACCCCGCGCCGATCTTGCACTTTCTGTGGCGACATAAGGCGCATTCCCCGCAAAACGGCAACCGAAAGTGCAAGATCGCCGGAGCTGGAGCTGGAGCTGGAGCTGGAGCTGGAGCTGGGGCTGGGGCCGGGGCCGGGGGTTGAGGTGGGGGCCGGGGCCGGGGGTTGGGGTTGGGGCTAGATCAGGCGGAGTTGGCGGTCCTTGGGGCGGCGGGGTTCGGTTTCGCCGAAGCGTTCGAACAGGCCGGCGTCGATGGCGCTGAGGAACGGCGAGGGGGCGCACTCCCGCTCTGCGCCGTGGCGGGTGCGGCGGGCGGCGTGACTGACGTACAGCCGGTCTTGGGCCCGGGTCAGACCGACGAAGAAGAGCCGGCGTTCCTCGGCGACCGCGTCCTCGTCGGGCGTCGCGCCCGGCCAGCGCAGCGGCAGCAACCCGTCTTCGACGCCGACCAGGAAGACCACCGGAAACTCCAGGCCCTTCGCGGCGTGCAGGGTGAGCAGCGTGACCGCCTCGGCGCGCGGGTCGAGCGCGTCCACCTCTGCGCCGGTGGCCAACTGGGACAGGAAGGTCTCCAGGTCGTCGCCGCAGCGGCGGGCCAGCGGGGTCAGCAGGTCCACGGCCGAGCGGACGTCCTCGGGACGCACCGCGCTGCCCGTGCCGTCCAGGGTGGGCACGGCGAATCGCTCCGCGACCACCTGACCGGCCAGCCGGACCCGGGCGGCCAGCGCGCCGTCCAGCCCGTCGGCGTGCCGCAGCTCGCGGGCGATGGCCGTCACTCCGGGCCGGTCCCGCAGCCGGTCGTGGGACCGCTTCTGGACAGGGATGTTGGCCCGGGCCAGCGCGTCCACGATCGGGGCGGCCTGGGCGTCGGTGCGGTACAGCACGGCGATGTCGGAGAACGACAGCGAGGTGGACCGACCGTCGATGCGGCCCGAGTCCAGCGAACGGTGTGACAGACCGCCGACCAGGTCGTCGACGGTACGCACCACGAAGTCGGCCTCCTCGGCCACGGACGCCGCCGGGTAGCGCCCGACGAGCGGTGCCTCCGGGTCGAGCCGCGCCGGGTCCAGTCGTCGACCCCGGACCAGCGAGGACGGTGCGATGGCCTGCACGGCGGCGGCCAGGATCGGGGCCGACGAGCGGTAGTTGCGGTTGAGCCGGACCAGGCGGGCGTCGGTGAAGTCCTCAGAGAAGCGCAGGAAGTAGCCGACGTCGGCACCCCGGAACGAGTAGATCGCCTGGTCCGGGTCGCCGATCGCGCAGAGGTTGCCGTCGGCGGGGCTGAGCAGCCGCAGCAGCTCGTACTGCACCTCGTCGACGTCCTGGTATTCGTCCACGAAGATCCACCGCCAGCGGTCCCGGTACCGCTCGACCAGGTGCCGGTCGGCCCGCAGCAGCTCCACGGGCAGGGTCACCAGCTCGTCCAGGTCGACGAGGTCCTGCTTGCGGAGCAGCGTCGTGTAGGCGGTGCTGTCGTCGCCGGCCTCGGACCGGGCCGCCGCCCGCTCGGCGTCGTCGGCGATCCGGAAGTCGGTCGGGAGGCCCGCCGCGTCGGCGTTCTCCCGCAGGATGGTCAACCCCAGCGCGTGGAACGTACCCACTGTGACGTCCTCGGCGACCGGGCCGAGCAGGCCGTCGAGGCGGTGCCGTAGCTCCTCGGCGGCCCGGCGGGTGAACGTGATGGCGAGGCAGTGCTCGGGAAAGACGTTCAGCTCCGCACAGAGGTACGCGATCCGGTGGGTGAGTGTCCTGGTCTTGCCGGTGCCGGGACCGGCCACGATGAGCAGCGGGCCGCCGGGTGCGGAGGCGGCCACCCGCTGCATCGCGTCCAGTCGGTCGAGCAGGCCGGTGCCGACCTCCTCCATGCCGGAGAGCATCGGCTCGAACGGCTCGTGCGGCGATGGCGGCGGCGCGATCGGCGGTGCTGGTGCCGGGGCCGGCTTCCGCTTCGGCTCCGCCTTGGCCGCCGCCGGGCGCTTGGCCGTGGCGCGGGGCGCCGGCTCCGAGGGCCGCCGCTGCGCTGGCACCGGTACGTCGAACAGCGTCTCCTGCGCACCCAGCTCAGCCGGGTCGAAGAGCGTGATCACGCCGTACTCGCCGTCGTAACCGGGCACCCGGCGGACGTCGCCGCGCCGCAGCCGCCCGATGCCCTCCGCGAGCAGTTCACCACCGGCCTGCGCGATGTCACTGAGCGGCGTGGTGGTCAGGATCTCCAGCTCGGGTCCGAGTGCGGCCAGCAGCTCGTTGAACCGCCCCTCGACCTTCTTGGATCGGGCACCCACCTTGTTGATCTCGCCGAGGATCTCGGCCAGCGGCACCAGGTGGGTGACGTCCCGGGCGTGTGCTGGCCGGTGCCCCTCCGGGCGGTCGGCCAGCTCCTCGATCCGGCTGAGGACACCCACGGTGAGCGGCTTGCCGCACTCGGGGCAGCGCCCCTCGGCCGCCCGGGTGCGCTGCGGGGACCAGTTCACCCCGCACAGTCGGTGCCCGTCCGCGTGGTACTTGCCCTCCTCGGGGAAGAACTCGATGGTGCCGGCCAGGCCGTCACCGGTCCGCAGCGCCTCCCGAACCGCGAAGTAGTCCCGTTCGGCGGTCAGCACGGTCGCCTCCCGGCCGAGCGCCGGCGGCGAGTGCGCGTCCGAGTTGGACACCAGTTGGTAGCCGTCCAGGCTGCCGACCCGCCAGTTCATCGCCGGATCGGAGGAGAGCCCGGTCTCCACGGCGAAGATGTGCTCGGCCAGGTCGGCGTAGCAGTCCGCGATCGCGTCGAAGCCGGACTTCGAGCCCAGCGCGGAAAACCAGGGCGTCCAGATGTGCGCCGGCACCAGGTAGCCGTCCGGGCTGGCCTCCAGGGTGATCTCCAGCAGGTCGCGGGAGTCCAGTCCGAGGATCGGCCGGCCGTCGGAGCCGAGGTTGCCGATCCGGCCCAGCGCGGTGTTGAACCGGGCCACCGCGTCCAGATCCGGCAGGTAGATCAGGTGGTGCACCTTGCGGGTCCGGTCGTCCCGCTTGTAGATGGTGGAGATCTCCACGCTCAGCATGAACCGGACCGGGTCCGCCTCCGTCGCTCCGGCCAGCCGGGGTGGCAGCCGGCGGGCGATGTCCCGTTCCGCCTCCGGGTCGAGCCGGTAGAGCCCCGGCTCGGCGGGGCGCAGCGTCTCCCGCAGGTGGTCGTACCAGGCGGGGTGGGTGAAGTCGCCGGTGCCGAGCAGGCCGATGCCCTTACGCCGGGCCCACCACGCGAGGTTCGGCAGCGTGAGGTCGCGGCTGCACGCGCGCGAGTACTTCGAGTGGATGTGCAGGTCCGCGACGAATGGCGGGAGGCCACCGGGGGGTACGGCGCTGAACGGGGGCACGCCGCATCCTGTCACGCCCGCCGCGCCGGTCGCCTGCCGCCACGCGCGGACGTGACGTCCGCTATGCCGAGCGCAGCTCGACCAGACTGATCTGCGGCTCCGCGCCGACCCGGACCGGCGGCCCCCAGAAACCGGCGCCGTTGGTCACGTAGACCTTGGTGCCGTCGACCTCGCCGAGCCCGCTGACCACCGGCTGCGCCAGCCGGACGGCCAGGTTGAACGGCACCATCTGCCCGCCGTGGGTGTGCCCGGACAGTTGCAGGTCGACGCCGTACCGGGCCGCTTCCTTGGCCGCCAGCGGCTGGTGCGCGAGCAGGACCACGGGGCGGCTCGGGTCGCGGTCACCGAGGGCGGCGGCGAAGTCCGGCCCGGCGGCGAGGCCGGTGCCCGCCCCGGTGAGGTCGTTCACGCCGGCCAGGTCGAGCACACCACCGCGGGCCTGAATCTCCTGCCGCTGGTTTTGCAGCACCCGCAGGCCGAGGCGGTCCACCTCCTGGACCCACTCCTCCACGCCGGAGTAGTACTCGTGGTTGCCGGTGACGAAGAAGCTGCCGTAGCGGGAGCGCAGGTCGCGCAGCGGCGCGGCGGCCGAGCCGAGTTCGGCGACGGAGCCGTCGACCAGGTCACCGACGACCGCGACGAGGTCCGCGTCGAGCCGGTTGATCGCGGCGACGATCCGCTCGGTGTGCGCCCGACCGCGCAGCGGGCCGAGGTGGATGTCGGAGACGGTGGCGATGCGCAGACCGTCCATGCTGCGGGGGAGTTTGGCGAGCGGGATCCGCACCCGGTCGAGGTGGGGCGGGCCGAGCGCCGTGCGGATGCCGTACCCCGTGATGCCGGTGGCGGTGAGGCCGGCGAAGATGGCGGCCCCGCGGGCCAGCAGCAGCCGGCGGGCCGGGTCGTGGTCCGGTGCGGCGACGGCGCCGGCGGCCGGCGGCTCGGTCGGCCCGGCGGCACCGACCAGCACCGGCTCGGGCGCGGCGGTGGTCGGCTCCGCGGCAATCACCCGGCGGCGCAGCACCAGCCGGGCGACCAGCATCGGGACTTCCAGCACCACCAGCATGACCAGCAGGTAGAACATCAACGCGAGCCACAGGTAGCCCGGCCAGGCGAGCCAGTAGAGCCCGGCCTGCGTGCCGGCGAGGGTGACCGGCACGAGCAGAGCCAGCACCAGAGCGGCGATGCCACCGATCCGTCGCCAGCGGCCCGGCGTGGTGG
The DNA here is from genome assembly GCF_044459545.1 of Micromonospora sp. NPDC050276. NCBI lineage: Bacteria > Bacillati > Actinomycetota > Actinomycetes > Micromonosporales > Micromonosporaceae > Micromonospora > Micromonospora sp. NPDC050276. The sequence continues at coordinate 95,389 of NZ_JBITJA010000006.1, read as the reverse complement.
TGTCCCGAACGAGGCGCTTCCACAGGTAGAGGTGGATGAGACCGGTGACCAGCGCCAGGACAGCCACGAACCCCAGAACCGCCATCATGTGTGCGCCTCCCTCAGCCGCCCGCGAACGGGGGCAGGACATCGATCGTGGCCCCGGCCGGCAGGGGTGCCTGACGATCATGACAGGTGACGCCGTCTACCAGGAAACTCGCCACCCGCAGCACCGCGGCGAGTCGGTCGCCGTGTCGCTGGGTCAGCTCAGCCGTGAGGTCGTCGAGTGACCGCCCGGCTGGCAGGGCCTCCTCGGCGCGGCCAGCGGCGGCGCGGGCACCCGCGAAGTAGCGGACGGTCAGCGGTGTCGACTCCACGCTCAGCCGCCGATCGCGGACATCGGGCGGGTCGGCTGGAGGAAGGTGGGGTCGTCGATGCCGTGCCCGGCACGCTTGCCCCACATCGCGGTGCGCCAGCGCCGGGCCAACTCGTCGTCGTCCGCGCCGCTGCGGAGCGCGGCGCGCAGATCCGACTCCTCGGTGGCGAAGAGGCAGGCACGGACCTGGCCGTCCGCGGTGAGCCGGGTGCGGTCGCAGTCCCCGCAGAAGGGGCGGGTGACGCTGGCGATCACACCGACCCGGGCGGGGCCGCCGTCGACCAGCCAGGTCTCCGCCGGTGCCGCCCCGCGCTCGGCCGGGTCGGGGCTGAGGTCGAAGGTCGTACGCAGGGACGTCAGGATCTCCTCGGCGGTGACCATTGTGTCCCGGGCCCAACCGTGTTGGGCGTCCAACGGCATCTGCTCGATGATCCGCAGTTGGTAGTCGTGGTCGAGGGCGAACCGGAGCAGCGCCGGCGCCTCGTCTTCGTTGACGCCGCGCATCAGCACCGAGTTGATCTTCACGGGGTTGAGCCCGGCGGCGGCCGCCCCGGCGAGCCCGGCCAGCACCGCGCCGAGGCGGGGACGGCGGGTGAGCGTGGTGAACCGGGCCGGGTCCAGGGTGTCCAGTGAGACGTTCACCCGATCGAGGCCGGCCGTGCGCAACGCCGGGGCCAGCCGGTCCAGGCCGATGCCGTTGGTGGTCAGCGAGACCCGGGGGCGGGGGTCGAGGGCGGCGACCGCCGTCACGATGTCGACCAGCCCGGGGCGGATCAGCGGCTCACCGCCGGTGAACCGCACCTCGGTCACACCGAGCCGCTCGACCGCCACCCGGACCAGCCGGACGATCTCCTCGTCGGTCAGCAGCTCGGGGCCGGCCAGCCAGGGCAGCCCTTCCGCCGGCATGCAGTAGGTGCAGCGCAGGTTGCACTTGTCGGTGAGGGACACGCGCAGGTCCCGGGCGACGCGGCCATACCGGTCGACGAGGACGCCGTCGGTCCCCGGGGCGACGCTCACCTGTCGACCGTAGCGCGCTCGACCCGGCCCAGGACGGCACGGGCGGACTGGACGACCGCATCTCGGTAGCTGCCACCGAAGAGCGCCGTGTGCACGAGCAGCAAATGCAGCTGATGCAGGGGGACCCGCTCGCGCCAGCCGTCCGGAAGCGGCCAACTTTCCCGGTAGGCGGCCAGCACCCGATCGAGGTAGGGGATGCCGCCGAAGAGGGCGAGCTGGGCGAGATCCGTCTCCCGGTGCCCACCGTGCGCGGCCGGGTCGACGAGCCAGGCCCGATCGTCGGCCCCCCACAGCACGTTGCCCGGCCACAGGTCGCCGTGGATGCGCGCGGGCGGCTCGTCGCCACCGAGCCCGTCGATCTGGCCGATCACCTGCTCGACCAGAGCGGCGTCGGCGCTGCCCAGTGCGCCCCGGTCGAGCGAGCGTCGCAGGTAGGGGACGAGGCGCCGCTCCGCGAACCACGTCGACCAGGGCCCGTCGGTGGGGGTGTTGTCCTGTGGAAGCGACCCGATGAAACCGGGCCAGGTCGCGCCGAAGGTGGGTGCGCCCGCCCGGTGCAGCCCGGCCAACTCCCGGCCGAGGCGGTCCGCGGCCTCCGGCGTCGGCTCGCCGGGCTCCACCCAGTCGAGCGCCAGCAGCTCCGGCAATTCCACGATCACCTCGGGTACGCCCACCGCGCCGGCTTCCCGCAGCCAGCGCAGGCCGGCGGCCTCGGCGGCGAAGAAGCCCTCCGGCACCGGTCGGTCGGCCCTCTCGGGCCAGGACTTGGCGAAGACGGAGTGCCCGTCGTCCAGGGTGAGTCGGGCAGCGGCGCAGATGTTTCCACCGGCAACCGGCGTCTCCCGGAGCCGCTGATGGGTCCGGAAGGTCGGCAGGTGTGCCGGGTGTGCGCGCAGGTACGCCAGGTCCATCAGCGCACGGTAACCGCTCCTTACGACAGCCAGGTGTCGGCCGACGACATCGGCGCTCTTTTCGCACCCGTAGGTGCGGCCTGAGCAGGGATAACACGCTCAGTAACTGTGGATAAGCCGTGTGTCGTCCACAGGGGCGGCGGAGCCGGGCGTCCCCGCCGCAGGCTTCCGGCATGACCTCGACCGAACGCCCTCAGCTCGCCGTCCGCTCACCCGCCGATCTGATCGCCGCCGTGCCCTACCTGCTCGGCTTCCATCCCACCGACAGCGTGGTCGCCGTGGCGCTGCTCGGCCGACAGATCATCTTCGCCGCCCGTGCGGACCTGCCCGACTCGTCGACCGATCCGGGCGGGCTGGCCGGGCACCTGGCCGGTGTGATCCGCCGGCAGGGCGCGGAGGCCGCCACCGTGGTGGGTTACGGGCAACCGGAACGGGTCACCCCGGCCGTGGACGCGGTACGCGACGCGCTGAGCGTCACCGGGATGCACGTGCTCGACGCGCTGCGGGTGACCGACGGCCGCTGGTGGTCCTATCTCTGCACCGAGCCCGACTGCTGCCCGCCCGAGGGCCGCCGATACGACCCGACCGCCAACCCGGTGACCGCCTCGGCGGTCTTCGCCGGCCAGGTCGCGCTCCCCGACCGGGACGCCCTGGTGGCTCAGGTGGCACCGGTGGACGGCCCGGCCCGGGATGCGGCCCGCGCGGCCACCGCTCGCGCCGAGCGGAGACTGGCCGAGCTGATGGAGCAGGCGCCCGAGGGTGACCTGCTCGGCGGTCGGGCGCTGCGCTCCGCCGGGGTGGCGGCGATCCGCGAGGCCCAGCGTCGACAGCGGCGTGGTGAACGGCTCGACGACGACGAGGTGGCCTGGTTGAGTCTGCTGATGACCCACCTGCCGGTCCGCGATCACGCCTGGGAGCGCACCGACGGTCGGGACCGGGACATCGCCCTCTGGACCGACGTGCTGCGCCGCGCCGAGCCGGAGGTGGCCGCCGCTCCGGGTGCGCTGCTGGCGTTCGCCGCCTGGCGCGCGGGGCAGGGCGCGCTGGCGGCGGTCGCGATCGAACGCACGCTCAGCCTGCACCCCGACTACTCACTCGCCGTGCTGCTGGACGACCTGCTCCGGCGCGGCGTGCCCCCGTCCGAGCTGGACGGCTGGCCGTCGGTCGGTATGCCCGGGGTGATCCGGCCCCGCAAGCGGAGCCGACGTGGCCGCCGCTGACCGACCCCACCCACGCGGTAATACCGTCGGTGCTACCAGAATTGGTAGGCTGGAGGGCATGACCGTGAAGCGCTCCGTGAGCCTCCCCGACGACGTGGCGGAGTGGCTCGACCAGCAGCCCAACGTCTCGGCCGCGATCACTGCGGCGGTCCGGGTCCAGATGGCCCGCGTGCACCTCGACGAGGTGCTGCGGCGAGCCGGCATCGAGGCGACCGAGGCGGGCCGGGCGAGGTGGCGGGAACGGCTGGCCACACCCATTCCGGCGGACGCCCTGGCCGAGGGGCGCCGGATGTTGGGACGCGCCGGATGAGCGAGCGGATCGCGGCCGTGTTCGACGCCTCGGCGTTGACGGCCTACGTCGAGGGCAACGTCTCGGTGGGGGAGCTGATGCTGGAGGTCGCCGAGGAGGGTCGGCAGGTGGCCGTCCCGGCGACCTGTCTGGCGGTCGCCTTCGCGCGTGTGGGCGACGAGATCGAAGCCGCGCTACTGGCCCTGATGATGACTGCCCCGATGATTCGCCTGCTGCCGCTCGACGCCGACGACGTCCGGGACACCGGCATGCTGGCTCGCGGCGCAGACGGAGACATCTCGTTCGGCCATGCCGCCAGTGCGGCGCTCATTCATGAGGCGCACTACGCGACAGTGCGACCCAAGACGGCGGCGAAGGTGCTCCCCACCAACTGGAGCATCCTCGACCTGACCTGACATGGGCAGAATGCGGCCGACACGTCCGGCACCGGCTGACGCCGACACCGTCGCCGCCGCGCGTCGGTCAGGGAGTGGAGAGCGGTAGGCGGACGGCTGGCGGCAGTGGCGTTCGCGTGGTACTTGTCTGGAATGACTGAATCATGAATGCCGCGAAACGACGGGCGGCTGCCAGGCGCTTGGCAGTTGACTCGGCTCGGATGCCTTCGTTTGCCATCAGCGCCAGGATCAGGTCCTCGAGAACGAAGTCGCCCCGAAGCTCTCCTGTCGCGCGTGCGCGATCGACGAGTTCGGCCAGCATGCGCAGTGTTCGGGTGCGATCGGCGGCGAAGCCGGCTTCCTGGGGCAGTTGACTGATGAAGGCGCGGGCGAAGCCTCGATCGTGGGCGTGCGTCTCCATGAGCTTCTCCACCACCAGGCGGAAACCCAGCCAGGCGTCGGGCTGAGCGAGTCCCTCCTCGACTATTACCGAGCACGCGGTCATCTGTTCGGCGAATGCCTCGGCGAGCAGCGCGTCCTTGGTGGGGAAATGCCGGTAGATCGTGGCGGCGCCGACGCGTGCCCGCCGTGCGATCTCCCGGATCGGCACGTCTAGGCCGTTGGTCGCGAACGCCAGTCGAGCGACGGCCAGAATCCGATCCCGGTTGTCGCGCGCATCCGACCGCTGGGCTTGTCTCACTTCGACCGTCACCGGTCTCACTTTAGCTAACCGGACGGGGTGCTCCGTTACGGTTCGGCTCATGAGAGCTGTCGTATTCACCGAGTTCGGGCCGCCCAGCGTTGTGCACGTCACCGAGGTCGTGGCCCCGCACGCCGGGCCGGGTGAGGTCCGCATCGCTGTCCGGGCGTCCGGGATCTCGACGGGGGAGGTACGCATTCGCTCCGGGAAGCTGGCCGACGTGGTTCCCGTGACGTTCCCGTACCGAACCGGCTTCGAGGCGGCTGGCGTGGTCGACGAGGTGGGTGACGCCGTTACCGGCGTCACCGTCGGCGATCAGGTGTTCGGCATGGCCTCGCCGGCCACCCGTGGCGCGAACGCCGACCACGTGGTGCTGAGCGCATGGGCCGGTAAGCCCGCCGCGTGGAGTTGGGCGGAGGCGGGCGGCGCTGCCGGCAGCGTCGAGACGGCCACTCGCGTTCTCGATCGGCTCGGGGTCGCGGCGGGGCACACGGTGCTGGTGCATGGCGCGGCTGGCGCGGTCGGCAGCGTCGCCGTGCAGGTCGCAGCCACCCGTGGCGCGGTTGTCATCGGCACGGCGAGTGAGCGCAATCACGAGTTCCTGCGGTCGCTCGGCACGGTCCCGACGACGTATGGCCCAGGGTTGCCCGGGCGGATCCGCAGGTTGGCGACGGGCGGGGTCGACGCGGTGTTCGACTGCGCCGGAGGAGCACTGCCCGACCTGATCGACATCGCCGGAGATGCGGCACGCGTGGTGACGATCGCCGATTTCGAGGCCGCCGCCCACGGCGTCCACCTGTCGCATGGCGCACCTGCGGATCGGACTGGCAAGGCAGTGGGGGCCGGTGCCGATGTGCTAGCGGTACACGGCCTCGACATCGCCGTGCGCCTTGCCGAATCCGGTCGGCTGCACATTCCCGTCGCGGCCACGTTTCCGCTCGACCAGGCCGCGGCGGCACACGAGTTGAGCGAGGCGCGCCACGCACCCGGAAGGATCGTCCTGGTCAACTGACGTCGTCGCCCGCCGCAGAGATCGCCGGCTGCGTCACTCACCGTCGGCGACCAGACCTCTGGAAGCTGGGACGGGTCAGCCGGCGCGGCCGATCTTCTTGGCCAGCTCGACGAAGCCCGCCCAGGCGGCTGGCCCGAAGGTCAGCGTGCCGCCGTCCCGGTCTTTGGTGTCGCGGACGAGCACGACACCCGGCAGGTTGTCGGCCACCTCGACGCACGCGCCACCGTTCGAGCTGCTGCGGGTGCTCTTGCGCCAACGGGCGCCGCTCAGGTCATCCATGCTCGCGCTCTCATCAGGTCGATGGTCAGGTCTCGCGGTAGCGCTAACGACCTGATGCTATCCCAGACCGCCCACAGCGGAGCAACGTCATTACTGATGCGGCCGGCCGCCTGGTCGTCGAGGTAGCCGACGTCGCCGCCATCCGGTGTGCTGGCGATGACGAACGGCCCGGCCTGGCCGGGGTGGAACCCCGCCGTCAGGGGCAGGACGTGGATCATCACCGCCGGCCGATCGGCGAGCGTCATCAGGTGGTCGAGCTGGTCGGCCATGATGTCGGGCCGTCCCCGACGCAGCGCCGCCTCGTCGATGACGAAGACGCTCAACGGAGGCCGAGGTCGATCGAACACGGCGGCCTGCCGGCGGAGACGGGTCTCCACGTGTGCCTCCAGGTCGTCGTCGGCCCAGAGCCCGCTGCTCAGCACGGCGCGCGCGTACGCCTCGGTCTGGAGGAGACCGGGCAACACGGCGGACTCGTACCACCGGAGCCCCACCGCCTCGCGCTCGATGTCCGTCCACGGCCGGAGCCACGCCGGCTCGCGCCGCTTGTACAGGTCGGGCCAGAGGTCTTCCTCGTCGCGGCCCAGGACCTCGGCGACCTTCGACCGGTGGCGCGTCTGCGGAATCCGTCCCGGGTTCGCCCACTTGGCCGCCGTCTTGGGATCGACCCCGATCTGGGCGGCGAGGCGGTCGGCGGTCAGGCCGGACTTCGACATGGCTTCGGCGACAGCGCGGTTCATCCGCTTCTCCTCCAGTACGTCCGGGACGTCCACAGGAGATATTCCTACGCAGTGTATTCGGCTGGCAACCCTTGGAAGTCTTCTGCGGAGACGGCGTGACCGGCAGGGACCATCCGAGACCCGGCGGTCACGTTCGTGCCGGGGCCGCCTCGTGGGCGAGCACTCAGGGGCGGCCCTCCCAACGAGGAGGGGGAAGCCATGCCGGACAAGCCGAAGCCCACGAACCCGCCCCACCGTGGCGGTGCCGCGATGACCGGGACGATGAGGGCCGGCGACCTCGTACGTCTGTCCCGGGCGGCAAGCCCGCAGTTCGTCAGGCCCATCACGGTACGAGTCATCCGCGAGTTGACCGACCGGCACACCTACCACGGCTGGACCTGGATCGAGGCGTACGAGCTGGGACCGGACGGCAGCGCACGGGCGAAGCGGGAGTTGTTCGTGCTTCGTGAAGGGGCCGACCTGTTGGCGTCCGGGCCGACCAGCGCGTCGAGCCCGACCAGCCAGTCCGGCCCGACCAGCCAGTCCGGCCCGACCCGCCCGCCGACGCGGCGCGAACGAGCGCGGCTTGGCCGATGACCGAGAACGCGGAACATCCGCTGCTCAAACCGTCCTGGCGCTGCCGCACGTGCGGGATCGCCTGGCCCTGCTCCGCCGCGAAACTGCGCCTGCTCGGCAAGTACCGCGGTCGACCCGACGAGCTGGTCGAGCACCTGAAGGCGCTGCAAGCCGAGGCGACCGAACACCTGACCGAGCTGTACGGCACGACACCGGATGGCCTGACCGAACGTTTCACCGGCTGGGTCAACCCTCGATAGTCCGTCGAAGGATGTACGCGTTGCTCCTGTCCACGGCCGACGCGGCAGGGCGACCACCGCCGGAGAATGATCTCGTGGCCGCTTCCCGCGTTGGTACGACATGACCCCCGAACTGCTGCTGTCGCTGGCCGGGCTGGCGTTGATCGACAGCACCAGCATCGGCACCCTCTTCATCCCGGTCTGGCTGCTGCTCGCCCCCGGGCCGGTCAACGCCCGGCGGATCCTGGGCTACCTCGCCACGATCGCCGCGTTCTACCTCGCGGTGGGGCTGCTGCTGGTCTGGGGCGGCAGCACGTTGGGTGACGCGCTGGGCGGCGCGTTGGACAACCGGGCCGTCCTCTGGGCGCAACTCGTCCTGGGCGTGGGCATGTTGGCACTCAGCTTCCGCTACGACGGCAAGCGACGTCCCCGTACCGGTGGCGTGCTGCGCTGGCGGGACCGGGCGACCGCCGGCGACTCCTCGGCGCGCTGGCTGGTCGGGCTCGCGCTGCTCGCCGCGCTCGCCGAGGTGGCGACCATGCTCCCGTACCTCGGCGCGGTGGGTCTGCTGGCCACCTCGGGGGTCGGCGCGGCGACCGTGGTGGCGCTGCTCGCCGGGTACTGCCTGGTCATGGTGCTGCCGGCGGTGTTGTTGCTCGGCGCCAGGGTGGCCCGGCCGCAGTTGGTCGAACCGGTACTGGCCCGGCTGAACACCTGGATCGTCACCAAGGCGGGCAGCGCGTTGGGCTGGATCCTCGGCATCGCCGGCTTCCTGATCGCCCGCGACGCCGCCGCCCGGCTGGCCCTGTTCGACCTCATCGACCGGATCGGTCGCTGACGGACCACCCGGCGGTCAGGCCGGCTGCTCCAGCGTGATCCGGTGCGGCCCGGTGTAGACGTTCATGGTCCGGCCGCGCAGGAAGCCGACCAGCGTCATCCCCGCCTCGTCGGCCAACTCGGCGGCGAGGGTGCTCGGGGCGGACACCGCGGCCAGCAGCGGCAACCCCGCCATCCACGCCTTCTGGGTCAGCTCGAAACTGGCCCGTCCGGAGACCAGCAGCAGGTGCCCGGCCAGCGGCAGCCGACGTTCCCGTACGGCCCAGCCGATCACCTTGTCCACCGCGTTGTGCCGGCCCACGTCCTCCCGGAGCACCACCAGCTCACCCTCCGGGGTGAACAACCCCGCCGCGTGCAGCCCGCCGGTCCGATCGAAGCCGCGCTGGGCGGCGCGCAACCGGTCGGGCAGCTCGGCGAGCAGCGTGGCCGGCACGCTCAGCGGATCCGTCGAGACCGGAAAGAGTGACCGGGTGCGTACCGCGTCGATGCTGGCCTTGCCGCAGACCCCGCAGGAACTGGTCGTGTAGAAGTTCCGGGACGGGTCGGTGGTCGGCTCGGGCACACCGGGGGCCAGCACCACGTCCACCACGTTGTACGTGTTCGGCGTCTCCGCGCCGGCGCAGAGCTGCGCGGTCAGCACGTCGTCGGTCGACCGGATCAGCCCTTCCGTCAGCAGGAACCCGATGGCCAGATCCAGGTCGTCGCCCGGGGTGCGCATGGTGACGGCGAGCGGCTTCCGCCGGCCGGGGCCGGCCGCGCCGACCCGGATCTCCAGCGGCTCCTCCACCGCGAGCGTGTCCGGTCGGCGGACCGACCCACGCCCGGCGGTCGCAGCGTCCAGGTCGATCCGGAGTACGCCGCGTCGATCAGTTGCCCGTCCCATCCCGCCATCCTCCACCCCGCACCAACCCCACCCACCCCCAACCCCGAGCGTTGATCATGAAGTTGTCCGCGCGTGTCGTCGGCGTGTCGAGCGATAACTTCATGATCACCGGGGCGAGGGGTCGGGCCGGCGCGGACGGGCGCTGGCAGGGCTACGGTGGCCGGATGGAGACGTACGCCGCTGTTGTGCTCGCGGGCGGGGCCGCCCGGCGGATGGGCGGGGTCGACAAGCCCGCGCTTCCGGTCGGCGGCCGGCCGATGCGCGACCGGGTGCTGGCCGCCGTCGCCGACGCGACGCCGCGGGTGCTGGTCGGTGCGGCCGACGTCGTCCCGTCCGGCGTTCGGGTCGTCCGCGAGGATCCGCCCGGCGGGGGCCCGGTCGCCGCCGCCGCTACCGGCCTGGCGTTGCTGGCGCCCGACACCGCCCTGGTCGCGCTGCTCGCCGCCGACCTGCCGCTGCTCACCCGGGCCGCGATCGGCGAGCTGCTGCACCAGCTCGCCGGCCAGGCCTCCGGCGGAACCCCGGCGGCCCCCGGCACGGTCCCGGCGGCCCCCGGCACGGCCCCCGGCACGGTCCCGGCGGCCCCCGGCACGGTCCCGGCGGGCGGTGGCTCTCCCTCCGCACACCCCACCCGCGTCGGCCCCACCGGCAGCGAGCGGCGACCCGACGGGGCGTGCTTCGTCGACGGGGACGGCCGACGGCAGTCGCTCTGCGGTGTCTGGCGGGTCGCGGCGCTGCGGGCGGCGTTGGATCGGTTGACGGTCGAGCGGGGCGACAGCCTGTCCGGTGCTCCGGTCCGGGCGTTGCTGGCCGGTCTCGTCGTGCGGGAGGTGCCCTGGTCCGGCGAGGGCCCGCCGCCCTGGTTCGACTGCGACACTGACGAAGACGTACGCCGGGCGGAGGAGTGGGCGCGATGACGGTGATGGACGACTGGGTCACGGCGGTGTGCGCGGAGTTGGATCTGGACCCGGCCGGGGTTCCCGTGCCCGCGGTGCTGGACCTGGCCCGGGACGTCGCGCACCAGGTGCTGCGGCCGGGTGCGCCGGTCACCGCGTACCTCTTCGGGTTGGCGGTTGGCCGGGGTGCGGACCCGGCGGACGTCGCGGCCCGGCTCAGCGCGCTGGCGGGCAGCTGGCCGGTCGAGCTGGGCGCCGATCCCGCCGATCCGACGGCCCCCTGACCGTCGCTGTCCGATCCCGGTCCGGGCTGATTCGGCCCACCAGTGGCGTGGGTAGGGTGATCGTGACGGACGGAGGCGATCATGACGGCTGACCACCCCTCGGCGCCGCACGGTGAGCTGCCCGGCGCTTCGACTGAGCCGGCGGAATCGATCCTGCTCGACGAGCCCAGCACCACCGACCTGCGGGCGAAGGTGACCGAGGCGTGGCGGGAGTTCGCCCGCGCACTCGCCGTACGGCTGCGGGAACTCCCCGTCGGCGCGCACCTCGACGTGACCCTGGACCCCACCGCGTCCGGCACCGGGGATGCCGTCTATTCGATAAGTGTCGACGTGGACGCGGACGGCGTGTTGTCCGCCCGCGCGGTCGGGAACGCCGCCCTACCGGCCGGCTACCGCCTGGACCGGGGCGCGGTGGCCGACATGATCGCGCTCGGGTGGTCCCCGCCCGGGGTGGTCGCCGGTTCCGGCGGTTCCTTCGGTCTGGACGGTACGACGACCGAGTCGACCCGGATCGCCGCGCTGCTGTCCCGGACGCTGCGTGACGTGTACGGCGCCCCGCACCCGGCCTTCCTCGTCTACTCGGTGCAGGACACCGAGGGCGAACCGCTGGCCGTCGACCCGCTGGGCACCGCCCGCAGCGAGTTCGGCCCGGATGCCGACGTCGAGGCCGACCTGGAGGAGGCGCTGGCCGAGGCCGCCGCCGCGCAGGTCGAGCGGGACGACGTGCTCGACCTGGCCGACCGGGTCCGTACCGTGGTCTCCACGATGTTGAAGTCGGACACCGACCGGTTGCAGATCGACTCGGACGGCGACATCACCATCCGCGCCGGCTCGGCGATGGTCTTCGTGCGGGTACGCGACAATCCGCCGCTGGTGGACGTCTTCTCCCCGGTGCTCACCGAGGTGGAGCCGACCGAACGGCTCTACGTCAAGCTCTCCGAGCTGACGAACCGGATGCCGATCGGCCGCCTCTACTGCGCCGACGACACGGTCTGGGCGTCCATCCCGGTGTTCGGCCGCAACTTCCAGGCCACCCATCTGATGCTGGCGGTGCAGGTGATGACCGGTCTCGCCGACGAGTTGGACGACCGTCTGCACGGCGAGTTCGGCGGCAAGCGGTTCTTCGGTGAGGGCGACAAGCCGGTCCGCCGCGACGAGTCGGAGCATCGCACCGGCATGTACCTCTGAACCCGATCAGGCGACGTCCAGCAGGGTCTTGCCGACCGTTGCGCGCGCCTCGATGGCGGCGTGCGCTTCGGCGGCGCGTTCCAACGGAAATCGCTGGCCGATGAGCGGTCGCAGGCGGCCGGCCGCCGCGTCCGCCAGGGCCTGTTCGGTGTACGCGCGCAGCCGCGCTGGCGGCACGTCCGGCCGGATCAGGGTGACCTGGCGTGCCGTGGCGGCCTCTGCCGACACCGGGGACCACTCCCCGCTCGCCAGCCCGAAGCTGACCATCCGGCCACCCGGGGCGAGCAGGTCGAAAGCGCTTCGGGCCACCGACCCACCGACCCCGTCGAGCACCACGTCCACCCCGCCCACCGCAGCTCGGACGCGCTCGGTCCAGTCGGGTCGGAGGTAGTCGACGGCGAGCTCGGCGCCCAGGCCGGGTAGCAGGTCCACCTTGTCTCGCCCACCGGCCGCGCCGATCACCCGGGCACCGGCTCGGGCCGCGAGCTGCACCAACAGGCTGCCCACGCCGCCCGCCGCGGCTTCCACCAGCACCCGGTCACCGGCTCGGACGCCGACCGCCTCGATCAACATGGTGGCGGTGCGCCCGTCGGCCAGCAGCGCCACCGCCTCGTCCAGCGCCAACCCGTCCGGCACCACGATCGGCGCGGACGCGTCCACAGCCGCGCGTTCGGCGTACCCGCCGGAACCTCCGGTGGCACTGACCACGCGCTGCCCGAGCCGCGCCGGGTCGACGTCCGACCCGACCGCCGCGATCACCCCGCTGACGCCGTTGCCCAGGATCAGCGGCGGGGTGACGCGGAACGGGCCGGGGCGACCGGAGCGCACCTGGGTCTCGACGAACGTGATGTTCGCGTGTGCGACGTCGATCAGCACCTGGCCGGGGCCGGGTGTCGGATCGGGCGCCGGACCGGGCACCAGCACCTCGGGTCCGCCGAACTCACGTAACCAGATCGCCCTCATGACATCCCCTCGGCCGTGCTGGGCGACGCCGCCCACTCGGGGGTCAGTCCATCGCCTCAACCTGGGTTGAGGTCAAGGGGTGCCGGAAGACGGGCCGACGCCTGGGGATTCGACCAGCCGGGAGAGCACGATGGTGCTGCGGGTGGAGGTCACGAAGGATTCGGCACGCAGCCGTTCCAGCGCTGCCTCCAGGTGCGCGATGTCGGCGGCGCGCAGGTGCACGAGGGCGTCCGCCTCACCGGAGACGGTGTACGCGCCGACGACTTCGGGGTGCCGGCGGGCGGCCACGCCAATCTGCGCCGGGGTGGTGCGGCCGGCGCAGAACAGCTCGACGAACGCCTCCGTGGTCCAGCCGACGGCGGCCGGGTCAACGACGGCCGTGAATCCCCTGATCACGCCCGTGGCGCGGAGCCGGTCGACGCGACGCTTGACCGCCGGGGCGGAGAGTGACACCCGAGCCCCGATATCGGCGTAGGACGCGCGGGCGTCCGCGACGAGTAACGCAATGATCCGCTGGTCTACCGCGTCTATCTGCAACGTTCCGCCTCTGGCAAGCAACGGTTGTGGCTGTTTTCAACGTTCCACGGTACCTACTCTTGGTGACCGTGGACCAGCAGCGATTCCCGCGAAAGCGGACATATCTCATGTGCTCGCCGGATTACTTCGCGGTCGAGTATGCGATCAACCCGTGGATGGACGTGACCACCCCGGTGGACCGGGACCTGGCCGTCAAGCAGTGGGACCGACTGCGCGAGACGCTGGTCGGCCTCGGCCACCAGGTGCACCTGCTCACCCCGGAGCAGGGTCTGCCCGACATGGTCTACGCCGCCAACGGCGGGTTCGTGGTGGACGGCAGCGTCTACGGCGCCCGGTTCAAGCACGAGCAGCGGGCCGCCGAGGCCGCCGCCCACCACGCCTTCTACGAGGCGCAGGGCTGGCGGTTCATCGCACCCAGCGAGACCAACGAGGGTGAGGGCGACTTCGCGTACGTGCCGGAGGCGCACGGCGGGCTCATCCTGGCCGGACACGGCTTCCGCACCGAGATCCCGGCGCACGCCGAGGCGCAGGAGGCGTTGGGCCGCCCGGTGGTGTCGCTGCGTCTGATCGACCCCCGCTTCTACCACCTGGACGTGGCGCTCGCCGCCATCGACGACGCGAACGTCGTCTACTTCCCGGGCGCGTTCTCCGCGGCCAGCCAGCGGGTGCTCACCCAACTCTTCCCGGACGCGGTGATCGCCGACGACGAGGACGCGATGGCCTTCGGGCTCAACCTGGTCAGCGACGGCAAGAACGTGGTGCTCAACAGCGAGGCCACCCGCCTGGCCGGCAAGCTCAAGGCCGCCGGATACACGCCGGTCCCCGTCGAGCTGGCCGAGCTGAAGAAGGGCGGCGGCAGCGTCAAGTGCTGCATCGCCGAGCTGCGGCACTGATCCGCGTACGGCCGGGGCCGGCCTCCCACTGGGAGACCGGCCCCGGATCGTGCTGCGGGTGGGGCGTTCAGCCCAGCGTGGCCAGCTCGTTGATCAGCACGTTCGACATGACCTGACCGTCGCGCTGCACCTCGCGCAGGTACCACTTCTGCTGCGGGGTACGCGGCTGGTTGAACTGCCAGATGCCGCGCGGGCTGTCGATCTGGCCGATCTTGCCCAGCGCCAGGTTGACCTGCTGCGGCGTGGGCTCTCCGCCGGCCAGCTGGATGGCCTGGTCCAGCACCTGCGCGGCGTCGTACGACGCCATGGCGTACGTGGTCGGCGTGACCTGGTACTTCTTGCGGTACGCCGAGGCGAAGACCCGGTTCGACGTGTTGTTCAGGTCGGCCGAGTAGTTCAGCGCGGTCTGGATGCCCAGCGCGTTGTCCTTCAGGTTGTCCAGCACGGTGCCCTCGGTGAGGAAGCCGGGCGCGTAGATCGGTCCGGCGAACTTCTCCCGCAACTGCTTGATGAACTCGATCGCGGCCGCCCCGGCGAAGAAGCAGAAGACGGCCGTGGGCCTCTTGGCCAGCGCCTTGGTGATGTCCGAGGCGAACGTCGTCTTGCCCGGGTTGGGGGTGGCGCTGGTGTAGGTCACCGGGTCGGCGATCCGCGGGTCGTTGGCACCGAACTCCTGCCGGAAGCCGCGCACCACGTCCGGGCTGCCGACGTTCTCCGGCACGATGATCGCCACGCGGCCGTTCGCCGGCAGTTGGTCGCGCAGGTAGCGGCCCAGTGCCCGACCGGCCTCGTCCAGCACGTACGACGTCCGCCAGATGTAGAAGACGCTCTGCAGGCTGCTCGGCGAGGCGTTGGAGCCGATCAGCGGGACCCGGGCCTGCTCCACGGTGTCCCGGATGCCGACCATCACCGCCGAGTTGACCACTCCGGTGAGCGCCAGCACGCCCTGCTTGAGCAGGCCGTCGACGGCGGCCTTGCCGGTCTTCGCGGTGTCGCCCTCGTCGGCGGTCAGCAGCTCCACCGGGTGGCCGCCCAGCCGCTGGTCGTGCAGGTCGAGGAAGAGTTGGAAGCCGTTGGTGATGTCGTCGCCGATGCTCTTGAAACCGCCGGCCTGGGGCGTGATCAGTCCGATCTTGACCGGGCTGCGGTTGGCGGTCGGTTCGGCGTCACTGTCCGAGCCACACCCGGCGACGAACCCGGTGGTACCGAGCGCGGCCAACAGTTGGAGCGCCCGCCTGCGATTCATCTGCGACACCGAGTTCCTTTCAAGGAGCATTACCGGGCCGAACACCGCCCCTCGGCGTTCTACCTGGTCCGCGACGCTGCGTCAATGGCTAGTGATCATCGTGCAAGGACCGCAATGCAGCCAGGACCTGAGGCCAGGCAGCGGACTCCGGATCGATCAGCCCGAAATGCTCGCATCCGGGCAGTTCTACAAGGGAAATATCGGATCCTGCGGCACGCGCCGTTGTGACGAAGGTCCGGCTCATCTCCGCCGGAACCTGCTGATCCTCCGAGCCATGTATGACTACCGTCCGTGTTTGTGTCGGTACCAACATCCGTGGATCCGCAGCCGCGTACCGGTCCGGGACCTCCGCCGGGCCACCGCCGAGCAGCGCGGCGACCGCGCCCGAGTCCAGATCACGCCGGTACGCCTCGCCCAGATCGGCCACCGGGGCCAGGGCGAGCACCCCGCCCACCGTCGCCGGGGCGGTGGCCGCCGCGTACAGCGCCAAGTGGCCGCCGGCGGAGTGCCCGAGCAGGAGCGGCGCGGCCAGGCTCACCCGGCCGGGCAGCGCCTCGGCGGCCAGCGCGGGCAGCTCCGCCACCCCGCTCAGTACGTCGGTCAGGGTGCCCGGCCAACCACCCCCCGACTGGCCGGTGCGGCGGTACTCCAGCTGCGCCACCGGGTAGCCGCTGGCGGCGAGCGCTGCGGCCAGCGGGCCGGTGTGCCGTCGGTCGTACTCGGCCCGCCAGAAACCACCGTGCAGGACGACGACCAGCGGCCGCCCCGGACCGCTGCCCGCCGGCCGGCGCAGGTCCACCACCTGATTCGGGTCGTCGCCGTACGCCACGGTCCGGTCGGGCTCCGGTGCGGGCCGGGTCAGCACGGCGCGCGGGTCGGCAGACATGGCGCGACGGTAGCGCGCCCCGCCCGGGTGGTTCGGCCCCGGGGAGTCGGTCCCGGGCGGCATGGCTCGCGCCGGCTGGGTAAAGATGGACCCCATGACCGAAGCGCGCTCCGCTGGACAGAACGACGAGCCCGGCCCCGACGAGTCCGGCCACTCCGGCACCGTTGTGGTGGTCGGCCCGGACGGCCGGCCGATCGGCACGATGCAGACCGACGAGGGCCAGGGCGAGGACCCAACCCGCCTGGTCGAACAGCCGGCCAAGGTGATGCGGATCGGCAGCATGATCAAGCAGTTGCTGGAGGAGGTGAAGGCCGCGCCGCTCGACGACGCCAGCCGCAACCGGATGCGGGAGATCCACGAGCGGTCGATCGTCGAACTCAAGGAGGGCCTCGCCCCAGAGCTGCGCGACGAGTTGGAACGCATCTCGCTGCCCTTCGCCGAGGACAAGGCCCCCAGCGAGGGCGAGTTGCGGATCGCGCACGCCCAGCTCGTCGGCTGGCTGGAGGGGCTGTTCCACGGCATCCAGGCGGCCCTGGTGGCCCAGCAGATGGCCGCCCGGGTGCAGCTGGAGCAGATGCGCGGCGGCCGGCAGGCGCTGCCCAGCGGCCCCGGCGGTGTCGTGCCGGGCATGCCGGGTATCGGCCAGCCCGGCGGTGGTGAGGGCCACAACACCGGGCAGTACCTCTGACCTCAGTCCACCCCGAAGACCTTCTCCAGGTACGCCGCCACGCCGTCCTCGGTGTTCGCCGTCGTCACGTCGTCAGCGACCGCCAGGACGGCGCGGTGCGCGTTGGCCACCGCCACGCCCCGCCCGGCCCAGGTCAGCATCGGCACGTCGTTGGGCATGTCGCCGAAGGCCAGGACGTCCGCCGCGGCCACCCCGAGCTGGTCGCAGTACCAGGCCAGGCCGGCCGCCTTGGTCACCCCCGCCGCGGAAATCTCCACCAGCCCGGAGGACGACGAGTGGGTGGCCTCGGCCAATCCCGCCACCGCCGTGGCGATCAGCTCGGCGAAGGCATCCGGGTCCTGCTCCCCGGCTCGGGCGAGGAGCTTCACCGCCGGCAGCGAAAGCAACTCCTCCGGCGTCTCGATCGGCCGGATGCCGGTGGGGTCGACGTCCCAGCGCAGCGGGTAGTGCGCCTCGTGTCGCATCTCCCGGCTGTCCGCGATCTCCACGGCGAAGCTGATCCCGGGCACCTCGGCGCGTAGCCTCCGGGCCACCTCGGCCAGGTGGTGCGGCGCGAGCGGGTCAGCCCGCACCACCTCGTCCTCGAACGGGTCGTAGACCACAGCCCCATTGGCGCAGACCGCCGGCAGCGGCTCGGCGAGCTGGTCGTACACCGTCTTGAGCCAGCGGACCGGACGGCCCGTGACCAGGACGACCGGCGTGCCCCGCGCGGAGATCCGTGCGAGCAGGCCGGCAGTGCGGGGGCTGACTGTTTGGTCGTCGCGGATCAGCGTGCCGTCGATGTCGGTGGCGATGAGGCGGGGCGTGTCTCCCATTACCGGGACAGTAGCCGGTCCAGATACACCGCCACCCCGTCGTCGTCGTTGCGCAAGGTCACCTCGTCGGCGGCGGCGCGCAGCGTGGGGTGCGCGTTGGCCACGGCCACCCGCGACCAGCCGGCCCACTCGAACATCGGCAGGTCGTTGGGCATGTCACCGAAGACCAGCACGTCGGCCGGGTCGACCCCGAGGGTCTGCGCCACCACGGTCAGCCCGGTCGCCTTGTCCACGCCGGGCGGGCAGATCTCGATGAAGCCCAGCCCGGCCTGGGTGAGCGTGGCGACCTGCGGCGGAACAATCCGGCGGGCCACCGCCAGCAGTTCGTCCACGTGATGGTCGGCGGTCCGGGCGAACGCCTTGATCACGTCACAGGAGAGGCACTCGTCGCGCGTGCGGGCCTCGAAACGGTCCTGGTAGGGCCAGCTCTCGTGATAGTCACCCCACAGCGGGGCGTCGTGCTCGTCGGACGCCTCGACCATCACCGTCAGCGGGCCGACCTCCGCCTCCAGGTCGGCGAGCAGCCGGGCCAACACCTCGGCAGGCAGCCGCTCGTCACGGAGCACCACCGGGCCGCTCGGGTCGCTCTGGTCCACCACTCGGCCGCCGCCGGCCATCACCAGGAAATCGGCGGCCCGGATGTCGTTGCGGGTCAACTCGGTCAACCGAGGGCCGCGTCCAGTCGCGCCGACCACCGGAATTCCGGCGGCGCGCACCCGGTCGAGCACCCCATGGGTGTACGCGGAGACGGTGTCATCGCTGCGGACCAGCGTCCCGTCGAGGTCGGTCGCGATCAACTTGGGCAGTCCCGGGCGGGTCATCGTTCCTCCTTCGCCCGCCGCCGTCGCACCTGCCACGGCCAAGGAAACCGAGGCCCGGCGTGACGGCGGGCAGCAACCGTACCTCGCGGAACGGGTCGCATCCATGGCTTCCAGGCGAATCGGACGCCAACGCCCGCCACCCACAAGATGTCCCCGCACCCCCCCCGCGCCCCGCGTCACACACTCTCCCGTGCCCCACGCCCCGCGCTCTCCCGTGCCCCGCGCCCCGCGTGCTGCCTCGTGCCCCGCGCCCCGCGTGCTGCCTCGTGCCCCGCGCCCCGCGCTCTCCCGTGCCCCGCGCCCCGCGCTCTCCCGTGCCCCGCGCGCTGCCTCGCGCTCCATCACGTCGATCTTGCACTTTCGGTTGCCGATTCGCCCAACATGCCCCTTATGTCGCGACAGAAACTGCAAGATCGCGGCGCGGTGCGGGGTGGTGCGGGGTGGTCGTGCAGGGTTTGGTGCCCGCCCTCGTCGATCATGGAGTTGTGGTGCCCGTTTGATGCGGCGACGGTTGTTTTGTCACCCACCACGACTCCTTGATCGACGGGGCGGGGCAAGGCGAGGCGGGGCGAGCCGGGGCGGGGCGAGCCGGGGTGGGGCGAGGCGGGGTGGGGTTAGCTGGGGTTTTCGGGGTGGGTGAAGGGGGCGGCTGGGGTTACCGTCAGGTCGGCTGGGGCGGGCAGGCCGTCCTCGATCGGGTCGCGGTCTCGACGGCGGCGCCAGGGGCGCGGTGCTGGCGGGTCGGCGGGCCGGTCATCGTCCGGTGGTCCGGCGAACGCGCCGGGGGCTGCCGGCGGGGCCAACCGTAGGGCAGCCGCGAACAGCACGCAGGCGGCGAACGCCATCACCAGGCCGCGGCCGTACTCGGCCCGGAAGCCGTCCTGCGGCGAGTAGAAGAAGTTTCGCTGACCGGGGTCGTCGAGGGTGGCCGTGGCGGCAACCAGCAGCGCCAGCAGGGCACCGGCCAGGGTGAGGCCAACCAACCGGGCGTTCGGCCGTACGGACGCCGTGCCGCGCAACGCCAACGCCACCGTGCAGACCAGGGCGAGCAGCCCGACCAGGTAACCGACCCCGAAGCCGCCGACCTCGGACACCCCGGCGGGCACCTCGATCGTCGCGTTCCCCTCGGGCCCGCCGTTCGGCAGGCTCATCACCAGCCACTCGCCAACCAGTGAGGCGACCGCGGCCACCGCGCCCAGACCGGCGAGCAGCAGCGGCAGCCGGGGGTCCTGCGCGAAACCGGCCAGCGACCAACCGAATCGGCGGCGCGGGGTCGGGTCGACGGCACCCCACTCGATCACGGCCGGGGCCTCGGACCGGTCGCCCTGCCGTGGGATCGGAAGCTCCTCGGACATCGGCCATCCTTCCGCCGGTCACGGACCTGGGTCGCATCATGGCACAGTCAGCTGGTGGTGACAGGGATCGCAGGGCTGGCGAGCTCGCCGGTCTGTCGCTCGGCGGTCGCCTTTCCGCTAGCGTTTGCCCCATGCCTATCCGTACCGCTTCAGCACAATGGCAGGGCAATCTGACCGAGGGCGCGGGCACTGTCCGCACCGGTAAGGGCGGCCTGTCCGGCAACTACTCCTTCAAGTCGCGCTTCGAGGAGGGCGAGGGCACCAACCCCGAGGAGCTGATCGCCGCCGCGCACGCCGGCTGCTTCTCGATGGCCTTCTCCAAGGCGCTCGCCGACGCGGGTTCGACGGCCACCTCGGTCGAGACCACCGCCAAGGTTCACCTGGACAAGACCGACGCCGGCATGACCGTGACCCGGATCGATCTGGAGACTGTCGGCCAGGTCCCGGGGATCGACGACGCGGAGTTCCAGAAGCTCGCCGAGGCCGCCAAGGCCAACTGCCCGATCTCCCGCCTGCTCTCGCCGGGTGCCGAGATCACCCTCAGCGCCCGCCTGGCCGCCTGAGCCGCTCGACCCACAACCGCACGTCCACGGATGGAGCCGCCGCCCGGTCCCGGGTGGTCGCTTCCTCCGTGTACGTGCGGATCCTCCCGTCACGGTGTCCCGCAGCACCGGGCCGAGTGCTCCCGCGTCGGGCACAATGGGCGAGGTGCCGGTGGAGATGAGCCGTGAGCGCTTCGAGGAGTTGGTCGGCGAAGCCCTCGACGAGGTGCCCGAGGAACTGCTCGGCCTGATGAACAACGTGGTGATCCTGGTCGAGGACGACCCACCACCTGGGGAGACCGAACTGCTCGGCCTCTACGAGGGGCACGCACTCACCACTCGCGGCTGGGATTACTCCGGCGTGCTGCCGGACCGGATCTTCATCTACCGCCGTCCGATCCTGCGGATCTGCGACAGCGACGAGGACGTCATCGACGAGGTGGCGGTCACCGTGGTGCACGAGATCGCCCACCACTTCGGTATCGACGACGCGCGACTGCACGCGCTCGGCTGGGGCTAAGACCAGCCCGCTCGACGACCAGCCACCCGACGACCAGCCAACTGACCGCGCCGCGCCGCACGGCCGATGGCCGGTGGTTGCTGAGGTCGCCTACCGTCGGTTCAGCGAACGCGACCCTATTCAGGAGGCCCTTTCATGCGCAGCGAGCTGTTCTCCGCGGAGAATCTGGAGAAGGAGTCCGCGCAGCCCGGCATGCGGCTGCAGAACTCCAAGATGTTGAAGATCGAGCTCAACGGCGAGGCGATGGCCCGGGTCGGGTCGATGGTCGCCTACCAGGGGAACGTGCAGTTCCAGGCGCTGGGCTCCGGCGGGCTCGGCAAGTTCCTCAAGCAGAAGCTCACCGGCGAGGGCGTCCCGCTGATGAAGGTCTCCGGCCAGGGTGACGTCTTCCTCGCCGAGCTTGCGAAGGACGTGCACATCATCGACCTGGAGCCGGGCGACGCCCTCTCCATCAACGGCTCCAGCGTGCTCGCCTTCGACTCCACCCTGCAGTACGACATCAGGATGGTCGGCGGTGCCGGGATGGCCTCGTCGTCCGGCCTGTTCAACTGTGTGTTCAGCGGCTACGGCCGGATCGCCATCACCACCAAGGGCACCCCGGTTGTGCTCAACGTGGACGCCCCGACGTACGTCGACCCGCAGGCCGCGGTCTGCTGGTCGGCCAACCTCCAGACCGGCTACCACCGCGCCGAGCAGCTCGGCCTCGGCACACTGCTCGGCCGTCGTACCGGTGAGTCGTTCACGATGAGCTTCGCCGGTCAGGGCTTCGTGGTGGTGCAGCCGTCCGAGGAGCCGCCGGTCATGGGCAGCGGCCAGCAGCAGCAGGAGGGCGGCCTGCTCGGTGGTCTGCTGAGCTGACCGCAGCGGCGCGGGGCGCTCCCGATCTTTGGGGCGCCCCCGCCCGGTCAGGTCAATTCACCGGTACGCAGTCGGGCCAGCCAGGCCGCCGCGTCGGCGTAGTCGACGTCGGAGAGTCCCGCCGGCGCGGGCACCGGTCGTTCACCCGCCGCCTCGGCCCACCGGTGTCGGGGGTACGAGCCGAGGAAGCGCACGTCGGCGCAGACTCGGCGGAGCCCCTGCAGCGCCTCGCCCAGGCGTACGTCGGCCACGTGGCCGGTGCAGTCCAGGAAGAAGACGTAGCGGCCGAGCGCCTCGCCGGTCGGACGGGACTCGATCCGGGTCAGGTTGACGCCCCGGACGGCCAACTCCATCAGCACGGACAGCAGCGCGCCGACCCGGTCGTGGGCGATGTAGACCGCGAGCGAGGTGAGGTCGTCACCGGTCGGTGGCGGTGGCGGCCCGGGGCGGGACACCAGCGCGAACCGGGTCACCGCGTCCGGGTGGTCGGCGATCTTGTCGGCGAGTGTCGTGAGCCGGTGCCGGGACGCTCCGATCGGTGCGCAGATCGCCGCGTCGTACTCGCCGGTGCCGGCGCCAGCGGCGGCGGCGCCATTGGACAGCACGTCGACCACCACGGCGTCGGGCAGGTGGTCGCGCAACCAGCCCCGGCACTGGGTGGACGCCTGCGGGTGGGCCGCCACGGTGTGGATCGAGGTCAGCGAGGTGCCGGGCCGCGCGGCGAGCACGAACTCCACCGGCAGGATCACCTCCCGGGTGATCACCAACGGCTCGCCCTCGGCCATCTCGTCGAGCGTGACGCCCACCGCGCCGCCGATCGAGTTTTCCAGTGGGACCAGCGCGGCGTCGGCGTCGCTGGCCCGGACGCTGTCCAGTGCCTCCCCGACGCTGCGGGCGGGCGTGCGGGTGCCACGCTCGGCGGCTGGTACGGAGCGCAGGGCCTGCTCGGCGAAGGTGCCCTCCGGCCCGAGGTAGACGAAACGTGTCGGCGGTGTTCCCGGCATGCCGATCAGCCTACGCACCCGGCCCGGCGGCGGGGCCGGCGTCGCAGGCGAGGGTGCGGATCCCGGCCGGGCTCGTGGCGCGTACCTCGATGGTGCACACGTCCGTGCCGGCGGTGACCAGCACCGGGGCGCTGGGCTCGCCCCGGGTGACCACCTGGAGTTCCTCGTGCCCGGTCACCTCCAGCACGGTGAACTGCCAATCACCGGCGCAGAGCGGCCCGGTGTGGACCTGGACCCGGACGTTCCCCGGCAGCACTCCCGCCCGGCCGCGCAACAGTTGCACCACCCGTTGCCCGCTCGGCCCGTTCCGGCAGGGCGTCGCGACCACACCGGCGTCCGGAGTGGGCGTGATCGTACCGAGAGATGGTGCGGTGGCCGGCGGGGTGACGGGTGCCGTGCTCGGCCCGGATGTCGTCGGGGCCGCGGCGGGGGTGGGCACGCCGGTCGGCTCGCCCAGCCCGGGTGGGGCGCCGCAGCCGGCCAGCGCGGCGACGGCGAGCGACATGAGCGCCATCGGCAGGGTCCGGGCGGCGGTCCGCCGAGCAACGCGGTCTGCTGCCCGGCCACGAGTCGTCGGCGGGACGTGCATCGTCGCCCGCGCGGAGGGGGACGCGGGGAGGGGCGGGGTGAACGGCACGGGCCGATCCTCGGGACATCGGAGAATTCGATCGCGGCCGGGGTGGCCGAGCCCATCGTAGGGTGAGCGGCCGGTCGGGTGAAGGTCAGCCGGTGACGCGGTGCCCGGCCCGCTGGAGCGCGACCGTGCCCTCGGTCAGCCGGACCGTCGGCACGAGCAGGTAGTCGGTGTCGAACGTGGAGAATGTGACGGTGCTGACCCGCGCCTCGGCGAGCGGGTCGACGAGCGCGGCCAGGCTGCCGGTGCCGGGTAGCTCCACCGGGGCGGTGACCCGCAGACAGCGCCAGGTCGTCTCCACCACCGCCTGCGCCGGTGCCCGGTCGGTCGGGCAGATCACCGAGATCCCGTCGGAGGTCCAGCTCACCGTGACCACATCGGCGCCGCGCAGCCCGCTCGACAACGTGTACGGCAGGGTGGTGCCGGCGGCCAACCGGCACACTGCGTATTCCCCTGGCAGCAGAGCGATATCGAGCATGAGGGCACCCTACGGCCTTCGTGGGGGTCCACCCCGGCAACGCCGCGTGCGGCGAAGGACACACTGCGCCGCAGGTCAGACCTCGGAGAAGAAGGTGAGTGAGCCGGCGACATTGCCGTCGGTGAGCACCGGGGTGGAGATCGCGTCGACCGTCGCGTCGGAGCTGTTCGGCGAGGCCGCCTGCACCCGGAGTAGTCCACGGGCGAGTCGGCCGGAGGAGAGCGCCAACAACGGCGGGATCTTGTCGATCTCGGCTTCGGTCAGCTCGCCCCGGTTGGCCGTGAAGTCGAGCAGGCGGAGCCCGCCGTCGAGCAGCGGTCGCCCGATCAGCCCGGCCGGCTCGCCCAGACAGAGCAACTCGCAGCCGGCCGTGGAGATCGCCACCACCCGGGTGTCAGCGTCGATCAGCAGACACGGCTCGTCGGCCCGGGAGACTGTCGAGGACCATTGGCCGACGTTGTCGGACTCCGGCTCTGTCGAGGCCCGCGCCGCCGGCACGAACGCTTCCGAGAGCGAAAGTTCGACGTGGGCCACCGCGCCTCCTATGTGCACCGATCGACTGTCCACGCTAGCGGGTCGCCGACGGTATCACCGAGCGCACCGGGTCACCGGACCGCGCAGCGTGAACCGAGGCGACCGGTGACGGCGCGGAAACCGGTGAGGTGAAGGGGGGACCGGAGCCGCGTGGCGTCGCCGGTGACGTTACCGGCGGTGGGCCGGCTTGTCAGCGGCCGTTCGGCCCTCGTCATACCACCGGTAGTCGGCTGTTGGACGGTACGTGCCGTTCAGCCAGGTGCTGGGGTGCTGGGCGACCCGGGAAAGCTTCTCGGCGGTGGCCGGGCTGATCCGGCTGCCACCGGCCACGAGCAGCCGGTCCAACTCCCGGTGAGTGGCCATCAGGCAGTCCTTCGGAAGGCCGTAGACGCTGATCACGCCAGACCCGACGAAGGTCAGCACCGGCGTCACCGGAACGGGCAGCCCCACCGCGTCGGAGAGCGCCTTGCTGGCCCGCTTGGCGTCCCGGCGGGACTCCGCCACGTACGGGGGTCGCTTGCCGTTGATCTGCACCACGTCTCCGGCGACGAGCACCCGGGCCCGGCCGTGGTCGGCGATGGTCACGGCGAAGAGGCCACTCGGCCCGATGGCGAGGAACCCGGCTCGATCATCCTGACCGTGGTCGAGGACGTCTGTCACGTCGGTGCGGGGCCACTCGATCACGTGCCAGGCAGGCCCGAGGTGATCGAGTTGGCCCAACGCCCGCGCCCCGGCCGCCTCCAGGCGGCGTGCACCCCGCTCGGCCCGACGGCGGCGGGCCCATTCGAGCGGTGTCGGACGGACCGGTTCGAGAACCCCCGGCGACTCGACGCGGGGGTGTGGCACCGCGACGGGCGGCAGTGCCCGAGCGGACGGTACGGCTCGTCGTGCGGGAAAGACAGTCATCGCGACCTCCGGCAAAAGGTCCCTCGAAGTTATGTCCTCACTACCCTACGTTGCCACTACCGGTGTTCGGCAAGCCGGAGCGCCGGAGTGACTGTGGATGAATGCCATATTCATCCACAGTTCTTTTCTCGGATGCCGCTAAACCCTGCCCTACGCTGCGGGAGTGACCCACTACGTCGACAGTGAAGTCGGGCGGCTCGGCACCGTACTGCTGCACCGGCCCGGCCCCGAACTGGCCCGGCTCACCCCACGCAACAACGACTCGCTCCTGTTCGACGCGATCCCTTGGGTGGGGCGCGCCCAGGAGGAGCACGACGCGTTCGCCGCCGCCCTGCGCGAGCGCGGTGTCGAGGTGCTCTACCTGGCCACCCTGCTGGCCGAGACGCTTGCCGTCGCGGACGCCCGGGCCGAACTCACCGAACAGGTGCTGCGTTCCCGACGGCTCGGCGACACCCTCCGCGCCCGCGTCGCCGACCACCTCTCCTACCTGGACCCGGCCGCCCTGGCCGACGTGCTCACCGCCGGGCTGGCCCACGAGGAGTTGCGGATCAGCTCGGAGCGACCGGGCGGACTGGTCTACACGCTGATGGACCGGCACGACTTCGTCATCGACCCGTTGCCCAACCTGCTGTTCACCCGTGACTCGTCGCTGTGGATCGGCGATCGGGTCGGCGTCACCAGCCTGGCCATGCCGGCCCGCCGGCGCGAGACCACCCTGACCGACGCCATCTACCGCCACCACCCTCGATTCGCCGGCACCGAGTTCGTCTACCGCCCCGACCTCGAGCACCTGGAGGGCGGGGACGTGCTGCTGCTCGCACCCGGGGTACTGGCGGTCGGGGTCGGCGAGCGGACCACGCCGGCCGGTGCCGAACGCCTCGGCCGGCAGGTCTTCGCCGCCGGGCTGGCCCACACCATCCTGGTGGTGCCGATCGCCCAGAAACGCGCCACCATGCACCTCGACACCGTGTGCACGATGGTCGACGTGGACGCCGTCCTGATGTATCCCAACATCGCCAGCACGCTGTCCGCGTACACCGTGATCGCCGGCGCGGACGGCGAGGACCCGCGGGTGGACGGCCCAGCGCCGTTCCTGCGGGCCGCCGCCGACGCGATGGACCTCGACCTGCTGCGGGTGATCGACACCGGGCTGGACCCGGTCACCGCGGAACGCGAGCAGTGGGACGACGGCAACAACACTCTCGCGCTGGCCCCTCGGCTCTGCGTCGGCTACGAGCGCAACACCGAGACGAACGCCCAACTGGAGCGGGCCGGCATCGAGGTCATCCCGATCGCCGGCTCCGAGTTGGGCTCCGGCCGGGGCGGCCCGCGCTGCATGTCCTGCCCGATCACCCGCGACCCGCTACCGTCGCCGGCCAGCGGGACGGCTCGGCTCAGCGCAGGGTGAGCTGACGGCCGAGCAGCCCCTGGCGGGCGCGACGGCCGGCGGCGTCCAGCGGGTCGGTGACGGCGAGCGCCTCGGCGTACCGCTTGGCGAACTGCGCCACCGGCTCCTCCCACTCGGCCGCCGGGGTCTCCTCCGGCAGGTCCCAGACCGGCACCAGCCGACCGTGCGCGCGGAACATGCCGGCGAACTTGGTCTGCTCGCCGAGCGTCAGCGTGCCGGCCGCGCCGAGCCGGGCCAGCGTGTCCAGGGCGGCGTCCTCGTCGTCCGGCAGCACCCAGCGCACGTGGGCCTTCTCCGGGACCTGACACCAGTACGCGGCCTTGGCCGCGGTCAGCCGCACCGTCGGGTAGATGGCCGCGTTCGCCCGCTCCAGCGACGCCTGGACGGTCGGATCGTCGGCGGCCCCGGGGTCGAGCCAGAAGTCGAAGCCGTCGTGCATGGTGATGTCCAGCGGACCGTCGACCAGGATGTCCTGCAGACGGGGGCCGGGGCCGGGCAGTGGCGGCACGGTCACCTGGCCACCCGGCTCGGCGCGGAGCGCGCTGAGCAACGCGTCGGCCAGGTCCCGGGAGACGTCGCCGGACTGCTGGTGGCGCTGGAGACCGATGAGCACGCGGCCGTCCGGCTTGGTGATCGCCGGGGCGGCCATCGGCAGCACCGTGGCGAGCGTCGCGGCCCGGTCACCGAACTCCTCGACCAGGGCGGGCGCCAGCCGCAGTGGCGCGGAGGCGGCGGGCACCAACTCGCGCAGCGCGATCCACTCGGACTCGTCGACCAGCCCGTCGAACGGACGCGGCACGAAGACGTCCCGCACCTTGTCGCGGCGGGGGGTGGTGTCGGTGGCGGTGCGCTGGCTCTTTCGACGCTTACTCACGGCGTCACAGCCTAGAGCCCCGACGGACCCCCCGTGGCCGGGACCCGCCCGAGCCGCACTCAGCCCGCCGGCACCAGGGCGGGTCGGGGTGCCGGGACCGGGTCGAACTCGGCCCAGACCCGCTGGCCCATGCCGTCCTGCTCGACGCCCCAGCGGCTGGCCAGGCCGGCCACGATGTGCAGCCCTCGTCCGTCCGCGTCGTCCGGGCTGGCCGTGCGGAGCCGTGGCCCGGTGCTCGCGCCGCCGTCGGTGACGCGCAACTGGATCAGCGCACCATCGGCCGAGGGCCGCAACCACCAGGCAACCCGGATCACGCCGCCGGGCAGAGGTCTGGCGTGTCGCACCGCGTTACCCACCAGCTCGGCGAGCACCGCGATCAGATCCGCGAGGAGCGTCGGGGGAACGACGTCCGCCAACTCCGCGGCGAGCCGATGCCGGGCCAGCCGTGCCCCGCCGGGGTGGTGGGGGACCACCACGCACCACGCCCGATCCCTCGCTGCCGCTGCCGCTGCCACCGTCGCCTCCACGTCGCGCCACCTCGGTCAACCGCGTGGTAGCCGCACCTCTGCGACCGTACCGCCGCCGGTCCTCGGACGTAGGGATACCCATCCATTCTGTTGTTCAACGATCCGGCGGACGAGATAGAGGCCGAGTCCGGCACCCGGATAGCCCCGCCGGTCGCCGGACTCGCCCTGCCAGAACCGGTCGAACGCCCGCTCCACGTGCTCCGGGCGGATGCCGATGCCCCGGTCACTGACCCGGAACGCCACAAGTTGACCGTCGATCGAGGCAGTGATCTCGATCGGCGAATCCGGTGCGGAGTACTTGCCGGCGTTGGTCGTCAACTCGGTCAGGACGGTGGCCAGGCTGGGCCGGTGGCCGAGCGCCTTGGGCAGATCGCTCGGGAGAAGGAGCACCAGTCGGCGACGCAACTCCGCCGGCAGGTCGACGACGGCGGAGCGCAACGCCTCGCCGAGGTCGAACGGGCTGGGCGGGTCGTCGCCCGGCCCCACCTCGGCCGCCGAGCTGAGGAGACGGTCGACCAACCGGGCCAACTCGTTGGCGCGTTGCCCGATCACTCGGGCCGCCTGCCGTCGGTCGACCTCGGTCAGCGACTCCCAGTGGTCGGTGAGGGTGTCCGCGTACCCCTTGATGACGGTGACCGGAGTGCGCAGCTCGTGGCTGGTCACCGCCACGAACAGCTCGCGGTCGTGGTCGCGGCGCTGCTGGTCGGTGATGTCGCGGAAGGTGACCACCCGCAACGTGCCCGGGCCGGGCAGCTCGCCGGAGGTGATCCGCAGCCAACGGCCGTCCGGCATCCGATGGTCCCGAACCTGGCCGGAGGGCGGCAGCGGAAACGGCAACGGGCGGCTCAGCGCCTGCTCGACGGTCCGGCCGGTGACCTGGGCGGCGGCCGGGTTCCAGAGCCGGACGTGCCCGTCCCGGTCGACGACGGCCAGCCCGTCGGCGAGGGCCGCCACCACCGGGCCGTCGCCGTGCACCGGCAGGCCACTCTGGTCGCCGTACATGTGCGCGATGCAGGACGCGAGGTAGGCGACCACCCCCTGCTGCTCGGCGTCCGGCTCGTCATCGCCCGGATAGAGGGCGTGCAGGCTGCCGACGGTGTGACCGCCGATCTCGGCCCGGGAGACGGCCATCCGGCGCAGGCCGCTGCCGGCCAACTCGCCGGCCAGCTTGCCGTTGAGGTCGCTCACCCGCGCCTGGCGGACCCGGGGCCCGGAGAGCAGGCAGACGGTGTCCGGGTCGTCGACCGCCAGTGGTCGACCGAGGGCCCACTCCGCCGCGCCGGTCGCGGCGATCACACGACCACCGGTCGGACCGAACTCGACGAACGCCATCCCGGACGCGCCGAGCGCCGGCTGGGCCACCCGGAGCAGCTGGGCGAGGACCGGCAGGCCCGCGTCCCCAGAGTTGATCATCTCGATCACGACGGTGTGGCCGGCGAGGAGAGCGGGGAAATCGATACGCTCCGGCATGTGCCGAGTCTGCCCCGCCGACCCGGTTTTGGGCACCCCTGCCCGACCGATCAGGTCAGCGGTCCAGCCGGGCGAGGGCGTACGCCGGCCGGTCGGTGATGACCCCGTCCACCCCGGCGGCCAGCACCAGCTCCAGGTCGCTCGGCTCGTTGACCGTCCAGACGTACACCTGGTTGCCGGCCGCGCGCAGTGCGGGCAGCAGCTGCGGGCGGGCCCGGACCAGGCCGATGCCCGGCCCGGCGATCCGGGTGCCGAACGGCAGCCGACCCAACCGCAACCAGCGCGGCAACACCTCCAGCAACAGCACGGTGGGCAGCGTCGGCGCCAGCTCGCGCACCCGGCGGACCGCCAGCGGGGAGAACGACATGACGGTGACCTGCACCGGATCGTCCGGCGCGGGGTCAGCCAGCCCGTACCGGCGCAGCAGACTGACCAGCCGGCGTTCCACGTTCGAGCCGTAGCGGGACGGGTGCTTCGTCTCGACCAGCAGCCGGACCGGCCGGCCGGCGGCGAGCACCGCGTCCAACAGCCGGGCCAGGGTCAGCAGCCGGGTGTGCGACTCGTCCGGCGGCAGGTCACCGCTCGGCGCGCTGCCCGGGTGCCAGGAGCCGAAGTCCAGGGCGTCCAGTTCGGCGAGCGTACGCGCGCTGACCAGACCGCGGCCGTTGCTGGTGCGGTCGAGTCGCCGATCGTGCACGCAGACCAGGTGCCCGTCCCGGGTCAGCCGGACGTCACACTCCAGGCCGTCGGCGCCCTCGTCGAGAGCGCGCAGGTACGCGGCCAGAGTGTGCTCGGGTAGGTCGAACGAGGCGCCGCGGTGCGCGAAGACCAGTGGCCCGCCCATTGCCGGCCTCAGATGACCTGGCCGGGCTGCCCGTTCGCGTCGACCACCGGTCGGCCGACCGCAGCCCACTGGCGCATCCCGCCGTCGGCGTTGCGCACCTGCTCCCAGCCGTTGTTGATCAGGTAGGCGACGACCTGGGCGGAGCGCCCGCCGGAACGGCAGACGACTGCCACCTCCCGGTCGGTGGGCACCTCGGCCAGCCGGGCCGGCAGCTCCATCATCGGCAGGTGGTGGGCGGTGGGCGCATGGCCGGCCGCCCACTCGTCGTCCTCCCGCACATCCAGCAGGTAGATCTCGTCGGCGATCTCGGTCACGGGCACGGTGGGAACCTGGGGTCCGAACACAGGAAGCAACACTAGATCCTCCTGGGCCGGTTCGGCACCGACCGGGCCGTCGACACCGTCACAACCGGGTCACCCAGCGGGGGTTGGCCTGCGCCCAGGCCGGCACCCGTGTGCCGCGAAGCGCCTCGAAGAGCCCGTTGCCCCCGTTGTCCAGCACCACGTACGAAATCTCGTCGATGGTCTGCGGCGAGGAGGGCACCTGCACGCCGCGCATCCCGTCGGGCGGCAGCGCGCGCAGCGCGAGCAGCAGGTCCTCCAGGGGTACGCCGTTGGTGTCGACGGTCAGCGAGCTGCCGACCGCGCGGAGCACCTGGTCCAGTTTGACGGGATCGCTCCGCAGGTCCGCCCGGCCGGCGCTGTCCAGCATCGCTCGGAGCAGTTGCTGCTGGTGGTGTTGTCGGTCGAAGTCGCCGCCGGGCAGGTCGTAGCGCTGTCGGACGTAGTCCAGCGCCTGCGCCCCGTCCATCCGCTGGCAGCCGGTGGGGAAGACCCGGTTGGTGTGGATCGAGCGGACCTCGGTGTCCACGCACATCTCCACCCCACCGAGCAGGTCGATGACCTTCCGGAAGCCGGAGAAGTCGATGAGCGCGGCACCGTCGAACTGGATTCCGGTGAGTCGGTGCAGGGTGGCGGAGAGCAGTTGGGCACCGGCCTGCCCGCCGCCGCCGTGCTCGTACGCGGCATTGATCTTGTCTTGGCCGCCGCCGAAGCCGTTCGCGGGCGGGATGGCGACCAGCAGGTCACGCGGAATGGAGACCAGGTACGCCTCCCGCTGACCAGCGGGAACGTGCACGATGAGGATGGTGTCCGAGCGTTGGTCCGGCCCGCTGTCACCGGGTCGCCGGTCGGAGCCGACCAGGAGGTAGTTGAGCGGCCCGTCCAGATCGGTGCGGTCGGTGCGGGCGTCGGGGTCGAGCAGTTGCTCCTTGGTCACCATGCGGTCGTACCGGTGGCTGAGCGTCTTGAGCCCGGCCACGACGAGCCCGGCCAGCAGGACAAGGGCCAGGCCGACGCCGAGCATGATCCGCGACCCACGGGCACCACGCGATCGGGCCGACGGGGCCACTCCGGCCCGGCCCGCCGCGTTTCGTCCCCACCTGGCCGTGACCGCCTCCCCGCAGCCGATACGTGAAACCTGCTCACGTCAGGCTACGGGCGGTGACTTCAGCGTCGCTGGCTTTCCGCGACTTCCGGCCCTACTTGCGGGTGGAGATCACCTCGGGGTGGGTGAAGACGAACTCGGCGAGTTTGTCCTGCTTGACCGCCCGGAACATCGCCATGGTCTCTTCGTTCAAGCCCTCGGTGTTGTTGCCGTTGGCGTTGAAGGTGCCGTTGTTGGTCTTGAGCATGGTCAGCTCGTTGGCGGTGACCCCACGCATGGTGAAGATGAAGTCCTCGATCGGCACGCCGCCGGTGTCCAGCACGAACGCCTTGCCCGCCGCCTTGATCAGGTTGTTCATCTTGGCCGGGTTGGTCAGCATCCCGCCATCGGTGGCCTTCTTGGCCATCGCCTTGATCAGCTGCTGCTGGTTCGCCTGGCGGTCGTAGTCACCGTTCTTGAGGGATTTGCGCTGCCGGGAGTAGTCGAGCGCGGCCCAACCCTCCATCTCCTGGCAGCCCTTCTTGTGCACCACCGGAGTCCGCGGCTTGCCGGTCTTCTTGGCGTCCGCGTTCCACATCGGCTTGCCGTCGACGTACGACATGTGCAGCGACTTGACTTCCTGGCTGACGCAGATCCGCACCGTGCCCAGGGTGTCGATGACGTTCTTGAAACCACCGAAGTTGATGATCGCCGCACCGTCGAAGCTGATCCCGGTCAGCCGTTTGATCGTCTGCGCCATCAACTGGGCGCCACCCTCCCAGCCCCCGCCGTTGGCGGCGCCGGCCTGGAAGGCGGCATTGATCTTTCCGGTGCCGCCGGCGTAGCCGCTCTTCGAGAAGGGCGGGATCTGCGCCTCGGTGTCCCGGGGAATCGAGATCAGGTACGCCTGGTCGTGGGTGGCCGGGATGTGCAGGATGATGATGCTGTCCGAGCGGACGTCGTCGGCGGCCCAGCGCTCCCGCGCGTCCACCCCGAGCAGCAGCATGTCGATCGGGCCGTCCAGGCTCGCGCCGCCCTCGGCGTCGGACTTGCCGGCCTCACCCAGCAGGTTGCCCTTCGCGATGCCGCCGGTCGCCTGCCCGATCAGCACCTTGCTGCCGACGATGGCCACTCCGCTGCTCAGCATCAGCACGGCACCGAAGACCACGGTCAGCCTGGCCCAGAGCGGGTCCTTGCGCTTCGTCGGCTTCGTCGAGCCACCGCCACCCGGGCGACCACCATCGCCGCCGCCACTGCCGGGCGGGCGGGCTCCCGGCCCGCCGCCCGAGGGGCGTGCCTGCGCCGGAATGGCTGCGGCGACTCGACCGCTGGGAGCGGCGGAACCGGGGGAAGAAGGGCGACGACTGGCCTGAACCGGCATTCGTGCTCCAGCTCGTGATCAGGAGGGGGCGGCACCACTGTACGTACATCAAATCGACTTGGCGAGTTCATCCCGGGTCAATCCGGACGTCGAATTTCATGAACTCAGTCGATCGTCGCCGCTCGATGACCCGAACGGTTGGTGCGCGTCGGACCTCGATCAGCCACACGGGCGGGCCGCCCTCCCGGTGCGTCAGCCGCCGTCGTTGCTCTTCGGTGGGTTGGCCTTGACCCAGTCGGCCATGGTGTCGGCCGACATGGCCTGGTACATCGCGAGCGCCTTCTCTCGGTCCGACACCACCACCGACTCGCCGTTGATCGTCTCGCTGCCCGAGTTCGGGCTGGTCACGAAGGTGAGGTTCTGGCCGCGCAGGTTTCGGAACTGCAGCGCCATGTCTGTAACCGAGAAACCTTGGTCAACGGTTACGGCCGCGGTCACCGACTGGAGGAAGTCATTGAGCTTCTTCGGGTTCGCCAGCGTGCCGGTGCTCGCCGCCTTGTCCATCAGCGCCCGAAGGAACTCCTGCTGGTGTCGCATCCGGGCGAAGTCACCGTCCGGGAACTGCTTGCGCTGCCGGATCCAGTCCAGCGCCTCCGCGCCGTCCATGTGATTGGTGCCCTTGGTGAACGTCCGGTACGGCTTGTGGATCGAGGTGATGGTCCGCTCCACCTTCAGGTCCACCCCGCCGAGGGCGTCGGTGACCTCCTTGAAGCCGCCGAAGTCGATCGCCATCACGTGGTCGATCCGAACGTCGGTGAAGCACTCCACGGTGCGTACCGCCAGCGGCAGACCGCCGAATGCGAACGCCGCGTTGATCTTCGCGCGCGAACCGGAGCCGCAGTCCGCGCCGGCGCTCTCCGGGATCGGCACGTAGAGGTCGCGCGGGATGGAGACGAGGTACGCCTCCTGGTGGTCGGCCGGGATGTGCATGACGATGATCGTGTCGGCACGCCACTGACTCTTGGTGTCGACCGGCGCGTCCGGGTCCCGCGAGTCGCTGCCGACCAGCAGGATGTTCAGCGCGCCGTCGACGGTCTTGGCCGGCCGGCCGCCGGTGATCTCCGCGAACGGGTCGGTGCGGGCCAGGTCGCCGTTGAGGTTGCGGGCGTACAACCAGGCGCCGACGCTGCCGAGCAGGGCCAGCACCAGCACGGCGACCCCGGCCACGAGGGCGATCCGACCCCAGCGCGGTCGCGGACCCCGCCGCCCCGGCTCACCGGCGCCACCGGGGCCGCCCGGTCCGGTGGGCCCCGCCGGACCGCCGGGCCGAGGCTGCTCCTCGTCGTACGACGGGTAGAAGCGCGCCTCGGTCGGACGGGCACGCCCGGAGGCGCCCCGGTCGGGGCCGGGCACCGACGCGCGCCCGGCGCTGCGGTGCAGGTACGGATTCGGAACGCCGGCAGACGAAGTCGCGGACATGTAACTCAGGGTACGTAGCGGGAGCCACCGCCGCCTTCAGGCGACACTCAGCGGCAGGCAGTACGCAAAGATCGGGCTACCCTAGCCGCGTCCGGAAGTACTCGATCGTGCGTCGCAGGCCGTCTTCGGGCGCGACCGTCGGCTCGTATCCGAGCAGTTCACGAGCGAGCGTGAGGTCCGGTCGGCGCATCTCCGGGTCATCCGAACTGCGGGTGACATAGGTCACCTTCGAGGTGCTGTCGGAGAGCGACACGATCAACTCGGCGAGTTGCCGCATGGTCAGCTCGTGCTCGGTGCCGCAGTTGACCGGGCCCGTCTCGGTCGAGTCGAGCAGCAGCAGGATGCCCCGCACCAGGTCCTCGACGAAGCAGATGGACCGGGTCTGGTTGCCGGTGCCGTGCACGGTGATCGGCTCGCCGCGCAGCGCCTGGGAGATGAAGGTCGGGATCGCGCGGCCGTCGTCCGGGCGCATCCGCGGGCCGTAGGTGTTGAAGATCCGGACGATCGCCGCGTCGAGCCCGCGGTAGCGGTGGTACGCCATCGTCGCGGCCTCGGAGAAGCGCTTCGCCTCGTCGTAGACGCTGCGGACCCCGATCGGGTTGACGTTGCCCCAGTAGGTCTCCCGCTGCGGGTGCTCCTTCGGGTCCCCGTACGCCTCGGAGGTGGAGGCCATCAGGAACCGGGCGCCGTCGGCGACCGCGCGCTCCAGCAGGTGCAGGGTGCCTACCGAGCCGACCCGGAGGATCTCCACCGGCAACTGGGCGAAGTCGGTGGGGCTGGCCGGAGAGGCCATGTGCAGGATCGCGTCGAACCGCTCGGCCAGCGCCGGGTGATGGGTCGGCAGACCGTCGGAGATGTCCGCCTCGACGAGGGTGAAGGTTGGCCGGTCCAGCAGGTGCGCGACGTTCTCCTTGGAGCCGGTCACGAAGTTGTCCAGCGCCACCACCGTGCAGCCGCGGGCGATCAGCGAATCCACCAGGTGCGACGGGACGAAGCCAGCTCCGCCGGTGACGAGGACGCGGTGACCGGAACCAAAGCGCTCAGCAACCTTCATACTGCTCAGCCTACCGAGCCCCAAAATCGCGGAAGGGCCCCCTGTTGACGTGGCGCGTCAACAGGGGGCCCCGCGACAGGTGCCGCGATCAGTGGGCGCCGGCGCCGGTCAGGGCGCGCACCTCCAACTCGGCGTACTTGTCCTCGTCGTTCTCCTTCGAGATGACAGTGCCGATCCACCCGCAGAGGAAGCCGAACGGGATGGAGAGGATGCCCGGGTTGGACAACGGGAACCACTGCCAGTCGTGGTTCGGGAACATCGAGGTCGCCGCACCGGAGACCACCGGCGAGAAGAACACCAGCAGCACGGCCGAGAGCAGACCGCCGTAGATCGCCCACACCGCGCCGGAGGTGTTGAACCGCCGCCAGAAGAGGCTGTAGAGGATCGCTGGCAGGTTGCCCGAGGCGGCGACCGCGAAGGCCAGCGCCACCAGGAACGCCACGTTGAGGTTCTGCGCGTAGATCGACAACGCGATCGACACCGCGCCGATCACCAGGGCGGAGATCCGGGCGACCCGCACCTCCTGCCGCTCCGACGCCTCGCCTCTCTTGATGACGTTCGCGTAGAAGTCATGCGCCAGGCTGGACGAGGAGGCCAACGTCAACCCGGCGACCACCGCGAGGATGGTGGCGAAGGCGACCGCCGCGATGATCGCCAGCAACGCCGCCCCGCCCAGTTCGCCGCCGAAGAAGTCGATGCCGAGCGCCTCGGCCAGCTGCGGCGCGGCGGTGTTGCCGGCCTTGTCCTGCGCGGTGATCGCCTCGCCGCCGACCAGCGCCGCCGCACCGAAGCCGAGGGCCAGGGTGAGCAGGTAGAAGGTGCCGATGATGCCGATCGCCCAGAGCACGCTCTTGCGGGCCGCCTTCGCGGTCGGCACCGTGTAGAAGCGGATCAGGATGTGCGGCAGACCGGCGGTGCCGAGCACCAGGGCGATGCCCAGGGACAGCAGATCCACCTTGTTGTAGAAGGTCTGTGTCGAGTTGCCGGCGACCTCGACGCCGTACCGCAGACCGGGTTCGAGGAAGGCGCTGCCCTTGCCGGATGCCTCGGCCGCCTGGCCGAGCAGCGCCGACAGGTTGAAGTTGAACTTCGCCAGCACCAGGATCGTCATCAACAGCGCGCCGCCCATGAGCAGGAACGCCTTGACGATTTGCACGTAGGTGGTGCCCTTCATGCCACCCACGGTGACGTAGATGATCATGAGCGCGCCGACCATGATGATGGTGGCCACCTTCGCGGTGGACGCGTCCATGCCGAGGAAGGTCGTCCCCGGCCGGATGCCGAGCAGCAGCGCGACCAGCGCGCCGGCGCCCACCATCTGGGCGAGCAGGTAGAAGATCGACACCGTGATGGTGGAGACCGCCGCCGCCGTACGCACCGGACGCTGCCGCATCCGGAAGGCCAGCACGTCCGCCATCGTGTACCGGCCGGAGTTTCGCAGCAGCTCGGCGACCAGCAGCAGGGCCACCAGCCAGGCGACCAGGAAGCCGATCGAGTAGAGGAAGCCGTCGTAGCCGTACAACGCGATGATGCCGGCGATACCGAGGAACGAGGCGGCCGACATGTAGTCGCCGCCGATCGCCATGCCGTTCTGGAAGCCGGAGAAGGACCGGCCGCCGGCGTAGAAGTCGGTCGCCGTCTTGGTCTGCCGGCTGGCCCAGATGGTGATGCCCAGGGTCACCGCCACGAAGACCAGGAAGAGCGTGATGGTCAGGTTGCGGGCGGTGTGATTGCCCGCCTCGGCCGCCAGGAACGTCTCAACCGCGAGGACCTTGCTCATGGGTCACCTCCCCGATCTCGGCGCGGATCCGGTCGGCCACGGGGTCGATCTTCCGGTCCGCGTACCGGGAGTAGAGCCAGGCGATCAGGAACGTGGAGACGAACTGGAGCAGGCCGAAGACGAGTGCGACGTTGATGTTGCTGCCGAACAGCTTCGTGCCCATGAAGTCCCGGGCGTACGCGGAGAGAATGACGTAGAGCGCATACCACAGGAAGAACGCGACGGTCATCGGAAAGACGAAGCCGCGCAGCGCACGCCGCAGCCCGGCGAACTCGTCCGACCGTTGTACGGCCAGGTACTTGTCCGACTGGGAAGCGGCCGGAGCGGGTGTGTCCGTGGACATCTGTGGATCACCACCTTCACAGGCGTCAGAGGAGTTTCGCGCACGGTAAAGAGCGCACTCCCCGGCAGGGAAGGCTGAGATTGACGCCGGTCGGCGAGTGCGCCGAGCGGTTGGCTGGCTGCGCCAAGTGACTCAGGTCACTGCGATGATCGGTCGCCCCGGGCGAGGCGCCCGGTCAATCCGGCAGCTCGTGATAGCGACCCCGGTAGTGCAGCAGCGGAGCGGCCTCCTCGGCCAGGTCAACCGCCTCGATCGTGGCCTCCACCAGCAGCGCCCAGCCGTACTCCCGGGCGGTGTCCAGCCGGCACCCGGCCCAGCCGCCGGCGTCCGCCGGCACCGGCCCGTACGGCGTCTCGAGCCACGCGCCGGTGGCGAAGAGCCCGCCCGGGGCCGGGAAGAGGCCAGCGAACCGGTCGGCGAGTTGCCGATGTGGTGGGCCGAGTGGCGTGACCGCGAACCGCCCGGACTCCTCGATGGCAGCCCAGAGGTCGGACTCCGCGTCGATCAGCCCGAGCAGTCGGTCCGGTTCCCCCTCGGCCACCAGGGTGGACGAGACGGTCAGCCCGGCCGGGCCGGGCGCCGTCCAGACGGTCACCGGTGCGGCGAGGCGACCACGCAGCTGACGTGCCGGCGACCGTTGCCCGGCCGGCACCGCGAACGGGTCGGTGTGGTGGATCTCGGCGCCCGGCTCATGATTCACGTGAAACATTGTGCCGCCCCGGCCCCTCGCCCAACCAACGAAGCGCTCGTGCAGGTCGGCGGGTCGCCCGTTGAGGCGGGCGAGTTGATCGCCAGCCTCCGCCATCATCGTGCCCAGGTAGACCAGCAGCGCCACGCGATCGTGTCGGTACTCGGCGAGCAGCGCCAGCCGCGCCGGCTGACACGGCCAGAGTGCGCCGCAGCCCCGACACCGCCAGAGTGGCCGCATCGGCAGGTGCGGCCGGCTCACCGTGGCTCCCCGGCCGTCCGGGGCGGTGGAGTCGCCCGGCTGCGGCACGGTCCGCTCGCCGGAGGGCGGTGCCCCAATGACCGTGATGCCGCTGAGTCATATTGATGCCTCAGAGACATCACGCTTGCGGTGGCAGGCCGATCCCAGGTGCGAGGCGTCCGGTCGCGTGCCTGGTCTGAGGTCCGAGCCGCTGGCCGGGCGGCGGGTTTCACCAGCGACCGCCGTTCGCCCGCCAGGCTTGCGCGGGGGTCAGCCAACCGGCCCGGCCCGGTCGCGGCAAGGCCACCGTCGGCCCGTTCGCCCACGCGGGTGGTCGATTTGGCGGGCCCGCCGAACGCTCCGATCCGGTCGCGCCCGGCGCGGCCGCCGGTGCCGCAGCCTTCCTTTTCCGGTACGACCACCACACCTCGTTCCGGCCACGGATGAACCCGAACATGGCTGATCTCCTTCCGGTCAACGGGGTCGCCCCGATCGGGGGATGACCGGGGCGACCCGAACGCAGGACCGGACGCCGGGACATCGCCTCCACCGACCGGGCCGCGTGTCATCCACCCTGGACTGAGAGGCGCGGAGAGGGGAGGATGCCAGGGCTTACTACACAGCGGGGTCACGTACTTACCGGAGAGGTAAGGATGAACGTCGAAATGTGGGTGCGGGCGTTGAAGGCCGCCCGAGCCGGTGCCGAGGTGTCCCAGGAAGCACTGGCAACGTTGACAAGATGGAGTCCATCCACGGTGGCCGCCATCGAGACCGGCCGGCGTCGGCCGACCATGGAGTTCGCGGTCGCCGCCGACGAGGCCCTAGCCACCGGCGGCCTCCTCGCCGAACTGTTACGGGCCGCCGATCGGCAGCGGCTTCCGACCTGGTTCGTTCCGTGGCGCAACCATGAGGAGCAGGCGATCCGGCTCTGCGAATTCGAGCCGTGCCTGATTCCGGGGCTTCTGCAAACCGAGGACTATGCCCGCGCGGTCATTTCGGCTGGCGGGCTGAATCCAACCAAGGTGGTGGACGAACTGGTCACGGTCCGGATGGAACGACAGCAGTTGTGGCAGCGGGCAGAGTCGCCGCAATGCGTCTTCGTCCTGGACGAGACGGCTCTACGCCGCCCGGTCGGCGGGCCGGCGGTACTGGACGCTCAGCTCGGTCGCCTGATGGAACTTAGCGCCCTGCCAAGCGTCAGACTGCACGTCGTGCCGCTCGACGCCGGAGCCCACGTCGGACTGACCGGCGGGTTTTTGCTCGCCGAACTGCCCGACGGGGAACGGGTCACCTATGTCGAGGACGTTGCTCGTGGACACGTCATCGATGACCCAGACGTCGTCCGCCTGATTGGTCGGAAATGGGATAGCCTGCTCGGCGAAGCGCTCTCCACAAGCGCCTCGGTGGATCTGATCCGGAAGCTGAAGGTGACGCCATGACCGTTGCTCAACCCCGCTGGCGGACGTCGACCAGGTCCGGCGACACGGGCGGTGCGTGCGTCGAGGTGGCGGACAATCTGCCCGGCGTCGTGCTGGTCCGGGACAGCAAGGACCGTTCCGGCCCGACCCTCACCTTCGCTCCGGCCGTTTGGCGTGACTTTATCGCCGACGCTGCCCAGGTCGCCGGCCGCCGCGCAGGCTAGCGCCGGGGCGTGACCGTGGCCAGCAGCTCCGGCTGGCGTCGGTCCAGCACGTCGCCGGCCAGGTACGCGCCCAGCAGCGCCGCGCCCAGCCCGTACGCCACGCCGACCGGCAGGGCCAGCCAGAGCCAGGCGTCACCGAGCAACGCGGCGGCCACCACCATCGGCACCGCGGCGACCGCCGAGGTGAGCATGGCCAGCAGGGTGAGCAGACCCTTCGTCAGACCCGCACCGCTGTTCATCGCGAACGGGTTGCTGGTCTCCGGCAACGAGTACGCCCCGAGCACCGAGACCAGGCTGTTCACCGCCAACCCGGCGCCGTAGGTGGCGACCAGGCTGCCGGCCGTGAGCCCGATCCAACCCGGTCGGCCGAGCAGCACCGACAGCACCACCGCCACGACCGCCAGCATCGGCAGCACGTACAGCGAGAAGGCCGTCATCCGGGCCCGCAGCTCGACCCGGCCCGGCACCCCGGCCACCACGTTGGCGGCGTACGCGCTGCCGTCGAAGCCGAACTGGTTGGCCAGGGTGACGGCGGCGAGCACGCCCACGAAGACCATCGAGATGGTGACCACGACCGGTGAGCTGTCGCCGGCAGCCGCCGTCAACCCCTCGTCGCTCATGGCCGTGAAGTCTCCGCCCGTAACGTTGATCATCACTGGCACGAAGATGCCGACCACCGCGATCGTGATCAGGTTGGCTCGGCGTCGAGCGTCCCGCCACCAGTAACGGGCCTCCCTGGCGACCAGGGCACCGAACCGGTCCCGGCGGGCCCAGCCGGCAACCCGGGGAAACAGTTGGGCGACCGCACCACCGGCAGCGCCGCGCCGCGCCGGTGCCTTACCGGCACTCGCCGCACCCACCATCGCCGACTCGAGCGACCGGGACCACCAGGCCAGCAGGGCACCGAGCGTCACCACCGTGATCAACAACTTGACCGGCGCCGCCCAGACCCGCCCCTGGGCCACGTCGATGCCGGCGGTCCACGGTGCGCCGAACGGTGTCCAACCGATCACGGTCGCCACGCCGGCCAGCCTGGTCCAGTCCGCCTCGCGTAGCGCCGCGAGGCCGAAGACCTGCAACGGGCCGAGCAGCGCGGCGGTCACCGCCAGCAGCACGGCCGCCAGGTCGCGAACCCGCCGGGACCGCAACATGGTGGCGAAGGCGCTGGTCACCGCCCTACTGGCGGCCACGCAGAGCAGCAGCCCGGCGAGTACACCCACCACGGCGACCAACCCCGCCGACCAGCCACCCAACGACCAGGCGGTCAGCACCAACCCGAACGACGCGATGAGCACCGCCAGCACCGGCACGCTGATCAGGGCCGCGGCGAACAGGCCGGTCACCAACGTGCGGCGGGGCAGCGGCAACAGCGCGAACCGGGCCGGGTCCAGTGTCTCGTCCACACCGAAGAAGACGAGGGGCAGCAGCAGCCAGCCGAGCACCAGCAAGCCACCTCCCGCCGCCGCGATCAGCACCGCGTACCGGCCGTTGCCCGCCAGGCCCGGCGCGGCGAAGAGGAAGAAGCCGCTGGCGGCGAACCAGAGCCCGAGCAACGCGCCGCCGATGAACAGGGCGATCCGCCAGCCCTGACCCCGGAAGTTGTTGCCCATCACGCGCAGCTTGAGCCGCACGAAGTGTCGAGCGGAGACCGCGCGCACGGGCGCGGCGGGGGTGGCGTCCGCGCTCACTGGGAGAGCCACGACAGCTCCTCGCCGGTCGCCGTGCGTCCGCCGACCACCTCCACGAAGACCTGCTCCAGCGAGCGGTCGCCGCGGACCTCGTCGATGGTCCCGACCCGCTTGATGGTGCCGCCGGCCAGGATCGCCACGTGCGAGCAGAGCCGCTCGACGACCTCCATCACGTGACTGGAGAAGACCACAGTGCCGCCGCCGGCCGCGTACCGGGTGAGGATGTCCCGGATCAGCGCGGCGGAGACCGGGTCGACCGCCTCGAACGGCTCGTCCAACACCAGCACCCGAGGGCCGTGCAGCAGCGCGCAGGCCAGGCCGATCTTCTTCTTCATGCCCGCCGAGTAGTCCACCACCAGCGTCCGACCGGCGTCGCCGAGCGCCAGCACGTCCAGCAACTCCGCGGCCCGCTGGTCGACCACCGCCGGGTCCATCCCCCGCAACAGCCCGTGGTACGCCAGCAGCTCCGCCCCGGTCAGCCGGTCGAACAGGCGGACCCCGTCGGGCATCACGCCGAGCAGCCGCTTGGCGGTGACCGGGTCCTGCCAGACGTCGTGCCCGAGCACCCAGGCCGTACCCGCGTCCGGTCGCAACAGCCCGACCGCCATCGACAGCGTCGTGGTCTTGCCGGCGCCGTTCGGCCCGAGCAGGCCATAGAAGGAGCCGGCGGGGACGTCCAGGTCGACGCCGGCCACCGCGATCGTGCCGTCGAACCGTTTGGCCAGGCCACGTAGTGCGAGCGCGGGGTGCTCAACAGTCATGCGCCGACGTTATCCGTCGACCGCCAGTTCCGCCGTCCGGCGACGGGCGGATCGCTGATCATCCCTGCGGCGGACGAGCCCCGCAGAGCCCCTGGCACGGGTACGTGACGAGGACGCTCAACAGTGATCCTGACAACTACTCCTTGCTGCACCTGATGCAACCGGACGCCGTGCTCGCGGGTGACTGAGGCAGGAGCGAAACGGGGAGGGACGTTGGACAGAGATGACGGCTTCGAGGAGTTCTACCGAGCGACCAGGCACCGGCTCGTCACCGTGCTGTACGCGCTCGGTGGCGACATCCATGAGGCGCAGGACGCCGCGCAGGAGGCGTACGTGCGGGCCTGGCAGCGCTGGCAGTCCATCGGTGCGTACGACGATCCATCGGCCTGGGT
The DNA here is from genome assembly GCF_044459545.1 of Micromonospora sp. NPDC050276. Classification (NCBI taxonomy): domain Bacteria; kingdom Bacillati; phylum Actinomycetota; class Actinomycetes; order Micromonosporales; family Micromonosporaceae; genus Micromonospora; species Micromonospora sp. NPDC050276. The sequence goes on along the minus strand of NZ_JBITJA010000006.1, from coordinate 51,976 downwards.
GTACGTCGTGGGACATCGCCTCCTCCAGAACCGTTGGCGGAAGATCCGTAACGGGATCACCGCCCATCGGCGGAATGACCAGGTAACCGCGGTCGGACCACCATCGGAGAACACCGTCGCGCTGGTCGCCGCGTTACGCCAGTTGCCGAAGGACCAGCGCGAGGCTGTCGTCCTGCACCACCTCGCGGATCTTTCGGTCGCGGACATCGCGACGCGGATGGCTGTTCCGGCCGGCACGGTCAAGGCGCGGCTCACCCGAGGGCGCAAGGCCCTCGCACCTCTGCTCGGCACCACCCTCCCCGAGGAGGTCAGCAATGCCTGATCAGCCCTTCGTTGACCTGTTTCAGGACACCGAGCACCTGCGCTGGGCCCCGACCGAACAGGTGCGGGAGCGTGGCCGGCGGCGGACCCGCCAGACCAGGATCGCGGCAACGCTCGCCGGCCTGGTGACGGTGGCGCTGCTGGCCACGGGGGCGGTGGCGCTGGCCGACGGCCAGGAGGGCGCACCGACTCCGGTGCTGCCGGCGACCGGATCACCCACCCCGACACCCACGCCGTCGGCTACCCCGACGCCCTCCACCCGCGACACCCCTGGGCCACCACCGTCGAGCCCGTCGACGACCAGCGGCAGCCCGTCGAATGGTTCCACCAGCACGGCCATCCCGGCCACGGCCATGCTGCGGCTCACGGATCTGCCCGCCGGCTTCACGATGACCGAGGGCGACATCGACGGCGACTGGAGCCTGGAGTCGGTGTCGATCTACTGCCGCGATGCGCCGTCGTGGACGTCCAACGGCAGGCTCGCCCAGCGGACCGTGTCGTTCGACTCGCCCACCGCCAGCATGATCCAACGGGTCGTCCGCTACTCGCGTGGCAATGCTGCCGTTGAGATGGACGGGGTCCGCGCACTTTTCACCGACTGCATCCCCAGAGGGGCGACCAGCTCGATGTCGGTCCTGGCTGATGGGCTGGGGGCCGGTGACGAGTCTCTGCTGGTGGGCTCGGACATCGAGGGCGTGCGGAGCCGCTGGCTCGTCGTACGGCAGGGCGATTTGGTGGCACAGATCGCGTTGGACACGGACACCACGCCGAAAGAGGCGCGGCGGTACGCCCAGCCGGTGGCGCAGCGGCTCTGCGCCGGCACTGACACCTGTTGACCTGTTGGCGACCCCGTGGCGGCTGTGATCACTGCATGCGGAGGGCTTCCGGGGTGTGCAGGCGGAGCATGGTGGCGGCGACATCGGCCGGGGCTCGCCGGCGGGTGGCGATCGACACCGCGACCATCACGGTGAAGGCCAGCGGCACCGTCCAGGCGGCCGGCTGCGCGATGAGCGTGGCCGGCCAACCGGACAGCGGCGGGCCGAGCACCGTGACCAGCACCGCGCCGATCGCCGCGCCGCCGCCGACCAGCACCCCGGCGGCGGCGCCCAGATCGGTCAGCCCCCGCCACCAGATGCCGAGCACCAGCAGCGGGCAGAAGCTGGACGCGGCGACCGCGAAGGCCAGCCCGACCACCTGGGACACGTCCAGTCCGGAGACGTGCAGCGCCAGCACCGCCGGGACGGCTCCGGCGATCACCGTGGCCAGTCGGAAACCGCGTACCGAGCCCCGGCCGAGCACGTCCGTCGAGATCACCCCGGCGACACTGGTCAGCAGCCCGGACGAGGTGGAGAGGAAAGCCGCGAACGCACCCGCCGAGACCAGCGCGGCCAGCAGCCGCCCGGCCGTCCCGTCGCCGAGGGCCGCGCCGGGCAGCAGCACCACCACCGCGTCGGTCTGCCCGCTGACCAGTAGCTGCGGGGTGTAGATCCGGCCGAGCACCCCGTACAGGGTGGGCAGCAGGTAGAAGGCGCCGACCAGGGCCAGCACCACCAGGGTGGTCCGGCGGGCCGCCGCCCCGTCCGGGTTGGTGTAGAAGCGCACCAGCACGTGTGGCAGGCCCATGGTGCCCAGGAATGTGGCCAGGATCAGCGAGTACGTGGCGAACAGCCCTCGGTCGTCGTCGCCGGCGGCGCTGGGCAGCAGCCAGTCGCTGGCGTCGGTGGCCACCCCGGACACGTCCGGCACCGGGTCACCGGCGGCGAAGGTCAGCTCGTCGCCGGGGCGTACCTCTCGGATGTCGCCGTCGGGCAGGGTGAGGGTCGCGCGGTGCTCGACCACGACGGTGGTCGCGGCCCGGAACGTCGGCCCGTCGGGTGGGGTCACCGCCGGGCGGCCGTCGGCCTGCCACTGCAAGGCCAGGAAGATCACCGGTACGGCGAGCGCGGTCAGCTTGAGCCAGTACTGGAAGGCCTGCACGAAGGTGATCGCGCGCATCCCGCCGAGCGCCACGTTCGCGGTGACCACGGCGGCCACCAGCAGGGCGCCGAGCGGGTACGGGGAACCGGCCACCGTGGCCAGGGTCAACCCGGCGCCCTGCAACTGCGGCACCAGGTACAGCCAGCCGATGAAGATCACGAAGGCGGTGGCCAGGATGCGGAGTCGACGTGATCCCAGCCGAAGCTCGCAGAAGTCGGGCAGGGTGAACGCGCCGGAGCGGCGCAGCGGCGCGGCCACGAAGAGCAGCAGGGCCAGGTAGCCGGCGGCGAACCCGACCGGATACCAGAGCACGTCCACGCCGTACTTGAGAACCAACCCCGCGATGCCGAGGAAGCTCGCCGCCGACAGGTACTCCCCGCCGATGGCGGCGGCGTTCCAGGTCGGACTGATCGCCCGGGACGCCACCAGGAAGTCGGAGGTGGTCCGGGCCAGCCGCAGCCCGTAGAAGCCGATTCCGAGGGTGACCAGGGTGACCGTGACGATGGCCGGGACCACGAAGTCGTTGCCCACCTCAGCGCTCCGGCCGTTGCACCAGGTCGATGAAGTCCTGCTCGTTGCGTTCGGCCAACCGCACGTACGCCCAGCCCACCCCGATCAGGAACGGGAAGGACACCACGCCGAGCAGCAGCCAGGGCAGGTTGACGCCGGCGACGGTGGTCCGGCCCAGCGAGGGCGCGATCGCGAACAGCCAGGGCAGTCCGCCCAACCCGATGGCCACCACCAGGGACAACCGCAGCGCCAGCGCGAGTTGGGCCCGGACCAGGCCGCGGACCAGTGCCTCGCCGACCTGGGTCTGTTGGGCCAACTCGGCGCGGGTCCGCTCGGCGCGAGTGTCCTGCCGGGTGATCTCGGCCAGCACGATCCGGGACCGCCGGGGCGGCGGAACCGTACCGCCCGACCCCACGTCCGGGAGTTGCTTGGCCACCCCGGCAGTCTCACCCGCCGTACGCGATTGTCAAGCAGCACGAGCACGGCACCGCTGTGCATAACCTGTGGACAACGACTCAAGGCTGTGGATAACTCGCTCGCTGTGCGGGCTGGCCTGTGTGAACTCCCGAGGCTCGTTGTGGACGACCGACCGAGCTGTCAGGGTGGTCCGGTAGAGAGGAGGTGTGACGGTGACCAACCCTGCCCGGCCCGGCCACGGCGACGCCTGGACGGTCGACGACCTCCAAGGCATTCCAGAGGACGACCAGGTCTACGAGATCTTCGACGGGAGCCTGCTCGTGTCCCCCCATGCGGACGTCTTCCACGGCGCAGTCGCCAACCGCCTCCGCCGGCTCCTCGACCGGCAGGCCCCGGACGGCGTGCTCGTCGGTCAGGACATCGGGGTGAGCGCCAAACGCACCTCCTATTTCGTGCCCGATCTCTTCGTTGCCCGCGAGAGTGCGGTGGACCGGGGAGGCGCGGCGCTCGACCCGGCCGACGTGCTCCTCGTCGTCGAGGTGATCTCGCCGAGCAACGCCGGCCGCGACTTGGTGTTGAAACGGCACGAGTACGCGGCCGCCGGCATTCCCATCTACTGGCTGGTGGAGCCGCGAAAGCAGACCCTGACGGTGTTGGTGAACGGCGTGGGCGGTTACCGCGAGGAGGTCTTCCTCCCGGCTGGCGAGGTCTATCGCACCGACCAGCCGTTCCCTCTCGCCCTGCCGCTGGCCGACATCTTCTGACCCGTCCGTCCAAAGGTGCGGGCCGGTGGTACGGCCGGTCACTCCAGGCCGATGCGCTCCGGCCGGGCCGAGGCGGAGCCGAGCCAGGTGTGCGGGTTGCCGTACCAGCACCAGCCCAGCTTGGGTGCGCCCTGGCTGATCCAGAGCGCCGGCACCCGCTTGTCGCCGCAGCGGGAGCCGACCAGCGAGAAGCACCGGTTGCTGGCCAGCGCGGCGGGGTGCAGGGTGACGAAGGCGAGCCCTTCGTCGATGGTCAGCGGCAGCCGACCCTGGGCGGTGATCCCCTCCATGGCCGTCGCCGGGGCCAGGTTGCGGAACTCCTCGCCCCGGTCGACGTCGAAGAGCAGGTACGCCGGCCCGGCCGGTACCTCCAACTCCTTGATCGGGTCGAAGCGGGGCAGGTCGTCCTCGGCGTAGTTCCGGTCGATGACGCCGGGCTTGCGCTTGCCGGCCAGGGTGGTGAGCTGCACCCGTTCCGGCACCCCGATCAGGTCCCGGGTGATGACCAGCAGGAACGGCACCCGGGCGTCGGTGGGAGCGGGCAGTCCGGCGGTGCCCTCGACCGCACTGGCCCGCAGTGGCGCGACCAGGTCGCGGAAGGCGTTCTCGGTCAGCCCGGCGAGGGCGGGGTAGCCGAGCTGCACCAGTCGGTCGAGTTGGCGGTCGAACTCGGTCTCGGCGTCGAACGGGGTCTCGGTCACGGCGGCCTCCCGGAAGTCGTACGGACTAGCGTACAACGTACGGTAGGGCCGCTGTCATTCCCGGTTCAGCGACTCCAATCCTGCTTCGCGGCCCTGACCAGCTTGTCCTTCAGCTCCCGGGTGTGCCGCCGACTCACCGGCAGCTCGGTGGCGTCGACCACCACCACATAGCCGGAGTTGACCAGTCGCAGTTCCGCGATCAACTTCAACTGCACCAGATACGACCGGTGCACCCGAACGAAACCGGCATCGGCCCAGCGTTCCGCCAGCGTGGCCAGCGAGACCCGGACCAGGTGCGACCCCTCCGCGGTGTGCAACCGGGCGTAGTCCCCCTGCGCCTCCACCCACCGCACCGCCGAGCGGGGCAGCATCCGGGTGGTGCCGGCCAGCTCGATGGGGATGGTCGGGTCCTCCTCCGCGCGGGCCAGCGCCGCCGGGTGCGACGGCACCACCCGTGAACCGATCACCCGGCGCAGCGACTCGGCCAACCGATCGGCCCGAACCGGTTTCCGGACGTAGTCGGTGGCACCCAGGTCGAAGGCGTCCACCGCGCCGTCGTCGTACGCGGTGACGAACACGATCGCCGGTGGTCGGGCGAAGCGGCGCAGCACCCGGGCCAGCTCCATGCCGTCCAGGCCGGGCATCCGGATGTCCAGGAAGACCACGTCAACGTCGCCGTCGCGCAGCAGCCGCAGCGCCTCGGTGGCATCCCCGGCCGTGTGCAGCCGGGCCACCCGGGGGTCGGCCCGCAGGTGGTACGCCAACTCGTCGAGCGCGGGCGGCTCGTCGTCCACCGCCAGCACCCGCAGGAAACCGGTCGCGTTCACCGCACCCGTCCCCGTCCGCTCGCTCACGATCCTGCCCGTACGCCGGGGTGGAACTTCGGCACCCGCATGCTCACCTTCGTACCCGAGCCCAGCCCGGTCTCCACGACCAGGCCGAACCGGTCCCCGAAGACCGACCGCAGCCGCTCGTCGACGTTGGAGAGGCCGACGTGCTGGCCCGTGTCGTCGCCCGGGTCGCCGGTGCCGCGGGCCAGCTCGGCGATGCCGGCGGTCAGCGTGGTCGGATCCATTCCCACTCCGTCGTCCTCCACCGTGATGTGGCATTCGGCCCCGGCGTCCCGGGCCTCGATGCTCACCATGCCCGTGCCCGGCTTGCGGGACAACCCGTGGCGGACCGCGTTCTCCACCAACGGCTGGAGGCAGAGGAACGGCAGCGTCACCGGCAGCACCTCCGGGGCGATCTGCAGCCGTACCTGCAACCGGTCGCCGAACCGGGCCCGCTCGATGGTCAAATAACGGTCGATCGACCGCAGCTCCTCGGCCAGCGTGGTGAACTCCCCGTGCGCCCGGAACGAGTACCGGGTGAACTCGGCGAACTCCAGGATCAGCTCGCGGGCCCGCTCCGGGTCGGTGCGCACGAACGAGCCGATCGCGGTCAACGCGTTGTAGATGAAGTGCGGGCTGATCTGCGCCCGCAACGCGCGGATCTCGGCACGGGCCAGCCGCTCCCGCGACGAGTCCAGCTCGGCCAGGGCGAGCTGGTTGCCGGCCCAGTGCGCCGTCTCCAGGGTGGCCTGCACCAGCCCCGGGGGTGGTGGACCGTCGGCGACCGCCACCAGCGCGCCCACCACCCGGCCGTCCGCTCCCAGCAACGGCGCGACCACCGCACCACGGATCGGGCAGTCGACCCGGTCGCAGTGCAGCTCCTGCTCACCCAGCACCGTCGAGCGGCCGGTGTCCACCGTCCGCCGGGCCGCCGCGAGCAGTTGCTCGCCGTGGTGCGTGCCGCGCCCATCGAGGGCCAGCAGCCGCTCGGCGTCGGTGAGTGCCAGCCCGGCCGCACCCACCAGAGCCCGCAGATGGCGTACGGCCTTCGCCGCGCCCGCCTCGCTCAGTCCGGCCCGGAGGGGCTCGGCGGCCAGGCCGGCGGTGTGCAGCACCTCGTAGGTGGCGCGCTGGGTGGCGGTGGCGATGCCACGGCGGGCCCGCAGTCGCAGCACCGCCAACAGGGCCGCGGTCAGCGCGGTGACGAGTGAGACGACGCCGACCACGGCGGAGAGGTTGGCAGCCACGCAGCGATCCTTGCCCCTGCGAGCCGGCGCGCCAACCCCCTAGTACGCGCCCTTGCGGGCGAGCACCACCCCGACGGTCCGCCACAGGATGCTCAGGTCGTACGCGAGCGACCAGTTGTCGACGTAGTAGAGATCCAGTCGGACCGACTCGTCCCAGGACAGGTCGGAGCGGCCGGAGACCTGCCACAGGCCGGTCATGCCGGGGCGGACCAGCAGGCGACGGCGGACGTCACCCAGGAAGTCGCCGTCGTCGGCCGGCAGCGGGCGGGGCCCGACCAGCGACATCTCGCCCCAGAGCACGTTGATCAGCTGCGGCAGCTCGTCCAGCGAGGTGGCCCGCAGGAAACGACCGACCGGGAAGACCCGGGGGTCCTCCTTCATCTTGAACAGCATGCCGTCGGTTTCGTTCCGGTCGACCAGCCCGGCCAGCCGGTCCTCGGCGTCGACGTACATGGTGCGGAACTTCCACACCCGGAACGTGCGCCCCTCGTGCCCCACCCGGGGCTGGCGGAAGAAGACCGGCCCACGGTCGGAGATCCGGATCGCCACGGCGATGGCCACGAAGAGCGGGATCAGCAGCAGCAGGCCGAGGCCGGCGGCCACCCGGTCCATCAGGTTCTTGGCCAGCAGCGCCGGCCCGGAGAGGGTCGGCTCCTCGACGTGCAGCAGCGGCAGACCCTCGATCGGCCGAATGTGCACCCGGGGCCCGGCGATGTCGGTCAGTTGTGGGGCGACCACCAGGTCGACGCCGGAGCCCTCCAACTGCCAGGCCAGCCGACGCAGCTCGCCCGGCTCCGCGCTGGCCGACCCGCAGACCGCGATGGTGTCCCCACCGACCTCACGGACCAGGGCCAGGACGTCGCGGCCGGCGTACACCGGAACCGGGGTCGGCATCCCCCGGGCCGCCGCGTACCCGTCGGTGATGTGGATGGCGACGGGCATCAGCCCGGCGGCCGGGCTGCGGGTGACCGCCGCGTAGACCTCCAGGCATTCGGGCAGGGTGCCGACCAGCACCATCCGGTGCGCGGCCTGGCCGGCCCGCCGCCGGATGTAGTGCAGCGCCCAGCGGGCCACGAAACGGCCCCACAGGATCAACAGCAGCGCCCCGAGCAGCGCCGTGCCCACAGTCCAGCGGGACAGCGCGGTCTTGGTGGCGAACGCGAGGAACGAGACGCTCGCGGCGACGGTCACCGCGGCCCGAATCACCCGCTTGAACTCGTCCGGGCCGAGCCCCAGATAGCGCCGGTCGTACGCCCGGTTGCTCCAGAGGATGACCACCCAGCCGAGCGGGAGCAGCAGGTAGGAGATCGTGTGGAACCAGGTCGGGTCCTGCTTGGTGCCGGAGAACCCGGAAGCGGCCTGGTCGAAGAGCTGGATCGCGATCCAGCTGGCGAACGCCGCCGAGGCGAAGTCGAGCAGCAGCAAGATCGCGATGTAGGGGCGGTGCCAACGGGAGACACGGCGTCGCGCCCTGGTCCATGCCGACCGAGGGACGCCGTTGTGGGACGGCGGCGTCGGCGGCTGGATCTCGAAGCTGTCGACGTGCCGCACGAGTCTGCTCCGGCCTTCGTTGGTTACCGGGCGCTGGAGGCTTGCCGTCACCTCACCCATGTCCTCCCGCATGACACGAGCCGCTCACTCAGCGTGAGGGCCCGGTCGCCCACCGTCCCAGTCTCCCACGCGGGCTCCGACCGGTCGTCGCCCCGAAGGAGATTGGCGACCGATGGTGCCGGCGAGATCTGGCCGGCTCCGCACCATTTCAGAAGCCGGGGACCGGGCCACTATACCGATGGATGCGCGCCTGGCGAGAACGGCGGACCGGAGCTTCCGCTCAGTGCGGGCGATTCCGCTCCGTAGTCGTGGAGTGGAATTACTCACCGTACGAGGCGGGACAACCGACGGTCAGCGAGCGGCTTGCCGCCGGTCTGGCAGGTCGGGCAGTACTGGAGGCTGGAGTCGGCGAACGACACCTCCCGCACGGTGTCCCCGCACACCGGGCAGGGCAGCCCGGTGCGGGCGTGCACCTTCAACCCGGAGCGCTTCTCGCCCTTGAGCTCCGCGGCCCGTTGACCGAGGGACCGTTCGACCGCGTCGCCGAGGACCTGCCGGGTGGCGGCGTGCAGGGTGGCGATCTGGGCGTCGGTGAGCCGATCGGTGATCGCGAACGGAGACAGCTTCGCGGCGTGCAGGATCTCGTCGGAGTACGCGTTGCCCACGCCGGACAGCACCGACTGGTCGGTCAGCACCCCCTTGACCTGCCCCCGCCGGCTGCGCAGCCGCTCGGTGAAGGTGGGCAGGTCCGCGGCCAGCGCGTCCGGGCCCAACTTGGCCACCCCGGGGACCGCCGTGAGGTCGGTGACCAGGTACGCGGCCAGCTTCTTCTGGGTGCCCGCCTCGGTGAGGTCGAAGCCGGAGCCGTCATCGAGGCGTACGCGCACCGCGATCGGGCCCTTGCCCGGACGCAGCGGGGTGCTGGCGGGGAACGCCTCCCGATAGTGCAGCCAGCCCGCCCGCGCCAAATGCACCACCAGGTGCAGGCCGCCCTCGAAGAGCACGTCGAGGAACTTGCCGTGCCGGCTGGCGTCGACCACCGCCCGGCCGGCGACCTCGCTCGGAGCCGGCTCGTACGTCTTCAGGGCGCTGATCGCGGCGATCTCCAGGCGATCGACGCGCCGCCCCACCGCGCGCTGACGCAGGTAACCCGCGAGCGCCTCAACCTCCGGTAGTTCGGGCACGCCACAACGGTAGCCTTCTTTGCCGTGAGCGTGAGGAATGAGCTTGCGAGTTCCCACCGCGAGCGCGAGGAGTGAGCTTGCGAGCCCCGCAGGCGCGAGCAACAGTCGGCACAGCCGCGAACGAGAGGCAAGCTCCGTGAGAATCGTGGTGGCGCACAACCGGTACCGGGAGGCCCAGCCCTCCGGTGAGAACACGATCGTCGACGCGGAGATCGCTCAGCTCACCGCCGCTGGCGTCGAGGTGCTGCCCTTCATTCGCAGCTCGGACGAGATCCCGTCGATGTCGAAGGCGGCGAAGGCGCTGCTGCCGATCTCGCCGATCTGGGCTCCGCGCGCCCAGCACGACCTGAGCCGGCTGCTCACCGAGCACCGCCCGGACGTTCTGCACCTGCACAACCCGTACCCCCTGCTCTCGCCCTGGGTGGTGCGGACCGCGCACCGGCACGGCGTGCCGGTGGTGCAGACGGTGCACAACTACCGGCAGGTCTGCTCGTCGGGGATCTACTTCCGCGACGGTGTGATCTGTCAGGACTGCAAGGGTCGGGCGCTGGGGATCCCGGCGATCAAGCACCGCTGCTACCGCGACTCGGCCGCGCAGAGCGCGCTGATGGCGACGACCCTGGCCGTGCACCGGGGCACCTGGCGCTCGGTGGATCGGTACGTCGCGCTCACCTCGGCAATCGCCGATCACCTCCGCGACTACGGCATTCCGGACGAACGCATCGTGGTCAAGCCGAACTCCGTACCCGATCCGGGTCGGCCGGCGCCGCTGGGTGACGGCTTCCTCTTCATGGCCCGGTTCTCCCCGGAGAAGGGTGTCGACCTGTTGCTGGACGCCTGGCGTCGGCATCCGGTGGGCTCGTTGGGCACGCTGCGGCTGGCCGGCGACGGTGAGCTGCGCCCTCTCGTGGAGGCGGCTGCCGCCGAGCGACCCGACGTGGTCTACCTCGGTCAGCTCGACCGGGCCGGCGTGCGGGCCGCGGTCGAGGCGAGCGCGGTGGTGATCGCCGCCGCCATGTGGCACGACGTGCTGCCCACCGTGATCATCGAGGCGTTGGCGAGCGGCCGGCCGGTGCTCGGTACGGCGTTGGGCGGCATTCCGTACCTGGTCGGGGCCGACGCCCCGCATGAGCCGGCCGGCACCGGGCCCGCCGAGATCGCCTCGGCGGTCGCCGGAGGTGGCGGGTCACCCATGCCGGCGGGGATCGACCTGGGCGAGGCCGGTTGGGTGGTCGCCCCGGAGTCGGCCGCACTCGCGGCCGCCCTGCCGGTTGCCCGCGCCGGTGCGCCCGAGCTGACCCTGGCCGCCCGCGCCCGCTACGAGCGCACCTTCCACCCCGACGTGGTCACCAAACAGCTCATCGACATCTACGCGGGCCTGTCCCGCACCCCCAACCCCGCGTAACCCCCGCCCCCCGCCCCCCGCCCCCGCCGCGCGATCTTGCACTTTCTGTCGCGGCATAAGGGGTATTCCGCCTAAGTCGACAACCGAAACTGCAAGATCGGCGCGGTCAGATCGGCGCGGTCAGGATCGGCGCGGTCAGGGTGGCGCGGTCAGGTCAGCGTAGGGAGGCTCGGGCGGAGAAGGCGATGCTGGCCAGCAGGAAGCCGCCGTTGACGATGGTGAAGGCGACGAGCACCCAGAGGATCAGCGCGGGGGCGACGGCGAGCACCAGGGCGGCCACGAAGACCACCGCGCCGTAGTCGCGGACCAGCTTCACCAGGCGTACCGGCAGCGAGGTCGAGGCGACCATGCTGGCCGCGTTCGGGCCGGCCTGCATCACCGACGTCACCAGGTTGACCATCCAGGTGCCGGCGAAGGTCGCCACCAGCCAGGTCGGCGTGGACGGCTCCTGCGCCACGGCGGTGGCGGCCAGGGCGGCCACCAGGGCGATCTGCGCGGCCACGTCGCAGAGCACGTCGACCCGGGCCCCGGCCGCGCTGCCCTGGCCGGTCACCCGGGCCAGTTGCCCGTCGGCGCAGTCCAGGGAGTACGCCACCTGCCAGCCGACCAGGGCGAGCAGGCCGACCACCCAGGCCGGTACGTCCCCGGCGGCGACCGGGCCGGCGAGCGCCACCACGGTGACCGAGGTGGCCAGTCCGAGCACCAGGTTGGTGATGGTCAACGCGGTCGGTCGCAGCCCGAGCCGCTGGGCGACGAGCGCGAAGACGGCACCCAGCCACTGGCTGATCGACTCGCTGAACAGGCCGCCACCCCGGTTCACCCGGTGGAAGTCGGCGATGGTGGGACGGGGGTCAGCCAAGCTGGTCGCGGATTGCACCGGCGTAGTCTGCCAGCCGTTCCCGGGTCTCGGTAGGCGACAGCGCCAGGTGTTCGAGGATGGTGTACCGGTCCGGCCGGGTCCGCGGCGCGAACTGCACCGCCTCCACGAACTGGTCGTCGGTGAGCGCCACCTCGGCGGGGAGCCGGGGCAGACCGTGCCGGGCGAGGCAGGCCGACATCTCGCCGAAGCGGCGCAGGTCGCCGCGCAGCCAGGTGCAGAACAGCGCGCCCAGTCCGGCCAACTCGCCGTGCGAGGCGGTGCCGGGGAAGAGCGTGTCGACCGCGTGCATGATCTCGTGGCAGCCGCCGCTGGACGGACGGCTGGTGCCGCACACCGCCATCGCCAGGCCGCTGGAGATCAACGCTTCGGCGAGCACGGTGACGAACGCGTCGTCGCTCATGTCGCCGGGGTGGTTGAGCACCGCCTCGGCACCCGCACGGGCCAGCGACGCGGCCAGCCCGTCGACCGGCTCACCGCGTACCCGCCGGGACAGCTCCCAGTCGGCCAAGGCGCTGATGTTGCTGATCACGTCGCCGATGCCGGCCCGGTTGTGCCGGTCCGGGCCGCTCTCCACGAAGTCCAGGTCGACGATCACCGCGATCGGGATGTGCACCCCGTAGGAGCCCTTGAGTCCATCGGTGATCAGACTGGCCACCGGGGAGGCGATCCCGTCGTTGGCGAGGCTGGTCGCCACCGACACCATCGGCAGCCCTCGGCGGGTGGCCGCGTACTTGGCCACGTCTATCGTCTTGCCGCCGCCGATGCCGACGACCGCGTCGTACGACCGGGCGCGGAGTTTGCCGCCCAGGTCGTCGGCGGCGTCCAGGGTCCCGCCGGAGACGGTGAACACGTCCGCCGAGCGCAGCGACGGTCGGATCAGCTCCGCGATCTGGGCACCCTGACCCGGGCCGACCACCACCGCGACGTCGCCGCCGGAGGAGATCCGCCCGTCGGCCAGGATCGCGGCCAGGTCGGCGACCGCCCCTCGTCGTACGTCGATGTGCAGCGGGGTGAGGACGCTCCGAGCTAGTAGCGGCACGCGATCTCCCGGGCGCGGGCCAGGTCGGCGTGGTTGTCGACCTCGACCCACGGGACGTCACCGATCGGCGCCGCCCGCACCTCCCCACCCCGGTCGGCGAACTCCTGGTAGCCGTCCTCGTAGTAGAGGTTCGGGTCCCGTCGCCAGGTCGCCTCCAGCGCGTCGGCGAGGGCGTCGGCGACCTGCGGCTCGATCAGCGTCGCGCCGATGTACTCCCCGTACGCCTCGCCGGGGTCCATGATCTTGGTGATCCGGGTGAGCTGGCCGGCGGCGTCGAAGGTGGTCTTCATCTCCTCCTCGGCCAGCGGCTTGAGCGTGTCCACGGCGAGCAGGATGCCCGGCCCCCGCTCGGCGAGCAGGGTCTTCTCCACGCTCACCGGGTGCACGGTGTCCCCGTTGACCAGGAGCACTCCGCGGGCGAAGTACTCCCGGGCCAGCCAGAGCGAGTAGGCGTTGTTCCACTCCTCGGCCTTGTCGTTGTGCACCAGGGTGAGCGTGACCCCGTACCGCTTCTCCAGGTCGGCCTGCCGCTCGCGGACCGCGTCCGCCGCGTAACCGACGACGATCACGATGTCGGTGAGCCCGACCTCGGCGAGGTTGCCCAGCGCGATGTCCAGGATCGTCGTCTCGCCATCCACCGGCACCAACGCCTTGGGCAGGGTGTCGGTGTACGGGCGCAGCCGTCGTCCCGCGCCGGCCGCGAGCACCATTCCGATCATCGCGACATCCTCCCTCGTCCTGCTCCCCGTCACCGCTGGAGGATAGCCCTGGCCGGCGGTACCGCTCCGGCCAACCGGGTCAGCCGGGCAACGCCGCCAGGTCGGCGAGCATCGTCAGGCGCTCCTCCGCACTGAGCGTGGCGTACGGGCCGGCGGCCCGGCGGTCGGTCTCCAGCTCGATGGCGAGCCGCTCGGGACCGGCCGGCAGGGCGGCGATGCTCGACGCGGTGTGCCCGGCGGCGGTCCAGGCGGCGGCGTGCGCGTCGGCCCGGTGGTATCGCAGGGTGCCGAGCCGGTTGAGCAGCAGCACGCCCGACGGGGTGCCGTCCGGCTCGTACGGCGGCGCCAGCGCGGTGAAGGCCGAGCCGCCCCGGTCCTCCTCCTCGTCGGCCAGCACCAGGGCGTACGACAGCAGTCGGCCGAGCAGCGCCACCAGCCGGACCACCCGCTCGTCCTGCCCGGCCCACAGCTCCTCGGTGACCTCGGCGTGCACCTGGTACAGCTCGGCGAGGAAGGCGGCGCCACGCTCGGTGGCGGCCAGCGCGCCGTCCGGGCCCCGGTAGATCATCCCGTGTGCCACCTGCTTGTCCACGATCCGCCGGCAGGTGACCGGGTCCTGGTACCGGGTGATCGCCGCGAACCCTGGCCCGTCGACCGTGCCACCCGGTGCGGCCAGCCGGGTGCGCAGGTCGACCAGGAAGCCGGTGGCCGCCACACCGCCGTACCGCTGGGACAGCTCGGCGCCACCACCGTCGCGGCCGGCCAGCATGCCGGCGCGGAAGGTCCGGTCCACGGCCGGTGCGAGCAGCCCGGCGATCCGGTGCGGCGTCAGCGCGACGGTGTTCACAGACCGATCGACCGCAGGACGGCGAAGCCCTCCTCCGCGATCCGCCGGATCAGCCCGTCGTTGACGTCGCGGTGCTCGTCCAGCAGGGTCACCTCGTGTTCGGCCAGCCAGCGGTACTCGGTGTGCTTGCCGGCCTCCAGCGTCGGGCGGTCGAGGTCACCGTCGACGCGGACCAGAAAGTCGTACTCGGTCCGGGCGAGCCCGTCGTCGCCGACGTAGGTGTACTCGCCCACCTGGCCCAGGACGTGCGAGAGGACCCAGCCGGTCTCCTCGGTGATCTCCCGGCGTAACGCCTCGTCGATGTCCTCGCCCGGCTCCAGGTGCCCGCCGACGATGTCCCAGCAGTTGGGAAAGAGTCGTCGGTGTGGTGAGCGGCGCTGAAAGAAGATGCGGCCGTCGTGATCGACGATCAGCGCGCCGGCGCAGCGCAGGGGCTCGGTGGACACCATCCGACAGTAGCCAGCGTCCGCAGCATGTGCGATGCCGCTCTTGTCCCGGAAACATCCACGGACCACCATGTCTGTACCGAATGCCACCGTCCCAAAGGGGTGATGCGTGATGCAGGTACGGGATGCGATGTCCAGCCAGGTCCTCGTCGTCGGTCCGGAGCACACGCTCCGCCAGGCGGCCCGGATGATGTCGGCCCGCGGTGTCGGGTCGGCGGTCGTGATCGACCCGGACTCCGAGGGCGTCGGGATCATGACCGAACGCGACGTGTTGAAGGCCATCGGTGCCGGCCTGGACTGTGACGTGGAGCGCACCGGAGCCCATCTGACCTGGGACGTGGTCTACGCGGGGCCGGAGTGGACGGTGGCCGAGGCGGCCGCCGCGATGGCCCGGGGCGGGTTCCGGCACCTGGTGGTGCTGGACGGCCGGGAGGTCGCCGGGGTGATCTCCGTTCGGGACATCATGCGGGTCTGGTCGGAGAGCCAGGCGGTCGCCACGACCTGACCCGGGGTGGTGTGCCGGGCCGGATCGACGGGTAAGCATCCCTTGCGGGCGCGGAAATGCCGTGGCCCGTGGGGGAGGTCCCGATGCGCGACGCGGAGCGGCTGGTCGAGCAGCAGTACGCCATGCTCCTGCGCCGGGACGTGGCCCGGCTGCCGGATCTCTACGCCCCGGAGGCGTTCTATTCCATGCCGGGCGTGACGGTCCGTCCGATCGAACTGCCCGCCCTCCTGCGCACCTGGACCGGTGCCTTTCCGGACCTGCGGATCGACCCGATGGGCGCGGTCCGCACCGGCGGTGGCGCCGCCGTCGAGGTGCGGCTGACCGGCACCCACACCGGCACGCTGCATTCGCCGTACGGCACCGTTGCGCCCACCGGCCGCCTGGTGAGCTGGGAGGTCGCCGACGTGGTCCGGGCCCGCAAGGGTCGGATCACCGCCTGGCGCTCCTACTTCGACTGGAGCCAACTCCTCGACGCGCTCGGTGTGCAGCTGGAGGGACTTTCCCGGGCGGCGCAGCACGACGCGCTAGCCCTTCCGGTCTGATCTGCCGTCGACCGGCCACGTGGGGTCACCCGACCCGGTGGCTCAGGATGCGGACATCGCCGTGCCGACCGCGCGTTCCCCACCGCCGCCCGTACGCTCAACATTCATGACCGCCGAGCAGTTGATCTCCTTTGCCCGTGGGGCTCCCTCGCTGGACATCGTTGATGTCGAGGGGCTCAAGGCCGCCGCCGTCCGCGCCTTCGACGCCGACCCCGCGGGGGTAACGGCGTACGGCACCTCCGTCGGTTACCTTCCGCTGCGAAAGTGGATCGCCGAGAAGCACGGGGTCGCGGCCGACCAGGTGCTGGTCACCAACGGGTCGCTCCAGGCCGACGCGTTCCTCTTCGACCACCTGGTCCGCCCCGGTGACGCCGTGGTGGTGGAACGCCCGACGTACGACCGGACGCTGCTCAACCTCCAGCGGATGGGCAGCGAGCTGCACGGCATCTCCGTCCAGCCGGACGGTCTGGACACCGCCGAGCTGCGCAAGCTGCTGGAGTCCGGCGTCCGTCCCCGGCTCGCGCACGTCATCCCGAACTACCAGAACCCGGCCGGCATGACGCTGTCGCTGGAGAAGCGCCGGGAGCTGCTCGACCTGGCCGCCGAGTACGAGTTCACCATCTTCGAGGACGACCCGTACGCGGACATCCGTTTCCGTGGCGAGGCGCTGCCGTCGATGCTCTCGCTGGACACCCGCAACGTGGTGGTGCACGCGTCGAGCTTCACCAAGACGGTCTGCCCGGGCGTGCGGGTCGGTTACCTGGTCGGCCCGGCCGACCTGATCGCCGACATCGCGAAGAACGCGACAAGTCTCTACATCTCGCCCGGCATGGTGTCCCAGGCGATCGTGCACCAGTTCTGCGTCTCCGGTGACATCGACCGCTCGATCGCGACCGTACGGGCGGCGCTGGGCGAGCGGGCCCAGGTGCTCGCCGAGTCGCTGCGCCGGCACCTGCCGCAGGCGCGGTTCGTGGAGCCCGACGGTGGCTACTTCCTCTGGGTGGAGTTCCCGGAGGACGTACTGGTCGACCGGCTCGCCCCGGCGGCCGCCGAACGCGGGGTCGCGGTGGTCAAGGGCAGCGACTTCGTGGTGGACGGCGGGCGGCACGCGCTCCGGCTGGCCTTCTCGGCGGTGACCGCCGACCGGATCGACGAGGGCGTCCGTCGCCTCGCGGAGGCCGTCGAGGCGGTCCGCGCCTGATTTATCTGTCGGGTTTCCGACAAAACGACGATGCCGGCCGTCCCAGGGCTCCCCTGCGGGCGGCCGGCTGGCCCACAATGCTGCGAGCGTCACACGTCAGCGGCGGAGATTACCGCCCGGCCTCCGGGCCGGTCCCGACACCTGGGTGACGCGGCAGCACAACCTCCCGCCCCCACAGGCGCCGGGTGGGCCGTGTCGTCCCCGCACACCCCCCGATGCGGCCCGGCCCGCCCGGCGCCGCCCCCGAGCGACCGCCGTCACACCGACCCTCGACCGCCGTCGGCGTAGCCTGCAAGCCGCAGCTGAGCGCGGGAGGTGACGCGATGACGGATCGGACAGAGCGGGACCGGACGGCACCGTCGACCACAGGCCGGGTGCTGCGACCTCGGGCGTGGCCCTCGCCGGTCCGGGCGATGACCCGGATCCTCAACGCCGACGGTTCGCCGCCCGTCCCGGCCCCGACGGGCACCGGCCGCAGCGCGGTGGTCGACTGCGCGCTCTACATCGACGGCAAGCGGCAGCCCGGCGACTGGACGTACGCGGAGGCGCTGGCCGCGGCCCGCCGCGAGGAGCACGGCTTCGTCTGGATCGGCCTGCACCAGCCCGAGCTGGCCGAGATGACGGCCATCGCGGAGACCTACGGCCTGCACGAGCTGGCCGTCGAGGACGCGGTCAAGGCCGAGCAGCGCCCCAAGCTGGAGCGCTTCGGTGATGTGGTCTTCCTGGTGCTGCGGACCGCCCGATACTGCGAGCACACCGAGCTGACCGAGAACTCCGAGGTGGTGGAGACCGGGCAGGTGATGCTCTTCATCGGCCCGAATTTCGTGATCAGCGTCCGGCACGGGGACGCCTGCCGGCTCGCGCCGATCCGTGCCGACCTGGAGACCAAGCAGGAGCTGCTGCTCCAGGGCCCGTGGGCGGTGGCGTACGGGGTGACCGACCGGGTGGTCGACCTCTACCTGGAGGTGGCCGACCAGATCGAGGACGACCTGGACATGCTGGAGGCCGAGGTCTTCGACCGGCACGGCCACGGGCGGATCCAGCGGATCTACCAGATGAAGCGGGAACTGGTGGAGTTCAAGCGGGCGGTGGTGCCGTTGCAGCGACCGCTGTTGACGCTGACCTCCCAGGTCAACCGGGACGTACCCAAGGAGATCCGCCGCTACTTCCGGGACGTGCAGGACCACCTGAGCCGCACCGTGGAGCAGGTGAACTCCTACGACGACCTGCTGAACTCGATCCTCCAGGCGCGGCTGGCCCAGGTCACCGTCGACCAGAACAACGACATGCGCAAGATCGCCGCATGGGCTGGCATCGCCGCGGTCTGGACCGCCATCGCCGGCATCTACGGCATGAACTTCGACAACATGCCCGAGCTGAAGATGACGTACGGCTATCCGGTGGTCCTGGCCCTCATGCTCGGCGTCTCGCTGGCCCTCTATCGGTGGTTCCGCCGCAACGGCTGGCTCTGAACGCCCGGCGACATCGCCAGCGGGCGGGTGAGCGCCGCCGACGGGGAAACGCGGAAGCGCGGCCAACCCGGAAGTGCGGCCAACGCGGAAGCGCCGGCGAGTGGGTGAGTCCACTCGCCGGCGCCCGGAACGCTGCCGCTGGCCTCAGCGGCGGCCGTTGGTGCGGGCCGTGTTCTTGCCCAGCGCCTTGGTGAGGTCGTCGGTCGGTCGACCGGAGACGTCCGTGGCGCCCTCGGCGACCGACGGGACCTTGTCGGTCGGTCGAACACCGGTCTGCTTGGTCGTGCCGGTGGTGCTGGCGCTGGTGCCGCCGGCCACCGCCGAGCTGCCCGCGCCGGTCATCCCCGCCGCGCCGGTCATGGCGGACCCGTCGGACCCCCTGGTGGCGGACGGCGTGCGTACCTCGATCGAGTCGACGTCGTCGCGCATCGGCTCCAGGGTGCTGCGGGTCGGGTCGTACTCGGCCCACTCCTGCTGCTCCCGGCGGCGACGCAGCGCGACCGCGCCGGCCAGGCCGGCGATGGCACCCGCCGCCAACAGGCCGGTCATCATCGAGCCGCGACGGCGCGGCTGCTTCTTCTTACCGGTAATCCGCATGGTCTTCGACTTGGCCTTCCTGGTCAGCGGCCCTGCCTGCGCGGCGCCGTCACGGGCCGCCGCTGCCAGCGGTGCCAGCGTGGTGAGAGTCGTCCCCCAGCCGGTCGACGCGCGGTCGCGTACCTTCGCCGCGGTCGGCCCGACGTAGCCCCGGGCCACCTGGACCCGCGGGCCGACGGTTGCGCCGGCGCCCTTCGCGGCGTGGTTGGCTGCCAGCATCAGGTGGCTGATGCTCTGGTTCAGCTCGGCCAAGGCCTGCTGCCCCTGGGACTGCCGCCGCCCGAATCCAAACACGGTCCTACCTCCTGGGAGTTGTTCCTTCGTCATCCTCCACCTTCGGATGCCTCCGCGATGCCAGATCGGGCACATGGGAGGATCCGCATGGAACTGACCAACGAGTGAGGAGTACCCGTGGCCGAGGCTGTCTACGCCACCCTGCACACCAACGCTGGCCCGATCCGGCTGGAGCTCTTCCCCAACCACGCGCCGAAGACCGTCCGCAACTTCGTCGACCTGGCCGAGGGCAACCGTGAGTACACCGACCCGCGCACCGGTCAGCCGGGCAGTGGTCCGTACTACGACGGCACCATCTCGCACCGGGTGATCAGCGGTTTCATGGTTCAGATGGGCGACCCGACCGGCACCGGCCGGGGCGGGCCGGGCTACAAGTTCGCCGACGAGTTCCACCCGGAGCTGCGGTTCGACCGTCCGTACCTGTTGGCGATGGCGAACGCCGGACCGGGCACCAACGGTTCGCAGTTCTTCATCACCGTGTCCCCGACGCCGCACCTGAACAACCGGCACACCATCTTCGGCCAGGTGGCCGACGAGCAGTCGGTGAAGGTCGTGGACTCGATCGCGAACACCCCGACCGGTCCGAGCGACCGTCCGCTCCAGGACGTCGTCATCGAGCGGGTCGAGATCGAGCGGTCCGCTTCCTGAGCGACTCGCGAGGTACCTTTGCTCGCATGATTGAGCGCTCCGGAGCACCGCACCGGCCGGTGCCGGTGGATCGCGCGGCGGTGGACGGAGGGTCGGCCCGGTGAGCGAGTCTCCGCCGACCGCCCCGGTCTGCTACCGGCACCCCGGCCGGGAGACCTACGTCCGGTGCACCCGCTGCGACCGGCCGATCTGCCCGGACTGCATGCGGGAGGCGTCCGTCGGGCACCAGTGCCCGGAGTGCGTCAACGAGGGACGTCGCAGTGTCCGGCCGGCGCGTACCGCCTTCGGCGGCGGTATGGCCGGCCGGCACGGCTACGTCACCAAGGCGCTCATCGCGCTGAACCTGCTGTTCTTCCTGCTCTCGGTCGCCTCCGCCCGGAGCGGTAACGCGGTGGTGGGTGGTTCCGGCTTCGGTGGGCTGGCCGGCGACGAGACACCGCTCACCCGCTGGGGCGGCGTGCTCGGCTACGCCTCGTACGTCGCCTTCGGCCCGGTGCACGGTGTCGCGGCCGGCGAGTGGTACCGCCTGGTCACCGCCATGTTCCTGCACTACGGGTTGCTCCACCTGCTGCTGAACATGTGGGCGTTGTGGGTGCTCGGCCGGGAGTTGGAGGGGGTGCTCGGGCGAGTGCGTTTCCTCGCCCTCTATCTGATCGCGGGGCTGGGGGGCAATGTCGCCGTCTTCCTGTTCAGTGCGCCCAACCAGCCACCGACAGTCGGCGCGTCGACGGCCACCTTCGGGCTCTTCGCCGCGATCTTCGTGATCATGCGTCGCCTTGGTCGCAACACCTCGGCGATCGTGCCGATCCTTGTCATCAACCTCGTCTTCACCTTCGCCGTGCCGGGCATCTCCATCCCCGGGCACCTCGGCGGTCTGGTGGTCGGCGCGCTGATGGCGTTGGTGCTGGCGTACGCGCCGCGTGCTCGGCGCACGCTGGTGCAGGTCGTCGGTGCCGCGGTCATCCTGCTGGTCCTGCTCGTCCTGGTCCTCGTCCGTACCGCCTACCTGCTCGGCTGACCGGGGGACGGGTCAGCCGGCCTGGTCCGGGCGGGCGGCCCGCAGCTCGGCGGCCACCTCTTCCGGGGTGGCCCCCAGGTCGTACCGGCCGAACAGGTGCAGCGAGTCGCCCGCGTCGATCTCCAGGGTCTCGCTGGTCAGCCCCAGCCGGGGCCGCCGGTCGACGGCGATCGCCTCGACCGCCGACCAGGGCAGCAACCGCCGGCCGGCGAAGCCCTGGATGACGGTGAGCCCCGCCGGGTCCACCGCCAATCGGACTGGTGCGACCAGGTCGCGTACCGCCCAGCCGGCCAGGGCGGCGGCGGCCAGGACGGCCACTGCCAGTCGGACCGGGTCGCCGTCGGCGAAGAGCAGACCGAGCGCGATCAGCAGAACCGCACCGGCGAGTTTCGCCGCCGGCAGGCCCGCCGGGACCCGCCACTGCCGGACCGGGGAGATCTCATCCACCCGCCCAGCATGCCAGCGGTCCGCCGGATCGTAGCCCCGTGCGGGTCGATCATGGAGTTGTGCTGCCCCCTATATGGTGCGAAGCGGAAACTTCTGCCCACCACAACTCCATGATCGACGCCGGAGGGGGCCTGGGGGCAGTGTCGTGGGCGAGGGACGACGTAGGATCGGGTCAGCCCAAGTTACCGGGGAGTAAACATGAGTGACGCGGTCATCGTCGGCGCGGTACGAACCCCGGTCGGGCGGCGCAAGGGCAGCCTCGCCGGCGTCCACCCGGTCGACCTCTCGGCGCACGTGCTGCGCGCCCTCGCCGAGCGCACCGGGCTCGACCCGGCGCAGGTCGACGACGTCTTCTGGGGTTGCGTGTCCCAGGTCGGCGAGCAATCGTGGAACATCGCCCGCAACGGCGTGCTCGCCGCCGGCTGGCCCGAGACGGTGCCCGGCACGACCCTGGACCGGCAGTGCGGCTCCAGCCAGCAGGCCCTGCACTTCGCCGCCGCGACCGTGCTCTCCGGCCAGGCCGACCTGGTGGTCGCCGGCGGGGTCGAGTCGATGACCCGGGTGCCGATGGGCTCCAGTGTGGCCGGCGGCATGCCGTTCAGCGACCAGTTGCGGGCCCGCTACCGGGGTGTCGAGGGCTTCGCCGACGACGCCCCGCTGCCGTTCAACCAGGGCGTCGGGGCCGAGCTGATCGCCCGGCGGTGGCGCCTCTCGCGTAACCAGCTGGACGAGTTCGCGCTGGCCAGCCACGAGAAGGCGGCCGCCGCACAGGACGCCGGGGCGTTCGATCCGGAGCTGACCCCGGTGCCGGTCGGTGATGGTGGCAAGTTCGCCGCCGACGAGGGCATCCGCCGGGACACCTCGCTGGACAAGCTCGGCGAGTTGGCCACCCCGTTCCGGGCCGACGGTGTGGTGACCGCCGGGTCCGCGTCCCAGATCTCCGACGGTGCCGCCGCCCTCGCGGTGACCACCTCCGACTGGGCCAGCCGGCACGGCCTGCGCCCGCTCGCGCGCATCCACACCGCCGTGGTCGCCGCCGACGACCCGGTCACGATGCTCACCGCGCCCATCCCGGCCACCGCAAAGGCGCTGCGCCGCGCGGGGCTGGGCATCGAGGAGATCGGGGTGTACGAGGTGAACGAGGCGTTCGCCCCGGTGCCGCTGGCCTGGCTGGCGGAGACCGAGGCGGACCCGGAGCGGCTCAACCCGCGCGGCGGTGCGATCGCCCTCGGGCACCCCCTCGGCGGCTCCGGTGCCCGGATCATGACCACCATGCTCCAGCACATGCGGGACAACGGGATCCGCTACGGCCTGCAAACCATGTGCGAGGGCGGTGGCATGGCCAACGCCACGATCGTCGAGCTGGTCTGAGCCGCGGTCGAAAAACTCCTCGCCTCGGCGCGGGAGGGCCACCTAAGGTGCCGACCGTGACGACGATCGCCGGTGACCGCGCCCCCGACTGGTCCAGCCAGCAGTGGCAGGTGCGGGCCCGGTCCTGGGTCGATGCGCAACTGAGCCGCGCCGGCCGGCGGGTGACCGGCCTGGTGGAGCCTCGGCTGCGCCCCTGGTCGCTGGTCTGGCGGGTGCCGACCGACGACGGTCCGGTCTGGTTCAAGGCCAACAACCCGGGCACGGTGCACGAGGCCGTCCTGGTCGCGTCGCTCGCCCAGCTGACACCCGACCGGGTGCTGACGCCGATCGCGGTGGACCCGACGCAGGGCTGGTCGCTGCTGCCCGACGGCGGCGAGTCGTTGCGCGACGTGCTGGGGCGCGACCCCGATCTGAGGCACTGGGAGCGGGCGCTGCCCGGGTACGCGGCGCTGCAACTGGCGAGCGCGTCCCGTGCCGACGAGTTGATCGCCCAGGGCGTGCCGGACCAGCGCCCCGAGGTGCTGGCGGGATTGTTCGCCGGACTGCTCGACGATCACGAGTCGTTGCTGATCGGCGCCGAGGGCGGACTCAGCCCGGAGACGTACGAGCGGCTGCGGGCGGAGGTGCCGTCGTACGCCCAGCGGTGCCGCCGGCTCGCCGACATCGGCATTCCGGCCACCGTGCAACACGACGACCTGCACGACGGCAACGTCTTCGCCGGCGAGGCCGGCTACCGATACTTCGACTGGGGCGACGCCTCGGTGGCGCACCCGTTCGGCACGCTGCTGGTGACCCTGCGTTCCATCGGGCACGTCAAGAAGCTCGCCGCCGACGACACCCAGCTGGTTCGGTTGCGCGACGCCTACCTGGAGGCGTGGACCGACCGGTACGACCGGCGGACCCTCGTCGAGGCTGCCGACCTCGCGATCAGCCTGGGGCCGGTGGGCCGTTCGCTCTCCTGGCGTCGGGCACTGGACACCGCCGAGGAGTCCCGCGCCGAGTACGCCGACGCGGTCCCGGGGTGGCTGGGGGAGCTGTTCGCGGCCAGTCCACTGCAGCCCAACTCCTGACCATGATCCGTCGGGGTCTGAAGTCGGACAGGCAGTGCGACAGAGGGCGTGGAACTTCCAAAAAAGCCGCGTGACCCACGTCACTCCGCTGGGGAGGTCGTTGGGCAGGTCATGGACGTCTTCTCCCGAACGTTCCTCCCGGCCGCCGCTGAGGCTGGCCTGGCCGTGCAGACGGTGAGCCGGCACATGCCGGTCTTCCGACGCTGCGTCGGCTCCGGTGACGCCACCATCCTGGTCACCCGTTGCAGCCGCCCCGACCGTCCGGTCACCGGCGACTACCTGTTACTGCTCACCCACCGTCGGCTGGTGGTGACCCAGCAGACCCGCCTCCTGCACCGACTGCGCCTGCACCTCAACACCGAGTTGCGCGAGCTGAGCAACGTCACCTGGAGCCCGGACCCGCGGTTGCAGTCGGTCGAGATGGCGGCCACCGCGATCGACGGGATCCGTGAGCGGTTCCTGATCCGGACCAGTCACCCTAAGCAGGTCTGGCAGCTCGACGCGTTGCTCAACCAGGCGTTCCGGACCCGCCTGCGGCCGTCCGGCGCGCGGGTCGTCGCCAGCATCGGTGACGCACCGGCCGTCGCGCGGCCGGGGATGTTCGCGCCGTCCCGGTGAGCTGACACCTCATCGGGCTTTGCACCGCCTTTACCGAACTCGAACACGCACCGATCGCGCCGAGCCCGCCGGGTCGGCAATCATGGGCCGGTGACCGTCGAACCACCGCATCGCGGGCTCGTCCTCGTCGTCGAGGACGAGCCGGCAATCGCCGACCTGGTCCGGCTCTACCTCACCCGGGACGGGTTCGGCGTCCACCTGGAACGCGACGGCGAGGCCGGTCTGAGCGCGGCCCGCCGGCTGCGCCCGGTGGCCTGCGTCCTGGACATCGCCTTGCCGGGTCTGCCCGGCACCGAGGTCTGCCGCCGACTGCGCGAGGCCGGCGACTGGACACCGGTCATCTTCCTCACCGCCCGCGACGACGAGGTGGACCGGATCGTCGGCCTGGAGTTGGGTGCCGACGACTACGTGACCAAGCCGTTCAGCCCTCGCGAGTTGGTCGCCCGGGTGCGCGCGGTGCTGCGCCGATCCGCCGGCGGCCCGGAGGGCGCGGACCGGCCGCGGGTCGTCGGCCCGGTGACGCTCGACCCGGCCCGCCGCACGGTCACCGCCGCCGGTGCCCCGGTGCAGCTCACCTCCACCGAGTTCGACCTACTGGCCCACCTGATGGCCCGGCCCGGTCGGGTCTTCACCCGGGAGGAGTTGCTGGCCGGGGTCTGGGGCTACGCGGCGCACGCCGGCACCCGGACCGTGGACGTGCACGTCGCGCAGGTACGGGCGAAACTTGGCCCGGCGAGCGTGATCCGCACCCATCGCGGCGTGGGATACGCGGCCGATGCGTGACCGTCCCGGGCACGTCGAGTCGCCGACCATGGCCCTGCCGGTGGTCGGCACCGGTCCACCCGCCGCACTTCGACGAGGCCGCTTCGGCCGTACCCTGACCGCCCGCGCGGTGTTGGTCACCTGCGCGGTGGCGCTGGTGTCGGTGCTGGTCACCGCCATCGTCGCGGTACCGTTGGCGATCCGTGGCGCGCAGCGGGGCGAGCAGGAGGCGCTGGCCGCCCAGGCCCGACTCGCGGCCGAGGTGCTGCGGACCCGCCTCGACCGGGGTCGCAGCGCCGACGAGGAGCGGCTCATCCAGCAACTGCGTGACCAGGGCATCGACGCGTACCTGATCCGGCGTGGGGCGGTCGACCGGGCGGGTCTGCCACCCAGGGTGGTGCAGCGGATCAAGGAGGGCCGCAACGTGTCGGCCCGCCGCTCGGTCAACGGCGAGCGCGCCCTGGTCGAGGGTCGGGCACTGCCCGGCGGCAACGGGGTGGTGCTGTCCCGTCCCCTGGCGAACGGGCTGTGGGCCCGGGTGCTGCTCAGTCTCTGGTTGCCGCTGCTGGCCGGGCTGACCGCCGGTGTGGTGGCCGGGCTGCTGCTGGCCCGTCGCCTGGCCCGGCCGATCCGGGTCGCGGCCACCGCCGCCGCCCGGCTGCGCGCGGGTGACCGCGCCGTCCGGGTGCCGGTCGAGCCGCCGGACGAGGTCGCCGACCTGGCCGAGGCGTTGAACGGGCTGGCCGCCGCTCTGGCCACCAGCGAGGGCCGACAACGGGAGTTCCTGCTCTCCGTCTCGCACGAGCTGCGCACCCCGCTGACCGCGATCCGCGGGTACGCCGAGGCGCTCGCCGACGGGGTGCTCGGTGTCGATGACACGGTGGACACCGGCCGGACGATGCTCGCCGAGGCGCAACACCTGGACCGGCTGATCGGTGATCTGCTGGCACTGGCCCGGCTGGAGGCCGCCGACTTCCCCCTCGAACCGGTGCCGGTGGACCTGGCCCAACTGGCCCTGGACGCCGAGCCGACCTGGTCCGGTCGGTGCGCGGCGGTGGGCGTGCCGTTCCGGGTGGAGACGCCCGGCCAGCCGGTGCCCGCGTACACCGATCCGGGGCGGATCCGGCAGGTGCTGGACGGGTTGCTGGAGAACGCGCTGCGGGTCGTACCCCCGGGGTCTCCGGTGGTGCTCGCGGTCCGGCCGGCCGGCGCGGACCCGGCCTCCGGCGGTGTGCTGGAGGTCCGCGACGGCGGGCCCGGCTTCACCGACGACGACCTGGCGGTGGCATTTGAGCGCGGCGCCCTGCACGAGCGTTACCGGGGCGTGCGCAAGGTGGGCAGCGGACTGGGGTTGGCGCTGGCCGCCGGGTTGGTCCGCCGGCTGGGCGGGGAGATCGCCGCCGGGCACGCTCCGGAGGGCGGTGCCGCCTTCACGGTCCGGCTGCCCGGTGATCCTTACCTGGCCCGAACATCGGCCTGACGCTCCGCTCGTCGTTCCCGGGAAGGCTGAGGGCTCCACGGACGAGAGGGAGAGTCATGCCACGTTGGGGTATCGCCACCGGCACCACGGCACTGCTCGCGGCGGTCGCGCTCGGCGTCAGCGGCTGCGGCGCGGCCGAGGTGGCCAGTCAGCCCGCCCGGGATGCCGCCGTCGAAGTCGCCGCGGCCATGGGAGTCGAGGGTCAGGCGTTGGCCGCGATGGGCTTCGACGCCGACGAACTGGACGTGCAGACGATCGCCGCGCCGGCAACCCCGACGCCCGGTGCCTCGCCCACGGCCCAGGAGAAGGCCCGGGACAAGCGCGGCGAGGAGTGGCGCAAGCGCCGTCAGGCCCGCGTGCTGCTGCGCAAGAACACCCTGCACGGTGAGGCGGTGGTGAAGACGAAGGACGGCGGCACGCAGACCGTTGCCGTGCAGCGCGGCGAGGTGACCGCGATCGACGGCGACACGATGACGGTCAAGTCCACCGACGGCTTCACCATGACCTGGACGTTCGGTGCCGACCTGCGGGTGGTCGAGCGGCGGGCCACCGTGCAGCCGAGCGAGGTCAAGGTCGGCGCGACGCTCGGCGTCGCCGGCACGAAGGACGGTGACAACGGCGTGGCCCGGCTCATCCTCATCCCCCGCGCCAAGTGAGCGCAGGGGCCCTGGTCGACGCCAGGGCCCCTGCCCTCGTCAGTAGACGCGGGAGCCGACGAAGTCGTCTCAGTAGACGCGGGAGCCGATGAAGTCGTCGTGACCGTAGCCGACCGGGTTGGCGGCGGTCCGGGCCTCGAACGACCACTGCTGCCGGGTGCTGCTGGAGCAGGTCGCCAACCGCAGGCGAGAGCTGCCCAGCAACGGGTTGTCGAACGCCACGCAGAGGTTGTTGGCGCTCGCCGGCCTGATCTGGTTACCCACGAAGACGAACTGCTGGGCCCCGGTGCCGTTGCAGTCGTAGATGTTGACCGCGGTGCCGGCGGTCATCGAGCTGTTGGCCACGTCCAGGCAGCGATCGTGGGACAGCTCCGAGTGCAGCGACCGCCGGGCCGAGTCGTACCAGAAGCCCTGGTTGCGCCCACCGTGGCAGGAGTACGGCTGCTGGACGGTGCCGTTGCGGGAGTCGTACCCCTTGCCGTCGACGCAGGTGCCGGTGGCCAGGTTGCGCAGTTGCTTGAACTCCAGCAGCCCGGGATAGAGCACCCCGCTGCCGGTGCTGGCCGGGTCGACGCAGCTGGCCCGCTGCTGGCCGGAGTTCCAGAACTGGGTGATGCACTGGGCGAACATGCCGTGCCCACGGATGTTGGGGTGGAACGACTGGCGGGCGGCGTTCTCGTTCCAGATGCCCACCTCGATGTAGAGGCCGCGGACCGAGGTGTTGTCGGTGCACACCTCGTGCCCGTGGAAGAGCCGGCTGGCGTCCAGGTAGCGGGTGCCGGTGTTCGCCGCGGCCGACCGCAGCGCCGACTCGAACAACGGCACCGCCTTGTTCCGGGCGAACGCCGCGTCGGCGAGGTAGAGCAGGCAGCCGCCGGAGTACCAGCCGGGGAAGTTCGGGTTGTCCTCCACGTCCGGGCTGCCGGGGCTCGGGTACGACATCAGCACCAGCTCGTAGTCCGACCGCAGGTAGCCGGCGTTGGTCATGGTCTGCCGGATGTCGGTGAGCGCCGACTCCACGGCCTGCCGGCTGCCGTCGGTGCGGATCGTCCACTGGTCGGTGTAGGTGGGGTAGCAGGGGCCCTGGAAGAAGACCCGGCGGACGGCACAGTCGGTGGCGACCGGACCGAACTGGATGGTGCCGTCACCGTTGGCGCCGACCACCACCCAGATCAGCTTCACGTGCGTGTTGCGCGCCTTGATGCCCAGGTAGTCGCCCTGGTTCAGCTCGTTGTGCTGGGTCGGTCCGCCGGCGATCAGGTTCCAGGGGGTGGCACCGGAGCAGGCGATGTTGTACTGCGCGTCCGACGTGATGCCGGTGCGGAACACCGCCTGGTCGTACGAGCGGTCGCACCAGTTGCCGTCCTGGTGGGTGCCGGGGACGTAGTTGCCGACCCCTTCGCCGGATATCTCGCTGTCGCCCATGGTGATCAGCGAGGTGCGGCGTTGTTCGATCGGGCGGATCGCCGGGCTGCCGTAGAGGGCGGTCGCCTCGGCGGCCCGGACGGCCTCAAGGTTGGCGGGGAGTGGTTGGACGGCTGGCCGGTCGGCGGCGCTGGCGAGGGTGGCCGGTCCGGCGAGCATCGGTAGGACGAGAGCGGCGACGGCGACGGCGACGGTGCTGGCCCGTCGTCGGGTCGCGCGTTCGGGCCTGGCGGGGATTGCAGGCATCGACGCACTCCTTTCGGCTCAATCGCGGGACGTCGATTGAGTTACCCGACGGTAACGTGCGGATCAATGGATGTGAATGCGCCTCAGATCCTTGCGCGCGGGATGCAGAACCGCCCGGATCGGACTATCCGGGCCTGCTGGCTCAGTGGTCCGGCGGCGGGAGCCCGCTGCCTCAGCGGCCCGGCGGCAGCGCGTAGCCGACGTAGCCGTGGAACTGCAGCCGCCAGCCGGCCGGGACGAGCTTGGCGCAGGCCGCCTGACTGCCCGTGCAGACGATCGCGTCCACCGAGGAGGGATCGGCCGGCGGTCGTTCCGGTAGGACCGACTGCAACGCCACCAGGTCCGGTGAGCTTCCGTCGGGCTGCCGTAGCAACAGCCACCACGGGTACTCCCAGTTGTCGTTCTGCTGCACCAGCCCGATCCGTCGCGCACCGCTGTCCCGGACCGCGGTAGCCGCCCAGCGGAACTCGTCGGCCCACTGCGGGCGGCGCAGGAACCGGGTGTCCCAGTCCGAGGTGGTGAAGACCGATCCGGCGCCGACCAGCCGGCGCGGGAAGCCGTACGACAGGGCGAGCACCCCGGCCAGCGCCGAGGTGGCCAGCACGGCGACGGCCGCCACGGCGGCCACCGACCGACGCCCGCCCGCGCGGTCGCGCAGGAACGCGTCCAGCCAGAGACCGGCCAGGGGTACGGCGAGCACCACGGCGTAGAGCAGCAGGCGGTTTCCCCACGGCTGCCACTTGATCATCGCGGTGTGCAGCAGCACGGCGGTCACCACCACCACGGCGTACGCCCGCAGCGACCCGGCCCGCCCGGGGGCGATCCGCCGTGGTCGGGCGAGCGCGATCACCGCGCCGATCAGCGCCAACGCCCCAGCCAGCGGAAACGCCACCCGATCCTCGTCCGGATACCAGGCGGGCTCCGGGAAGAGCTCCCGACCGAAGGTGATCGCGCGATCCTGCGGGTCGACCCCGATCGCCTCGGCGCCACTGATGATCACGTCGGCCCCGGTGCGGCGCAGGGGCGCCAGCGGGGTGTCGAACGCGGTGTGCCCGATCCGCAGCGCGTTGACCAGGACCGACGCCGGGTCGTGCCGTTCCATCGGAATGGACTCGCGCAGCCGGGGTGGCCCCAGCGGATGCCCGAACTCGGCGGTCACCCGGGCCAGGAACGGCCCGACCACCACGGCCGCGACCAGCAGGATCAGCACCGAACCACCGACCGTACGGGCCAGCCCGCCGATCGGCCAGGACCACCGACCCCCGCCCGCCGCTGCCGGATCGGTTGGTACCGGGTCCGTCGCTGCCGGGCCAGCCGGTGCCGTGCTCTCGGCCCGGACCAGCCTCAGCTGGGCCAGCCCCCAGAGCACCAGCAGCGGGCCGACCGCGATCAGGCCGCTGGTCTTGGTCACCGCAGTCAGCCCGGTGGCCGCCCCGAGCCCGAGCAGTGTGCCCCAGCCGGTCCGCCGACGCAGCCCGTCCAGCACCAGCGTCGCCGCGCAGGCCACCCACGCCGCGCAGACCAGGTCGGTCTGCGTGCTGGTCGCCTGGAGCACCACCATCGGCGTGGTCGCCAGCACGAACGCGGTCAGCAACTGGGCTCGGCGGCCGCCGCCGAGCTGCCCGGTGATCCGTGCGGCCACCAGGAGACAGACCACTCCGGCCGCCCACTGCACCAGGTTGTGCAGGTGATCCCCGCCGGTGAGCAGGCGCAGGTGCAGCAGCAGGTATTCGGCGCCGGGCGGGATGGTCACCTGCCGGTGGATGGCGGTGGGCCAGAAGTCCAGGTCGCCCTGGGCCACCCAGTGCTCCACCTTCGGCAGGTGGTAGGTCTGCGAGTCGAAGTTGTTCGGCTCGGCCAGCAGCGCGACCAGCAGCTCCACCAGGACCAGCCCGCCGACCGTGCCGGCGAGGAGCCGCTCACCCGGTCGAGCCGTACGCCAGGTGTGGACCGTCGCGGCGAGCAGGCCGGCGGGTCCTCGGCCGGCCCGGGGCGGCGCGGCGTCGGGCTCGCCCGCCCCGTGCTCGACGGCCGGGGTCGACGTCTCGGGGCTGCCACCGGACACCACCGCGCCGACCGGCACTGGTCGCGGCGCGGCATCGACCGACGCGCCGGCGGGCGGCTGCCCGAGGCGGGCCGCCCGTCGCCAGCGCAGGCCGGCCGCCGTCGCGGCAGCGACCAGGAAGAGCAGCCAGGCGATGGCGAACGCGGGCCGGGTCAGCGCGTGCAACGCGCCGAGCACCTCGACGACGAGCACCGCGTACGCACCGCTGAGGAGGACGGCGCGCACCACGGCAAGCCGCAGTGGTGCCACCGCGTCAGCGTCGCGCGGCATCGCCGCGGCGGTGAGCAGGAGCACCGCGGCGGCAGGAACCACCGCGAGCAGGGAGCCGGCAGCCGACATGGCGGAAGTAAACACCATCGGCCTGAACCTGCCGCGCCGACTGCCCAGCGGTGGCGGTACGCGGTGAACAAACCAACCAGGTTAGGCTATGGCCGACGTGTTGCCGCCACCGTGGAGATTCCCGTGAAGCTCTCGATCCTCATGCCGGTCTACAACGAGGAAGAACGCATCGCGGATGCCCTCAAGCAGGCACTGGCGGTGGACTACCCCTGCGAGATCGAGCTGGTCGTCGTCGACGACGGCAGCCGGGACGGCACCGGCGAGGTCCTGGGTCGCGCCGACGACGCGCGACTGCGGGTCATCACCCACCAGCGCAACGCCGGCAAGGGTGCCGCCATCAAGACGGCGGTCGACAGTGCCGAGGGCGACTACATGGTCATCCTCGACGCCGACCTGGAGTACGACCCGCAGGACATCCCCAAGCTGCTCGACCCGGTGCTCGACGGGCGGGCCACGGTGGTCTACGGCAATCGCACCTTCGGCAGCCACAGCGCCTACAGCTTCTGGTACGTGATGGGCAACAAGGGCGTCACGATGGCGGCCAACGTGCTGTTCAACTCGTACATCGGTGACCTGGAGACCTGCTTCAAGCTGATGCCGGTGGCGCTCTACCGGTCGCTCGAGGTGCGCTCGCGTGGCTTCGGCATGGAGGCCGAGGTGACCGGCAAGCTGCTGCGTCGCCGCATCCGGCCGTACGAGGTGCCGATCAGCTACCGGGCGCGCGGCCGGGAAGAGGGCAAGAAGATCACCTGGAAGGACGGCGTCGAGGCGATCTGGATCCTCGGGCGCGAGCGCGCTCGCCGCCGCCCCATCGCCTCATCCGCCAACTGATCCCAGGAACGCGCTGATCGACCGCCGCAGACCGGCGGCGTCCAGACCATGCCACCGGGCGTGGTCGGCCGGATCGCCGTACCGTCGCAGGTCGGTCTGACCCACCCCGAGGGCCGCCAGCCGGTGTGGCACGTCCGCCAGCGCCCGGCTGACGACCGCGCTCGACGTTCCCGCCAGGTACGGCTCGACCAGCACCACCTCGGTGCTGGCCAACGCCCGCAGCCCGGCCGTGTCGAACGGTCGGGGCGTGTGGGTGTACGCGACCGTCACGTCCATCCCTTCCGTCGCGGCCAGGGTGGGATCGAGCATCGGTCCGACCGCCACCACCAGCGGCGTGTTCGCCCCGCCCCGCCGGAGCACCCGTAGCCGCTCGGCGTCCGGGTACGCATCGGCGTTGCGCTGCTCCGAGAGCCGCAGGTAGATCGGGTCGTCGGTGGTCGCGGCGTTGCGGACCAGCGATGCGACCTCGTCCGGGTGGCCCGGCACCCGCACGGTCCAACCGTCGCCGAGGGAGTCGAAGAGCGCCACATCCCCGGGCGACTGGTGGGTGCGGCCCTCTGCCGACCCGTCGTAGGACGCGCCGATGCTGACCAGGACCGCGCCCACGCCCTGGTGGTCCAGATCCAGCTTGATCTGCTCGTACGCCCGGTCCACCAGAAACGTCGCGTACGAGTGCGCGATGGGACGGAGCCCGGTCAGCGCGAGCCCGCCGGCCACGCCGATCATCAGCTGCTCCCGAATCCCCACGTTGAGTACCCGGTCCGGGTGTCGGTGGCCGGCCGAAGCGAACTGGCTCACCGAGATGTCAGCCAGCACGAGCGCGGTACGCGGATCCTCGTCGAGGAGCGCGGTGGTGGTGTCGATGAAGGCGGTACGCATGTCGGTCATCCCTTGCTCTCGGTACGGGCGACCACCAGGTGCGGGTGTCGTGGTCGGTGCCCGGTCAGCGCGGTGTACAGGGCATCGTGGTTCCGCCCGTCGACGGTGTCGGCGGTCCAGCCGTTGACGGTGAACCGGCTGGCGATGCCACCGGCCCACCCGTAGCTGGCCGACGCGTTGTCGACAACGATCGCGGTGAGGTTGTCCAGGCCGGTCGCCCCCGCGTACGCAATCGCCTCGTGGTTGGAGCCCTCGTCGAGTTCGGCGTCGCCGAGCAACACGTACACCCGGGGTTTGTCCAGCCCCTGAGCGCGCAGGCCGAGCGCGGTGCCGACGGCCAGCCCGAGCCCGTGCCCGAGCGAACCGGAGCTGATCTCGACCCCGGGCACCAGCAGTCGGTCCGGGTGGTGGCCGAGTCGGCTCTCCGGGCCGGCCAGGTCGTCGAGCCAGGCTTCCGGAATGAAGCCGTGCGCCGCGAGCACCGCGTAGTAGGCGGCCGGGCCGTGGCCCTTGGAGAGCAGGAAGCGGTCCCGCTCCGGGTCGTCCGCAGTGTCCGGGGTGACCCGCAGCACCCGGTCGTAGAGCACCTGGAGCACGTCGATGGTGGAGTGCGCGCTGGGCGCGTGCTTCTCGTCACCGGTCAGTCGTCGGATCAGCCCGGGCAGCCGGGCACCGCGGTCGGTGGTCAGTGTGGTGGTCATGCCACTACTGTGTGACTTGAAGTGCACTTCAACTCAAGGACCTGGTGATGCCGGATTCGTTGACGATCGGGGAGCTGTCCGCCCGCTCCGGGGTGGCGCCGTCGGCGCTGCGCTACTACGAGCGACTCGGGCTGATCCGCGCCGACCGCACCGGCGGCAACCAGCGCCGCTATGCCCGCGCCGAGCTGCGGCGGGTCGCCTTCGTCCGGATCTCCCAGCAGGTCGGCGTCTCGCTCGACGAGATCCGCGAGGCACTCGACTCGCTGCCCGAGGCCCGCACCCCCAGCCCGCAGGACTGGGCGCGGCTCTCGGCGAGCTGGCGCAGCCGGCTCGACGAGCGGATCCGGCTGCTCAGCAGGCTCCGCGACGACCTGGACGGCTGCATCGGCTGCGGCTGCCTGTCCCTGCAGCGCTGCACCCTCAACAACCCGGACGACACGCTGGCCGGTGAGGGCCCGGGTGCCCGACTGGTGCTGCCCCGACCGACGGACGCCGCGACCCCGGCGGGCTCGCTCAGCTGACTGGCGAACCGCCACCGGCGGGCGCCTGACCGGTCTCGCCACCGGCGGCTCGCTCAGCTGACGGCCGAACCGCCACCCGGCGGGCGGGTGAGCAGCACCTTGCCGAAGTGATCGTTCGACTCGACGAACCGGTGCGCCTCCGCCGCCTCGGTCATCGGCAGCCGCCGGTCCACGATCGGCCGGATCCGGCCCGCCTCGACCAGCGGCCACACCTCGTCCCGTACGCCCTGGACGATCTCCGCCTTCTCCGCGAGGGGCCGGGAGCGCAGCGACGTCGCGGCGACGCTCGCCCGCTTGGTCAGCAGCGCGCCGAGATCCAACTCGGCCTTGCGCCCGCCCTGCATTCCGATCACCACGAGACGGCCGCCGGTGGCCAGCGCGGAGACGTTCCGGCCCAGGTAGGACCCGCCCATGATGTCGAGGATGACGTCGACGCCGCGCCCGTCGGTAACTCGGCGGACCTCCTCGACGAAGTCCTGCTCCCGGTAGTCGATCGTGTGTGCCGCGCCCAACTCGCGCAGCCGGGCGTGCTTGGCCTCCCGTGCGGTGGTCAGCACGGTCACCCCGAGGGCCGCCCCGAACTGAACGGCGAAGGTGCCGATCCCGCTGCCGCCGCCGTGCACCAGCAGCGTCTCGCCCGCGTCGAGCCGCGCCACCTGGATCAGGTTCGACCAGACCGTGCAGGCCACCTCGGGCAGCGCGGCCGCGTCGACCGGGTCACAGGCCGGCACCGGCAGCAACTGCCCGGCGGGGACCGCGACCCGCTCCGCGTACCCGCCGCCGGACAGCAGCGCGCAGACCTGCTGCCCGACCGCCCACCCGGCGACCTCCGCGCCGACCACCGTGATCACCCCAGAGCATTCCAACCCGGGGTACGCGGACGCGCCCGGCGGCGGCGGGTAGTGCCCCTGCCGTTGCAGCAGGTCAGCGCGGTTGACCCCACTGGCCCGCACCTCCACGATCACCTCGTCGGGGCCCGGCTCCGGGTCGGGCACCTCGGCCCAGACCAGCGCGTCGGGTCCACCGGGCTCCGGAATCGTGATGGCTCGCATGGGCCCAGTCTTCCCGATCTCACCGGGTGCCGCAGGCGCACCGTCGGGCCCACTGTGGACCCGCCGGACCGGCTGCCCGGCGCACCGGGGAGGGACACCGGGCCGCCCGGAGCGAGCCGTGGCAGACTATGCGTGGCCGTGCACCTACGGGTGGCGGCCCGGGAGGGTTCGCCTAGTGGCCGATGGCGCTGGTCTTGAAAACCGGTAAGGCAGCGATGTCTTCGTGGGTTCGAATCCCACACCCTCCGCCCACCTTGATCCACTCGACTTCCCGGAAGTCGGGGTATCAGGACCCCAGGGATAGCCCCATTTCACTGATCCCGAGTTGATCGCAGGCGCAAGAAGCTGCTCGGTCGCACTCTGGCGCCCCGCGTGCCGGTCACTCCGGCGGGTCAGCGGCCCGCCGCTCCCGGCGGATCGTCTCCTCGGCCAGTCGCTCGACCGCTCGTCGGCGCTCGTCGGAGATGGCGCGCTCGTCCCGGCGGCGGAACGCGGTGAAGACGGCCACCACGAAGTCCCGCCAGATGCCGGCCACGATGTCCCCCTGAGGAACGCTGCCCGACCTCAAACGTAGCTCTGCGAAACCAAACGGGGTCAGCGCGTACTTCCGGTCGTCGAGAGGGCCGCGGCGGGGTAAGAAGGGGCTGGTATCTCCGCACATCGGAAGGACGCGTCCCCATGACCCTGGAACGACCGATCGCCCCGGACCCGTACGAGCTGCTGCCGACGTTGCCCTCGTTCACGCTGACGAGCGACGACGTGCAGAACGGCGAGCCGATGGACGCCCGGCACGCGCATGGCAGCACCGGGGGCGACAACGTTTCGCCGCAGCTGACCTGGTCGGAGTTTCCGGCCGAGACGAAGAGCTTCGCGGTGACCTGTTACGACCCCGACGCCCCGACGGGCAGCGGCTTCTGGCACTGGGTGCTGGTGAACGTGCCGGTCAGTGTCACCCAGTTGCCCCCCGGCGCCGGTGGCGCGGCGGGCACCGACCTTGGTGGGGCGTTCTCGGTCCGCAACGACTACGGCGAGCAGGGTTACGGCGGGGCGGCTCCGCCGGCCGGCGACCGCCCACACCGGTACGTCTTCGCGGTGCACGCCCTGGACGTCGACCGCCTGGACCTGACCCCGGACGCCACCCCCGCCTACGTCGGCTTCAACCTCACGTTCCACACCCTGGCAAGAGCAGTAATCCGCCCGACGTACCAAATCAAGGACTAACCCCGCCCCCAGCCCCCGCGATCTTGCACTTACTGTCCCGGCATCCCTGACATAACAGGCATAACGACGACGGAAAGTGCAAGATCGCCGGGCTGGGGCTGGGGCTGGGGCTGGGGCTGGGGCTGGGCCGGGGCGGGGCGGGGCCGGGGCTGGGGCTGGGGCTGGGCTGGGCTGGGCTTTCAGGCTGGGACTCGGGCTACGGCGAAGACGGACTGGCCGAAGGGCGGAAGGACGAGCTGCTCGGCGGCCTTGGTGGCGGGCAGGACGAGGGTGTCGTACACCTTGACCATCGGGCCCTCCTTCGGCATCAGCCGGAAGACCTTGGTGGCCATGAAGTAGCCGATCAGCCCGAGCGCGTTTGCGTAGTGGATCTTTTCGATGGTGAGGCCGGCCTCGGTCATCGCCGCCCCGAGCGTCTTCTTCGTGTAGCGGCGGACGTGCCCGGTGGCGATGTCGGCCGGGCCCATCGCGAACTGGAACGCGGGCACGATGATGATCACGGCACCGCCGGGTCGAACCAGGTCGCGCATGCTCCGCAGTGCGCCCACGTGGTCCTCGATGTGCTCCAGGACGTTGTACGAGACCGCGGCGCTGTAGTCGCCCCGGTCGTTGTGTGGCAGCAGCATCTGCCGGACGTCGATGTTCGGGCGGTCGGCGAGGCGCTCTTTGAGCTGCACCAGCCGGTCCGGGTCGGCCTCGGTGGCGGTGAACCGGGGCAGCCGCTCGGACCATTCCAGCGCGTAGTCACCAAGGCCGCTGCCGATTTCGATCGGGTCGTCGCCGAGGTACGGCACGGCCAGTTCGATGAACCAGCGTCGGTGGTTGACAGCGGTTGCCAGGCCCTCAAGCACCTCGGACTGCACGCGCTGATCCCCAGTGATTTCTGCCATGCGTCGATTCCTCACGATATGAACTCGACCCGTGCCTGGACCGACAGAGTGAATCATCCGCTGGGACGGCAGAAGAATCGGGGCATCGGGGTGGCCGAATTGTGGTCGGGGGGTGGGTTCGTGATCGGCGGTCGGCGAACCCGGCACATAGTACGGCAGTATCTCGAAACATGTCACGGCGGTGTCATACGCTGACTACCCTATGAATTGTCATGACTACTCCTGAACCGGACGTGCCCAGCGACAGCGGCGGCCCGGCCGCCGCGCCGTCGGCGGCGGGGGACTCCGGTGCCGCTCGGCCGTCCCGCAGGGAGAGGTGGGCCGATCTGGCCGCCGTACTGAGCTTCGTGGTGCTCGGCTTCTGGGTCACCGGTCGACTCTGGTTGGACCCGGGCAGTGACGTGCGGGACAACCAGACCGATCAGTCGCAGTTCGAATGGATGATGGCCCACGGTGCGCGAGTCGTCACGCACTTTGCGTATCCATTCCATTCCAATCAGATGAACGTCCCCGACGGCGTCAATCTGATGGCCAATACGTCCGTATTATCCATTTCCTTGCCAATGACGCCGATCACCCTGCTGTTCGGGCCGCGGGCGTCATTCCTGCTCTTTCTCACCGCCGGCATGATTGCCACCGCCACGGCCTGGTATTTCCTGCTCTCCCGGGTCCTGATCGGCAGCCGAGGGCCGGCCTGGTTGGGTGCCGGCTTCTGCGCGTTCGCGCCGGCCATGGTGTCGCACGCCAATGGGCACCCGAACATCGTGTCGCAATTTGTCGTCCCGTTGATCATTTGGCGCACGCTGCGACTTGGCGAGCCGGGCCGCTGGCTGCGCAACGGGGTCGTCCTCGCGCTCGTCATCGTCTGGCAGGCGTTCCTCAACCTGGAGATCCTGCTGATGACCGCGATCGGGCTCGGCGTGGTCGTCGGCGTGCTCGCCCTCGGCCGCGCGGATCTGCGATCACGGGTCCGGCCGTTCCTCGCCGGCCTGGCCGTCGCCGCCGGGGTTGCCGGGCTCCTGCTGGCGTACCCCCTGTATGTCCAGTTCTTCGGACCTGGCGCCTACTCGGGGCTGTCCCGCCTGATCCGCGGCTACTCCAGCGACCTGGCCTCGTTCGTCGCGTACTCCCGGGAATCCCTGGCCGGCAGCGCGCGCACCGCCGCGGGCCTGGCCAAGAACCCGACCGAGGAGA
Organism: Micromonospora sp. NPDC050276; assembly: GCF_044459545.1. NCBI lineage: Bacteria > Bacillati > Actinomycetota > Actinomycetes > Micromonosporales > Micromonosporaceae > Micromonospora > Micromonospora sp. NPDC050276. The sequence continues at coordinate 13,093 of NZ_JBITJA010000006.1, read as the reverse complement.
ACAGCTTCTTCGGCTGGGCGCTGGTGGTGCTGGTGATCGCCCTGGTCTGGTGGCTGCGCCGCTCGCTCGTGGTGCTCGCGCTGGCCGCGCTCGGGTTGCTCTTCGCGGTGCTCTCGCTGGGTCGGGAGGTCCGCTTCGACAACCGGGGTACGGGTGTGCCCGGGCCCTGGGCGGCGCTGGAGAACCTGCCCATCCTGCACTCGGTGGTGCCCACCCGCTGGGCGTTGGCGATCACCCCGATCATCGGGCTGCTGCTCGCCTTCGGCGCCGAACGGGCCCGCGAGTTGGCCGGCTCGCACCCGGTTGCTCGGGGGCAGATCCGCTTCGTCACCGCGACCGTGCTCACCATGGCCCTGTTGCCGATCGTGCCCACCCCGCTGCCGGTGGCCCGCCTCGACCCGGTGCCCAGCTTTGTGACCAGTGGGGCGTGGCGTCCGTACGTGGCCGGTGGGCGCAGTGTGGTGACCCTGCCGTTGCCGGATACCACCTACGCGGACCCGCTGCGCTGGTCCGCAGAGACCCGGCTGGACATGCCGCTGGCCCGTGGCTACTTCCTCGGCCCGGACACCCGGCCGAACGCCGATCCACCGAAGGTCGCGCTGTTCGGCGCACCGCCCCGCCCCACCAGCAGCTTCTTCGCCACCATCCGGCGCACCGGGGCGGTGCCGCCGATCAGCCCGCAGAGCCGGGTCAAGGCGGTCGACGACCTGCGCTTCTGGCGGGCCGGCGTGGTCATTCTCGGCCCGCACGAGCACGAAGCCGCGCTGCGCCGGGGGATGACCGAGCTGACCGGAATCCAACCGGTCTTCACCGGCGGTGTGTGGGTGTGGGACGTCCGGTCGCTGACCGACTGAGCCGCGCGGCCCAGCTCAGCCCAGGAGCCCCGGCCCTAGCGGACGCAGCAGCCCTGGCAGACCTTCGGTCGGGGCAGGGTGAAGGCGAGGCAGCAGGTGCGCCGCTGCACGGTCGGCTCACCGGTCGGCCCGGGCACCAGCTCGATCAGATCGACCAGGTCGAGCGCGCCGAGCAGGGTGTCGATGCTCTGCACGGTCGAGCCGGGCAGACCGTCGGCGGCCCGCAGGATGCCGTGCGCGATGCCGGAGGCGACCGAGCCGAGCAGCGTCCGGGTGCCCACCCGGACCTCGGACTGGATCGCCGTGATCAGCGGTGCCAGGTGGGCGTCGAGCAGTGACCCGCGCAGTGCGGCCAGCAGCTCCGCCTCGTCGGCGACGACGCGTACCTCCGGCAGGCCGGCGAGCGCCAGCGGGTCGTTCGGCAGCACCGCCACGGTGGTGCCCCGGCGCAGACCCAGGGTGAGCAGCTGTCGGTGGTCCTCGAAGTGGATCAGCACGTCGGCGGGGTCGAGCAGCGGCACCCGGCGGGCGGAGGCCCAACCGAGCACGACCGGCAGGGCGGTCCAGTAGCTGTACGACTTCCAGGCCAGCGCGGCGCAGGCGTGCGGGGTGCCGCCCCAGCGGACGGCGGCGCCGTTCAGCAACTCCGGCAGGCGGCTGCCGTCGATCAGGGTGGTGGCGGGCGCCCAGCCGAGCTCGTCGTCGACCAGCAGGCCCCGGGCGAGGCCGGGAAGGTCGTCGGTGCCGAACATGGCACGGAGCGCTGCGGTGACGGGGGCGAGCGGCATGGCGGCGGCCTCGCGCCTCGGCATCACCGCTGTCACCTGAGCATCCCCCGTCCGCATGGCCGAGGAGTGTGCCCCGGCGGACGGCCAACGCCGTCCTGAGCTAAGGCTAGCCTAACCACGCCGCCGGGTCTAAGGGAAGCCTCACCTTGGTCGGATAGCGGCCCAGGTCACCCCGCCTGCCGGTGGAGCAGCGCCGCGCGTTCCGCGTACTACCCGGCGTTTGTGCTGGGAAACACCGCCGCAGGATCGATGGTTGTCGGTGGATTGTCAAGCGGAGTGTCGGCAAGGTGCCAGATGCGTGTGCGCTCGCGCACAGAACGTGAAACTTATAGCCCCGGCCACGAGGAAGCTGATGACGACCTCACCCCTCGAACGGGCTGCCGACTCCTTCGCGGCCGAGCTCGCCCGGCAACGGACCGGGCGCGGGCTGTCCAAGAAACAACTGGCCGTCCTGATGGGGTTCGACCCGTCCTACGTGAGCCACGTCGAGGGGCGCCGACACCGCCCAACCGAGGACTTCGCCCGCCGCGCCGAGGCCGTCCTGGAGGCCAGCGGCGCGATCTGGCAGCGCTTCCGGGAGTACGACGACCTGCGGCACGCCCGAGTGGGTCAGGCGCACCGTGAGCCGTACCTGCCGGGGCAGTGGCTGCCACCCGGCACCGGGCTGGTCGTGGAACGGGAACTGGCCATCCTCACCCACACCGACGACGGTTACCGGTGCGTCATCCGCCGCGAGTTGTACAACGCCGGCACCGAGCCGGTCACCCGCTACCTGGTCCGGGTCGCCGTCGACCGCTACCCGAACGATCCCGGCCGCTCCAACCGCCACCACCGGGAGCACCCCCTCACCTTCGCCGAGCTGCAAATCCAGGCCCGCCGAGACGACGGCGGCGGCGACCCCGAGCCGATGCACTGGCGCGCCAAACACGATCGGGACGCGTTCAAGGAGATCTGGCTGCTCTTCGAGAACGGGGAGCGGCGCTTCCCGCTCTACCCGGGCGACCGGGCCACCATCGAGTACGCGTACAGCGTCGGAAACGAGAAGTGGGGTCCCTGGTTCCAGCGCGCCGTCCGGCTGCCCACTCGGCAGCTCGCCGTACGCCTGGACCTGCCGGCGGCGCTCGACCCACAGGTCTGGGGCGTGGAGACCTCGCTCTCCGCGGAGGAGGGCCCGCTGCGCACGGCGCCGCAGCGGCACGACGAGGGCGATCGGGCGATCTACGACTGGCAGACCGACGACCCGCCGCTGAACGCCCGGTACCGGATGCAGTGGCGGTTCCGCGCCCGCCCGGACACCGAACCGGACAACGGCCCCGGCGGGGCCCGGGTCCGACCCAGCGACCGGATGCGCGGCCTCGGCATCGTGCAACGCGGGGACGACCTGCTCCGCCAGCGTGCCCGCCCGTTCGACCTGCCCGCCGAGGAACAGGTCGCTCGGGACGTGGTCGACCGGCTCACCATGGCCCTGGCCCGGCTCGACGAGCTGCACCCGTTCAGCAAGGGGGTGGGCGTCGCCGCCCCGCAGTTCGGCATCGGCCGCGCGGCGGCCGTGGTGCGGCCCCCCGACCGGTCGGCGGAGCCGGTCGTGCTGCTCAACCCCCGGGTGGTCGACGCCGACCTGGACACCGACGAGCAGTACGAGGGCTGCCTCTCCTTCTTCGACCACCGAGGGCTGGTGCCCCGGCCGCTGCGCCTGGACGTGGAGCACGCCCAGTGGGACGGCAGCCGGATCATCACCTCGTTCGAGTTCGGCATGGCCCGGCTGGTCGCCCACGAGATCGATCACCTGGAGGGCCGGCTCTACGTCGACCGGATGGCACCCGGCGTGCCATTGGTGCCGGTGGAGGAGTACCGCGAAACCGGGCACCCCTGGCGTTACTGACCAACGAAGGGACCGGGGCGCGTGCCCCAGGGGGCAGGGGCACGCGCCCCGGTTTGGGGGGAGGAACGTCTAGAGGTCACCGAAGGTGTCGTAGCGGATGTGCGGCGGCGGTACGTCGTCCGCGGCGAGCACCCGCAGGGTGGACCGGACCATCCGGGCCGCGCCGGAGACGTAGCAGTCGTGCGTGGTCCACGGGCCGTACCGGGCCACCACGTCCGGGATGTCGCCCTGCTCGCCGTCGAAGTCCGGCTCCTCACTGCACGCCGGGGTGACCGACAACCACGGGTGTACGGCCACCAACTCCTGCAACCCGGCAAGGCCGTACAGGTCCGCCGCCTGCCGGGCCCCGTAGAAGACGTGCACCCAGCGGGTCCGGTTGTAGGTGGCCAGCTCCTCCACCAGCGCCTTGATCGGCGCCAGGCCGACCCCGCCGGCCACGCAGAGGATGTCCCGTTCCGAGGCGCGGTTCAGGGTCATCGACCCCATCGGCGCCGCCAACCGGAGCAGGTCACCCGGCCGCACCCGACGCACCAGCGCACCGGACACCCAGCCGGCCCCCGGAGACCGCACGTGGAACTCCAGCACGTTGTCGTCGTTCGGGGCGTTCGCCACCGAGTAGTTGCGCCACACCCGGGGGTGGTAGCGCGGCACCTCCAAGCTGACGTACTGCCCCGCCTGCCAACGCAGCGGATGCTGCAACGCCCGGCAGGTCAGCACGGCGGTGTCCGGGCCGTACCGCTCGTGGGTCAGCACCTCGGCGTGCCAGAACGGCGGGTCGTCATCGGCAGCCGCGCCGGCCACCATCAGGGCGGCGATCGCCGCGTACGCCTCCCGCCACGCCTGGTCGTACTCCAGGTTCCAACCGTCGCCGGCGGTGCTGCGCAGCGCGTCGAGCAGGGCGGTGCCCATGGTGGCGTAGTGCCGCTCGTCGACGTGGTACTTGCGGTGGTCGCGGCCCAGCGCCCGGAGAAACTCGTCGAAGCTCTCCGGGTCGTCGACCGTGTGAATGGCCGTGATGATCGCTTCGAGTAGACGGTCGCCCTGGCCGGTCATCTGCACCGGGAAGAGCTGCCGCAGTGCGGGGTCGAGCAGGAACAGGCGAGCGTAGAAGTGACCGCTCAACCGGGCCCGGTCGTCCTCGACCAGGGTCCAGCTCTCCTTCAGCAACCGCGCGAGGTTGTCCACGGACGCTCCTTCTCCAGACGGCATCGGATCGGGCGCCCATAGAATCTCCACGGAGAGTGTCGACCGGTCGCACAGAATGTGCGATCGGCTCATGGTGGCCGGTCAGCCGTGTCACCGGCGCCACCCGTCGGGCAAAGTGGTGCGGTGACCGTTGAGCTGACCCGCCCGGTGTCCCGCCGACTGCTGGGCACCGAGACGCTGCTGGTCCTCGGCCTCTCCCTCGGCCAGTCCGCGGTCTACGCGGTGGTCTCGATCATCGCGAAGCTGACCGCCGAGGGTCCGCTCTCCAAGCAGACCGCCTCGCTGAACACCTCGGCGTCGGCCCGTCCCTGGCTGGACCTCACCTACCAGCTGCTCGGCATCGTGTTCGCGCTGCTGCCGGTGCTGCTCGCCGTACACCTGCTCAGCCGCGACCCCGGCGACCCGGCGCGGACCCTCGGCCTGGACGCCCGGCGGCCCGGCCAGGACGTGGCGCGCGGGGCCGGCTTGGCCGCGCTGATCGGCCTGCCCGGGCTGGCCTTGTTCTGGCTGGCCGCCCACCTGGGCCTCAACGCCACGCTGGTGCCGGCCGCGCTGCCCCCGGTCTGGTGGGCGGTCCCGGTGCTGATCCTCTCCGCCATGCAGAACGCCGTGCTGGAGGAGGTGATCGTGGTCGGCTACCTGGTCACCCGGCTACGCCAACTCCAGTGGCGGCTGACCGCGATCATCGCCGCCAGCGCGCTGCTCCGCGGGTCGTACCACCTCTACCAGGGCTTCGGCGCGTTCGTCGGCAACGCGATCATGGGCGTCGTCTTCAGCCTCTTCTACCTGCGCACCCGACGGGTGATGCCGCTGGTCATCGCGCACACCCTGCTCGACGTGTTCGCCTTCGTCGGCTACGCGTTGCTGCCCCGCGAGTGGTTCGACTGGCTCTGACCGGTCAGCCCCGACCGGGCCGGTAGACGGCCGCCGCCCGGGCCGCGAGCCGGTCCGCCGCCGCCGCGTCACCCAGCGCCGCCGCGAGCACCGCCGCACCCGGCAGCAACCGGGCCACCAGCCGCAACGCGACCCAACCGCCGGCCTGCGCGGTGAGCGGCGCGGCCAGCCGCCAGGCCGCCTCCGCCGCCCGCGGCCACACCCCCTCGACCGGATCGCCCGCCGCCTGGGCAGCGGCCAGGGCCGCCTCCGCGCTCGCCCGGTCCGGATGCACCTGGGTCAGCACCAGCAGGTCGGCGGCCCGGTCGGGGTGCGTCGGATCCTTGCCGTACGCGGCGGCCAGGTGCAGCACCAGCTCCGAATGCGTCCACAACACCGAGGCCAACTCGGCCAGCGGCGCGAAGAAACCAGCCAGCGCAGCGGTCGCCCCGCCCGCACCCGCCGAGCGGACGAACCGCCGGGTCGCCAACCGGGCCAGGCCGTCCGCCGACGCGTCCGGATACCGGGTACGCAACCGCGCGGCCCATCCGGCCGCGCCGGGCCCGAGTGACCGCACCGCGGCCAGCGCCAACAGCTCCGGCGCGAAGCCCGGGTGGTCGAGCACGCGCGCGGCGACCGCGCGCAGCTCCGATTCCGGGGTACGCCCCAGAGCCGGCGCAACCTGCCGCACGGCGGGCGGGGCCGGTGCCGTGACCGGTTCGGGGGCGGGCATTGCCGGAGTCGTCTGCTGCTGCTCGGCCATGGGTTCGAGCGTGGGCTTTGTCGGCTTGGTGCTCTTGCGAGGGGTGGCCGCGCGCTTGGTGGGGCTTGCGGCCTTGGTCGGGCCCGTTGTCGTGGTGGGCGTCGCGGCTATGGAAGGGCGCGCGGCGCTCTTCCGCGGTGTTGGTGTGGTCGAGGTCACCTCAGCCGCCGTTTCGGTCGCCCTCCGGGCAGCAGCCTTGCGAACGGATGTGGTGCGGGACTTCGGTGGCAGGGCCGCCGGTGCGACGCCGGGCGGGGCTGGCTGGCCAGCGCTCGTGTCGGCGCTCGGCGAGCCGAACTCGTCGCCCTTCGGCGGCCCGGGGTGCTCCGCGCTCGGGTCGGTGGTCACCTCGGCCGGTGTCCGTCGGGGCTGTCGGGGCAGCGGGCGATCCGGCTCCGGCGGCTGGAAGAGCACCGCCGGGGCAGCCTTGGCCCGTCGAGGACGCTGGCTCGCCGGAGCGGCAGCCGGGGGTGCCGCCGTCTCTGCGGGCTCCGCCGTTTCTACGGGATCCCGCGTATCGGTGGGCTCCTCGGCCACCGTCGGCGGCCTGAAGGTGGCCCGGGGGGAGCGCCGACGCGCTCGTTCAGCAGGCTCTCGACGGGTCGACTCGCTGGGCGGCTGCTGCTGCATATCGATGGAGCGTAGTCCCGATCACGGCGCCGCACAGCGTTGAAACACGGGGCCGGACAGCCCGGCTGGGCGTACCCCGGAAGTCGTTTTGCTCCCGGTGGGTGGCGACCTGTATCCTCGGGCGCGGTGGTCTGCGGATCACCAGGGAGACTTCGCCTAGTCTGGTCTATGGCGCCGCACTGCTAATGCGGTTGGGGTCTTAAAGCCCCTCCCGGGTTCGAATCCCGGAGTCTCCGCGCGAAAGCCGGGTGTGTACACTGGCTGAGCACAAGCGCCCGTAGCTCAATGGATAGAGCATCTGACTACGGATCAGAAGGTTAGGGGTTCGAGTCCCTTCGGGCGCACCACTAAAGCAGGGAATATGGCCATTCGGCTATATTCCCTGCTTTCGTATGGGTCACCTGTGGGACACGGCTGTGACACGCGTTTGCGCAGGTCAGACGGCCTTTTCGGTGCCCGCGCCCGTCCCCGACTCGCGAGCAGCCACGGACCAGCCACGTCCCTCTGGGTGGGATTCCCGGGTTCGGCCAAGAGTTCGGGTTCGCTTTCTTCCACAGGTAGCGGCAACCCGTCAGATGTCATATGCCCTTGCACGAAAACAGCTCGACCGAGACGCCATGGCTAGCGTCTGCTTCCGCAACCCCGAACGGTGGCCGTGCTGGTTGGCACGCCGTCCGGCCTGTCGATCGGGGCTGCAGGAACGCACCTTGCAGGCCGGCGTCGCGCATCAACCGCTCGACCCGCTTGCGGCCCACGTGCCGGCCTCGGCGGTGCAGCATGGCGTGCAGTCGTGGACTGCCGTAGGTGCCGCCGGAGACGTCGTGGATCTCCGCGATCTCCACCGCCAGTTCGGCGTCCTCGCGTCGGCGAGCAGAGGGGTTGGCGGCTTGGACGAGCCAGCCGTAGTAGGTGGAGACGGCAACGCCGATGACCCGGAGGACGGGCTCGACCCCGAAGCGGTCGCGTAGCTCGTCGACGAGCGTCACGACTTCGCCGGGGCGGGTCGAGTTCCGAGGCGACAAAAGCCGACGCCCCCAAGCTGGCGGGCCAACTGGCGGATCACGGGCTTCGGGTCCGACTCCCGGTAAGAGCGCACCGCACGTTCACGCAGTTCATCGGGGTACTTCTTCGGTGCTGCCACGGCTCGACCGGGTGCTACCCGACGTCGACGTCGAGGGCGAGAGGCTCAAGCAACGCCTGGCGCACGGGAACGAACCGGCCCGGGCGGAGATGGTTTCGCGATAGCCGGCACCCCTTCGGGCGCGCGGCGGCTCAGGCCCAGGCCAGTAGCCGCCGCGCGGAGGGGCGTTTTCCTGTCATCTGGTACGTGTCGGTCTGGACCGTGGTGGACCCGGCACGCTCGGCCATGAAGGGGTTCACCTCAACGGCTGGTGTGTCAGTTGCCCTTCGCCCGGCGGCCGAGGCGGACGGCGGCGATGAGGAAGAAGATGGCACCGGGGATGGCGTAGCCAGCCGCGTTGGTCAACGACGGGTGGTCCGCAGAAGCACCGATGATGAACGATCCACCGGCCAGCACCGAGATGCCGCCACTGATGATCATCGGCCACTGCCCGCCCAGCTCGCGACGGCTGACGCCCACGACGAGCTGAACCAGACCAGCCACCACCGCCCAGGTGCCCCACACCCGCAGCACCGCCGGAATGCCGGACGCGGCGGCGACACCCACGGCGACCGCGGTGAGCAGGCTGACGGCGATGTTCACGTACAGCAGAGCCGGCGTGCCGGTGGTCCGCGACGAGCGAAGGTCATAGATGGCGGCACCCACGTCGAACAGCGGGTAGAGCACGAAGAGCACCACCGTGAGCGGGCCGATCTCCTTGGCGGTCGCGATCGTCACGAGTGCCCACAGGATGGCGAACGCGAAGCGGACGAAGTACAGCCGTCGCAGTGCCGCGGCGGTTTGGGAAATGCCGGGCGAAGCAGCAATGGTGGTCACGGTGGCCCTTCCAGGGAAGTTTGGTAGACCGAACGTTCTTTCTCGTTCAGCATGACCGCCCAGGACCCAAGTGTGCAAGACGGAACGTTCTACCTCTTGAGTGATCCGCTGCACACCGCAGGCCGAGGCGCCGGCCTGGCGACGGCCTGGCTGGTCAGGAGGTGTAGACCGAACGTTCTATCCGATATAGTGGGCGCATGACCCGTGGCGATACCGACACCCGGCCCTCTGCGGCGCGGCAGCGGCTTTTGGCCACGGCAATCAAGATCTTCTACGCGGAGGGCATCCACTCCGTGGGCGTGGACCGGATCATCGCCGAGGCGAAAGTGACGCGGGCCACGTTCTACCGGCACTTCCCCAGCAAGGAAGACCTCATCCTCGCCTACCTGCGTGAAGTCCGTGAGCTGGAACGCGGCGGCGTCGACGCGGCCATCGCCGCCAACCCGTCGTCGGTCGACCCTCTTCTGGCCATCGCCGACACCATCGCTCAGCAGATCCAATCTCCGGGGTTCCGCGGCTGCGCCTTTCTCAACGCCGCAGCGGAGTACCCAGACGCCGACCACCCCGTACGCCAGGAAGTCATCGCCCACCGGCAATGGTTCCTGGACACGCTCACCATGCTGATGGCGCAGGTCCACCCCGAAACGGCGGATCCCGCCGCGCGTCACTTCGTGATGCTCCGCGACGGTGCGATGGCGGCCGGATGCCTCTTCGACCCCGCCTTGGTGTCCGACACCTTCCGTCGCGGGATCGAAGGGCTCCTCCGAATCAATACCGAGCCGACGGTGAAGGGGCCTCGGTAACCCGGATCGCTGCACTCGCGGCGCTCGATGTGCCGCCGGCTGGTGTCGTCGCCGTACCCGAGGTCGCCAGCGGGCCAGGGCCGCGGCACTGTCCGCGGTTGTCCCACAGACGGCATCCGGTCCCGCCGCAGATCCGATCTTCGTGATCGAACCCGCGAAAAACACCTGCATTTGGGGGTACGCGTCACCCGGGCCCCGCAGACACCACTGCAAACCCCGCACCACCGGCACCCGCAGGTGGTCCGCGTGCGCCCTGGGAGAGTCGGTGCTTGACGTAGGTCAGGATAGCGACAAGAACTTACAAGGATCGCTGTTAGCGTTAACAATCCGTCCGGTGCTGCGACAGCATCGTCATGCCGATGTGGCGCCCGGTCCCGACGGCTTGACTCCTCGGTCAGCACTACCACTGCAGGGGAGAAATCTATGCGAACAAGGGCAAGATGGCTCGCGGCGACCGCCGCCCTCGGTGTCGTCCTCGCCGGGGTGCTGACCTCGACCGGTCCGGTAAGCGCGGAATCCAACGGCGGGGTGCGGGTGATGCCACTCGGTGACTCCATCACCGAGGGCACCCAGGTGCCGGGCGGGTACCGCATCGGGCTCTGGCAGCGCCTGGTCAACGGTCGGTACACCGTGGACTTCGTCGGGTCGCAGTTCAACGGACCAGCCAGCCTGGGCGACCACGACCACCAGGGGCATCCCGGATGGCGCATCGACCAGATCGACGCGAACATCGTCGGCTGGCTGAACACCCAACGGCCGCAGACCGTCCTGCTGCACATCGGCACCAACGACATCCTGCAGAACTACAACGTGAGCGGCGCGCCGAACCGGCTCTCCACCCTGATCGATCGGATCACCACCACCGTTCCCACCGCCGAGGTGTTCGTCGCGCAGATCATCCCGCTCTCGAACAGCAACCAGGAGGCGGCCGTACGCACCTTCAACGCGGCGATCCCCGGCATCGTGCAGAGCAAGGTGAACGCCGGCAAGCGGGTGCGCCTGGTCGACATGCACAGCGCCCTCACCACCGCCGACCTGATCGACGGCGTCCACCCCACGTCCGGCGGCTACGACAAGATGGCAGCCCGCTGGTACAGCGCGTTGCAGTCGGTGCCCGGCAGCATCGGCAACCCGGGCAGCGGTGCCGGACAGACCACGGCGATCGTGGGAGCCCTCTCCGGTCGCTGCGTCGACGTCCCCGGCGCTTCCACCACCAACGGCACCCAGGTGCAGTTGTGGGACTGTCACGGCCGCACCAACCAGCAGTGGACCTACACGACCGCCAAGACACTGACGGTGTACGGCAACAAGTGTCTCGACGCCGCAGGCTACGGCACCTCCCCGGGCACCCAGGTCACCATCTACGACTGCCACGGTGGAACGAACCAGCAGTGGAACGTCAACGCCAACGGCACCATCACCGGTGTGCAGTCCGGCCTCTGCCTGGACCCCTACAACGTGGGCACCGGCAACGGCACGAAGCTGGTTCTCTGGACCTGCACCGGCCAGACCAACCAGCAGTGGAGCCGCCGATAGCTCGCGCGGACGCGCCGGCCGGTCGGATCGTATTCCCGCACAGGTGGTGACGATCCGACCGTCGGCGTCGCCCGGTCGAGCGGTACGCGTCCTCGTCGCGCCAGATGAGTGACATGGGGTAGATGAGCGCCGGGTCGCGCACCGGAATGCGCCGCAGGTCGTAGCTGTCCGGCCACAGGTAGCGGGTGCCAACGCCCGCGAGGGTTGCCAGTTCCGCGGTCGTCGGGGTGGGGACGGCTGAGCTTGTCGGCACCGTGAGCAATGGGCAAACGTCGATGTTAACGCGCTCTCCGGGTCTTCTCAAGTGCCCAACTGTGGCCAGCGCCGGGATCTTGGGCGATGCCTGCGGGAAGTCGGTGAAAGGCAGTTTGCGCCAAGATCTGCGGCCGGGCAGCGGCTGATGTTCCCAGCACATTACGTCTTGACGAACGGCATGTTATCGCTCACAGTCGATGCCTAAGGACGACGAGACCTCGGCTTTCCGGGCAAGCCCTGCTTCGTCGATCTCGAATCAGGCGTGCGCCAAGGCCTGCAGGTGTCGTGTTAACGCTAACGTCCTGACGCCTGCGCTCGGCCACGCGTCACGGTGCGCCCATTCTCGGGCAGGCCGTTTGGCTCTTGGTCACTGGAGGAGGATCATGTCTGCCCTCGATAGGTCTCCATCGATCGCGCCGCCGCGACGGCGGCGTTGGTGGTTGCCCCGCGTTCTCGCCGCGAGTGCGGCGGCGGTGATGGTCGGTGGCGCCGCCGTAGCGGTGGTGTCGTCACCCGCCGCCGCGGCGACGGTCGACACGAACGCGTGGTACGTGTTGATCAACCGCAACAGCGGCAAGGCCCTGGACGTCTACAACCTGGCCACGAATGACGGCGCCCGGATCACCCAGTGGGCCCGCAACAACGGCAATCAGCAGCAGTGGCAGTTCGTCGACTCCGGTGGTGGCTACTACCGGGTGAAGTCGCGGCTGTCCAACAAGGTGCTGGACGTCTCGGGCTTCTCGACCGCCAACGGCGCCAGCATCGTGCAGTGGAGCGACAACAACAGCACCAACCAGCAGTTCCGGTTGGCCGACTCGGACAGCGGCTACGTCCGGTTGATCAATCGGAACAGCAACAAGGTGATGGAGGTGCAGGGCGCCTCGACCGCCGACGGCGGCAACATCGTGCAGTACGACGACTGGAACGGCGCCAACCAGCAGTGGCAATTCGTCCGCGTCGGCGGTGGGACCGACCCCACCACTCCGCCGCCGACCGGCACCTGCGACCTTCCCTCGACGTACCGGTGGTCGTCGACGGGAGCGTTGGCGCAGCCGAGGTCGGGTTGGGTGTCGTTGAAGGACTTCACCGTCGCGCCCTACAACGGTCAGCAGCTGGTCTACGCGACCACGCACGACTTTGGGAGCAGCTGGGGTTCGATGAACTTTGGTCTCTTCACGAACTATTCGCAGATGGCGTCGGCCAGTCAGAACGCGATGAACTCGTCGACGGTGGCGCCGTCGTTGTTCTACTTCGCGCCGCGCAACATTTGGGTGTTGGCGTATCAGTGGGGTGGGCCGGCGTTCTCGTACCGGACCTCGAGTGACCCGACGAACCCGAACGGGTGGTCGTCGCCGCAGACGTTGTTCAGCGGGAGCATCACGGGTTCGGGGACGGGTCCGATCGATCAGGCGGTGATCGGTGACGGGACGAACATGTATCTGTTCTTCGCTGGTGACAACGGCAAGATCTATCGGGCGAGCATGCCGATCGGGAACTTCCCGGGCAGTTTCGGTTCGAACTACACGACGATCATGAGTGACACGAC
>NZ_JBITJA010000005.1:349381-532935 GCF_044459545.1 Micromonospora sp. NPDC050276 | reverse complement strand
GATGGCGCCGCCGGTGAAGGCGAGGCCGGCGGCGGTCAGGGCGGTCTTGCGGATCAGATCGGTACGCATGATGGCGTGCTCCTCTGCATCGGGGGGAAGTCCGCGCGGCACTGTGGGGGGTGCGTGCCGGTGCGGGGAAAGTTCGCGGGGGTTCTGCCCGGCGGCCCTTGAGGGCCGGCGTCGGGACAGGGTGTAACCGTTCGCGGCGGCCGGTCATTCCGCCTGCCCAGGGGCCGGCCGTGCTGCTTGGCCCGTGGGGTGCTTGGCCCGTGGGGTGCTTGGCCGGTGGGGTGCTTGGGCCCGTGGGGTGCTTGGCCGGTGGGGGTTGGCCGTGCCGGGGGTGTAACCGGGGCGGCCGGGCGGGTGTTCCCCGCGGCTGCCGCGCACCACGAACCCGAGGGTCGCGGTGGCATGCCAGGTATAACGACCCCGCCGGGCCGCCGATTCCACCCCCGGGGTGGCTCCGACCACCCGACACCAGCGGTCAAACCAGACAACCCGCCCACCCGGCAACCCCGGGCACGACGGACGAACCCCGTGATCGACTCGGGTTCCCGGAAACCGGGGTGTCCCGGTGCCGGGGATACCCCGACATCACGAAACACGAGTGGATCACGCCGGTCTGCGCCGTTCGCGTGCCGTGACCGTCCGGCCCAGGGCGGAGCGCCGTGCAGGCCCCGGCTGGCCTGAAGGTAGGACCTTGCGGTCCGACCCTGCCCGGGTCAACGCTCCACACGGCACGGCACGGCACGGCACGGCACGGCACGGCACGGCACGGCACGGCGGACGAACCCCGTGATCGACTCGCGTTCCCGGAAATCGGGGTGTCCCGGTGCCGGGGATACCCCGACATCACGAAACACGAGTCGATCACGCCTGGGCTGCGCCGAATGCGCTGTCTGCGGCGTTCGCGCATGGGTCTGGTCCGGGTCCCGGGTCGGCGCGGTCGGGGCGGACCGGACCCAAGCCGGAGCGTGGCGGTGGGTGCGCCCTATCTGGGATCAGGTCGGTGGGTGCGCCCTATCTGGGATCAGGTCGGTGGGTGCGCCCTATCTGGGATCAGGTCGGTGGGTGTGCCCTATCTGGGATCAGGTCGGTGGGTGTGCCCTATCTGGACCAGGCGGCGGGTGCGCCCTATCTGGTATCAGGTGGCGGTGGGCTCGCCCTATCTGGGATCAGGCGTGGCGGGGTCGGTGTGGGGCGCGGTGCGCTGGGTGGGGATGGTCGGTGTGGTTGGCCAGGGGATCTCGGGTGCGCGGTGGAAGGTGATCCCGGCTGTGGTCCAGCGCGGCCCCTGGGCGGCCAGGCGGTGGCGGAAGCCGGCCCAGTCGTGGGTCTCCCGGGGCGACCAGCCGAGTTCGGCGATGGCCGGGAGGCGGGGCAGGAGCAGGAGCTCGATGTCGGCCAGCGAGGTGACCGATTCGGTCCAGAGCGGGGCCTCCACACCGAGCACAGCCTCGGTGGGTACGCCGGCGACGTGTGTGCCCGGATCCCAGTCGTACGCCTGGCGCACGTCGATGAGGCCGGCCCAGTCGTGCCCGATCGGGGTGTCCGGGGCGTACTTCATGTCGAGGTAGGCGTGGTTGCCGGGGGAGACGATCAGTCGGGCGCCCCGACGTACGGCGTCGAGGGTGCCGGGGTCTTCGCCGTTCGTGCCCCACCACTGCAGGACCCGCCCGTCGAGGTGGGCGGCCGGCGCGAGCTGGTGCCAGCCGACGACGGTCTTGCCGAGGCCGGCAACGATGCGCTGGGCTCGCTCGACGAAACCGGTGTAGACCTTGCCCTTGACCTTGAACGCTTCGTCGCCGCCGATGTGCAGCCACGGGCCGGGGGTGAGCGCGGCGACCTCGCCCAACACGTCGGTGACGAAGTCGTACGTCCGCTCGTCGGCCGGGTCGACGTAGCTGAAACCGACCTCGGTGCCGGTGTACGGCGGTGGTGCGGTCTTGTCTGGGGCCAGTTCCGGGTACGCGACCAACGCCGCGTTGGTGTGCCCGGGGAGGTCGATCTCCGGGACGACGGTGATGTGGCGGGCTGCCGCGTAGGCGACGATCCGCGCGTAGTCGGCCTTCGTGTAGTGCCCGCCGGGGCCGCCGCCGACCTCGGTGGTGCCGCCGACCTCGGCCAGCTTCGGCCAGGAGTCGACGGCGATCCGCCAACCCTGGTCGTCGGTGAGGTGCAGGTGCAGGTGGTTGAGCTTGTAGCGGGCCAGGTGGTCGACCACCCGCAGCACGTCCTCGACGGCGAAGAAGTGGCGTGCGACGTCGAGCATTGCGCCCCGGTAGGGGAACCGGGGTGCGTCGGTGATGGTCCCGCCGGGCAGCGCCCAACGTTCGGTGACCGGGGCGGGGCTCTCGATCGCGGCTGGGAGCAGCTGGCGCAGCGTCTGTGCGCCGTAGAAGAGGCCGGCGGCGGTGCTGGCGGTGACGCGTACCCCATTGGTGGTGACGTCCAGCCGGTAGCCCTCCGCGCCGAGGTCCGTGGTGTCGTCCAGCATCAGCGCGATGCCCCCGGCGGGCGCCGGCGCGGTGGCGTCGGTCACCGGCAGCGGGTAGCCGGTGGCCGGGCGCAGGAGTTGGGCGAGCTGCTCGGCGACCGCCAGCGCGGCGGGGTCGGCGCTGGCCACGATGACCGCTTCGGCGGGCAGCGTCCAGTCCTCGGTCGGATCGGAGTGGACCCGCTGCGGCGTGGGAACGACGTCGGCCAGCCGGTGCGGGGCCGACGGGGCGAGCAACTCGCCCGCCGCCCGCTCGGCGGCCTGGGCCAGCGTGGCCGCGTCCGGTTCCCGCGCCGGCAGCGGCACCGCGCTGGTGGCGGGGACGGCGGTGGGGCCGGGGGAGGGGGTGGTCGACACGGCGGCGACTCCGGGGTGTATTCGCGTCGGTTATGGCAAAAGTGAGGTTCACCGGCTGGCGTGTCGTCAAGCGTACGACGCTCGGCCGGGATGCGTGATGGTGCGCATGGAAGCGTTCCCAAAAACCGGTACGAACACGGATAGTCGTGATGGCTGTGCCAATTGTCACCGAACGGTCCCAGGTCACTCGATGTTCGCTTAACCTTCGCCCACCGAATGGCGTCGACCCCGGGATTGCCGGTGGTCCGTTTCGGGGAAGAAGAAAACTGAACCTTCGTTAAGTGTCAATCCGGCGCGTGTGTTGTGGAGGCTCTGGTGGCAGCGCAAGAGACCGTCGATCACAAGTACGTCTACGACTTCTCCGAGGGCAACAAGGATCTCAAGGACCTGCTCGGCGGCAAGGGGGCCAACCTCGCCGAGATGACCAACCTGGGCCTGCCCGTCCCGCCCGGCTTCACCATCACCACCGAGGCGTGCCAGGCGTACCTCGCGACGGGACGGGAGCCGGACGGGCTCGCCGGTCAGATCGAGGCGCACCTGGAAGCGCTGGAGCGGGCGATGGGCAAGAGCCTCGGCGACCCGCAGGACCCGCTGCTGGTGTCCGTCCGCTCCGGTGCCAAGTTCTCCATGCCCGGCATGATGGAGACCGTCCTCAACGTCGGTCTCAACGACCAGAGCGTGGAAGGTCTCTCGGCCCAGGCTGGCAAGAACGACCGGTTCGCCTGGGACTCCTACCGCCGGCTCATCCAGATGTTCGGCAAGACCGTCTGCGAGGTGCCGGGCGAGGAGTTCGAGCACGCCCTCGACGAGGCCAAGAACGCCAAGGGCACCCACAACGACCTGGATCTGGACGCCGACGACCTGCGCGGGCTGGTCGACGCGTACAAGAAGATCTTCCTGAAGCACACCGGTCGGGAGTTCCCGCAGCAGCCGCGTGAACAGCTCGACCTGGCCATCCGCGCGGTCTTCGAGTCGTGGAACGCCGAGCGCGCGGTGCTCTACCGTCGCCAGGAGCGCATCCCGGCCGACCTCGGCACCGCGGTCAACGTGGTGAGCATGGTCTTCGGCAACCTCGGCCCCGACTCGGGCACCGGGGTCGCGTTCACCCGTGACCCGGCCAGCGGCGCGCAGGGCATCTACGGCGACTATCTGGCCAACGCCCAGGGTGAGGACGTCGTCGCCGGCATCCGCAACACGGTGCCGTTGCAGGAGTTGGAGCAGCTGGACAAGTCCTCCTACGACGAACTGTTGTCGATCATGGCTCGACTGGAGGAGCACTACAAGGACCTCTGCGACATCGAGTTCACCATCGAACGCGGCAAGCTCTGGATGTTGCAGACCCGGGTCGGCAAGCGCACCGCTGCCGCCGCGTTCGTCATCGCCGGGCAGCTCGTCGACGAGGGCCTGATCGACCTGGACGAGGCGCTGCACCGGGTCAACGGCGCGCAACTGGCCCAGCTGATGTTCCCCCGCTTCCAGCTCGACCACGAGTTCCAGCCGGTCGCCAAGGGCATCGGCGCCTCGCCCGGCGCGGCGTCCGGCAAGGTGGTCTTCACCTCCGCCCGGGCCGTCGAGCTGGCCGCCGAGGGTGAGTCGGTGATCCTGGTGCGCCGGGAGACCAACCCGGACGACCTGAACGGCATGATCGCCGCGAAGGGCATCCTCACCTCGCGCGGCGGCAAGACCAGCCACGCCGCCGTGGTGGCCCGGGGGATGGGCAAGACCTGTGTCTCCGGCGCCGACGAGATCGAGGTGAACGTGCCGGCGAAGCGGTTCACCGTGGCCGGGCAGACCGTCAACGAGGGCGACGTGGTCTCCATCGACGGCACCACCGGCAAGGTCTACCTCGGCGAGGTGCCGGTCATGCCCTCCGAGGTCGTGCAGTATTTCGAGGGCAGCCTCGACCCCGAGCACATCGACAACGCGCTGGTCCGGGCCGTACACCGGATCATGACGCACGCCGACGGGAAGCGGCGGCTCGCGGTCCGCACGAACGCCGACACCGGCGCGGACGCGGCCCGGGCCCGGCGCTTCGGCGCCGAGGGCATCGGGTTGTGCCGCACCGAGCACATGTTCCTCGGCGATCGGCGGGAGCTGGTCGAACGGTTGATCCTGGCCCGGGCCGAGGGGGAGCGGGAGGCGGCGCTGGCGGCGCTGCTGCCGTTGCAGCGGGCCGACTTCGTGGAGATCTTCCGCGAGATGGACGGCCTGCCGGTCACCGTCCGGCTGATCGACCCGCCGCTGCACGAGTTCCTGCCGCCGCTGGAGCAGCTCGCCGTCAACGTGGCAGTCGCCCAGGAACGCGGCGAGGACGTGGCCAAGGAGGAGGCATTACTCGCCGCCGTCCGGCGGATGCACGAGGAGAACCCGATGCTCGGGCTGCGGGGCGTCCGCCTCGGCCTGGTCATCCCCGGCCTGTTCGCGATGCAGGTCCGGGCCATCGTCGAGGCGGCGGTCGAGTGCGCCCAACGCGGCGGCGACCCCAAGCCGGAGATCATGGTTCCGCTGGTCGGCGCGGTGCAGGAGCTGGAGACGGTACGCGCCGAGGCCGAGAAGATCATTGCGGAGGCGACCCGGGAGAAGGCGGTCGACGTGCTGATCGGCACCATGATCGAGGTGCCCCGGGCGGCGCTGACCGCCGGGCAGATCGCCGAGGCGGCCGAGTTCTTCTCCTTCGGCACCAACGACCTGACCCAGATGGGCTGGGGCTTCTCCCGCGACGACGTCGAGGGCGCGTTCTTCTGGCGGTACCTGGAGCTGGGCATCTTCGGCATCTCGCCGTTCGAGTCGATCGACCGCGACGGCGTCGGCCGGCTGGTGCGGATCGCCGCCGAGGAGGGCCGGGCCGCCCGGCCCGGGCTGAAGCTCGGCATCTGCGGTGAGCACGGGGGTGACCCGGACTCGGTGCACTTCTTCGACGAGGTCGGCCTGGACTATGTGTCCTGCTCGCCGTTCCGGGTGCCGGTGGCCCGGCTGGAGGCCGGTCGGGCGGTCGTGGAGAGCGGCGGGTCGGACAGTCGCTGACGCACGTCGGCGGCGGCTCGGTAACCCGGCCGCCGCCGGCGCTCAGATCGGCGGACGACGCCAGGTGGGTCGGGACGAGCGGCGCAACTGGGCCGGCAGGGTCGCCATCGGGGTACGCGTGGCCAGCGGGGCGTGCGCGTCCGGAATGGAGGTCGCACCGATGCCTCCGCCGCGAACGTCCAGAAACGAGCCTGCCCGGCGGGCCACGGCGTGCGCCTCCTCGTGTAACGACTCCAGATTGCCCGGGGCCGACACGGTGACGAGGGTCAGCAGGGCGCTGCGCCCGGCCGGGTAGGTCACCACGCAGCCGGCGGTCGTGCAGACGACGGACTCCCGGAACTCACCGTGCCGGACGGTGTCGGCCACCCGGTGCGCCAGCCCGAAACTGGCCGCGGCGAGCGCGGCGAGATGGGTGGCGTCGGTGCTGGGCAGGTCGCTGGAGATGAGCAGCCCATCGGTGCCGGCCAGCACCGTGCCGGCGATGTCGGGTCGGCGTTGGCGCAGGCCGCGTAGCTCCGTTCCCATCACCGTGTCTGCGTCCACGAGCGTTACCCCTCACCGGTCGGCTCTGCGTGTCAGTCGGCTGGTCACGTTCCGCGCTGGGAACGCTACCGGGGGCCACTTCCGGCCGCGAGCCCGTAACCCTCGGCGATCGGTTGACAACTGGGGGCCAATCGGTGGTTGTGTGCCCCTCGTCGATGCGTCGTCGCCCGGACGAGCGGCCGTGCCGGGCGTAATCTTGGCTCGCTCGCACACGGCCGATTGGGCACGTCGCCGAACGGGAAGGGTGACTGAATGACCAGTGTCTGGGAGAGCCTGACTGTCGACGCCCGTGATCCGGCCCGGCTGGCCCGGTGGTGGGCCGAGGCGCTCGGCTATCAGATCGTCACCGAGAAGCCGGACGGCGTGGAGATCCGCCAGTCCCCGGACCAACTGCCTGCCCTGTTCTTCGGCCCGGTGGCCGAGGGCAAGGAGCGCAAGAACCGGCTGCACCTCGACCTGCGCCCCGCCAACCAGGAGGCCGAGGTCGAGCGCCTGGTCGACATGGGCGCCCGGCACGTCGACATCGGTCAGGGCGACGTCGACTGGACGGTGTTGGCCGACCCCGAGGGCAACGAGTTCTGCGTGCTGCATGCCCGGGAGGAGTGACGCGGCGGAGGCGCGGTTGGTCGAGGAGCCGCCCAAGGACACCGGGCATCGCCGGTCGCCGTACGAGCGCGACCGGGCCCGGGTGCTGCACTCGGCGGCGTTTCGCCGACTGGCCACCAAGACCCAGGTACACACCGCCGGCACCGACGACTTCCTGCGTACGCGGCTGACGCACTCGCTGGAGGTGGCCCAGATCGCCCGGGAGATGGGTGCCCGGCTGGGCTGTGACCCGGACGTGGTGGACGTCGCGGGGCTGGCCCACGACCTCGGGCATCCGCCGTTCGGGCACAACGGCGAGGCGGCCCTGGACCTGCTCGCCACCCCGTGCGGCGGCTTCGAGGGCAACGCGCAGACCCTGCGGGTGTTGACCCGCCTGGAGGCGAAGGTGCTCGCCCCGGACGGTTCGTCCGCCGGGCTGAACCTGACCCGGGCGTCGCTCGACGCGATCGGCAAGTACCCCTGGCCGCGCCGGCCGGGGGAGCGCAAGTTCGGGGTGTACGCCGACGACGCGGGCGTCTTCGACTGGATCCGAGCCGGCGCGCCCGGTGACCGGCGCTGCCTGGAGGCCCAGGTGATGGACTGGGCCGACGACGTCGCGTACTCGGTGCACGACGTCGAGGACGGCATTCACGGCGGGTACGTCACCCTGCACCCGCTGCTCACCGACGCCGACGAGCGGGCCGCGCTCTGCGCCGACGTGGCCGCCGCCTATTCCGGGGAGTCCGCCGACGACCTGGCGGAGGTGCTTGTCGACCTGCTGGCCGGCCCGCTGCTCGCCCCGCTCGTCGGGTACGACGGCAGCCATCGCGCGCAGGTCGCGTTGAAGGCCACCACCAGCGGGGTGACCGGGCTGTTCGTGTCCGCGGCGGTGGCCGCCACGGAGGAGCGTTTCGGACCGGGCCCGCACCGTCGCTACGGCGCCGACCTGGTGGTGCCCCGACTGGTCCGGGCGCAGTGCGCCCTGCTCAAGGGCATTGCACTGCGGTACGTGATGCGTCGCAGCGGCTTCCGGGGCCGCTACGAGCGGCAGCGGACGATGCTGGCCGAGTTGGTCGCCGCGCTGGTCCGGCGCGCGCCGGAGGGGCTCGACCCGATCTTCGCCCCGCTGTGGCGGGCCGCGCCGGACGACGCGGCCCGACTGCGGGTGGTGATCGACCAGGTTGCCTCGCTCACCGACTCGGCGGCGGTGACCTGGCACACCCGGCTGGTGGGCGGCGGCGCACCGCCGGTCGACCACCAGCCAGCTTAGGCTAGCCTAACTGATATGACGGAACGCCCCAGGAACGTCACCTCGGCCCGGGTGCTGCGCACCGAGCGGCCCACCCCGCATCTGATCCGGCTCGTCCTCGGTGGGGACGAACTCACCGGCCTGCCGGTGGGCGAATTCACCGACCACTACATCAAGGTGGTGTTCCCGCAGCCGGGTGTCGCCTACCCGCAGCCGTTGGATCTTGCCGCGATCCGGCGGGACCTGCCTCGGGAGCAGTGGCCCCGGCTGCGCGCGTACACGGTGCGACGGTGGGACCCGCTGGCCGAGGAGTTGACCGTCGACGTGGTGTACCACGGCGACGAGGGGCTGGCCGGGCCGTGGGCCGCCGCGCTGCGCCCCGGCGATCCGGTGCACTTCGTCGGCCCCGGCGGTGCGTACGCGCCGAGCCCGGACGCGGACTGGCATCTGCTGGTCGGTGACGAGAGCGCCCTGCCGGCGATCGCCGCCGCGTGCGAGCGGCTGCCGCTGGGTGCCCCGGCACACGTCTTCGTGGAGATCGCCGACCCGGCGGACGAGCAGAAGCTGCTCAGCCCCGGTGCGGTCGAGGTGACCTGGCTGCATCGCGGTGAACGCCCGGTGGGTGAGGCGTTGGTCGCGGCGGTACGGGCGTTGGAGTTCCCGGCCGGTCAGGTGCACGCGTTCGTGCACGGCGAGGCTGCGTTCGTCCGGGACCTGCGCCGGCTGCTGCGCGCCGAGCGGGGCGTACCCCTCGACCGGCTCTCCATCTCCGGCTACTGGCGGCGCGGCATGGACGACGAGGGCTGGCGCTCCACCAAGGCCGACTGGAACCGGCAGGTGACGGCCGAGGAGCAGATCGTCGCGGAGCCGGCCAGCGCGGCCTGAGGACGGCTATCCCTCGGGTGTCTGGTTGGCCTGGCCAGCCCGGACCAGTCGCCGGCTGAGCAGGACGGCGTACCCGACGATCGCCACGGAGAGCAGCGCCAGCATCAACCTCGGTTGGTGCACGGTCGCGGTGATCAAACAGGCCGAGAGCACCCCATAGGCGGCGATCGCCAACCGGGCGGTGCTGAGCCGGGTCGACAGCCAGTACAGGGCAAGACCACAGACCGTCCACACCACGATCGAGGCGCCCAGCAGCAGCCGCAACTCCAGCGGCAGTCGGTTCGCGTTGTCGTCGACCAGCCGGACCACCTGCCCGAGCGCCCAACCGAGCAGCAGCAGCGCACCGCCGAGCGGAATGTGCAGGTAGCTGTACGCCTGCCCGCCGCGCAGCCGCCGCTGGATCAGGCGGGTGGTGACGAAGGTGGTGTAGACCCACCAGACGGCCGCCGGGATCAGGAAGGCCATCGCGGCGGTGAGGATCATGTGGGGCCGAGGGTGGTCCGGCACGGCGAAGAGCAGACTGGCCAGCGTGCTACCCAGCACGATGATGGTGAACTGCCCGATCCGTTCCGGCAGATGCCGGTTGTCCACCGGCCACCGGTTGAGCCAGCGCACGCCGACCCAGGGCGTGGCCAGTTCGATGACCATCGCGATGCTCCACAGGGCCGGGCGCAGCTCGGTGGGGGCGGTCAGCGACACCAGCCAGATCAGCCAGCCCGACCCGAAGCCGATCAGGTAGACCGTCGTCACCATCCGGGCCATCGGGCTGGTCGGCCGGGCGCGCAGATACAACAGCAGCAGCACGCCCCGCACGATCAGGTACCCGACCGGCAGGAGCACGCTCTCCGGAACCTCGTCGACCCCGAGGGTCATCGCGCCCGCGCCGACCAGCGCGACGAGCACCAGCAGCCGGTGCAGCGCGTCGTCCGGGTCGAACCGGGTGTCGTAGTAGACCTGCCCCATCCAGGCCCACTGGATCACCACGAACAACCCGATCACGGCCAGCACGGCGCTCGGCGACGGGGTCGGTTCATTGCCCAGCCGGGCCACCACCGCCGCCAGCGCGTACACGAAGATGAGGTCGAGGAAGAGTTCCAGCCAGGTGGCGTGGCGGTGACCGGCCTCGTCGGCCAGCGGCGTCCGTCCGTCAAGCCCCATCCGCGTGGCCAACCATCTCGGCAGGCGGGGGGCTTCGGTCCGGACCCGGCGCATCTGGTCATGGTCCCCGTGCGGGCCCGTCCCGCGGGCCGGAACTGCCCAGCCGGCAGCGGTGACCGCCACACCGGCGTCCCCCGGCCGGCGTGTCGTCGGTCCGGCAGGGCAGGATGTACGGCGAGGGGGTGGCGCATGGCTGGGCGGATCCGGGACGAGGACATCGCACTGGTCCGGGAACGCACCTCGATCGGGGATGTGATCTCCGAGACGGTCACCCTGAAGTCCGCCGGTGGCGGCAACCTCAAGGGCCTGTGCCCGTTCCACGACGAGAAGAGTCCGTCGTTCAACGTCTCGCCGGCCCGCAACGTCTGGTACTGCTTCGGCTGCGGGGCCGGTGGCGACGCGATCAAGTTCCTGATGGACGCCGACCACCTCAGCTTCGTGGAGTCGGTCGAACGGCTGGCCGGCCGTGCCGGCATCCAGCTGCGCTACATCGAGGACGACAAGGGCACCCCGCGCCCCCGCCCGCAGCAGGGTCAGCGGCAGCGCCTGGTCGCCGCGCACGCCGCCGCCGTCGAGTTCTACCGGGCGCAACTCGGCACCGCCGGCGCCCGGCCGGCCCGGGAGTTCCTGGCCCGACGGGGTTTCGACCGGGCCGCCGCCGAGCGCTACGGCTGTGGCTTCGCGCCGGATGGCTGGGACCTGCTCACCAAGCACCTGCGCCAGCAGGGCTTCACCCACCAGGAGCTGGTCACCGGCGGGTTGTCCCGGGAGTCCCGCTCCGGCACCCTGATCGACCGGTTCCGCCGCCGGTTGCTCTGGCCGATCCGCGACCTGGCCGGCGACGTGATCGGCTTCGGCGCGCGCAAGCTCTTCGATGACGACGACGGCCCGAAGTACCTGAACACCCCCGAGACGCCGATCTACAAGAAGTCGCACGTGCTCTACGGCATCGACCAGGCCAAGCGGGAGATCGCCAAGCAGGGCCGGGCGGTGATCGTCGAGGGTTACACCGACGTGATGGCCTGCCACCTCGCCGGGGTGACCACGGCGGTGGCGACCTGCGGCACCGCCTTCGCTGCGGACCATATCTCGGTCCTGCGGCGACTGCTGTTCGACAGCGACGAGGTGGCCGGCGAGATCATCTTCACCTTCGACGGTGACGCCGCCGGGCAGAAGGCCGCGCTGCGCGCCTTCGAGGATGATCAACGCTTCGTCGGGCGCACGTTCATCGCGGTCAGCCCGGACAACATGGACCCGTGCGACCTGCGGCTCGCCAAGGGTGACCTGGCGGTGCGTGACCTGGTCGCCCGCCGTGAGCCGCTCGTCGACTTCGCGCTGCGGCACGTGATCGGCCGCTTCGACCTGGACACCGTCGACGGCCGGGTCGAGGCGATGCGTCACGCCGCGCCGCTGGTCGCGCGCCTCAAGGACCGGGAGAAGCGCCCGGAGTACGTCCGCAAGCTCGCCATGGACCTCGGGATGGAGATCGAGCCGGTGCAGCGCGCCGTGCTCGCCGCCGCCAACACTCCGCCGTCCGGCAACCGCGACGCCGCCCCTGCCACCCGGCCCACCTCGGCCCGCCCCGAGCCCGCTCTGGACAGCCCGCAGTCGATGGTCGAGCGGGAGGCGCTGAAACTCGCCCTCCAGCAGCCGGTCCTGGCCGGGCCGATGTTCGACGCGGTCGAGGCCACCGAATACCGCCACCCGGTGCACGTCGCGGTGCGTACGGCCATCGCGGCGGCCGGTGGTGCCGCGTCGGCGACCGGCGGCGCGGTCTGGATCGAGTCGGTCCGCGACGCCTGCGACGATCTTGCCGCCGCGGCGCTGGTCGGGGAGTTGGCTGTCGAACCACTGCGGATCGACGGCGAAGCGGATCCGCGCTACGTGTCGATCACGATGGCCCGGGTGCAGTTCGGGTCGGTGACCGCCCGGATCCGGGACCTCAAGTCACGCATCCAGCGGATCAACCCGGTCAACAACAAGGACGAGTACTTCGCCGCCTTCGGTGAGCTGCTGTCGCTGGAGCAGCACGCCCGGGCGCTGCGCGAGCAGGCTGCGGGGGGCCTCTAGATGGGACTGTTCAGCCGCAAGCCGAAGCTGCCGCCGGCCGACCGGCCGCCGCTGACCGCCGACGAACGGGTGTTGGCGTGGGCCGCCGTCGGCAACGGCGAGGGCGACGGGGTGGTGGTCGCCACCAACCTCGGGTTGTGGCTGCCCGGTCGGGGGCACCGGCTCGGCTGGCACACCATCCTCAAGGCGGTCTGGTCCGGCCGGGAGTTGACCGTCACGCCCGCCGAGCCCGTCGTCGAGCGGGACGGCTACACGGTGGTCGCCGACGGCCCGGCCGAGACGTACCTGCTGCTCGACCCGGGGGAACTGCCCCACCAGGTGCGGGCTCGGGTGACCCGTTCGGTCGCGTACACCGAGCACCGGCCGGTGCCCGGCGGCGCGGCGCGGGTCGCGGCCCGGCGCGTGGCCGGGGTCGACGGTCTGACCTGGACGGTCCGACTCGACCCCGGCACTCCGGCGGACGACGAGGCCCTGCTCGCCGCGACCGACCGGCTGGTCGGCGTGGCCCGCGCCGCCACCGCGCCGGCCGACGGCTGACCGGCCGGGTCAGTTCGCGCCGAGGTCCTTCAGCGCCTTCTCCGCGCCGCGGTGCAGCGGCACCGGCAGGGTCCTGCGGGCCTTTTCCAGCGAGATCCCCTTGGCCGCCGGGTTGGCCTGGGCCAGAGCGTCGCGCTTGTCGAAGACCGTCCGGGTGATCGCGCAGGCGACGTTGGCGTCCAGGTCCTTCCGAACCAACAACACGTTGGGTACGACGATGGTCGGGGTGTCGGTCGCCGTCCGGTACGCGTCCCGCCCGATCGTGCCTTCCTGGTAGCCGGGGCTCAGCGCGGTCATCTTCGGCAGCAACGGAGAGATGTCGACGAACTTGACCGAACCGCCGGCGGTGGTGAACAGGTCGGTGAGACCCCCGGTGGGCAGACCGCCGGACCAGAAGAAACCGTCGACGCTGCCGTCCTTGATCCCCTCGACCGTCTTGGTGAGGTCCAGTCGCTGCGCCCGGATGTCCTTGGCCGGGTCGAGGCCGGCGGCCTCCAACAAACGGTTGGCGATCACCTCGGTGCCGGACTTCGGCGAACCGGTGGAGATGCGCTTGCCGCGCATGTCGGCCAGCGAGGTGATCCCGGAGTCGTTGCGGACCACCACCTGGGTGTAGTTGTCGTAGATGCGGGCCAGCGCCTGCACCGGCTGCGGCGCGCTGAAGCTGCCCTTGCCCTCGACCGCGTTGACCGCCGTGTCGAACAGCGAGAACGCCACGTCGTACTGGCCACCGACAAGTTGCTCGACGTTCTGAACCGAGGCGCCGGTCTCGGCGGCGGTGCCGGTGAGTTTGCCGCCGGTCGCCCCGGACAACTGCCCGGCCAGGGCGTTGCCGACCACGTAGTAGACGCCCGTCGCGTTGCCGGTGGCGATGCCGACCCGGGTTGCCTGGGCCACCTCGCAGGTGACCTCGCTGGCCGTGTCGTCCTTGGCCGCGCCGCCCTGTTGACCTCCACAGCCGGCGGCGGCGGCCGTGACGAGGGCGAGCACGCTCAGGCCCGCCGTGAGCCGTACGTCGATTCGTCTCACAGGTGTTCCTCCACAGGTTTGGCTGGTGATCCGGACGAGGGCCGAGCGGCGGATCCGCGTCGGATGAACACACCTGCCGCCGCGACGGCGGCCAGCACCGCGCCGACCGTGACCGGCACGGGTTCGAGCCAGAGCAGGGTGACGCCGGCGACGGCACCGGTGATGCGTTCCGGGGTGCCGGCCGGGCCGACGCCGGGCAGCCAACCACCGGCGGCGACGGCGAGCACCGCCACGCTGAGCGCGGTGACCACGGCGGCGACGGCGATCCGCTGGAGGCCACCGATGCCGAGCAGACCCAGCCCGGCCGGCGTGATGACGAACGCGATCGGGATCAGGTACGCCGGCAGCGCGTACCGCAGGGTCTGCCACATGGTCGGCACCAGCCGGCCGCCGGTGACCGCGGCGGCGGCCACCGCGGCGAGCGCGGTCGGTGGGGACACCTCGGACAGCACCGCGAAGTAGAAGACGAACATCGCCGCCGCCGGCGCGCTGACGCCCAGGTCGAGCAGGGCCGGACCGACGATCACCCAGCCGATCACGAACGAGGCGGTGACCGGCACGGCCAGGCCCAGCAGGCTGAGGGCGACGGCGGCGAGTAGCGCGGTGAGCACCAGCACCAGCGTCGGGTCCGACGTGACGGCCTGGGCCCCGCCGATCAGCAGCGCCGCCGCCTGCGGCCCGAGGCCGGTCTTCGTGGTGGTCGCCGTGATGATGCCGGCGGCGGCGCAGACCGCGGTGACGGCGAGGACGCCGCGTACGCCGGTGACCAGCGCGGTCACCACCCGGGCCGGGGTGAGCCGGTGCGCGCGGTCCAGGAACGACAACGCAACAGTGAGCAGAATGGCGAAGACGACCGCCCTCGTCGCGGAGAGGCCGACCGCGAGGAACACGATGATGGCGATCAGCGAGGCGAAGTGGTAGCCGAACCGGGCCAGCAGAGGCCAGGGCGAGCCGACGTCGATCACCACGGAGCGTACGCCGGAGCGGCGGGCGTCGATCTCCACGGCGAGCAGGATGCCGAGGTAGTAGAGCACCGTCGGCACCGTCGCCCAGCCCAGCACCTGGAGGTACGAGACGCCCAGGTACTCGGCGATGATGAATGCCGCCGCGCCCAGCGTGGGCGGGGAGAGGATGGCGCCCACCCCGGCCGCGGCCAGCATGCCGCCGGCCCGCTCCGGCGGGTAACCGGCGCGGCGCAGCAGCGGCCAGGTGACCGCGCCGATGCTCACCGTCGTCGCCGCGCCGGAGCCGGAGACGGTGCCGAGCAGGAAGCCGGAGGCCACCGCCGTCCGCCCGGCGGCGGTACGCGAGCGCCGGAACGCCGCGGACGACAACTCGACGAAGAACCGTCCGGCACCGGAGAGCTCCAGCGCCGCGCCGTAGATGGTGAACAGCACGATGTACGAGGCGGCCACGTCGAGCGGGGTGCCGTAGAAACCGCTGTCGGAGTTGTAGAACGCGTCGACCAGTTGACTGAAGTCGAGCCCGGCGTGCGCGACCGGCCAGGACTGTGGCAGCAACCCGCCGTAGTAGCCGTAGCCGAGGAACAGCAGGCAGACCGCGGGCAGGATCCAACCGGTGGTGCGCCGGCACGCTTCGAGCAGCAGGAGCAGCAGGACGGTGCCCAGCACCAGGTCCGTCGGTGCCAGCAGGCCCTGTCGGTCGAGGAACGCGTTGTAGCCGCCGCCACCACTACCGATCCGGATCGGCAGGACGGGGTAGAGGCAGGCTGCCACCGCCAGGACGACCAGGACCCAGTCGGCCGCGGTGGGCCGCGTCGTGGCGGGTGGTCGCCGCGGCCGTAGCCGGGCCGGTAGCCGCAGGTCGGCGGGGTAGGCGAGGAAGACCAGCGGGAGTACGCCGGCCAGAAAGATGATCAGGTAATACTTGCTGCCCTGTGACAGGGGGCGGAACACCTGCCAGAGCGCGAGAGCGCCGACCGCCAGCGCCGCAGTGGTGAGGAGTAGACCCGCCGGCCCGGAGAGCACCCGTCCCGGTTTCTCGTCCTCGAACTGGGCCGCCAGGTCACGGGTCGCCCGCTCGGCGACGTCGGGCGCACCCTCCGTCGGCTCGGCTCCCGATCGCGGTCGGGGTGGCCCACCGCCGGGGCTCGCCACGGTCTCGTCGGCGGGAAAGTTGGCTGGTCGGGCAGGTGACGACGAACCATCGGGCGAGCTGATGGGCGACACAAAGGGACGATACACGTCGATTGGCCGGCGGGTGGGGCATCGATCGGCGTTTCGTCGGCGGGGGTGCGGCCGCCGGGGTGACCGGCTGGTCGCGGGCGGGTATTTGCGTGGAGGGCTGTCGGACCCGGCGGTTAGGGTCGGGCGGTGACTTCGGGGCGACCACTGATTCGGGCTCGGGGGCTGGTGAAGCGGTTCGGCGACTTCACCGCCGTGGACGGCATCGATGTCGAGGTGCGCCCGGGCGAGGCGTTCGGCTTCCTCGGGCCCAACGGCGCGGGCAAGTCGTCCACCATGCGGATGGTCGGCTGCATCTCCCCGCCGAGCGGGGGCGAGCTGCGCATCCTCGACATGGATCCGGTGGCTGACGGGCCGGCGATCCGGGCTCGTCTCGGGGTGTGCCCCCAACTGGACAATCTCGACCCGGAGCTGACCGTCCGGGAAAACCTGACCGTCTATGCCCGCTACTTCGGCATCTCGCGTCGGGCGGCCCGGGAGCGGGCCGCCGAGCTGCTCGACTTCGTTCAGCTCACCGAGCGGGCCGACAGCAAGGTCGAGCCGCTGTCCGGTGGGATGAAGCGCCGGTTGACCATCGCCCGCGCGCTGGTCAACGATCCGGAGATCGTGCTGCTCGACGAGCCGACCACCGGGCTCGACCCGCAGGCTCGGCACCTGGTGTGGGAGCGACTGTTCCGGCTCAAGCAGCAGGGCGTCACGTTGGTGCTCACCACGCACTACATGGACGAGGCCGAGCAGCTCTGTGACCGGCTGGTGGTGATGGACGGCGGGCGGATCGTCGCGGAGGGCTCGCCCCGGGCGTTGATCGAGCAGCACTCGACCCGCGAGGTGGTCGAGCTGCGCTTCGCCGCCGAGTCGCAGGAGCCGTTCGCCGACAAGCTCGACGGGCTGGGGGAGCGGGTCGAGGTGCTGCCCGACCGGGTCCTGCTCTACGTGCCCGACGGCGACGCGGCGGTCGCCGAGGTCGCCGCGTTGGGGCTCCAGCCCGCCAACGTGCTGGTGCGGCGCAGCAGCCTGGAGGATGTCTTCCTGCACCTGACCGGCCGCACCCTGGTCGACTGACCGCCTCGGTCGCGACATTTCCGGCGGATCGCCCCGGGCTCGCTAAGATCCACTCGGCTTCTTGAAAGTCGGGGTGACACGGCGGCACGGACAGCCCAGGTTCCTGAAACCCGAGTCGATCAAGCGGCCTCCGTACCCCAAGGGAGTTTCATGTCCGATCTGGTGACCTCCAACCGACGTCAGGCCGGGCTCACCGCCCTCTACCTGGGCATCTTCGCGATGGCCTGGTTCAGTGTGCCGGCGGCCGAGCAACCGCTGCGCGCCCTGCTCGTGGTGGGCAGCATCGTCGCGCTGCTCACCGCCGTGGCGGGCGGTGTGCTGTCGTCCCGGCTCCGGGGCGTCGGTAGCCCTCGGGACCGGGCCGCCGACCGCCCGTACCTGCTCATCGTCGTCGCCGAATTCGCCGCCGCCGGGCTGGGTGCCGCCGTGCTGATCGCCGCCGGTTGGTCCGAGTACGTTCCGGTGCTGGTCTGCCTGGTGGTCGGGCTGCACTTCTTTCCGCTCGCCCCGCTCCTGCGGGACCCGCTGCTGCGGCCGCTCGGGTTCGCCCTGTGCGTCGTGGCGGCGGCGGGGCTCGTCACCGGCCTCGCCTCGGCGGTCTCCGCCGGTCTGGTGATCGGCGTCGGCGCGGGAATGCTGCTGCTCGGTTACGCCGTGCAGGCGCTGGTCCGCGGGTACCGGCCGGCCTGACCGGCGAGACCGGTCACCGCTCAACGGGGCCTGGCCCAGGTGAGGAAGCGGTCGGTCAGCCGATCGTGCCCGGCGAGATCCCCGGCCGCCTCGCAGAGCAGCGTGGCGAGGTAGATGAGCAGGCCGATCCGATCCTCGCGGTATTCGCCCAGCAGCGCCAGGCGGGCCGGCGAACAGGGCCACGCCGCGCCGCAGACCCGGCAACGCCAGGACGGGCGGGCCGCCACGTGTGGGCGGTACCGGGGCATCAGTGCCCGCCGCCGTCGCGAGCCGACCGGGTGAGTCGCACGGGGAACCTCCATCGGGGTGGGTGGGGAGGGAGCGCCCCGGATCGGGGGTCACGGGGCGCTCCCGGCCTGGTTCCGCCCGCCGTCTGATCCCGTGAACGGTTCCGCTGCGTGACAGTCTGCTGATGGCCCGACTACGGTGGGAGGTTCCGCACGCCGACGACCAGCGCGTACGGCGATCGGCCCGGCGCGGTACGGGAATGTACGGGGGTTGTCCGTGGAGAGTTCGTCCATGCTGGAGCACTTCGCCGAGGAGCTGCGGCTGGCCCGGGCCGCCGCTGGGATGTCCCAGGCGGCGCTGGCCGAGGCGTTGAGCTATTCCGGGGCGCTGGTCGCCAAGGTGGAGACCTCCGAGCGCCGGCCGAGCCTGGACTTCGCCCGGCGGTGTGACGCCGTGTTCTCCGCCGATGGTCGGTTCGAACGCATCCAGCGGCGGATCAGCCGGGAGGCCGTGGTGCCGTGGTTCCGCGACTGGGCCGGCGTCGAGCAGGAGACCACGGCGCTGCGCTGGTTCGAACCGCTCTACGTGCCGGGCCTGGTGCAGACCGAGGCATACGCCCGCGCGATCCTGGCCGGTGCCGGGCTGTTCGCGGCGGACGAGGTCGAGCAGCAGGTGACCGCCCGGCTCGACCGGCAGAGCGTGCTCACCCGGGACCGGCCGCCGCTGCTCAGCGTGGTCGTTGACGAGTACGCGCTGCGCCGCCGCGTCGGCGGCCCGGAGGTGATGCGCGAGCAGTTGCGTCACCTGGTGAAGGTCGGCTCGGCCCTGCCCCGGGTCCGAATCCAGGTCGTGCCGCTCTCCGCCGGTGCGTACGCTGGGCTCGATGGTCCCTTCGTGATCGCCACCGCCGCCACCGGAGAGGATGTCGTCTACCTGGACGGGCAGCGGCACGGGCAGGTTATCGACCGCTCCGAGTACGTCCGGCAGATGGTTGAGGTGTGGGAGTCGATCCGGGGTGAGGCACTATCGCAGCAGCAGTCCCTCGACCTGATCGCGGAAGTGGCGGAGACATGGAGCTGACCGGCGCCCGGTGGCGCAAGAGCACCCGCAGCAACGGCAGCGGCGGTGCCTGTGTGGAGGTTGCCGACAACCTGCCCGGGATGGTGGCCGTCCGCGACTCGAAGGACCCGACCGGCCCGGTGCTCGTCTTCCCGCCCGACGCGTGGCGCGCGTTCGTCCGCTCCGACTCGGTTCGCCGGTAAGGCTCCGACTCGGTCCGCCGGTGACCAGCGGCCACGCCGCTTCGATCCGTTCCTTGATCCGCTCGTTGATCCACTCGGTTTTCCGGAAGTCGGGGCATCCAGGTGGCGTTGACACCCCGATTTTCAGCAAGCCGAGTTGATCAACGCGCGGGGTCGTGGACGGCACGGCGAAACCCGGGCGACAGGTCGACGGGGTCGTCGTAGGGTGACCGCCGGTCTGTCGTACCCCGGGGGTAGACAGGTCGTGGTGGTCGGCGCGGTGGTCGGGGTGGGCGGGGTGGTCGGGTGAGCGTGGCGGGATCGACGCGGTTCCCATGGGTGCCGGCGTGGGCGGTGTTCGAGCACTACCTGGTGGGTCTGCGACGCACCTGGCGGGCCGGGGTCTTCTCCTCGTTCCTGCTGCCGGTGCTGACCGTCCTCGGCTTCGGGTTGGGCGTCGGCGCCTACATCGACCAGGGCGTCGGCGGGGTGCGCTACCTCGACTGGCTGGTCCCCGGGCTGATCGCCTCGACCGCGCTCCAGGTCACCGTCGGTGACTCCACCTGGCCGGTGTTCAGCAACTTCCAGTGGGTCAAGACCTACTTCGCGCAGGGCGCGTCGCCGCTTCGGGTGGGTGACATCGTGGCCGGGCACCTGGCCTTCGTGCTGTTCCGGGTGCTCACCACGATCGCGGCGTTCCTGTTGGTCACCGGCGTGTTCGGGGCGTTGCGGTCCCCGTGGGCGGTGATCACCCTGCCGGTGGTGGCCCTGCTCGGGCTGGCCGTCGCCGCGCCGACCTTCGCGTACGCGGCGTCGGTGTCCAGTGACAGCTGGCTGGCGATGCTGTTCCGGTTCGCGGTCATCCCGATGACGCTCTTCGCCGGGGTGTTCTTCCCGGTCGAGTCGCTGCCCGAGGCGCTGCGCTGGCTGGCCTACGTGACGCCGCTGTGGCACGCCGTGGACCTGTGCCGTGCGGCCACGCTCGGCGTCGCGCCACAGTGGTCGATCGTCGGGCACCTGCTCTACCTGGCCGGCTGGGCGGTCGCCGGCTGGTTGCTGGCCCTGCGCGCGTTCCGCCGCAAGCTCGTCGTCTAGAGACCCAGTCAGAAGAGCAAGCAGAGAGGCTGTCGTGGTCACGCTGATCCTGCCCCGGCTGGTCGACGTCTCCGCCGCGTCCCGGCGGTCGGCGTCGGTGCTCGAACGCAACGTCGCGGCGCTGAAGTCGGTCTACTGGCTGCTGTTGCTCTCCGGCTTCGTGGAGCCGCTGCTCTACCTGCTCTCCATCGGGGTGGGCGTCGGCGCGCTGGTCGGCGACCTGCCGCTGCCCGACGGGCGGCTGGTCTCGTACGCCGAGTTCGTGGCCCCGGCGATGCTCGCCTCCTCGGCGATGACCGGGGCGCTCGCGGAGACCACCTTCAACTTCTTCGGCAAGATGAAGTACATGAAGCTGTACGACGGGGTGATCGCCACCCCGGTACGGCCGTTCGAGATCGCCATGGGCGAGTTGGGTTGGGCGATGTTGCGGGGCAGCGCCTACTCGGCGGCGTTCCTCGGGGTGATGGTCGCGCTGGATCTGACCAGCGTCACCCGCGCCCTGACCGCCCTGCCCGCCGCGGTGCTGGTCGGGTTCGCGTTCGGCGCGCTCGGCATGGCGATCTCCACCTTCATGCGCAGTTGGCAGGATTTCGACCTGATGGGCTCCGCGCAGTTCACGCTCTTCCTCTTCTCCGGCACCTTCGTGCCGGCGCAGGCCTATCCGACCCTGCTGCACTGGCTCGTCGAGATCACCCCGCTGTACCGGTCGGTGCACCTGATCCGCGGGGTCGCCCTGGGCAGCGGTGGCTGGGTCTGGCTGCTCGACGTGCTCTACCTGCTGGCGATGATGGCGGTGGGGCTGCTGGTGGCCTCCCGCCGGATGGGCAGGTTGCTCTACAAGTAGGGGTTACCCGTGCCCGTCGGCGGGGCATGTCCGGAGGTGACATCCCGCCGGCCAAGAGCCGGAGGTGACACCGTCGACCAGGAGGAGGGGCGATGGCCTCTGACGAGTCTTCCGCCCAGCGTGAGCGCGAGGGTGATCCCGCCACCACGCCGGTCGGGCCCGACGCGGGCCCGGACAGCCCCACCGACCTGCCGGGCAGTGGCTGGCGGGCGGCGCTGCGCCGGACGATCACCGAATTCCAGGACGACAGCCTGATCGACTGGGCCGCGGCACTGACCTACTACGGGGTGCTCTCCATCTTCCCCGGCCTGGTGGTGCTGATCTCCCTGCTCGGCCTGCTCGGCGAGAGCGCCACCGAGGGCGTCAAGGACACCGTCAACCAGGCGGTGCCGAACGACAGCATTCAGCAGATCATCGAGGGCGCGATCGACACGGCCCAGCGGAACGGCGGCCTGGCCAGCATCGCGGCGATCATCGGTCTGTTGGCGGCGTTCTGGTCCGCGTCCGGCTACATCGGCGCGTTCATGCGTGCGTCCAACACCATCTACGACGTGCCGGAGGGCCGGCCGATCTGGAAGACGCTGCCGATCCGGGCCGGTGTGACCGCGGTGATCGGCGTGCTGCTGCTGGTCTGCGCGGTGATCGTGGTCTTCACCGGCCGCCTCGCCGAATCGGTCGGTGATGTGATCGGGCTCGGCTCGACGGCGGTCGCGGTGTGGGACGTCGCCAAGTGGCCGGTGCTGCTGATCCTGGTCAGCCTGATGTTCGCGATCCTCTACTGGGCCTCGCCGAACGCGCGGCACGGCGGCTTCCGCTGGGTCAGCCCAGGCGGAGTGCTGGCCGTGGTGATCTGGCTGGTGATCTCCGGTCTGTTCGCCTTCTACGTGAGCAACTTCGGTTCGTACGACAGGACGTACGGGACGCTGGCCGGGGTGATCATCTTTTTGGTCTGGCTCTGGCTGAGCAACATCGCGATCCTGCTGGGTGCCGAGTTCGACGCCGAGCTGGAGCGCGGCCGTGCCATCTCGGCGGGGCACGCGGTGGACGACGAGCCGTACGTCGAGTTGCGCGATGATCGCAAGCTGCGCAAGAAGCGCAACTCCGCGGGCCGCCGCTGACGGCTCGGCCCGAAACCGCCCCGCCCGGCTCCGCACCAATCGCCCCGCCACCGAGGATCGGCTGGCGGGGCGATCGCATGTCCGTCGATGAAACTGCGGGCGAGGGGGTGCGGGCGGTCCGTGATCCTTTCCTTGATCGACTAGTAGCTTTTGTTCTTTCGGACAAAAGTTGGTTGCGGAACGGTTGAAGCTCTGGACAGGCGGCGTGGAACGCTCTTACTGTGTCGGACACAACACATCGGCATTGCGTCGATGTGAACGCTGCCAATGAAGAGGGGGCTCCCCGGGTGCGGACCGTCGACCCCCTGCACGTGCGACTGTTGCGGTTGCTCCGCGACGAGGGCGCCGTGTCCCGGGCCGAGTTGGGCGACCGACTCCAGATGCCGCGCCCGCGCATGTTGGCGGAGCTGGATCGTCTGGTCGCCCTGGGCTACGTCGCCGAGGCCGGGCTGGCCGCATCCCGGGGTGGGCGTCGCTCGACGTTGGTCGAGCTGAACCCGAAGCTCCGCTTCGCCGCCGTCGACCTCGGCGCCAGTTCGATGGACGTCGAGGTGGTCAACGGTCGCCTCGAACCGGTGGCCCACTACGCCGAGCCGGCCGACATCCGCAACGGCCCGAAGGTGACCCTGCAACGGGTCAACGAACTGCTGCACAAGGCCCGGGTCGACGGCGCGTACGAGCGACTGGACGCGGTCGGCATCGGTGTGCCCGGCCCGGTCAGCTTCCGGGACGGAGTTCCGGTCTCACCGCCGATCATGCCGGGCTGGGACCGGTTCCCGGTGCGCGAGCTGCTCAGCCGGGAGCACGGCTGCCCGGCGGTGGTCGACAACGACGTCAACATCATGGCGATCGGCGAGCGGCACGGTGGGGTCGCCCACTCGGTGGACGACTTCCTCTTCGTGAAGATCGGCACCGGCATCGGGTGCGGCATCTACCTCACCGGCGAGGTCTACCGGGGCACCGACGGCTGTGCCGGCGACATCGGCCACATCCAGGTCGACTCGCACGGTCCGATGTGCTCCTGCGGCAACGTCGGCTGTCTGGAGGCGCTGTTCAGCGGCGCCGCGCTGGCCAAGGACGCGGCTGCCGCCGCCCGCAGCGGGGCATCGCCGGCGCTGGCCGAGCGGCTGACCCTGCGGGGTGCGGTGACCGCGCTGGACGTCGCCGAGGGCGCCGTCGAGGGCGACGTGACCTGCATCCAGTTGATCCGCGACGGCGGGCGGCGGGTCGGCGGGGTGCTCGCCGGCCTGGTCAGCTTCACCAACCCGTCGATGATCGTGATCGGTGGCGGGCTGGCCCAGCTGGGTCACATCCTGCTCGCCGAGATCCGCAGTGTGGTCTACCGCCGGTCCCTGCCGCTGGCCACCGGCAATCTTCCCGTCGTCCTGTCCGAGCTGGGCGGCCGTGCCGGCGTCACCGGCGCGGCGGTGCTAGCGAGTGACGTCGCCTTCGGGGAAGCATCGTGAGCGCGAGGAGTGAGCCGGGTTTGCGAGCCCCGCAGTCGCGAACAGAGGCCGGCACAGTGAAGCTGTTCGAGATTCCGTCGTGAGCGAGGAGGAGACTGTGGCCCTGCCCGAGGATGACGCCGCCACCGCGTCGGCCGAGGCCGTCGCCGAGGCGCCGCTGGTCGAGGCTCCCGCCGACACCGTCGCGGGCGAGGTGGTCCTGCGCCTCACTGATGTGGTGAAGACCTTCCCTGGCGTACGGGCGCTCGATGGCGTGCAGCTGGAGGTGCGTGCCGGCGAGGTGCACTGCCTGCTCGGGCAGAACGGCGCCGGCAAGTCGACCCTGATCAAGGTGCTCGCCGGGGTGCACCAACCGGATTCCGGCCTGGTGGAGTGGCGCGGTGAGCCGGCCACGTTCGCCAACCCGCAGGCCGCCATGAAGGCCGGCATCGCCACCATCTACCAGGAGCTCGACCTCGTCGAGGACCTGTCGGTGGCGGAGAACGCCTTCCTCGGGCACGAGTACCGCAGCTTCGGGTTCGTCCGGCGCGGCCGGATGGCCCGGCACACCCGGCAGATCCTCAGCCGGCTCGGCCACGGCGAGATCCCGCCCGGACGGATGGTCCGGTCGCTGCCGGCCGCCGGCAAGCAGATCGTCAGCATGGCCCGGGCGCTGTCGCACGAGGCCCGACTGATCATCATGGACGAACCGAGCGCGGTGCTCGCCCACGACGAGGTCGGCAACCTTTTCCGGATCATCCGGGAGCTGACCGCGCAGGGCATCGCCGTCATCTACATCTCCCACCGGATGGAGGAGATCCGCGAGATCGGCGACCGGGTCACCGTACTCAAGGACGGCCGGACCACGGCGGCGAACCTGCCGGCGCGCGACACCCCGACCCGCGACCTGGTGAGCCGGATGACCGGCCGCACCATCGAGTACGTCTTCCCGGACCGGCCGACCGACGACTCCGCGGGTGCCGATCTGCTCCAGGTGGAGGGCTTGACCCGCGCGGGTGAGTTCGCCGACGTCTCGCTGAGCGTGCGGGCCGGGGAGATCGTGGGCATCGCGGGGCTGGTCGGCTCCGGTCGGTCCGAACTGCTGGAGACGATCTACGGCGCCCGCCTCGCGGAGGCCGGCACGGTGCGGATGGACGGGAAGGTGCTGCGTCCCGGCGTCGGCGCGGCGGTGCGGGCCGGCATGGGGATGGCCCCGGAGGAACGCAAGAGCCAGGCGCTGCTGCTCGGCGAGCCGATCTACCGCAACGTCACGCTGGCCACCTTCGGCCGGTACGCGCGGCTCGGCTTCACCAACGCCGCCAAGGAACGCGCCGAGGCGGACCGGATCGCCGAGACCCTGGAGCTGCGGCCCCGGGACGTCGACCGGCCGGTGCGCACACTGTCCGGCGGCAACCAGCAGAAGGTGGTGGTCGGGCGGTGGCTGCTCGGCGGCACCAAGTTGCTGCTTCTCGACGAGCCGACCCGGGGCGTGGACGTGGGCGCCCGGGCTGAGCTCTACCAGGTCATCCGGGCATTGGCCGCTCAGGGCGTGGGGGTGCTGCTGGTCTCCAGCGAGGTGCCCGAGGTGCTGGGCCTGGCCGACCGGGTGCTGGTGATGCGGGAAGGGCGGGTCGTCCGCGAAGCCGCGGCCGGCGAACTCGACGAGAACACTGTGCTTGACCTCGTGATGGCGGGGTCCTTGATGGAAGGCGCACCGGCATGAGCGACGCGACTCCCACTCCCACCGCGACACCGGAGCGCCCGCAGCTTCCGGCCCAGTCGCCGCCGGTGGATCCGGCGGAGACGGCGGTGGCCAGCGACAAGTCACATTCCACGGGCAAGCTCTCCTGGTGGCGGGGTGACGGTGGCGACGGTGCCAAGCGCAACCTCGGCCTGATCGGGGTGCTGGCCGCGCTCATCGTGGTCGGCGCGGTCACCAAGCCCGACCTGTATGGCGACCCGAACTGGGTCTGGAACAACGTCCTGGCCATCCTCCAGCTGGCCTCGGTCGTCGGCGTGGTCACGGTCGGGATGACCTTCGTGATCATCGGTGGTGGCATCGACCTGTCGGTGGGCGCGATCGTCGCGCTGGCCGGGGTCTGGTGCACCACGGTGGCCACCCAGAGCTACGGCGCCGGCGGCATGATCTTCACCGCCCTCGCGGTCGGCATCTGCGTCGGCCTCGTCAACGGGGTGCTCATCTCGTACGGGCGGCTGGTCCCCTTCATCGCGACGCTCGCGATGCTGGTGGCCGCGCGCGGACTCGCGGCATCGATCTCCAACAAGCAGACCCAGGTGTCGAGCAGCACCTTCATCAACGACATCGCGGCGCGCAAGGTGATCGGGATTCCGATCCTCGTCTACATCCTCGGCGCGGTCGTGCTGGCCGGCTGGGTGCTGCTCAACCGGACGACCTTCGGCCGGCGGACCATCGCCGTCGGCGGCAACCCGGAGGCGGCCCGGTTGGCCGGCATCAACGTCCGGCGGCACACCATGCTGCTCTACGCGCTCTCCGGTCTCTGCTGCGGCATCGCCGCCATCATGCTCACCTCGCAGGCCACCTCGGCGCAGGCGGCGATGGCCAACCTGTACGAGTTGGACGCGATCGCCGCGGCGATCATCGGTGGGACGTTGCTCAGCGGTGGTCGGGGCACGATCGTCGGCTCGCTGCTCGGCGTCATCATCTTCGCCACCATCACGAACCTCTTCGCTATCAACGGCCTCTCCATCGAGGCACAGAACATGGTCAAGGGCGGCATCATCGTCGCCGCCGTCCTGGTCCAGCAGTTCCAGTTCAAGTCCGTCACTCGGCTCCTCGCGCGGAACAGGGTCACCACCGCAACCTGACGCACCGCACCGTTGTCCTGGCGACGTCGAGACATTCGACGGTGGCCGGGCCTCGCACACCCTCAATAAGTCAAATCCCGCTCCCAGGAGGTCATTCATGACCCAGCACAGTCGCGACCTGTCGCGCCGCCGGTTGCTCTTCGGTGGAGCCGCAGTGGGCGCTGCCACCCTGCTCACCGCCTGCACCAGCAACGAGACCCCGGCCGCCAGCACCCAGACCAAGGCCGCCGGAAACAGTGAGGGCAACAACGCCCCGGGCAAGAAGGTCGTCATCGGCTTCTCCGCCCCGGCCGCCGACCACGGCTGGATGGGCGCGATCCACGCCAACGCCAAGGCTCAGGCCGCGGCCTACTCGGACGTGGAGTTCAAGGAGGTCGACGGTGGCTCGAACTCCGAGGCCCAGCGCTCCACGCTCGGCACGCTGATCGCCCAGAAGCCGGACATCATCGTCGTGCTGCCGCACGACGGCAAGGAGGTCAACGCTGTTGCCCTCCAGGCGATGCAGGCCGGCATTCCGATCGTGAACCTCGACCGGGCGTTCCCCGACGCGCTGGCCTCGCGGCTGGTCATCAAGGGCGACAACTACGGCATGGGCGTCTCGGCCGGGCACTTCATCGGCAAGATGCTCAAGGACAAGGGCGTCGCCAACCCGATCATCGGTGAGATCGCCGGTCTGGAGATCCCGCTGACCGTCGAGCGCAGCGAGGGCTTCAAGGCCGCCCTGGCGACGTACGGGTTCAAGGTGACCAACCGTCGCTCGGCCGAGTTCACCTCGGACAGCGGCCAGCGCGAGGCGTCCCAGCTGCTCCAGGCGCTGCCGAAGATCGACGCCATCTGGAACCACGACGACGACCAGGGCATCGGTGTGCTCGCGGCCATCAAGCAGGCCAACCGGTCGGAGTTCTTCATGGTCGGCGGCGCGGGCTCCAAGCTCGCGATCGACGCGATCAAGGCCGACAACACCGTGCTGAAGGCCACGGTCACCTACAACCCGTCGATGGCCTCCTCGGCGGTCTCGCTCGCGCGGCTCATCGCGCAGGGTCGGGGCCTGGGCGACCTGACGGAGCTGCAGGTGCCCAAGGAAGTGACCCTGGCTTCGGAGACGATCACCAAGGAGAACGCGAGCAGCTACGACAAGCTCGGGTTCTGACATACCGGGGGGAGACCCACCTTGTCCACGACAGACAAAGAACTGCGGGTCGGCATGGTCGGCTACGCGTTCATGGGCGCCGCGCACTCACAGGCGTGGCGCACCGTGAACCGCGTGTTCGACCTGCCGGCGCGGGCCCGGATGGCGTTGATCTGCGGCCGAGACACAGCGAAGGTGGCCGACGCCGCCGACACACTCGGCTGGGACGCGTACACCACGGACTGGCGTGACCTGATCAACCGGGACGACATCGACGTCGTCGACATCTGCACCCCGGGAGACAGTCACGCCGAGATCGCTCTCGCCGCGTTGGCCGCAGGCAAGCACGTCCTGTGCGAGAAGCCATTGGCCAACACGGTGGAGGAGGCACGGGCGATGACCGCCGCGGCGGACGTCGCCCGGGCCGCCGGAGTGCGGTCGATGTGCGGGTTCAACTACCGCCGGGTCCCCGCGGTCACGATGATGCGCCAGTTGGTCGCCGACGGACGGCTCGGGGTGATTCGACACGTCCGTGCGACGTACCTGCAGGACTGGATCGTGGACCCGCAGTTCCCGCTGGTCTGGCGGTTGCAGAAGGACAGGGCGGGCTCCGGCGCGCTCGGTGACATCGGTGCGCACATCATCGATCTGACCCAGTTCGTCACGGGTCAGCGGATCAGCGGGGTCAGCGCGGTCACCGAGACCTTCATCAAGGAGCGGCCGTTGCCGGCCGAGTCGAGTGGCCTGGCGGCCACGGTGGACGGCAGCACGGCGCCCACCGGGTTGGTCACCGTCGACGACGCCGCGGTCTTCGTGGCGCGGCTCGACGGTGGCGCCCTGGCCACGTACGAGGCGAGCCGTTTCGCCACCGGCCGCAAGAACGCGCTGCGTGTCGAGATCAACGGCTCGCTGGGCAGCGTGGTCTTCGACCTGGAGCGGCTCAACGAGTTGGAGTTCTACGACGCCACCCGTCCCAGCGTGGAGCAGGGCTTCAGCCGCATCCTGGTGACCGAGGGCGAGCACCCGTACATGTCGGCGTGGTGGCCCCCGGGCCACATCATCGGCTACGAGCACTCGTTCACGCACGAAATGCGTGACTTCGTCGAGGCGGTCGCCACCGGTGTCGACCCGACTCCCTCCTTCGCCGACGCGTTGCAGGTCCAGCTCGTGCTGGACGCGGTGGCGCGCTCGGCGGAGCTTGGCTCCTCCTGGGCCGAGGTGGAACCGACGCTGACCGCGGCGGCTGTCTGACCATTGACCATCCGCGATGGCAGTGTTCGCACCGCCATCGCCCGACCGGCTTTCCGAAGCCGACCGGCGAGGGACCAGCCACGGATTGCGCCCCGTGGCCGGGACAGAGGTCGGCAGCGGAGAGCGTGCAGCCGGGCCGTACGGCCCGGTGGCGCACGAGCAGGACGGTCGTCCGGTGCGACCGGACCGGGATTCCCCGGCCGCACCGGAGGACCGCCACCGGTGCACATTCCGGAGGACCTGATGACACCGCCCGCCGTTGCCCCCACCCGTACCGCATCCGCTCGCCGGTTCCCGGCGGGGTTCGGTCGGTGTCCTGGTGGGCGCGGCGGCCTGAGACGCCCGGCCGGGGCATGCCAATGCCCCGACCGGCCGGATGCGGGGGAGGCAGGGTCGAGACGCCGACCCGACCCTGCCTACCAGCC
Organism: Micromonospora sp. NPDC050276; assembly: GCF_044459545.1. Classification (NCBI taxonomy): domain Bacteria; kingdom Bacillati; phylum Actinomycetota; class Actinomycetes; order Micromonosporales; family Micromonosporaceae; genus Micromonospora; species Micromonospora sp. NPDC050276. The sequence continues at coordinate 503,422 of NZ_JBITJA010000005.1, read as the reverse complement.
CCGTCTGCTCGCACCTGTACCGGGATCCGGTCCGGCGTCGTCGCCGCCGACGCCGACGTCGGAAGCCGGTGCCGTTCCGGTGCGGGGCGGGCGGACGGGGCCCATCCACCCGGGCTGTTTCCGAAACCGGACCATATCTTTCCGAAACATATTCTGATATCCCTATATTTAGCGGTACCGACGGTTCCTCGCGAACGGGGAAGGAGCACCATGCGAACAGGTGTCTGGCTGGTAGGAGCGCGCGGTTCCGTCGCGACCACCAGCATCGTCGGGGGGCTCGCGCTGCGGGCCGGCCTGGCCGGGCCGACCGGCTGCGTCACCGAGCTTCCCGAGCTGCGCGGCCCGGCCCTGCCGGCCTTCACCGACCTGGTCTTCGGCGGGCACGACGTGGCCACCACACCCCTGTGCAAGCGCGCCGAGGCGCTGGCCGACGCCGGTGTCATCCCCTGGCGGCTGGTCGCCGCGCTCCGCGACGAGCTGGGCGTGGTCGAGCAGGAGCTGCGCCCCGCGCCGTCCGGCGTCACCCAGGCCGATCGGGCTGCCGCCGCGGTCCGTGACCTCACCAGCTTCCGGGAGCGGCACAAGTTGGACCGGGTGGTGGTGGTCAACGTCTCCGCCACCGAGCCGGCCCCTCGACCACACCCCGGGCACGCCGACCCGACCGCGCTGCGGGCCGCCCTCGACGGGCCCGACGAGGTGCTGCCGGTCAGCTCCCTCTACGCGTACGCGGCGGTGTTGGCCGGCTGCCCGTACGTCGACTTCACCCCGTCCACCGGGCTGCGGCTGCCGGCGCTGGCCGCGCTGGCCGAAGAGGCCCGACTGCCGTACGCCGGGCACGACGGCAAGACCGGGGAGACCCTGGTCAAGTCGGTGCTCGCGCCGATGTTCGCGATGCGCAACCTGGCCGTGGGCTCCTGGTCCGGGGTCAACCTGCTCGGCGGTGGCGACGGCGCCACCCTCGCCGACCCGGCCGCGAACGCGGCAAAGGTGCAGAGCAAGCAGCGGGTGCTCGGCGAGACGCTGGGCTACGTTCCGCAGGGCGGCACCCGGATCGAATTCGTCGAGGAGCTGGGCGACTTCAAGACCGCCTGGGATCTGATCACCTTCAGCGGTTTCCTCGGCACCGGCATGCGGATGGAGTTCACCTGGCACGGCTGCGACTCCGCGCTGGCCGCGCCGCTGGTGCTCGACCTGGCCCGACTCACCGCCGCCGCGCACGCGGCCGGGCAGGTGGGCCCGCTGGCCGATCTGGGCTTCTTCTTCAAGGACCCGCTCGGCTCGCCCACCCACTCGCTGGGTGAGCAGTGGGCCCGGCTGACCGCCTTCACCCGGCAACTGCACGGCGGGGACGGTGCCCATGACAACGTTGGCTGACCTCGCCGAGTTGGTCCGCGCTCCAGCGGCGCTCTCGGTGCCCGGCGACGTGATCGCCGGGGCGGCGGCGGCCGGCGCGTTGAGCCCGCGTACCCCTGCCCTGGCCGGCGCGTCGGTGCTGCTCTACTGGGCCGGCATGGCCGCCAACGACTGGGCCGACCGACGCCTGGACGCGGTGGAGCGGCCCGAGCGGCCGATCCCCAGCGGGCGGGTCACCCCGGCCGCGGCGGTCGGTCTCGCGGCGGGCCTCACGGCCGCCGGCGTCGGCCTGGCCGCCGCCGTGGGCGGTCGCCGAGCCGCCGCCCTCGCCGTGCCGCTGGCCGCCACCATCTGGGGGTACGACCTGCTGGCCAAGAACACCGCGGCGGGCCCGGCCGTGATGGCCGCCTGCCGGGGGCTGGACGTGCTGCTCGGCGCGTCCGGCGGCCGGCTGACCCGGGCGTTGCCGGCGGCGGCCACCGTCGCCGCGCACACCTGGACGGTCACCGCGCTGTCCCGCCGGGAGGTCACCGGCGCTGACGCCGCCCTGCCGAAGCGCACCCTGGCGGGTACCGCGCTGGTCGCCGCCAGCGCCGCCGTCGCCGTGCCGGGCGCCAAGCGGGCCCGAGCGGTCGACCAGGCCGGTGTCACCGACTCCGCCGGGACCGTCGACGAGGTCGGTGGGCGCGCGAGACGCACGGCCGGGATCGCGGCCGTGCTACCCGCCGTGCTGGCCGGCTGGTATGCCGCCCGTTACGGTGCGGCCCAGGTCGAGGTGGTCCGGGACCCGTCGGCCGGGCGGGTCCGCGCCGCCGTGGGCGCCGGGATCACCGGGTTGCCCGCCCTCCAGGGGGCCCTCACCGCGCGGGGCGGCGCCGGTCTGCTCGGGGTGGCCGTCGCGGCGGCCGCGCCGCTGGGCCGACGGCTGGCCCGGAAGGTCTCGCCGACATGAGCGTCCCCGAGCCCCGACCGGCCGAGCCGCCCGCCGACGCCACGACGCTGCGCCTCGGGTACGGCACCAACGGCTTCGCCAACCACCGTCTCGACGACGCGCTCGCGGTCATCGCCGATCTCGGCTACGTCGGGGTGGCACTCACCCTCGACCACGATCACCTGGACCCGTTCGCGCCCGGACTGACACGTCGGGTCGCCGCAGTCGGCCGACGGTTGGAGGCGCTGGGCCTGGCGGTGGTCATCGAGACCGGGGCCCGTTACCTGCTCGACCCGTGGCAGAAGCACGCACCGACGTTGCTGCACGACGACCCGACCCGGCGGATCGAGTTCCTGCGCCGGGCCGTACGGATCGGCGCGGACCTGGGCGCGGAGGCGGTCTCGTTCTGGGCTGGTGTGCGGCCCGAGGCGGTGTCACCGCAGTGCGCCTGGGACCGGCTGGTGGCCGGCTGCGCCACCGTGGTCGACGCGGCCGACACCGCCGGCGTCACCCTCGGCTTCGAGCCGGAGCCGGGGATGCTGGTGCAGGACATCGCCGACTGGCGTCGGCTGCACGCCGCCCTCGGTGGTCCGGCCCGCTTCGGCATCACCCTCGACATCGGTCACTGCCGGTGCCTGGAGCCCTGGCCGGTGCCGCAGTGCGTCGCCGAGGTGGCCGGGCACCTGGTCAACGTGCAGATCGACGACATGCGCCGGGGCGTACACGAGCACCTGGAGTTCGGCGTGGGTGAGATCGACTTCCCGCCGGTGCTGGCGGCCCTGGCCGCGGCCGGCTATCGCGGGCTGGTCGCGGTGGAGTTGCCCCGCGACTCGCACGCCGCGCCCGCCGTGGCCGCCCGGTCGATCGAGTTCCTGCGGGCCGCCGCGGCCGCCGCTGGTCACAGTGCTCGCACCCTTTGCTCTGCACCCGCCGAGGCGACACCCGCCGAGGCGACACCCGCCGAGGCGACACCGGCCGAAGACCACCCAGGTGCATATGTAGGTGCAGAGCAAAGGGTGGCGGGGCACCGGGGTGCCGGCGTAGCTACAAGGGGAGGAGACGGGATGACACCGGATTCACTACGGGCCGCGCTGGGAGGCGTACCCGATCCCGATTGGCTGGACACGGCGCTGCGCCGAGTTGCGGCCGAGCCCGCCGCGATCACCCGGCTCTTCCCCGCCGTCGGCCGACGCTGCGGTCGGGCCGCATTGCCCGACGCCCCCGGCTGGACCGCCGACGACGCGGCCCGGGTGCTGCTGCTCACCAGCCTGCCCGGCGAGCACGCGGCGTACGCCGAGCGCCTCTACCAGCACGGTGACGCGGCCGAACGACGAGCCGTGCTGCGGGCCCTGTCGCTGCTGCCGATCGGCGCGGCCGGGGTTCCGTTGCTGCACGACGCGATCCGCACCAACGACACCCGGCTGGTCGCCGCCGCGCTCGGCCCGTACGCGCGGCACCTCGACCCGGCGGCCTGGCGGCAGGCGGTGCTCAAGTGCGTGTTCAGCGGCGTCCCCCTGGCCGTCGTGGCCGACCTGGACACCCGGGCCGACGGTGAGCTGGCCGCGATGCTGGCCGCGCTGGCCGCCGAACGACACGCCGCCGGCCGGGAACTGCCCGCCGACGCCACCGACCTGCTCGACCGGCTCACCGCCGCACTGCCCCGGGAGGCGTGAATGCGCATCTTCGACCCCCACATCCACATGACCTCACGCACCACCGACGACTACGAACGGATGGCCGCCGCCGGAGTACGCGCGGTGGTGGAGCCGGCGTTCTGGCTGGGTCAGCCGCGCACCAGCGCCGCGTCGTTCATCGACTACTTCGACTCGCTGATCGGCTGGGAGCCGTTCCGGGCCGGGCAGTTCGGGGTGCGGCACTTCGCCACCATCGCGCTGAACCCCAAGGAGGCCAACGACCCGCGCTGCCGTCCGGTCCTCGACCTGCTGCCCCGCTACCTGGACAAGGACGCGGTGGTGGCGGTCGGCGAGATCGGGTACGACTCGATGACACCCGAGGAGGACGAGGCGTTCGCGGCCCAGCTCGCCCTCGCGGTGGCGTACGAGCTGCCGGCGCTGGTGCACACCCCGCACCGGGACAAGGCGCGCGGCTGCGAGCGGACCCTCGCGGTGGTCGCCGAATCCGGCATCGACGCGGGACGGGTGGTGGTCGACCACCTCAACGAGGTGACCGTCAAGCTGGTCCGGGACAGCGGCTGCTGGCTGGGCTTCTCCATCTACCCGGACACCAAGATGACCCCGCAGCGGATGGTGGAGCTGCTGCGCGAGTACGGCACGGACCGGATGCTGGTCAACTCGGCCGCCGACTGGGGGCGCTCCGACCCGCTGCTGACCAAGGCCACCGGCGAGGCGATGCTGGCCGCCGGGTTCGGCGACGACGACGTCGACAAGGTGCTGTGGCGCAACCCGGTGGAGTTCTACGGGCAGTCCGGGCGGCTCGACCTCAGCGACCTGGACGACGCCGTCGCCGTGGACCCGCAGACCGGCAACTCGATCCTGCGCGGGGGCAGCTGATGCGGCTGCGACATGCCGGCGGCGAGACCGTCCACCTCGGCTACTGCACCAACGTGCACCCCGCCGAGGACCTTGCCGGCATCCTCGGTCAACTGGACACCTACGCGGTGCCGGTCCGCGAGGCGCTCGGCAGCGACCTGCTCGGGCTCGGCCTCTGGCTGGCCGCCCCGGTCGCCGCCGAGCTGGCCGCCGACCCGACGCTCCGCCGCCGGTTGCGCACCGAGCTGGACGCGCGCGGGCTGGAGGTGGTCACCCTCAACGGCTTCCCGTACGCGGCCTTCCAGGCGCCGGTGGTCAAGCAGGACGTGTACCACCCGGACTGGACCACCGAACAACGCCTCACGTACACCCTGGACCTGGCCCGGGTGCTCGCCGACCTGCTACCCGGCGACGCGGCCCGGGGCTCGATCTCCACGCTGCCGCTGGCCTGGCGGCAACCGTGGGACACCGACCGGGCCGACGCGGCCCGACGCCGGCTGGACCAGCTGGCCGCCGGCCTGGCCGAGGTGCAGCGGGACACCGGCCGGGAGGTGCGGGTCGCCTTCGAGCCGGAGCCCGGCTGTGTGGTGGAGAGCAGCGGCCAGGCTGCGGCGCTGTTGTCCGGGATGGACACCGAACGGCTGGGAGTCTGCCTCGACCTGGCCCACCTGGCCTGCGCCTGGGAGGAGCCGACCGAGGCCCTGCACCGACTACGGGCGGCCGGGCTGCCGGTGGTGAAGGTGCAGGTCTCCGCCGCCGTCGAGGCCGCCGACCCGGACGGCGGGGCCGACGCGCTGCGCCGCTGGGTGGAGCCGCGCTTCCTGCACCAGACCCGGGGCGCCGGTTGCGCCGGGCTGGCCGACCCGGCCGACCCGGCGTACGCGGCCGACGACCTGGACGAGGCGCTGGACCGGGCACTGCCCGGCCCGTGGCGGGTGCACTACCACGTGCCCCTGCACGCCCCACCCGAGGAACCGCTCGGCTCGACCCTGCCGGTGCTCCGTGCGGCGCTGAGAGCGCTCTTCGACGGTCCGACCGCCGGCTGCGACCACCTCGACGTCGAGACGTACACCTGGGGGGTGCTGCCCGCCGCACGACGGCCCGGCACCGACGCGGAGCTGGCCGGCGGCATCGCCGCGGAGCTGGCCTTCGCCCGAGACGAACTGGTCGGCCTCGGGCTGACCCCGGAGAACACCGTGACCGTGGGGGTGACGCGATGAGCCGGCGACTGGTGGTGCTCGACGTGGTGGGGTTGACGCCCCGACTACTGGCGCACATGCCTCGACTGCGGGGTGTCGCCGACGGCGGCTTCCGGGCCGAGTTGGGCACCGTGCTGCCCGCGGTGACCTGCTCGGTGCAGTCCACCTTCCTCACCGGCGAGCCGCCCAGCGGGCACGGGATCGTCGGCAACGGGTGGTATTTCCGGGAGTTGGGCGAGGTGCTGCTGTGGCGGCAGCACAACGCGCTGGTCGGCGGGGAGAAGCTCTGGCAGGCGGCCCGCAGGGCCGAGCCCGACTACACCGTCGCCAACGTCTGCTGGTGGTACGCCATGGGCGCGGACGTCAACTGGACGGTCACCCCCCGACCGGTCTACTACGCCGACGGGCGCAAGGAGCCGGACTGCTACACCGATCCGCCGGAGCTGCACGACGCGCTCACCGGGCGACTGGGCACATTCCCCCTGTTCACCTACTGGGGGCCGACCGCCGGGTTGCCGTCGTCGCGGTGGATCTGCCAGGCGGCCGAGCAGATCCTGGCCGACGTGTCGCCCGACCTGACGTTGGTCTACGTGCCGCACCTCGACTACGACCTGCAACGCTTCGGTCCCTCGTCGGCCCAGGCCGCCGCCGCGGCGGCCGAGTTGGACGCGGTGCTCGGCCCGCTCCTGGACGCCGCCCGGGCCCGGGACGCCACAGTGGTGGTGCTGTCCGAGTACGGCATCACCGACGTGTCCCGGCCGGTGGACATCAACCGGCTGCTGCGCGCCGAGGGGCTGCTGCGGGTGCACACCCAGGCGGGCATGGAGTATCTCGACCCGTGGACGTCGAAGGCGTTCGCGGTCGCCGACCACCAGGTCGCGCACGTCTACGTCAAGGATCCGGCGGATGTGCCGGCGGTGGCGAAGCTCTGCGCCGGCCTGCCCGGGGTGGCCGAGGTGCTCGACGCCGACGGCAAGGCCGCGCACGGGCTGGACCATCCGCGCGCCGGTGAGCTGGTGCTGGTGGCCGAGCCGGACGCCTGGTTCACGTACTACTACTGGCTGGACGACGCTCGCGCGCCGGACTTCGCCCGGCTGGTGGAGATCCATCGGAAGCCGGGTTACGACCCGGCCGAGTTGTTCTTCGATCCGGCCAACCCCGGTGCCGCGAAGGCTCGTGCCGGCGTGGCGCTGGCCCGCAAGAAGCTCGGCATGCGCTACCTGATGAGCGCGGTCGGCCTGGACGCCGGCGCGCGGGCGGTGCGCGGCTCACACGGGCGGTTGCCGGACGACCCGGCCGACGCCCCGGTGCTGCTCTGCTCCGACCCGGCCGCGGCCCGGGACAAGATCGCGGCGACCGAGGTCAAGGCGCTGCTGCTGGAGCTGGCCGGGCTGAGTGCCGGTGGCACGGAGGACGGGTCGGGGGAGGGGGCATGACGGTCACTGTCGCGCCCACCGACGCCAGTGAGCTGCGGGCGCGCTTCGACGCGGAGCTGGCCGGGTTCCTCGACCGGCAGGGCCCGGACTGGCCGGACGGGGCGCCGCGTGGCGTGTTCACCGCGCTCCAACGATTCGTGCTGGCCGGCGGCAAGCGGTTGCGACCGCTCTTCTGCTACTGGGGCTGGCGTGGGGCGGGGGCGGCCGACGGGACCCCGATCGTGGTGGCCGCGGCGGCGCTGGAGCTGTTCCACGCGTTCGCGCTGATCCACGACGACATCCTGGACGGCAGCGACCGCCGCCGGGGTGAGCCGTCGGTGCACCGGCTCTTCGCCGACCTGCACGCCCGCTCGGCGTGGCGCGGCGACCCCGAGGCGTACGGGCGCAACACCGCGCTGCTCTGCGGGGATCTCTGCGCCGCCTGGTCGGATCAGATGTTCCACGAGTGCGGGCTGAGCACCGAGCAGGTGCACCGGGGCTACAGCGTGTTCGCGCTGATGCGTACCGAGGTGATCGCGGGGGAGTACCTGGACCTGGTCTCGGGCGTGGGCGACGGCTCGGTGGCCAGCGCGCTCACCGTGATCCGGATGAAGGCCGCCCGGTACACGGTCACCCGGCCGTTGCAGATCGGCGCGGCCCTGGCCGGCGCGGGCCCGGAACTGATCGCCGCGCTGGGCGAGTTCGGTGACCCGCTGGGCGACGCGTTCCAGCTCCGCGACGACGTGTTGGGCGTGTTCGGCGACCCGGCGGTCACCGGGAAGTCGGTCCTGGACGACCTACGGGAGGGCAAGCCCACGGTGATGATGGCGCTGGCCCGCAGCGCCGCCGACCGGGCGCAGACCATCCGGCTGCGGGAGCTGTTCGGCAATCCGGCATTGGACGCCGACGGCGCGGCGGAGCTGCGCGACATCATCGAGGCGACCGGTGCCCGGGAGCGGATCGAGCAGATGATCCGGGTCCGTACCGAGGCCGCGCTCTCCGCCCTGCAGAGCGCGATGGTGGCCGACGAGGCCCGCGCGGCCCTGGTTGCGCTGGCCGGGCAGGCGATCGACCGACGCGCCTGACCGGCGACTTTCGATTAGATCGACAAAAGTTGATGCTGAACCGCCGGAAGGTATGGACACATCGACACGTGCGACTTAGTGTCGTGGCCAACACGACAATGTTTCGTCGAGGTGAACCGGCGGCGCGGTAACCCATCGACCCCCACCACCGCTACGGCATCCGGCGCGACGGCGCGCGCCCGGCCTGGCAGTCACTCGTCAGGAAGGGGCAGCACAGATGTCCATGAAGGACGCTCCCACACATCGATCCCGACGATGGTTCTCCGCCGGATCAGCGCTGCTGCTGGCGGTCGCCGCCGGCACGGTCACGCTCGCCGCCGGCTCGGCCCCCGCACAGGCGCACCCGATCGTCGCCACCGACTTCCAGCAGGTCGAGCTGGCCCGCGGGGTGGCCGACATGGGGGAGCCGATGTCGCTGGCGGTGCTGCCGGACCGCTCGGTCCTGCACACCGCCCGCAACGGCACCCTGCGCCGCACCGACGCCAACGGCACCACCTCCGTGATCGGCACCCTGTCGGTCTACACGCACGACGAGGAGGGGTTGCAGGGCGTCGGCGTCGACCCGGGCTTCGCCTCCAACCGCTACATCTACCTCTACTACGCCCCGCCGCTCTCCACCCCCAGCGGTGACGCGCCGGCCACCGGCACCGACTTCTCGGCCTGGAACGGGGTCAACCGCCTCTCCCGGTTCACCCTCAACTCCGACTTCACGATCAACCAGGCCAGCAAGGTCGACGTGCTCGACGTCCCGGCCAACCGGGGCATCTGCTGCCACGTCGGTGGGGACATCGACTTCGACGCCGCCGGCAACCTCTACCTGTCCACCGGTGACGACACCAACCCGTTCGAGTCGTCCGGCTACTCGCCGCTGGACGAACGGACCAACCGCAACCCCGCGTACGACGCGCAGCGCAGCGCCGGCAACACCAACGACCTGCGCGGCAAGATCCTGCGGATCAAGGTGAACGCCAACGGGACGTACTCCATCCCGTCGGGCAACCTGTTCGCACCCGGCACGGCCAAGACCCGGCCGGAGATCTACGCCATGGGGTTCCGCAACCCGTTCCGGATCAGCGTGGACAAGGCCAACGGTGTCGTCTACGTCGGTGACTACGGGCCGGACGCCGGCACCACCAGCTCCACCCGCGGGCCGTCCGGCCAGGTCGAGTTCAACCGGGTCGCCGCGCCGGGCAACTACGGCTGGCCGTACTGCACCGGCACCAACACCACCACCGAGACGTACAACGAGTGGGACTTCGCCACCAACGCCAGCGGCGCGAAGTACAACTGCACCGGCGGGCCGACCAACAACTCGTTCCGCAACACCGGCCTGACCACTCTGCCGCCGGCCCAGCCGGCCTGGATCCGGTACGCCGGCGACGCCGGCACCCCGACCGAGTTCGGCGGCGGCTCCGAGTCGCCGATGGGCGGCCCGGTCTACCGGTACAACGCCTCGTCGACCTCCACCACCAAGTTCCCGCAGTCCTTCGACGGGCAGTTCTTCGCCACCGAGTTCGGCCGAGGCTGGATCAAGCCGATCCACGTCAACGCCGACGGCTCCCGGGGCGCCATCGACACCTTCCCCTGGGTCGGCAAGCAGGTGATGGACTCCGCGTTCGGCCCGGACGGCGCGTACTACGTGCTCGACTACGGCACCGGCTACTTCAACGGCGACGCCAACTCGGCGCTCTACCGCTTCGACTACGTTGGCGGCGGCAACCGGGCGCCCACCGCGAAGGCCAGCGCCAACCGCACCTCTGGCGCGGCCCCGCTCACGGTGACCTTCTCCTCGGCCGGCTCGTCCGACCCCGAGGGCGGCGCGCTGACGTACTCGTGGAACTTCGGTGACGGGACCACCTCGACGGCGGCCAACCCGACGAAGACCTACAGCGCCAACGGCAGCTACACCGCGACGCTGACGGTGCGGGACCCGCAGGGTGCCACCGGCAGCAGCAGCGTGCAGATCAGCGTCGGCAACACCGCGCCCACGGTGACCATCAACAACCCCGGCAACGGCCAGCTGTTCAGCTTCGGCGACACGGTGCCGTTCAGCATCACGGTGACCGACCCCGAGGACGGCACGATCGACTGCACCAAGGTCAAGATGACCTACGTGCTCGGGCACGACCAGCACGGGCACCAGATCACCTCGAAGACCGGCTGCTCGGGCTCGATCACCATCCCGGTCGACGGTGAGCACGACGACGCGGCGAACATCTTCGCGATCTTCGACGCCGAGTACACCGACGCAGGCGGGCTGACCACGCACACCCAGCACACGCTGCCGCCGCGGCACCGCCAGGCCGAGTTCTACGGCACCTCGTCCGGGATCAACGTGTTCAGCAAGACCACCGCCGAGGGTGGCAAGACCGTCGGTGACATCAACAACGGCGACTGGATCGCGTTCCAGCCGTACCGGCTCGGCAACGTGACCTCGTTCAACGCCCGGGTCTCCTCGGCGGGTGCCGGCGGCACCCTCCAGGTCCGGGCCGGCTCGGCAACCGGCACCGTGCTCGGCTCGGCCACGGTCCCGGTGACCGGCGGCTGGGAAACCTTCACCACGGTCACCGGGACGATCAGCAGCCCGCCGACCGGCACCACCACGCTCTACCTGACCTTCGCCGGGTCGGGCACCGGGGCGCTCTACGACCTGGACGCCTTCACCTTCGTCACCGGGACGCCCCCGGCCGGTGGGGCTGGGCCGATCAAGGGCCTCGGTGGCAAGTGCCTGGACGTGCGCAACGCCGCCACCGCCGACGGCACGCAGATCCAGATCTACACCTGCAACGGCAGCGCCGCGCAGACCTGGGCAGTCACCCCCAACTCCACGATCAAGTCGTTGGGCAAGTGCCTGGACGTCTCGGGAGCGGGCACCGCCGACGGCACCAAGATCCAGCTCTGGACCTGCAACGGCACCGCCGCCCAGAACTGGGCCGCCCAGGCCGACGGCACGCTCCGCAACACGTCGTCGGGCAAGTGCCTCGATGTCTCCGGCAACAACTCCGCTGACAGCACGGTGGTCCACCTCTGGACCTGCACCGCCGCCGCCAACCAAAAGTGGATCCTGCCCTGAGCTGGCGGGAGGGGCCCTTCGACAACGCCTAGTGTGAGGCGAGGGGCCCCTCCTAACCGCAATTAGGAGAGCGATATGCGCAGACGCCTGCGACCCGTCCTCGGTGCGGCCATGGCCGCACTCGCCGTCATCGCCTGCACCACCCCGGCCACCCCGGCCAGCGCCGCCGACGCCCCGTACGACGTGCTGGTCTTCTCCAAGACCGCCGGTTTCCGGCACGACGCGATCCCGGTCGGCATCCAGACCATCCGCGACCTGGGCGCGGCGAACAACTTCACCGTCACCGCGACCGAGGACGCAGCCGCGTTCACCACCACCAACCTCGCCCAGTACGAGGCGGTCGTCTTCCTCAACACCACCGGCGACGTGCTCAACGCCAGCCAGCAGACCGCCTTCGAGTCGTACATCGCCTCCGGACGCGGGTACGTGGGTGTGCACGCCGCGGCCGACACCGAGTACGACTGGCCCTTCTACGGCAACCTGGTCGGCGCGTGGTTCGCCTCGCACCCGGCCATCCAACAGGCCAACATGAAGGTCGAGGACCGGGGCCACGCGGCGACCGGGCACCTGCCGCAGACCTGGACCCGCACCGACGAGTGGTACAACTACCGGACCAACCCCCGGTCGACCGCCCACGTGCTGGCCACGTTGGACGAGTCGTCGTACTCCGGCGGCGGGATGGGCGCCGACCACCCGCTGAGCTGGTGCAAGAGCTACAACGGTGGCCGGTCCTTCTACACCGGCGCGGGGCACACCCAGGCGTCGTACGCGGAGCCGGCGTTCCGGACCCACCTGCTCGGCGGCATCCGGTATGCCTCCGGTCGGAGCAAGGCCGACTGCCGGCCCGAGACCGGGTACACCCCGCTGTTCAACGGCTCGACGACCGGCTGGTCGCAGGCGGGCCCGGGTAACTTCACCAACTCCGACGCCACCCTGACCTCGGTCGGCGGTATGGGTCTCTACTGGTACAGCGCCAAGCAGTTCACCAACTACTCGCTGAAGCTGGACTGGAAGCTGGCCGGCGACGACAACTCCGGCATCTTCATCGGGTTCCCGCCATCGAGTGATCCGTGGTCGGCGGTGGACAACGGTTACGAGATCCAGATCGATGCCACCGACGCGGTCGACCGCACCACCGGCGCGGTCTACACGTTCAAGTCCGCCGACATCGCCGCTCGCGACGCGGCGTTGAACGCGCCGGGGGAGTGGAACACGTACGAGCTGTTGGTCGAGGGTGAGCGGCTGCAGATCTTCCTCAACGGGGTGAAGATCAACGACTTCACCAACACCAACCCGGTCCGTTCGCTGGCCGGCCACATCGGCATCCAGAACCACGGCACCGGCGACGACGCCTTCTTCCGCAACATCCGGATCAAGGAACTGGGCACCACGCCGCAGCCCGGGAACACCACCATCCAGGCCGAGGCGTTCAGCTCGGCCAACGGCGTCTCCGCGTTCACCAAGGCGGGCGCCAACGGTGGGCAGACCATCGGCTACATCGATCCGGGCGACTGGGCCGCGTACAACGGGGTCAACCTGACCGGGGTCACCTCGTTCACCTCCCGGGTCGTCTCCGGTGGCGCGGGTGGCACCATCCAGGTGCGCACCGGCTCGGCCACCGGCCCGGTGCTCGGCTCGGTCGCCGTGCCCAACACCGGCAGTTGGACGACCTTCGCCAACGTCACCACGGCACTGTCCAACGTCCCGTCCGGCACCCAGAACCTCTACCTCACCTTCACCGGTAGCGGCACGGGGCTCTTCGACGTGGACGACTTCACCCTGGTCAAGGGGACCGGAGGCAGCACCGGCGTCGGCCCGATCAAGGGTCTGGCCGGTAAGTGCCTGGACGTCCGCAACGGCGCCACCGCCGACGGCACCCAGATCCAGATCTACACCTGCAACAGCAGCGCGGCGCAGACCTGGACGGTGACGCCGAACTCGACGATCAAGGCGCTCGGCAAGTGCCTGGACGTCTCCGGCAGCGGCACCGCGGACGGCACCAAGATCCAACTCTGGACCTGCAACGGCAGTGGCGCCCAGAACTGGGCGGCCCAGTCCGACGGCACCCTGCGCAACCCGTCGTCGGGCAAGTGCCTCGATGTCTCCGGCAACAACTCCGCCGACAGCACCATCGTGCACCTCTGGACCTGCCTCAACGCGGCCAACCAGAAGTGGACCCTGCCCTAACCCAACCCCCTTGACGCGGCGCCCCGCCGGCTCCACCCCGCCGGCGGGGCGCCGCCCCACGCTCTGCCCCCCACCCCGCCCCGCCCCGCCCCGCCGATCTTGCGCTTTCTGTCGCGACCAATGCCACAAAGCCGGCGTTTCGTCGACACAAAGTGCAAGATCGGCGGGATGAGGGGGCGGCGGGGCGCGGCCTAGCAGGGGCTGCCGTACCTTCACCTGTATGGGGCGGTTCGCGCAGTGGCGTGAGATGGTGCTGGCGCGAGGCCATCAGATGCTGGGCGCGGTGGGTCGGGCGGAGGAGCCCGACGACCCGTCCGAGCCGACGCCCAGCCTGAACCGTCTCGACGCGCTCGTCGAGGGCTTCGCCGCCGGTCAGCCGGTGCGGTGGACCATGGCCGGGCAACCCCGGCCGCTGCCCGGCCCGGTCGACGTGGTGGCGTACCGGATCATCGAGGAAGCGCTGACCAACGCGTGCCGGCACGCCCCGGGCGCTCCGGTCGGGGTCCGGCTGCGCTACGACACCACGGGCATCACCATCGAGATCCGCGACGAGGGCGCCGGTCCCGCGCCGTCCGGCGGCGCCACCGCGGGCGCGGGGCGGGGTCTGCTCGGGGTACGCAGGCGCGCCGAACGGCTCGGCGGCACGTTCTCCGCCGGCCCACGCGCCGGTGGCGGCTTCACCGTACGGGCCGTCCTGCCCGCGCCGGAGGAAATGGTCGAATGATCGGCCGACCGCGGGGCTTCCCCGATGGGGTGGTGCGGAAATAGGGTGGGGATCGGCGACCGTGCTGGTGGCCGGTGACCCGGTGGGAGGCGCAACCCGCCGGGCTCAGGTGTGCTCCGCACCCACCGGTGACCGCCCGAGTGCCGCGTACGTCCGGTCACCCCTCGCCCCGGTCCGCACATGGAATCCCCATCACAACAGGGGAGAAGGACAATGGCGCGACCCATCACGCTCTTCACCGGCCAGTGGGCCGATCTTCCGTTCGAGGAGGTCTGCCGGCTCGCCTCCGAGTGGGGCTACGACGGTCTGGAGATCGCCTGCTGGGGCGACCACTTCGAGGTCGACAAGGCGCTCGCCGACGACTCGTACATCGAGCGTAAGAAGGAGACCCTCGCGAAGCACAACCTCCAGGTCTTCACGATCTCCAACCACCTCGTCGGTCAGGCGGTCTGCGACCACCCGATCGACGAGCGGCACCAGGGCATCCTGCCCGGCCGCATCTGGGGCGACGGGGAGCCCGAGGGGGTCCGTCAGCGGGCCGCCGAGGAGATCAAGGACACCGCGCGGGCGGCGGCGAAGCTCGGGGTGAAGACGGTCGTCGGCTTCACCGGTTCGTCGATCTGGCACACCCTGGCGATGTTCCCGCCGGTGCCGCCGTCGATGATCGAGCGCGGCTACCAGGACTTCGCCGACCGGTGGAACCCGATCCTCGACGTGTTCGACGAGGTGGGGGTTCGGTTCGCGCACGAGGTGCACCCGAGTGAGATCGCGTACGACTACTGGACGACGAAGCGGACGCTGGAGGCGATCGGCAACCGGCCCGCGTTCGGGCTGAACTGGGACCCGTCGCACTTCGTCTGGCAGGAGCTGGACCCGGTGAACTTCATCTTCGACTTCGCCGACCGGATCTACCACGTCGACTGCAAGGACGCGAAGGTGCGTACCGGGGATGGCCGGCGCGGCCGGCTCGCCTCGCACCTGCCCTGGGCCGACCTGCGTCGCGGGTGGGACTTCGTCTCCACCGGCCACGGCGACGTGCCCTGGGAGGACTGCTTCCGCGCGTTGAACGCGATCGGCTACACCGGCCCGATCTCGGTCGAGTGGGAGGACGCCGGAATGGACCGGCTGGTCGGCGCCCCGGAGGCGTTGCAGTTCGTCCGCCGGCTCGCCTTCGACGCACCGAGCGCCGCCTTCGACGCGGCGTTCAGCAGCAAGGACTGACCGCACCGCGGACAGACCACGGGCCGGTCGCCCTGCGGCGACCGGCCCGTCGACGTGCGATTGGTCAGAGCGTGCTGGCGTTCGTGCCCGAGCCGGACGGCTTGGTGCGGGGGTTGGTGGACGACGGCGACCCGGAGGTCGTGCCGACCGTGTTGGTGCCCGCCTTGGCGCCCACGGTGGCGGGCGTGCCGGCGAACGCGTCGTCGGCGGCGGTCAACTCCTGCTTGCCGGTGCTGCCGTTGCCGGTGCCCAGCTTCTCGCCCAGTTTGGTCTGGCCGAGCTTGTCCTTGCCCTCGCTGTAGAGCTTGTTGGCCTGGGCCTGCGCGACCCCGGCCGCCTCCTGGACGGTCGGGTGGTCGAGCACCTTGCGGCCTCGGACCACGAGCTCTTCGTACTTTTCCCGGCCGGCACGGGCGCCCAGGACGAATCCCGCAGCCAGCCCGCCAAGAAACATGATCTTTCCGCGCATGGCGGCTCCTTCCGTACCTGACGCGCCGTCACCCCGGCGAGTTGCCCCGTCGGAAGGCGACCTGTTCGCGCCTGCGTCCTCTGTCCGCAGCTAACTACCCATCCTGCTCTCCGCTCAAGCATGCTTGTGCCGGGATGGCGATTTACCCGAATTGTCAATGCGGTGGTGGGCAGGGAACCCACTGGACCGCCACCGGGGGATGTCCTGTACTCTTGTCCCGTCGCACGGCGTCGGGGAGATCCGAATGTCGCGCGGTGCACGATCCCCTGTAGCTCAATTGGCAGAGCAGCCGGCTGTTAACCGGCAGGTTATTGGTTCGAGTCCAATCGGGGGAGCTTCTCCACCCGACGCCCGTCAGCCTCCGGCCGACGGGCGTTTTCGTGTGTGACCCGGTTTCACCCACCCTCGACCGGCTTGCCCGGCAGGATGGTCGATGTCGACTGAGGCGCCCACTGCGTCGATTGATGCGTCGATCCCGGGGGTGAGTGCGGATGGCCGGACGAGGCGGCAAGGCCACCCTGATCGCGGTGGCGGTCGTGCTGGCCTGGTTGGTGATCGGGGGCGTGTCCGGCCCGTACGCGGGACGCCTCAGCGAGGTCGCCACCAACGACAACGCGGCCTTCCTGCCCACCGACGCCGAGGCCACCCGTGCCCAGGACCTCGCCGGCGAGTTCGTCGACCGGCAGACCACCCCGGCGCTGGTCGTCTACGAGCGGCCCGCCGGGATCACCGACGCGGACCGGCAACGGGTGGCCGCCGACGCCGCCCGGTTCGCCCAGATCCCCGGCGTGGTCACCCCACTGCCCCCGCCCATCCCGAGCGAGGACGGCCAGGCGCTCCAGGTGGTCGTACCGGTGGACGACGCCGAGGGCGAGGAGATCGGCGCGGTCGTCGAGCGACTCCGCGACATCAGCGGCGGGGACCGGGACGGCCTCACCGTGGACGTCGCCGGCCCGGCCGGTCTGCTGGCCGACCTGATCGAGGTCTTCGCCGCCATCGACGGACCATTGCTGCTGGTCACCCTGGTCGTGGTGCTGATCATCCTGCTGGTCGTCTACCGCAGCCCGGTCCTCTGGATCTTCCCGCTGCTCGCCGCCGGGATGTCGTACGCCCTCGCCTCGGTCTTCGTCTACCTGCTCGCCGACGCGGACGTGGTCAAACTCAACGGACAGGCCCAGGGCATCCTCACCGTGCTGGTCTTCGGCGCGGGCACGGACTACGCGCTGCTGCTGATCGCCCGCTACCGGGAGGAACTGCACCGGCACGACCGCCCCTGGCACGCCATGCGGGCGGCCTGGAAGGGCGCCGCACCGGCCATCATCGCGTCCGGCGGCACGGTCATCGTCAGCCTGCTCTGCCTGCTGCTGTCCAGCCTCAACTCCAACCGGGCGCTCGGCCCGGTCGCCGCCATCGGCATCGCCGCGACCCTGCTGGTGATGCTCACCTTCCTGCCCGCGCTGCTGGTGCTCGGCGGCCGGTGGGCATTCTGGCCCCGACGCCCCCGAGCCGACCAGGCCGACCCGCGAGCCGAGCACGGCATCTGGAGCCGCGTCGCCGGCTTCGTCGCCCGGCACGCCCGGCCGATCTGGCTGAGCACCGCCGTCGTGCTGGCCCTGCTGACCCTCGGCCTCACCCAGCTCGGCGCCACCACCCTCGGCCAGTCCGACCTGTTCACCCAACGCACCGACTCGGTCGACGGCCAGGAGGTGATCTCCCGGCACTACCCGGCCGGCACCGGAAGCCCGGCCACCATCTTCACCACCGAACAGACCGCCCGACAGGTCGCCCAGGTGGCCAAGGACGTGCCCGGCGTCGCCGACGTCCGCCCCCTCACCGCCGGACCGCAGACCGGCCCGCCAGACCCGAACGCCGCACCGAAGGTCGTCGACGGGCGGGTGCAGCTGGAAGCCACCCTGGCCGACCCACCCGACAGCGACGGCGCCGAGCGGACCATTCGCGAGCTGCGGGTGGCCGTACACCAGGTGCCCGGCGCGGACGCGGTGGTGGGCGGCTTCACCGCGATCAACGTGGACACCTCGGACGCCGCGAAACGCGACCAGAACGTCATCATCCCGGTGGTGCTGCTGGTCATCGCGGTGATCCTGGCCCTGCTGCTGCGCGCACTGCTCGCCCCGGTGCTGCTGATCGCCACCGTGCTGCTCAGCTTCGCGGCGACCCTCGGCCTCTGCGCGCTGCTGTTCCGCCACGTCTTCGACTTTCCCGGCGTGGACTCGTCGTTCCCGCTGTTCGCGTTCGTCTTCCTGGTTGCGCTCGGCATCGACTACAACATCTTCCTGATGAGCCGGGTCCGCGAGGAGTCGGTCAAGCGCGGCACCCGCGCCGGCGTGCTCTCCGGCCTCGCCGTCACCGGCGGTGTGATCACCTCCGCCGGCATCGTGCTCGCCGCCACCTTCTCCGCCCTCGCCGTGCTGCCACTGGTGGTGCTCGTCGAGCTGGGTAGCGCCGTCGCGATCGGGGTACTGATCGACACCATCATCGTCCGGTCGCTGCTGGTGCCCGCACTCGCGTACGACATCGGGCCGAAGATCTGGTGGCCGGGCCGGTTGTCCCGGGCGAACGGTGAGCGGGAGGCGCGCGGTGCTGGCTGAAACCGATGTGGTCATCGTCGGCGGCGGCCTGGCCGGCCTCGCCGCCGCCCGCCGGTTGCACCGCGCCGGCGTGCCCTGGCGGTTGGTGGAGGCCGGCGGCCGACTCGGCGGCCGGGTGGCCACCGACGTGATCGACGGTTACCTCATCGACCGAGGTTTCCAGGTGCTCAACACCGCCTACCCCCGGCTCGGCACGCTGCTCGACACCGACCGGCTCCACCTCGGGTACTTCACCTCCGGTGTGCTGGTCCGCAAGGGTGACGACCTGCTGCGGTTGGTCAACCCGCTGCGTGAGCCGACCGGCGGGCCCGGCACCGCGCTCGCCGGGGTCGGCTCCCTGCTCGACCGGCTGCGCTTCGCCGCGCTCGCCACCGGCTGCGCCACCCTGCCCACGTCCCGGCTGCTCGCCGCGCCGGAGACCAGCACCGAGACGGCGCTGCGCCGGGCCGGCCTCTCCGACGCGATCATCGAGGAGCTACTGCGACCGTTCCTGTCCGGCGTGTTCATCGACCGGGAGCTGTCCACCTCCAGTCGCGTGCTGACGATGGTGCTGCGGTCCTTCGCCCGCGGCCGGATCGGCCTGCCCGCCGAAGGGATGGCCGCGCTGCCCCGGGCCATCGCCGAACCGCTGCCGGCCGACCTGCTCGACCGGGACACCCCGGTCGCGGAGGTCACCCCCGGCCGGGTCCGCACCCAGGCCGGCGACATCCGCTGCCGGGCCGTCGTGGTCGCCGTCGACCCGCCCGCAGCGTCCGCGCTGCTGCCGGTCCTGACGACGGTACGCATGCACAGCTACACCACCTACTACCACAGCGCGCCCGAGCCGCCGCTCACCGAACCGATCCTGCTGATCGACGGCGACCGACGCGAACTCGTCGCCAACACGGTGGTGCTCAGCAACGCCGCCGCCACGTACGCGCCCGCCGGACGGCACCTGATCGCCACCTCCGTGGTCGGCCCGACCGCCCCACCCGAGCCGACCATCCGGGCCGAGTTGACCCGGCTGTACGGCCGTTCCACCGCCGACTGGACCCACCTCACCACCGTGTCCATCCCGGCGGCGCTGCCCGCCGCACCACCACCACAGGGACGGCTGCGCAAGCCGGTCGCACTGGGAGACGGCCTGTTCGTGGCCGGCGACCACCGGGACACCCCATCGATCCAGGGCGCTCTCACCAGCGGCTGGCGCGCCGCCGGAGCCGTGCTGGACGAGCTGCGCGCCGGCTGACCGCCGTACCCGAGCACGCTGTTATATTCCTGTAGCCCATCGTGCTGGTGCAGGCGTGGGCGCCGGCCGGCTCGGTGCTGGCTGCTGACCGCCGAGCGGGATAAGATCCGGCGCGGTGTTCGGGGCGGTAGCTCAGCCGGTTAGAGCAGGGGACTCATAATCCCTCGGTCGCGGGTTCGAGTCCCGCCCGCCCCACCCATGGCACGTGAGCTGGGAAACGTGAAAGCGGATGTGGCGGTACCCGCACCGCCTTGGCGAACGCGCCGTGACCTGGTGAAACGTGGTGTCGGCGTACAGGTTCACATGCATAGGTGCGTACGGTTGAGCTGTACCTGACTCTGCGCGTCGGCCTGTACACCGACGCGTGGGTGTGTAGGTGGTGCGGCCGTCGTCGTGCGCTGGCGGCCAAGTGCTCCGAGGGCCGCGGTGATCGGCCGGATCAGGTACGCCCTCGGGTTAGCGCTGCTGGTGTGAGCGGTGCCGGAGGTGGCGCTCCGTGGCGGTGCCTGGCGCCAGCTGCTGGCCAGTGGTCCCCGAGTCCACCGCGCTGTACCCGATGGACTCGATGAATTCGGTCACCGCAGCCTTCGCCGGCGCGGAGTCCCCGGCGACTTGCCGTCGAGCTCGGGGATGGGCCCGTCACGCTCGGGGCCGTAGCTGCTGCACGTGTCGATGACCGTTTTCCCGGCAAGCGGCGCGGCGGGCATGTCGGGGAAGGCCTTGACTGGCACCGTGATCACGACGATGTCACCGGCTGCCGCGGCCTGCCCGCTGGTCGCAGCGGACGCCCGCGGCCCTAGTTCTGCGACCGTGTCCGCGAGCGTTTTGGGACCGCGTGAGTTCCTGAGCACTACCTGATGCCCGGCCTCGACGGCGAGCCGCGCGATGGTGCTGCCGATGGCGCCGCTGCCGATGAATCCCACAGTGGTCATATTTTGAGCCGCCCTCCTTGTCATGCGCCGGACTCGTTGCGGTTGGGGTCCTTGTCGTCAGCTGGCGGGGAAGTAGTGGCCGTTGTCCAGATCGGCGAGCAGGCGGGGCTGAGCGGGTTCCCAGCCGAGGGTCCGGCGGGTGATGAGGTTGGACGCCGGGTAGCTTTGCGTGACGATGTTGGCGAGGAACCCGAAGTATCCCGGCAGCACCAGTTCGTCCACGGGAACGCTCACGGCGGGCAGGCCGAGACGGCTGCCGATGGCCTCAGCAATCTCGCGGAACGGGATGCCCCCGTCGTCGACCGCGTGCCAGTATCTGCCGGCCGGGCCCTTCTCCAGCGCCAGGCGGAACAAGGAGGCGACATCGCGGGCATGCACGGCGTTCCACAGGTTCGTGCCGTCTCCGGGGTAGCCGGCGAAGCCCTTCGCCTTCGCTAGCGCGATCAGTGTCGGGAGGAAGCCGGCGCGATCGGTCGTGTCGTGGGCGATATTGCCGATCCGCACGACCGAAGACCGCACGCCCCGCTCGGCGAGGCCGATCACGGTGGTCTCCACGACGTTACGAGCCCGCAGGCTGCCCTTGTGCTCATCGCCGCTGGGAAGGGCCGGGTCCTCCTCGGTGGCCGTCCGGCCCAGGAATCCCTGCCCGGGCGAGCCGATGCTCCCCGCCGCGACCAGCGGCTTTCCGGTTCCCGCCAGTGCCTCGCCGTACGCGAGCATGATCGGGACCTCTGCGGCGGCCACGGCGTGGATCCCGCCGGAGAAAAGCAGGTCCTGCCGGTGCGCGACGTGGATGACGCCGTCGGAGTCCGCAGCCGCCTCCTTGAGCCCGTCGAGGTCCTGGAGGTCGCCGCGACGCACCTTCGCGCCGAGCGCGGACAGCGCCGCCGCGGCGGTGTCCGACCGGGCCAGGCCGGTGACCTCGTGCCCAGCGGCGATGAGCTCGGGGACGATGTATGAACCGGAATGGCCGGTCCCGCCAGTGACGAAAACACGCATTCTGCTGCTCCGAGTGAGTGATGTGGCGCGAGAGGTGGTGGTGGGTGTGTGCTTAGACCAGAACGTTGACGCCGAGGGAGAAGTTGAAGTCCCCGACGCCGTGGCGGGCCAGGCTCACCATTAGCAGGCCCGTCCCTTCCAGCCAGTGCGCCATCTCCAGGCCTCCGGCATCCAGGGGGCGCAAACCGAGGCTCTCGATGAACGCCGATACGCTCGCCTTGGCCCGCGCGTCGTCGCCAGCGAAGAGCACGTCCAATGGGCGGCCTTGGGCCAGGACGTGGCCGAAGACGGTGTTGAACGCCTTCACGACGTGCGCGCTCGCTGGGGCGGCCTTGGCGATCTCCCGCGCGGCGGAAGTGCCGGCAGGGGTGGTCAGCCCGCTCGCGTCGGCTTTCATGGGGTTGGTGATGTCGATGATGACCTTGCCGGCCAGCGCGTCCCCGTACCCGGCGACGACCGGCACGGCGCTGGCGTTCGGCACGGCGAGGATGACGATGTCGCCCGCCGGGGCGCTGCCGAATGTCCCGGCCGTGGCGCCGCCGCCGAGCGCGGCAGCCAGGTCTTTGGCCTTGGCCGCGTCGCGACCGACGACCTCTACGGCGTGGCCACCAGCGAGCGTCCGGGCGGCCAGGGCGCGGGCCATGGTCCCCAGGCCGATGATGCTGATGCTGCTCATGAAGTGCCTGCTTTCCGAAGATGGATGGGGACGCCATGCCCGCCGGTCGCGAGATGTTTGGCGTAGTCCGGTAGCCGTGCTTCAGCGGACCTCGGCGCCCAGGGCGATGTCGAAGCCGGCGCCGCTGCGGGCCAGTCCCACCAGGAGGATGCCGGCCCATTCGAGGACGTGGGTCATCTCGAGCCCTCCTGCGTCGAGGGCCCGCATGCCCAAGCTCTCCAGGAAGGCAGCGACACGTGCCTTCGCCTCGGCGCTGTCGCCGGCGTAGAACGCGTCCACGGGCTTGTCCTCGGCGATGACGCCGCCGAAGATCGTGTTGAAGGCTTTCACGACATGTGCGCCCTCGGGGGCGACGGCGGCGATCTGCTGGGACACCGAGTTGCCCGCGGAGGTCACGACGCCACTTGCGTCGGCGTTGAACGGGTTGGTGATGTCGACGAGGACCTTGCCGGCCAGCGCATCGCCGTAGTGCTCGACCACGTCGACCGCGCCGGCGTACAGGACGGCCACGATGACGATGTCACCCACCGGCCTGGCGCCGAACGTGCCGACGGTGGCTCCGTTGCCGATCTGGTCGGCGAGCGCCCGAGCCTTGGCAGTGTTGCGGCTCATGAGCTCGACGGTGTGGCCGTGCTTCGCCGCCCGGGTGCCGATGGCGGTGGCCATGTTGCCCGAGCCGATGATGCTGATCGTGGTCATGACGTTGTTTCCCTTGTTGTGTATGAATCAGTTGGTCGAGGGTTCGGCGTGCTGGGCCGGGTGTCGAAGGGTTGCCGAACGGGCTCAGATCACTGTGGTGCCGCCGTCGGCGACCAGTTCCATGCCGTTGACGTAGCTCGACTCGTCCGAGGCGAGGAACAACGCGACCGACGCGATCTCCTCAGGGCGGCCCATCTCTCGCCGCGGAATCACGGACTCGAACTGCGCCTTCATTTCCGCGTCCATGACCTGCTCCATCATCGGCGAGGCGACCTGGCCGGGCGTCAGCACGTTCACCCGAATCCGCCGGTCCCTCAGCTCTGACACCCACACCCGGGCGTAGGCGGGCAGCACGGCCTTGCTCGCTGCGTAGACACTCCAATCGGGGTAGCCCCGCAACGACGCGTTCGACCCGGTCATGAGGATCGAGCCGCCATCGTTGAACAGCGGCAGCGCCTTCTGGACCGTGAACAGCGTGCCGCGTGCGTTCAGCGAGAACGCGGCATCGAACTGCTCCTCGGTGATCTCGCCGAGCCTGCCCTGCTCACCCGTCCCGGCACTCGCCCACAACACGTCGACCGCGCCTTTTTCCTGCTTGACCGTCTCGAACAAACGGTCCAGATCATCGAGGTCGGCCGAATCGGCCTGCACGCCGGTCACATTCCGGCCGATCAGCTTGACGGCTTCGTCCAGCGCGTCCTTTCGCCGGCCGGAAATGAAGACGTGAGCCCCTTCGTCAACAAACAATTTCGCACCGGCCAGCGCCAAACCACTTGTCGCGCCGGTGATCACCGCAACCTTGCCATCGAGCTTTCCCACGACTGGCTCCATTCACATAACCGTACCGAGTCATGTTTCTCGTACGGAATTCAATTCCGGCCCACCAGTACTTATCGAGCGTGCCATTGGCCCGAGTCGGTTGTCCAAGACCTCTTTCGGTCGTTGCGATACCCTGGAGGCATCGCCGGGGGAGGCTCCATGGATCTGGACCTGCGCAAGTTGCGTTACTTCGCCGCTGTCGCCGACAAGCTGCACTTCGGCCGGGCCGCCGATGAGCTGCACATCGCGCAGCCGGTGCTCAGCCGGCAGATCCGCGCGCTGGAGAAGGAGCTCGGCACTCCGCTACTGACCCGGGACAGCCACGGCGTGGCGCTGACCGACGCCGGCCGGCAGTTGCTGACCGACGCCGGCCCGCTGCTGGCCTCCGCGCACGCGGTCCGCCGCCGGGTGACCGTGGCCGCGCAGGGCAGCCGGCGGCTGATGGTCGGCTTCCGGGCGGGCATCGCGGTCACCCCAGCGGTACGGCAGTTCGCCATCCAGCACCCGGACGTACCGGTGGATCTGCGGCGGATCGAAGGAGACGACCAGGCCGCGATGCTGCTCGACGGCCGCATCGACGTCGGCTACGTGCGGCTGCCCATCGACGAGGCCGGCCTGCGCGTCACCCCGCTGTACACCGAGCCGCGGGTAGCAGTGCTTCCCGCCGGCCACCGATTCGCCGGCAAGGAACAGATCACCGAGGCCGACCTGGTCGGCGAGCCGCTACTCTGGCATGCCGACACGAGCACACAGCCCACCAAACGCCCGCACCCTGACGCCGGATACCGGGTGCGCGGGGTGGACGAGACGCTCGAGCATGTCGCGGCCGGCCGGGGCATCTCGTTCCTGGCCCGTTCGGCGACCGTATTCTATTCGCATCCGGAGGTCAGCTATGTGCCCATCCCGGATCTGGCACCCGACCAGGTGTGCCTCGCTGTGGCGGAATCGCGCACCTCGCCGCTGATCGACGATTTCCTCGCCGCGGCTCAGGTGACGTCCGAGATCACGGCAGAATGTGGAAATTATGAAATGTGGCAGCTTGGAGGCGATGCCGCTTCGAAGCACGGTTGAGCAGTTCGACCGACAACAGCAGCGCCAACCAAGGGCACGCGGCCAAGCAATGGCGAAGGAGTGCGGAAGTGGGCGCGGAGGTGATGCCGGCGCACCGCGAGACAATTCCACTCCTCGGTCTCGACCTCACCGAGCATACGGAGAATCCGCGCCGATGGCGTGATCTGCCGAGAGCCGACGAGACACCCCGAGGCAAATATCGGCCGACCGGCCGAAGTGGGTGTCGCAATCGGTTCCGACAGACACTCAGCGCACTCACATCGGCTACTTGTTTCATTGACCTCCGACCGTGGCCCATGACAGTGCATCCGCGCGCGCCTCTGCGGTACGTGTGACCGAAGGGCACGTCCCGTAGGAGGCAGTGCGCGAACCGGAGCGAGGGCTGCGTGTTGTGCGAGCCGAGGTTGTCCTGTAGGCCCCGGCTCCGTTCGCTGATTTGTTACGGCCAGTTTTCGCGCTGCCGCTGCAGTCCGTCGAGGATCAGGTCGAGTCCGATGTCGAACTCCTCGGTGTATGCGTAACCGGGTTTCAGTGCGCGGTCGGCGATCATCTCGGTGAGGTGCGGGAACTCGTCGCGGGGCATCTGTTTCAGGATCGGGCCTGCCACGTCCTTGAGGTCGATGGATGATTTGAAGGGCAGGCTGATCTCCTGGAGCGTGAACCCGTAGATGTAGCTGTCCACCACCGAGAACGCGTGTGCCGCACCAGCGATGGAGAAGCCGCCCGACCGTAGGCAGCCGATGACCGCGTTGTGGTGGCGCAGCGTCGCATGGCCAGGGTTTGACCGTGAATCCATCAGACTGATCGCCCATGGGTGGCGGATCAGTGCGCCGCGCATCGAGACTGCCCGCTGTCGCATCGCGGACCGCCAGTCGACGTCGTCCGACGGCAGCTCGATCTCGCCGAAGACGAGGTCGACCATGCCGTCGAGGATCACGTCCTTGTTGCGGAAGTGATGGTAGAGCGACATGGACTCGACGCCGAGCCGCTCGGCGAGCCTGCGCATGCTCGGCGCACCGGTGCCGGCCTCGTCCGCCAGCGCGACCGCTGTACGAAGCACCAACTCCTTGCTGAGCGAGTTGCGGCGGGGTGCAGGCGTGCCGGTTGGCTCTGTGGTCATGAGGGTCCTCCTGTCTGGGGTGCTGGGCCCGCTTGACAACCTTACACTGCAAGGTTATACCTTACGGTGTAAGGCTGGAGATGGCGGCGAACAGAGGAGGAGGCCCGTGGAACCGCTCGGTGTGGACGGAGCAAAGAAGCCGGGGACGGGGAAGAGGCTGTGCATTGTCGGCGCGTCCGGGAAGCTCGGGCGGTACATGGTGCAGCACGCGTTGGACCGCGGGTATGAGGTCGTGGGCGTGTGCCGAGAGCAGAGCGTGCACAAGCTCGCCGAGTTCGAGGGACGGATCACGGTGATCCCCGGAGCGACCGACGATCGTGCGGTCATCGCACGGGCGGTGAACGGATGCGACGCCGTGCTCACGGTGCTGGTGCCGTGGGGGGTGAACCACTACGCCTTCGGTACGGCAGGGGCGGTGCTCAACCACGCACGTCCGGGCGCCCGTTTGGTGTTCTCCTGCGGCTGGCACATCACCCGCGACGGCAGCAAGGACGTGTACACCCGGAGGTTCAAGCTGTACGCGGCCGTGTTTGGGCGGCTGGCGAAGCTTGCCCGTGTCGTGGACGTGGACGACCAGGTGGAGGCGTGCCGGATGATCTTTGCCAGTGACACCAGGTGGACGGTCGTGCGTGGCAGCGACCTGACGGAGGGCGACAGTCAGGGCCTGCCGGTGTGGAGCCAGCACGTGGGTGACCCTGTCCTCGCGAGCAACCTGACCCGCCGCGTGGACTACGCCCGTTTCATGGTCGAAGCCGTGGAGAACGACGCCCTCGTCCACGAGGCCCCGGCCATCGTCGGCCGGCTGACCCCATCGGCCCTCGCTCACGCCGACCGGCCGGCGTGAGCGTCTGGCTCGTGTCCGCCCCGCGCGTCACGGAGGGTCCTCGCCGGGAGGCGGGGTCGAGGTACGTCCACGAATCTTCAGCCCCAGGTTGGTCTGCACTAGGTATCGGACTCGCTGCGACGCCTGTAATCAAGGAGGACTAAGCTGTGACCGCACCGACGACGCTCGCGAGAATCGCAGGATTCCTGTATCTGATCGTCGCCGTGTTCACCATCTTCGCCGGGCTAGTGAACACGCGCATCGTCGAATCGGGGGACACCGCGGCCACAGCCGACAACATCGACAGATCGGCCACCCTCTTTCGCATCGGTTTTGTCAGCGAGTTGGTGGGGGCCACCGTCTTTCTGCTGACGAGCATGGCCCTGTACCTGCTGCTCAAGCACGTCAGCCAGATGGCTGCTGCCGCCATGGTCACCTTCGTCGCGGTCAGCGTCGCGATCCAAAGCCTGAACCTGCTCAACCAAAAAGCGGCGCTGACGATCGCCACCGCCCAGGACTACACCGGCGCCTTCGGTTCGGCAGCTTCCGACCAGCTAACTATGTTGTTCGCCGATATGCAACACGACGGGTATCTCATTGCCCAGACGTACTTCGGCCTGTGGTTGCTGCCGTTGGGCTACCTAGTTGTCAAGTCAGGCTATTTCCCGAAGATATTGGGCGTCCTGCTGGTGATCGGATGCTTCGGCCACCTCGTGGACGTGTTCGCGCGCTTTCTTGCCCCCGACTTCGGCGCAAACATTTCGCCGTTCGCCATGACTCCTGCGGCGGTCGCGGAACTTTCGTTCATCGCGTGGCTGCTGATCAAGGCCGTGCGGCTACCCGAACAGGACGCAGATGGGTTCACCGCACCGGCGTCGGACGTCCGGCGGCGGAGATGGGCTTGAAGCAGAGGAGCGGTACGTGGCAGACGAGGAGCCATGGTGCGGCCATGATCAGGTAGTTTCGGCGGCGCGAGTATCCCAGCCTGACCGCGTGGACTGGCAGCCGGCGGGCTGGTTCTGCTGGCGGTGGTTCCCCGGTCGTGGTGGTGTGTCCTGGCTTCCGGCTGGCCGGTGCTGGTGCCGGTAGCGGGAGGCTTGGCGGTGCTGGTCGCGGGGGTGCTGCCATGGCGGCGGGACGGCGTAAAGCATGAGGCGTCCGCCGCGCCGATGCCGCCGAATCGGCAGGTGCGGCCCTTACGGTCGTGGGTGGTTCCAACCGGGGTGGTCCTGGTGGGGATGGTCACCTGGGTCGCGGTCACGTGGTGGCAAGGTTCGGTTCCGGCAGTAAGTGACGGAGCGGGCGAAGTTGCGGGTGGAGTCCGTCCGGACCGGTTTGACCATCGGCGCGTCGGTGACCGCCGCGTTCGCGCTGCTGTTGGCGTTTCGCCGGCAGCAGTTGGCCGAGCGAACCCAGCAGGCCACCGAGTACGACGCCGGGGAAAAGCGCGTCACCGAGTTGTACGTCAAGCCGCCGACCAGCTCGGCTCCGACAAGGGCCCGGTCCGCCTCGCCGGCCTATATGCCCTCGAACGTCTCGCCCAAGACAACCCCGCCCACCGGGGCCAAGGTCGTTCGGCTGGTGAGGCGCTCCACCTTGTCCCCGTCCGGGAGGCTGGACGGTCTGCGACTGCCCGACGAGGAGACCCGCTCGCAGCAAGGGCCAGTCAGCACCCGTTCATGAAGGCTCGGTCTGCTAACCACAGTCATAGATCAGGTCGGGCCTTCCCCCTAGGGTTGGATGCCGATACCGTGGCGGGATGTTCAGGCGCATGGCCGTCTCTGGCGTCGTCGCTCTGGTAGTCGCCGGCGGTGTTATTGCGTATGTCTGGTGGCCTGGCGCTAAATTCACGGAGTGTCAGAGCCGAGCCACTACGCTGGGGGCCGCCCCGCTATTGATGGAGCAGCCAAACGGAGTGCAGCCAGACACGCCGTACTCCGGATGCGACGTGGACCGGCTAGTTGCCTACGCAGGCCGCCAGTATCACGGCGAATCTAACGAACAGGCCATCGTCTCTTTCTACCAGCAGGTAGCGAAAAAAGATGCGTGGCTGGTGACGCCCTCCGGTGCAGGCGTTGCCAAACTATGCGCGAGCAAGGACGTTAGCGGTGGCACGGTGTATATGAACCTTTCGTTTCCATTGCCGGGCACCTTCGATGTGCACATCGCCGATTCGCCCGACTCAGGGGCCCTTTGCTGACGTGTGCAAATCGAGGTGGAGCACCAGCGATCGATCACCCTCCAAACTGGCACTTCCGGGCCGCCTGGCGCGGGCAGTCCGCATCTAGTCCGCAAGAGGCCGACCGGCAGCGGGGGACTGATGGGAGTTGTCGAGAGGCGTTTCCGCTGCCAGCAACCCATGCGTCCGGGTCGGCGGGGCGGGCATTTGATCTCATAATCCCTCGGCCGCGGGTTCGAGTCCCGCCCGCCCCACCAGAGAGGCGGGCCTTGTCCCGACCTGGCAGTGGCTGGAGGCCCGCCACCGGACCCACGCCCGCGTCGACAACCGCATCCGATGCACCAAGGACACCGGCCTGGGCCGGCTACCCTCCGAATCATCGAGGCTAAGCGATGTCTCGTAAGTAGGTGAAGGCGTTTGCCCGACACCGGCCGGTGGTCAGCCGGTGAGAATGATGTTGTGGAGATTGGCGATGCCGGATGCGGCGTCGGTCAATGTGTGGGCGGCGCGGCGGTAGTCGCGCAGGATCTTGAAGCACTTCATCCTGGCCAGGGCGTGTTCGATTCCCGCTCGGACGGTACGGTGCTCGACGTTGAGGGCTTCCTTCCAGGCGGGTAGCGAGCTGCCGTCGGCGGGTTTGCGGTACGGCATGATCACCTCGGGGTTACCGCGGTAGCCGCCGTCGGCCATCACGGGCCGCCCGTCCAGCTTCTCGGCAATGCCCGAGGTCTGGTAGACGATCGTGTCGTTGCGGTTGCCCGGCTGCGGGTCGCCGACGGCGATTACCAGAAGGGTGGAGGCGTCGATGGCGACCTGCAGATTCGTCGAGTACCTGTAGTTCTTGCTCCTGGCCGCCAGCCGGTGGTCGCGGGTCGGGACCAGAGTCCCGTCGACGATCGCGATCTGCGCGACCGGCCGTTTACGCACCGGCGCCAGTGCCAGCAGCGGTGCGAGGGTGTCGATCACCCGGTGCGCCGCGGAGTGCGACACTCCGAACAGCGGGCCGATCTGGCGCATCGTCAGGTTCGTCCGCCAGTACGCCGCGACCAGCAACACCCGGTCCGGCAGGTCGAGAGCCCATTGCCGGCCTGGTCGGCCATCAGCGATGCCGTCACCGCCACGCTCGGCGACCAGCCGGACCAGCGTGCGGAACTGGGCGGGCTTCAGCCCGGTGAACGGAAAGATCCACTCCGAGCGAGCTGCCGAGATCACCTGCACCCCCGGCATCCTGCCCCACCATCCTCAACAGACAGATGCCCGGGGCTACGAGGTACCGCTTAGTCAGAGGTTTCGTCAGTCAGGCAGCGCCTGGGCCGGCCCGCCTTGCATAGCCGCACACGTCGTGCACCCAGTAGTCCAGATACCTGGCCACGGCCTCGCGATTGGCAAGGTCCAGCGATAGCCACTCCCGTGCCGCCCGGACCATCTCAGCTGTGGCCTGCTCACGCTCGTCAGGCTTGAGCTCCACCCGGTCGGTAAGTTCGCCCCAGATGAGGTACACGGAGCCGGCCGGATCCACCTCGATTGACGCATGCGCAGACACCCCGTGGATGTCCAGCGCTACCTCGTAAGGATCCTCGGCGGCGATTAGGTTCTCGGCCAACGCGGTGACCTCCCGCATGTATGCCACCTCGGCACCATCCTGCGCTGGGCCCGTCATGCCCCGAGGATCGCATCCGGCTGTGAACCCCGCTCGGATTTACGAGACGTCTCTTAGTCTTCGGATGCTTCCAGTTTCTGCCAGATGCGGACGAGTGCGGCGATGTCGTCCGCGTCGAGGGGGTCAACGAAGAACTTCTTGATCGATTCCTCGAAGGTCCGTGCCACGGTCTGAATGTAGCGGCGTCCGTCCTCGGTCAGGCTAATCAGAGAGATCCGGCCGTCACCTTGGTTGGCGCCACGTACGAGGTGGCCGGCGTCGATCAGGTCCTGCACGAGCCGGGACGCCCGGGTAGGGCTGACGGTCACCAGTTCACTCGCCAGGGAGCGGACGGGCTGGGGTTCGAGGTCCTTGAGGCGGCAGAGGATCTCGAAGGCGCTGAACGAGAGCCGGTGGCGTTCCATCAGCACGGCCTCGATCCGTGATCGCATGGCGGCCTGGGCGTAGATCAGCCCGAACCAGCCGTCCTGCTCCGTCTGGGAGATTATCGCGGCTGTTGTCCGGGGTGCCTTCACGGGATCCATGCTATCAGCGCATGCGTGCCGCCAGGGTTAGGTGCGTGCGCACGCATCAGGTAGTGTGTTGACGTAAGCCGGATGCCGTGAACGTTCATGGTCCTAGCGGTGTGCCGTTGAGGATGACCGCTACTTACGAAAACGAGGAGTTTCACAGTGCTGACCATCGACAACGAACTTCTTGAGGCAGTCGGTGCGATTGCAGCCGCCGCCTCACCGACACCGCCGGTCGTCGGCGACTGGAAGACCCGGCGGGCGAACATCGACGCCGTCTATGGCGGGTTGGCGGCCGCTGCGACACGCGACGACCCTGTCGAGACGATCGATCTCACGGTGCCGTCTTCGGACGGGCACGCCGTCCCGCTGCGCTTGTACAAGCCGGCGAACCTACCGCACGCTCTTGTCGTCTACGTCCACGGTGGTGGTCTCATCGCCGGAAGCCTCGACGGGTACGACCACGTCTGCCGCCGCTACGCCTCCGAGGCCGGGGTAGCAGTGATCGCAGTCGACTACCGTCTGGCGCCCGAATCGCCGTTTCCAGCCGCCGTGGAAGACTGTGTCGCCGCGGTCGAGTGGGCGATCGAGCATGCGGCGGAGCGCGTACCCGGGGCACGGGTCGCGCTCATGGGTGACTCCGCCGGGGGTGGTCTCGCGGCCGCAACGGCGCTGGTGTGCCGCGACCGTGGGGTCGGGCCGTTGGCCGCGCAGATCCTCATCTACCCGATGCTTGATGACCGCACGGCAGTCGCCGACCCAGCCATCGAACCGTTCCTTGCCTGGTCGGTCGCCGACAACATCACCGGCTGGCGCGCCTACCTCGGCGACAAGTACGGCACCGACGACGTGCCCGCGTCCGCCTCGGTCGCCCGCGCGGACACACTTCGCGATCTGCCGGCAACCTATCTTGAGGTCGGTCAACTGGACCTCTTCTGCGCGGAGACAGTCGCCTACGCCAAGCAGCTCATGGACCACGGCGTGACCGTGCACCTCTCCGTACGCCCCGGCGCGATCCACGGCTTCGACCAGTTTGCGCCCGACACCCGCGTGGCACGGAGCGCGCTCGCCGACCGCGTCGCCTTCCTACAGAACCTGTGACGCGCGTACCACTGTCGGGCCCGCAACAACAACGCCATCCGAGCGCAACCACAAGCCCATCTGTAATCGCCCAGGCAAGGAGATCCTATGGAGACTAAGACTGCCCTCATCACTGGCTCGACAAGCGGAATCGGTCGCGCCACCGCACTCAAGCTCGCCAGCGATGGCGTTCGTGTCGTCGTCTCCGGCCGCAATGCCGAACGAGGGCTGGAAGTGGTGGAGCAGATCCGCACCGCGGGGGGAGAGGCCTACTTTGTCGGCGCCGACCTACGCGACGCGCAATCCGCAGTAGAACTCGCGGCCAAGGCCACCCAGGTTGCCGAGTCCGCCGGCGGAACCCTCGACGTTCTGGTCAACAACGCGGCGATCGGAACCGGCGGACCGACCGCAGGCACCGAGGAGTCGGCCTTCGACGCGGTACTGGGCACCAACCTGAAGGCACCGTTCTACCTGGTCGCGAACCTTGCGCCCGCGATGGCGGCACGGGGCCGTGGAGCGATCGTCAACATCTCCACGCTCGCCGCCGAAGTCGCGCTCCCGGGCCTGTCTGTCTACGGCGCGAGCAAAGCCGCCCTGGACCTGCTCACCAAGAGCTGGGCAGCCGAGTTCGGCCCGGCCGGCGTGCGCGTGAACTCCGTGAGCCCCGGCCCGACCCGTACCCCGGGATCCGAGGGCTTGGGGGAGTTCCTGCAGGTGCTCGCGGCGCAGGCACCGCTGGGTTTCGTCGCCGATCCGGAGGACATCGCCGCCGCCATCGCGTTCCTCGTCAGCGATGAGGCACGGTTTGTCACCGGCGTGATTCTGAACGTGAACGGTGGCCGTACGGTCGTCTGAGTGGATTCCGCTCCGACGCCGTGCCCGACGGGGTCGTGCCACGACACCACCACCCGGTGGCGCCCTGGCCACGACCCCGAACGGGCCCCTGTCATCGACCCGCCTGTGCCCCCGCCAACATCCGCTCCACCAGCTGACCTCACAGTGCTTCTCCATTCCTTCGGGGCAGTAGCAGATCAGGGCCGGTGACAGTGGCGAAGGCTTCGAACAGGCCTTTGACGCCGTCTCCGCAGCTGCGTCGCTTTCACACCAGGCCGGAGCCTGGGCGGCCGGTTTGGTCGCGATGACGCCGGTGGGGCGTCGAGTATCGCCGCCGATATTGGAACGAGCCGTACCTGCAAGGAATGCGTCAGCTCAGGGCCAGTTGCGAAGCATTGGGCGTCTCACCGACCGACGCTGCCCTGCGCTGGCTCGTGCACCACTCGAAGCTCGGCGCCGCACATAGCGACGGCATCATCCTCGGCGCGTCCAGACCCGAACATGTCGTCCAGAACCTCGACGCGGTGCGGAGTGCGCCGCTTCCTCCCGAACTGCTCGCCGCGATCGACGCGGCGAGCGAGACGACCCGCCCGGCATGGCCGTCAATGCGCCGAGCCTGACATACACAGATAGTGGAAGTTAGAAGGAGTTAACTGGCATGACGACAAACACCCCCAAGACCTGGTTCATCACGGGAACAGCGCGAGGCCTGGGCGTCCGCTGGGCGGAAGCCGCGCTCTCCCGTGGCGACCGTGTCGCTGCGACCGCACGATCCGCCGACGCGCTGCGTCCTCTCGTTGAGAGTTATGGCGACCTGGTTCTTCCGCTCGAACTCGACGTCACGGATGAGGCGGCGGTGCATCAGGCGATCGCGACTGCCGAAGACCGACTCGGCGGAATCGACATCCTGGTCAACAACGCAGGGCAGGCGGTGATGGGCGCCATTGAGGAAGTCAGCGCGGCGCAGGCACGAGTGCAGATGGAGGTCAACTACTTCGGCGCACTGTACGCGACGCAGGCGATCCTGCCGCGTATGAGGGAGCGTCGCAGTGGCCGGATCATTCAGATCTCGTCCATGGGCGGCGTCATCGCCACCCCCGTCCTGGGGACTTACCATGCAACGAAGTGGGCGCTGGAGGCGTTGAGCCAGGCTCTGGCGGCAGAAGTATCGGAGTACGGAGTTCACGTAACTCTCATCGAGCCACTCACGTTCCCGAGCGAACTCGGTACGCCTGCTCCCCAGATGCCCGAGTACGACCATGCCCGCAAGGCGCTGATGGCGGGGTTCGAGGGCACCGGAATCGCTCCGGGCGATCCGGCTGCGGCCGCCCAGGCGATGCTCGCCGTCGCTGATGACCCCAATCCACCGCTGCGGGTGTTGTTCGGCGCGAACGGCCTGAAATTGCTTCGTCCAGAGTACGCGCGCCGCATCGCCCTGTGGGAGGAGTGGGATCACCTCGCCCGGCTCGCACAGGGCACCTCGCCAGCCTGAGGTCGGCGATCTCGCCCGAGATTCAGTTCCATGTCGGTGCCGGGCACCCCTCAAGGGCCCCCACGGCGGGACTGTCAGGACATGCGTCGGCGTATGGCTGATAGCGTGACGATTGGCGCCTCAGCTGCGGGAATGCGGTTCGGGTTCTGCCACGTCCGGTCCACCCATGGCACGTGAGCCGGGAAACGTGAAAGCGAATGTGGCGGTACCCGAACCGCCTTGGCGAACGCGCCGTGACCTGGTGAAACGTGGGCGGGTGCGGCCGTCGTCGTGCGTTGACGGCCGAGTGCTCCGAGGGCTGCGGTGATCGGCCGGATCAGGTACGCCCTCGGGGTTTGCCCTACTCGTGTGGCGGTGCCGGAGGTGGCGCTCCGTGGCGGTGTCTGCCGGTCCGCCGCGCTGGTGGACGGCTGCGTCGATGGGCTGCTGACCACCTGGCTGAGCTGACAGGGCGCCTTGTCTGCGGCCATGAGCGTGCATCCGAGCGTGGCCCCCGCGATTAGCTCGAGCAGGTCGATCACGTAGACAGAGCCGGGTCGAACAAGCCGGCGCATCCATGTGCGTCGTTGTCATGGTCACCGAAGATCCCGTTACCCAACCTGCCCGGCGAAGCGGCACTCGACCGACCCGCGCATGATCCAGTGCCCTCATTTCGGCTATGACAATGCATCCGCGCCGACAGGAAGCGTCCACGCACTTCTCTCACCTGCGGCTCTTGGCTGTACCGCAATCGTCATGCGAACCGGTTGATCGAGGGTTCGAGTCTTTCCTGACGAGCGAGCGAGGCTGCATGCATAATGAATGCATGGTTGCTCTTCAGATTAGGGACGTGCCGGAGGAAGTGCGAGACGCCTTGGCGGCCCAGGCCAAGGCGCGCGGGCAGTCACTTCAGGCGTACCTGCTGGAGTTGGTGGAGACGCAGGCTCGGCGGTTGCGCAACGCGGCGGCCCTTGATCGCTTCGCCGGCCGATCGGACGGTACGCGCTCCCTGCCGGGGGAGAGTGCCGCCGAGTTGAATGACCAGCGGGAGCAGCGCGGACCGTGGGGAAGCGCCGCGTGATCGTCGTGGACGCGTCGGTCCTGGCCGACGCCCTGATTGACGACGGGCCGGTCGGCGACGCGGCGCGGGCGGAACTGACCGGAGACCCACACTGGGCCGCGCCGAGCCATTTTCTGGTCGAGGTCATGTCCGTGATCAGAGGCAAGGTTCTCGGCGGGAAGCTCGGCCTTGCTCGGGCGCAGGAGGCGGTCGACGCCCTGCCCTCGTTGGTCGTCGATGAGGTTGGCGTCGCACTGTTGCTTGACCGGATGTGGCAGCTGCGGGGCAATGTCACGGCGTACGACGCGGCTTACGTCGCGGCGGCGGAGTTGATGGCCTGCCCACTCGTGACCGGTGATGGTCGGCTCGCCAAGGCCAGCGGCGTCCGCTGCGAGATCCGACTGCTCGCGGCGTCCTGACAGTGGCCGCGCCGAGGCTCGTCGCGGACGAGGACGCGCAACTCCTGCGCGCCACCAGCGAAGTGCCCGGCTTCGCCGGCATCTGGCTCGACGACAGCCCGACGGGGGCGGTGACGACCATCGCGGTCGCCGGATCCGGTCGCCGGGGCGCTCAGGTCCCGCCGACGTGCAGGGCGCGTTCCGTCGGCAGCCGGCCGAAGCGCTGGCACTCAGCGAGGGCGCCAAGGCACTCGCGAAGCCGGGCGCCCGCGTCCGGACCGTCGAGGTCCCATACACGTTCGCGCAGCTGAAGAAATGGCAGACCGTGATGGACGCGCTGCTCCCGGACGGCGTGGTGACCTTCACGGATGCCGACGAGCGCAACAACACCGTCACTGAACCGGGGCTCCGGCACGGTCAACGGGCAGCCCATCGGCATCGTCTCGGCCTGGCCGATGATGCAGGCCGACTTCTACCCGCGCGCCGGTCAGGTTTGATACAGCACCGCCCGGTAGCCCCACAACGCCGCGACGATCAGCATCGCGATCCCCACCGCCAACGGCCACCAGCGACCACGCGGGCGGGCGAGGGCGACGACGACGGTCGCCACATACAGCACCGCGACGACAGCCGTCCAGAGTGTCGCGGTGGACACCCGATCGGCGATCCGGCAGCCGGCAGGCGCGGGCAGGACGGCCGCGCAGAGGTCAAAGCGGGGCACGGCCAACCACCAGAAGCCCGCCGTGGCGGCCGCCGCTATGACGGTGGCCGTCGCGACCCCAAGCCACGAGCGAACGCGCACGGGCATCCTCACCTCCGCCGGCTCGTTCATAGCCGGAACTGTATTCGTCGGCCTCGTCTTGGACCCACCCTGCCCGGGCACGATCGATCTGGCCGGCCTGCGCCCGGCGGCTCCGCCTTGCCGGACGAAGCCTGGACTCCGGCTCGGCTCGACCGACACTCCATACAGCCGAGACCACCGGCTGACGCCGACACCGCCCGACAGTGGCAGACGGGTTGACCAGGAAGGCGGCTACTTGACCAGCCGTCAACGATCTTCGTCTAATCCCAAGGTCGGTCAGCGCGGCGCGGTCCCGTGATGAGTGGGACGATCTCCTATATGAAGCCAGCGAAGAACCCGTGGTGGCAGACAGCAAAGACGCCAAAGCAGGGTCTCATCAGGGCAGGCATCTGGCTCTTCCTGGCCGTCGGGTGGGTGGCCGTGGCCGTCGGAAACCCCACGCCGTGGCGCTGGGTGTTTGCCGCACTGTGGGCGGTCGGCGGTGTGGGCTACCTGGTGTCAGCCGTGTTGCTGCGGCGACGACAGCGTGCGACTCAGGACAGGGCAGGGCCAGAAGCCGCGGTCCGGGCCGATTGAGCGCGATCCAGCGACGGGCACGAGTATCGGCACGCATGACGGGTGGACTGGTTAGGGCACGCCCAGTCGCTGGGTGAGTGGCCAGATTGCCGGGGCGTCGGCGATGCTGTGCGCGTGGAGTACGTGTCCAGAGTGCCGCGACCGCCGCTGGACGGGCTGATCGACGACCTCTACTACCTGGAGGGCGCGCCGCCGTACGCCCGGCTGACGCTGCCGCCCGCGCCGTCGGCGCTGCTCATCGTCAACCTCGGGGCGCCGTTCCGCATCCGCGCCGGCACCGACATCGAGACGGCCGAGTACGTCGACGGCTGCGTGGTCACCACGCCCACCCGCGCGTGGGAGTTCGGTTACCCACTCGGGACCCGGTCCGTCGGCGTGCACCTCAAGCCGTGGGGGCTGGCGCCGTTCCTGTCGATGCCCGCGGCCGAGTTGTGTGACCGGCCGGTGACGATAGAGCAGGTTTGGGGTCGGCGCGCCATCGCTGAGCTGCGGGACCGGCTGGCCACGGCGAGCGGACCGCACGAGATGCTGACGCTGCTAGAGGAGGAGCTGATGCGGCGGCTGTCCGAGACCGCCGGCCTGGGGCTGATCCGCCATACGAGCAGTGTCATCGCGGCGGCCAGCGGTGCGGTGACGATCGGTGACCTGAGCGTGGCAGCCGGTGTCAGCAGCACCCATCTGGCACAGCGGTTCAAGGAGCTCGTCGGCGTCACGCCGAAGCGGCTGGCCCGCACCTACCGCTTCGCTGCCACCGTGTTCGCGATCAACCCTGCCGAACCGATCGACTGGAGCGACCTCGCCGGTGGCGCGGGCTACTTCGACCAGGCCCACTTCGGCCACGAGTTCCGGGCGTTCACCGGGCTCACGCCGACCCGGTACCTCGAAGTCCGGCGGCGGTTCCTGCGCGAACATCCCGGCCACGCGATAGACGGCTGGCCGCTGCCGGCGGATTGATTTCTTACAAGAGCGACAGCTCGCGACCCGCTAATTTAGGGGCATTCCACAGCAGAGGAGAGCCCCATGGGCAAGGTGGTCATGTACAGCTCGGTGTCGGTGGACGGCTTCATCGCGGACGAGAATGACCAGCCCGGACCGCTGTTCGACTGGTTGACCAGCGGTGACGTCCCGTTGGACTCCAGCGGCGTGTTGAAGGTGTCGCAGACGTCCTACGACTACACCCGGCCGTACTGGGACCAGGTCGGGGTGACAGTCGCCGGCCGCCACGTCTTCGACATGACGGACGGCTGGGACGGAAAGCCTCCAGGCGGGATCGACCACGTGGTCGTCGTGACCCACCGGCCGAAGCCCGAGGGCTGGGACCCCGCAGCGCCGTTTCACTTCGTCGACGGCGTCGAGGCGGCCGTGGCCAAGGCGCAGGAGCTCGCGGGTGACCGCATGGTCGAGGTCGCCGCTGGCGACGTCGGTGGGCAGGTGCTTGCCGCAGGCCTGGTCGACGAGGTGCGGATGGACGTCGTACCCGTCGTGTTCGGGTCCGGCAAGCGCTACTTCGGGTCGGTCGACGTGCAGCACCTGTTGGAGGATCCTGACGTGGTGATTCAGGGCGACCGGGTGCTTCACCTGCGCTATCGGGTGCGCCGCTGACCTATTTGAGCGGTACGCGAAGAAGATCCGCTCGTGGGGTTGCAGGCTGCGGGCCGTGGTGGGGTTATTCAGGCTTGACCGGCAGAAGGCCGCGTTGGCCGAAGACCTTCTTTGCGACGAAGGTGGCGTTGACGGCCTTGGGCATGCCGCAGTAGACGGCGGAGTGCAGCAACGCCTCGATGACCTCATCGGGTGCCAGGCCGACATTGAGGGCGGCGTTGATGTGGACTTCCAGCTGGGCTTCGCAGCCGCCGAGGGCGGTGAGCATGCCGAGGGTGACCAGTTGCCGGTCGCGCGGCGCCAAACCGGGGCGGTCATAGATTTCGCCGAAGGCCCATGCGACGACCTGGTGCCCGAGTTCCGGGTTGATGTCGGCGAGGGCGTCGATGACGCGCTGACCGGCCTCGCCGTCAACGCGGCTGAGGACCTCCATGCCGTGATCGAAGCGCTCCTGGCGAGTCTCGGCGGCGGGAGTGGTGCTCATGCAAGGACGTCCGTTTCCGACTGCTGGTCGAGCAGCTCTTCGTAGCGGTTGATCTTGTTGTCCAGAGCCGTGGCGTTGCGCCGCAGGCTGTGGATGCGCTCGGTGAGGTCGCGGCGGTGCTCACGGAGCATGGCCAGCCGGTCGGCGACGGTGGCGTCGCCGACGGCCCGTAGCTGCGCGTAGTGCTGCATGTTGCTGATCGACATCCCGGTCTCGCGCAGCCGGAGCAAGAACTCCAGCCAGGCCAGATTGGCTGCGGCGTAACGCCGCTGGTTTCCGGTGGTCCGGCCGACCCGTTCGATCAGCCCGGCGCGCTCGTAGTAGCGCAGGGCGTCTGGAGAGAGTCCGGTCCGCTCCGCGACCTGCGTGATCGTGAGGGTTGGCTCCCGCTGTGGGTGGGCGTTTCCATCGGCCATGGAAGGAACCTAAAACTTGGAGTGCGCTCCAGATCAAGCCATGACCGGGTGGCGCCCGTCACTCAAACTTCAGCGCGACGGTTCGCGCGCTCGCTGAGCGAACCCATGCGGAAATCCCTCGGTATTCAGCGTTGCTATCTACCGGTACCTAGTGTTACGGTCTACCGGTAGTCAGCGTCGCTTGGTAGCAAGGGGAAGAGGACATGGGCAACCAGATGACAGAGATGCTCAAGGGCACTCTCGAGGGCATCGTCCTGGCGATCCTGGCCCGCAGATCCGCGTACGGCTACGAGATCACCGCGTGGCTGCGCGACCGCGGATTCTCGGACATCGCGGAAGGCACCATCTACGCGCTGCTCGTCCGCATCGAGCAGCGCGGGTTCGTGGACGTGGAGAAGGTTCCCTCCGAAAAAGGGCCCCCGCGGAAGGTCTATTCCCTCAACGCGAGGGGGCGAGAGCAACTCGCCGAGTTCTGGAGGACGTGGGGCGTCCTCGCTGAACGCATCGAGCAACTCCACGACAACGACAACCAATTTGACCAAGGAGCATGAGCATGGCCGCGAAGTGGATCGAGACGATCGTCGGGTCGCTTGAGCAGAAGAAGCAGTACAAGCGCCACATGGCCCGCATGGAGGCCCTGCCGGAGCCCCATCGCAGCGCGGCCAAGGCTCTCCAGCGGTACTTCATGTACCAGGGAGGGGTCGTCGACGGGGACACGCTCATCACGATGCTCGGCGACTTCGTCGACCTCTGGGAGCGGGCGGTCGCCGACGGGACGCCGGTCCGCGCGATCGTCGGGGACGACCCCGTCGAGTTCGCCGAGACGTTCGTGCAGGCGTACTCCGGCAAGCAGTGGATAGACAAGGAACGCGCTCGCCTGCGGAAAGCGATCGACGCTGCCACCGGCGACAACGGCGAGGAGAAGAGCGCATGACCACCAAGACGCGCGAACCCGCGATCAGGGTGCAGGCGATTACGAAGTCCTACAAGGACCTGCAGGTGCTACGGGGCGTCGACTTCGAGGTGGCAGCCGGGAGCATCTTCGCCCTGCTCGGCTCGAACGGTGCCGGAAAGACCACGCTGGTGCGGATCCTGTCGACGTTGCTGAAGGCGAACACCGGCACCGCGACCGTGCACGGCTTCGACGTCTCCTCGGCCCCGGGGGACGTACGCAAGTCGATCAGCCTGACCGGGCAGTTCGCCGCAGTCGACGAAGTGCTCACCGGCCGGGAGAATCTGGTCCTGGTCGCGAAGCTCCGCCACCTGAAGAACCCGGGTGCGGTCGCCGACGACATGCTCGCCCGCTTCTCGCTCACCGACGCCGGAAATCGGCGGGCGGGGACGTACTCGGGCGGCATGCGCCGGCGGCTGGACATCGCGATGAGCCTTGTCGGCAATCCGCCGGTCGTGTTCCTCGACGAGCCGACCACCGGCCTCGACCCGCAGGCGCGCATCGAGGTCTGGCAGACGGTGCGGCAGCTCGCCAAGGACGGCACGACCATCCTGCTGACCACCCAGTACCTCGACGAGGCCGAGCAGCTCGCCGACCGGATCGCGATCCTGCACAAGGGCACGATCATCCAGAACGGCACGCTCGCCGAGCTGAAGCAGCTCCTCCCGTCCGCCAAGGTCGAGTACGTCGAGAAGCAGCCGACCCTCGAGGACGTCTTCCTCGCCCTCGTCGGCGACACCAGTGACACCGCTGGCAAGGCGGCCATGTCCGCAGGAAAGGAATCCCGATGACCGCCCACGTCCTCAGCGACACCGGAACCCTCACCGGCCGATCCCTGCGCCACATCCTCCGCAGCCCGGACACCATCATCACCACGGCGGTCACCCCGGTCGCGCTGATGCTGCTCTTCGTGTACGTGCTGGGCGGAGCCATCAACACCGGATCCGACGAGTCGTACATCAACTACATGCTCCCGGGCATCCTGCTCATCACGATCGCGTCCGGCATCGCCTACACGGCGTACCGCCTGTTCCTCGACATGCAGGGCGGCATCTTCGAGCGCTTCCAGTCGATGCCGATCCCACGACCGTCGGTGCTCTGGGCCCATGTGCTGACCTCACTCGTCGCCAACCTGGCCTCGATCGTGATCGTCACAGGCGTCGCGCTGATCATGGGTTTCCGCACCGGCGCATCCGTGGCCGACTGGCTCGCCGTCGCCGGCATCCTGATCCTGTTCACCCTCGCCCTCACCTGGATCGCCGTGATTGCGGGCCTGTCCGCCAAGACCGTCGACGGAGCGAGTGCCTTCAGCTACCCGCTGATCTTCCTGCCCTTCATCAGCTCGGCGTTCGTCCCCACCGACTCGATGCCCGGCCCGGTCGCCTGGTTCGCCGAGAACCAGCCGGTGACGTCCATCGTGGATGCTCTCCGCGCGCTGTTCGCACAGCAACCCATCGGCAACGACATCTGGATCGCCCTCGCCTGGTGCGTCGGCCTGCTCGTGGCTGCCTACACCGCCGCGACAGCGATCTACCGCAAGAAGATCAGCTAGCCGAACGCGAGAGGACAGCGCCGCATCCCTTCGGATGCGGCGCTGCTCCGTCCGACAACAACGTGGCTCGCGGAACCCCGCCACCCGGACTCGCGTCCGCCGATCAGGTAGCGGTATGAATCCACGTGCAGGTGGATGCCCGCACTCGCGCCCACCGCGATGTGACGCCCCGCTACCCGCGCCGCAGGCGTCAGGCGGAAAGTTCCGCCCGGATCAGCGCGGCCAGCTCGGCGGGCTGAGAAAGGAACGGCGAGTGCGAGGAGTCCAGCCGCAATACCCGCTCGGCCCGCTTGGCCATGAGTTCCTGCGCGAAGGGCGGCAGAGCGTTGTCGGCCTCGCAAATGATGTAGGTGCTGGGAATGGTGCGCCACGCCGCCTCGGTCACCGACTGCTGCGTCGAGGCCCACGATTGGAGTCCGAGTCGCGCAACGGCCTGTTCCGCGATTTCCGGATCGACGTCGCCGTAGAAGACCTCTCGGGGCTGCACTGGCGCGATGTGACCCTTGCCCTTCAGATCCGCCCGCTCGTGTACCTCCCACCACGGCGGAGCAACGCCACCGGCGGTGGAGAAGACCGAATCGCCGACGTCCGGCAGGAAAGCAGCGAGATAAACGATCCGGCGTACGTTGTCCGCGGCAGCGAGCGCCTCGGTGACCGGGGAACCGCCGTAGGAGTGGGCGACGACCACGACCGGGCCGTCGATGGCGGCGACGGCGGCCTTGACCACGGCCGCTCGCGGTGCCCAGCGGGGTGGAGCTGATCCGCAACCGCTTGTGAGCGGGAGTGATGCGCACGGTCAGGCCGTGCGCGCTGTAAGGCCCCGGTTCAGGGCAGCACGCGATAGGTCACGTGTAGGACCGCACTCGCCGCACGCGACGCCACCTGTTCGAGTTTCAGGGGCGGGACGCCGTCGAACAGCCGCACGCCGGTGCCGAGGGTGAACGGCACGATGTGCAGCCGCAACTCGTCGACCAGGCCGGCGGCGAGGTACTGGTTGATGGTGGTGGCGCCGCCGTGGATCGAGATGTCGCCGTCGCCGGCCGCCGCGCGCGCCTCGGCGAGTGCCGCCTCGATCCCGTCGGTGACGAAGTGGAACGTGGTGTCACCCTCCATCGGCTGCGGTTCGCGGGCGTGATGGGTGAGCACGAAGACCGGCACGTGGAACGGTGGATTGTCACCCCACCAGCCGTTCCACTGCCGATCCCAGGGGCCACGCACGGGGCCGAACATGTTGCGCCCCATGATGACCGCCGAGGCGGCGTTGATCTGGTCGACCTCGGCCTGGTTCTCCTCCGCGTGGTCGAACATCCAAGCATGGAGCCCGCGGCCCCAGCCGTCACCGCCGTCGTCGCCGAACGGGCGGTCCTCGGTCTGGTTGAGCCCGGACGAGTATCCGTCGGCGGAGATCGTCTGGTTGGCGATCACCTTGCCGCTTTGTGTGGTCACTGCGCACTCTCCATTGGCGTTTGTGCGTGCGAGACGATCAGCCTACGGCCGCGATGATCAGGGCGATTCCGACACCGACATCGACAACCGCGCAGAACTGCGCCCACGAGCGACTCACCACCAGGTTGACCAGATAGTGGTAGGCGTCCCAGAGGCCGTGTGCCAGGAAGCCGACACCGGCCACGGCGGTGGCCACCTGCGGTTGCGTCACTGCGGTCAGCAGAGTGATCGCGCCGAAGCCCACCATGCCGGCGGTCTGCACCGAGAACGTCCGGGTGGGGATGAACCGACGTCGCGCCACCGCCCACACCCAGAGGGGCACCAGCAGCAGCGTCATCCCGACGGCCGGGTCGATCGGCAGCGACAGCAGTCGTGCGAGCAGGTGCAGGCCGGTCACCACGGCGCTCAGGACGGCGAACGCCAACCACGCGGTCCACGGCCGACCGAGGGCGTACGCGATGAGGTAGATCCCCGCCATGGTGGCCACCGCCGGCCCGAACAACTCCGCCCG
Source organism: Micromonospora sp. NPDC050276 (assembly GCF_044459545.1). Taxonomy (NCBI): domain Bacteria; kingdom Bacillati; phylum Actinomycetota; class Actinomycetes; order Micromonosporales; family Micromonosporaceae; genus Micromonospora; species Micromonospora sp. NPDC050276. Next base: position 458,747 of record NZ_JBITJA010000005.1, on the reverse strand, counting down.
CTCGTGCACCAGGGCGATCACGGTGACCGCGCCCGCAACGACGAGGAGCGCCACCGCGACGGGCCAACGGTCGACCAGTCGCGGCCGGCGTGCTAACGACTGCTCAGTCATGGTCACGATGCTGCCGGCGACGCCGCGCTCGGCGTCGTTTCCGGATCGAACGTGTCCGAATCACTGGGACGTGGGGCCGAAGCCGTGGCATCAAGCGGCCGGCACCGCAGCCTGCACCGCCCGATAGCGGGAGGGCGGCACCCCGTACCGGTCGACGAACGCCTGCCGCAGCGACTCGGGGGAGCCGAACCCACACCGTCGTGCCACGGCCCGCAGCGGCAGGCCGGTCGAGGCCAACAGGTGCGCGGCCGCCTCGGTCCGCACCCGTCGGACGTAGCGCCCCGGCGTCTGCCCGAGATGCTCGACGAACAGTCGGGACAGGTGGCGCTCGCTGACCCCGGTGAGCCGGGCCAACGCCGCCGTGCTCAGGTCGCCGGCGAGGTGGCTCACGATGTGGTCGCTGATCCCGCGGACCAGGACGTCGTCGGTGGCTCGGCGGGTCAGGAACATGCTCATCTGGGCCTGCCCGCCGGGCCGTTGCAGGTACGCCACCGTGCCCATCGCCACGCCCCGGGCCAGCGCGGCCCCGTGATCCTCCTCGATGAAGGCGAGAGTCAGGTCCAGGGCGCTCGTCACCCCACCCGAGGTCGCGACGTTGCCGTCCCGGACGTAGATCGGTTCGGCGTCGACCCGCACGTCGGGAAACCGCTCGGCCAGCCGGTCGGCGTACATCCAGTGCGTGGTGGCCCGCCGGCCGTTGAGCAGGCCCGCCTCGGCCAGCACCGTCGACCCGGTGCAGACCGATGCGACCCGTTCCGCCAGCGCGGCCAGCCGCCGGACGTGACCGACGAGGTGCGGGCTCGCCGCCGCCCGCTCATGGCCCTGGCCACCGCTCACCAGCAACGTGTGCACCGGCCCGGTGACCCGCTCCAGGCCCGCCTCGGCCGCCAGTCGCAACCCGGAGTCGCAGCGGATCTCCCGCTGACCGGGGGTGGCCAGGACGATCCGGTACGGCGGCGCGGCGCCGATCCGGTTGGCGATGTCGAGACTGGACGTAACGCAGGCGATGTCGAGCAGTTCCGCCCCGTCGTACCCCACGACGAGGAACACCCGTTCGTGCATGGCGACAGCGTAGCTACCCCTGGGGGGTATTGGTAGCGCCGACAGCCCGGGCGCTGTACCGCAGCCACCTGTCAAGAGGTAGCGGTGTGGATCTCCGATCGGGTCGGGACGATGCGGTGGCGGCGTACCGGGTACAGGATCGGATGCCCGATGCTCCACGCCGCGCCCGCGCAGACGAACTCCTTGTAGCGGGCCGCCAGCTTCCCCTTGAGCAGGGCCGGCTTGGCCCGGTCGTCGGCGGTCACGTACTGGATGATGCCGTCGCGACGGCCGAGGCTGATGCACTGGTTGAAGTAGCGCAGCGGAGCCTTGGGGAACTTCGTCCGACCGGTCAGGCGCGCGGCGATGGTGTCGGCGGCCTGCCAGGCCATCGGGATGCCCGAGGCGCAGGACATCCGCAGTGGCTTGCCGCCCGGGCCCTCGGCGATCGCGGCGTCGCCCACCGCGTACACCTCGGGGTGTGAGACCGACCGCATGGTGGCGTCGACGATGATCTGCCCGGTGTCCGCGACGGCCAGGGTCGTGGCGGCGGCGATGGGATGGACGGCGAACCCGGTCGTCCACACGGTCACCTGGGCGGGGATCTCCCGACCGTCGCGGGTGACCGCACGTGCCGCCTCGACCCGGGCGATGTCGGTGTGCTCGTGGACGGTGATGCCCAGCCGGTCGCAGACGCCGCGCAGGTGTCGCTGCGCCTTGTCGTTGAGCCAGTCGCCGAGACCGTCGCGGGCGGCGAGGGCGACGTCGAGATCCGGCCGGGCCTCGGCGATCTCGGTGACCGCCTCGAGGCCGGTGAGGCCCCCGCCGACGACGAGCACGGTCCCACCGGGCGCGAGGTGGGCGAGGCGGTCGCGCAACCGCAGCGTCGACGGCCTTCCGGCGATGTCGTACGCGTGCTCGGCGACCCCGGGGACGCCGTGGTCGGCGGCAGTGCTGCCGAGGGCGTAGACGAGCGTGTCGTACGCGATCTCGTCGGTGCCGTGGTCGTCGGCGAGCGCGACCATCCTGCCGTCGGCGTCGACGGCGGTGACCCGCGCCAGCCGCACCGTGACGCCGGTGCCCGCGTAGATGTCGGTGAGCGAACGGCGCTGAAGATCGTGCCCGATGGCGAGTTGGTGCATGCGAACCCGCTCGACGAAGGTGGCGTCGGCGTTGACGACGGTGATCTCGGCGTCGTCGCGGTGCAGCCGCTTGGCGAGGCGCCCGGCGGCGGTGGCGCCGGCGTAGCCGGCGCCGAGGACGACGATGCGGTGCTTCATGGTGGCACTCCTGTCTCGGTGGCGGTCGCTTCCTGAACCGGACAGCGACGCGATTCCTGACAGGAGGCGGCTATGAGCTGGGTCACCAGATGTGCAGGGCGGGTTCCTCGTGCTCGGAGGCGGACCACTGCCGGGTGGCGCGGACGAGCTTGTCCGGGTTGACCTGGTTGTGGATGGCCGCGACACCGTCGGGCGTCACCTCCACGGATATGACGCCGATGACCCGCTCGTCGATCACGACCAGCACCGCCGGAGCGCCGTTGACGGTGGCGATGTGCAGGGCGGGGCTGCCACCGACCAGGTCCCGCTTGACGTCGGCGGGCTTGAACAGGCCACGCAGGAACTTCGCCACCGCCAGTGCGCCGACGATCGGTGTGGTCCGGGCCGGAATCTTTCCGCCGCCGTCGGCGGTGCTCGTCGCGTCGTCGGTCAACAGCTCGACCAGCCGGTGGATCTCGCCGTTGTTGGCCGCCGTGAGGAACTCCGCGACGATCTTCCGCGCGGTCGTCTGGTCCACCGCCGTGCGGGCCCGCTCGGCGGTGACGTGCTGCTTGGCACGCCGGTAGGTCTGCTGGCAGTTCGACTCGGAGATGCCGAGGATTTCAGCGATCTCACCGTGCGAGTAGCCGAACGCCTCCCGCAGCACGTACACCGCGCGTTCGTTGGGCGACAGCCGTTCCAGCAGGGTGAGCACCGCCACGGAGACGGATTCGCGCTGTTCGGCGGTGTCGAGCGGGCCGAGCATCCGGTCGCCGGCGAGGACCGGTTCGGGCAGCCACGTGCCCACGTACGTCTCCCGTCGGGCCCGCGCCGAGGTCAACTGGTTGAGGCACACGTTGGTGAGCACCTTCGTCAGCCACGCCTCGGGCGTCTCGACGTGCTCCCGGTCGGCTGCCTGCCAGCGGAGGAAGGTGTCCTGGACGGCGTCCTCGGCGTCGCTGGCGGAGCCGAGCAGGCGATAGGCGATCGCCTCCAGGCGCGCCCTGGAGTGCTCGAACAGCGCGACGTCGTCCGGACTGAGCGGCATGACTCGATAGTCAACCACGCGCGCGACCGCGCCGACCTGTCGACGGTGTGCCCGGCGCCCTCGTCCATGGAAGACTTCCGGTGTCGCCGCCAGCACCCCTGGGCTGGCCTCGGACAGCTGAGGACCCGCATGCCCGTCGACGTCGAGCCCTACCGGGTGCACGTGCCGGAATCCGAGCTGGCAGAGCTGCGTGCCCGGCTGGCACGTACGCGGTGGCCCGAGGCGGCGACCGCGCCCGGCTGGGCGCACGGCATACCCCTGCACGAGGTGCAGAGCCTGTGCGGGTACTGGGCCGAGGAGTACGACTGGCGAGCCGCCGAGGCGCGGCTCAACGCGGTCCCGCAGTATCTCGTCGACGTGCACGGACTGAAGATTCATCTGCTGCACGCCCGGTCGCCGCACCCGGACGCGATGCCACTGGTGCTCACCCACGGCTGGCCCGGCTCGGTGTTGGAACTGGTCGACCTGATCACGCCACTGACCGACCCGGTGAGCTGTGGCGGCACCGCCGAGGACGCCTTCGACGTGGTGATCCCGTCGCTCCCCGGGTACGGCTTCAGCGCCAAACCCGACCACCCGGGATGGGGCATCGAACGGACAGCCGCCGCCTGGGCGGAGATCATGGCGGCGCTCGGCTACACCCGGTACGGAGCCGCCGGCAGTGACTGGGGCACCAGCGTCTCCAGCCTCCTCGGGGCACTGGACGGCGAGCACGTGGCCGGCGTTCACCTCGTACCGCCGCTTGCCGGCCCGGACCCGGCCGCCACCGACGAGCTCACCGATTCCGAACGCCAAGCGCTGGCCGACCTGCGTCAACGCGGCACATCCAGCTCGGCGTACTCGGAGGCCCACCGCACCGCGCCGCAGACCGTCGGGTACGCCCTGCTGGATTCCCCGGCCGGCCTGTGCGCCTGGATGGGCGAGAAGTTGCTCAGCTGGACCGACCCCGCCGGCCCGTCCGGCGGACTCACCCGAGACCAGATCCTCGACCAGGTCACGCTCTACTGGCTGACCGGGACCGCGGCGTCGTCAGCACGCCTGTACGCGGAGAGCATCGACCGGGTGTCCGGGTCGATCAGCGGTGCAGACGCCGATCAGGTCCGCGTACCCGTCGGTGCCTCGATCTTTCCCGCCGAGCTGCCCCGGCCGTCCCGGCGCTGGGTGACCCGCCGCTACCCGGACCTTCGGTACTGGAAGGAGCACGACCGGGGTGGGCATTTCCCCGCGCTCGAGGTGCCGGAGCTGCTGATCGCCGACCTGCGCGCCTTCTTCCGGCTGCTGCGTTAACCGCGCGACGGCAGCGCCACCCGGCATGCGACTGATTCTCGTGCACACCGGGATCGGGTGGGTCGCCCCGGTCACCGCGTCGCGGGATCGTGTCGGGCCCTCCGGCGGGCGGCGCACAACGTGGACGGACGAAAGGAGCTGGCGACCACCACGGCCGTCAGGCAGATCACGACGGCGGCGATGAGCGGTGGGCGGGCGCCGAGGTGGACGGCCGCGGAGCCGAGGGGGATCGCCACGACGAGCGGTCCGAACATGGCGGTGTTGGCCGTCGCGGAGACCCGTCCCAGCAGCGCCGACGGCGTGTGGGTCTGCACGGCGGTCACCGCCGCGACGAGGGTCCAGGGCAGGCCGACGCCGGCGATCACCGCCCCGATGACCGTGGCCGGCCACCAGGGCAGGCAACGCGCCAGGCATCCGATCGCGAACAGCGCCGTCCCGGCGACACCGACGGTGCCGGCACCTCGGCTCGCGATGAGTCGGCCGACGATGAGGCCACCGAGAATGGAGCCGGCGCCCTGCGCGCTGCCCAGCACGCCCAGGAACGTCGTCGGCAGGCGCAGTACGGTGACGACGACCGCGTAGATCGCCGCCGTCGTGAAGCCGGACATGGCGATCGACACGGCGGCGAGCACGACCGGCAGACCGGTCCCTCGGTGTCCGAACAGGATGATCAACCCGGTCCGCGGGCCGTCGCCGCGCTCGGTGCTCTGCGCGGAGGGCGTCCGGTTCAGGCGGAGCGCCGCGTACAGGGTGGCGACCAGGATCGGCATGGTCGCGCTGAGGACGGCGACCGCGTGACCGCCGCGCCACGCGTAGAGGCCGGCCCCGGCCAGGGGAGCGACGAGCTTCATGCCCTCCTGTGCGCTGGAGCGCCACCCGTTGACGTCGCCGAGTTCGGCCGGCGCCAGCGCGGACGGCAGCAGCGCCGTCTCGCCCGCGTCGATCAGCACGTAGCTGACGCCGTAGACACCCGAGACGGCGAAGATGAGCCAGGTCTGCCCCGGCCCCCGCACCGCGAGGAGGGCCAGCAGGGCGGCGGCCAGCATGAGGCTGACGGCGATGACCAGAGGCCGCCGCGGCGCCCGGTCGAGCAGACCGCCCAGCCACGGGCCGGCGAGCACCGGGGCGTACACGCAGAGCCCGGCGAGAGCGGCGAGGCTGGTGGAGCCGGTGAGGTCGAGGATCCAGATGCCGGCGACCAGGGACATGGCGCTGCTGCCGAAGCCGGACAGCAGGGAGATCGCCACGAACAGGCCCGCGTTGCGACACATGAGCACTCCGAATTGAGTCGAGGTGACTCACATCCTCAATCTTGAGTTCAGCCGGAGCAATGCTGCTGGGCCTTGTCAACGTGTCGTTGACAGGGTGGCGGCGATCGTTGTCGCGGCGGTCCGAGCGGGTGCGGGCAGCCGCTCGTCCGCTTCGGCGAGGTCCGCAGCGAGGTGCAGGGCCAAGGCGTAGAGCGCGCCCGGAGCGGCATCCAGGGCGGCGTCCACCGTGCTCCGCACGAGTGCCGCCCGACGGAACCGGCCGTCCCACCGCTGATCGGCCCCGATCCACCGGCCCAGGTCGGCCACCGCCGTCCGCAGCGCGGCGATCTGCGGGGGCAACCGAAGGTCGAGCTGCTGCCGCCGCGACCACCGCGCCGCCACCAGCCGCTGTCGACGCTGCTCGGCAGCCTGCCGGCTGCCGAGACCGAGGGCCGTCGCGATCTGCGCCCAGGTCGCGCCGTCATGCCGCGCCCGGTCGATGATCTCCAGCTCCTGCTCGTCCAGGCGGGCGCGGGCGGCGCGGACATCCGCCAACCGGGCCAGCTCCGACGTCACCGTGTCAACATTACATTGACACCGTCCTGGGTGCGCGGACCAGGAACACGTCCACCGGGTCCTCGGTCTCCAGCGTGAAACCGTGCCGCTCGTACAACCGCCGGGCCGGGCTGCCCTGCAACACGTTCAGCCGGACCAGCGTGCCGTCGCGGTCGCACCGCTCCAGCAGTCCGCGCAACACGGCCGTGCCGATGCCACTGCCCTGCAGGTGCGGGGCCAGGTAGAAGTGCTCCAGCCAATGGGCGTCCGCGCCGGGCCGCAGCGCCACGCAGCCGGCGAACGCGCCGTCCACCTCGACAATCCAGGTGTACGCCGGCGCGAAACCGTCCCGCAGGCGCTGCCGCACCCGCTGTGCGTCGTACCGCCCGAGCCGCTCCAGATCGGCCCGCAGCACCATTGCCCGCAACTCGACCACCGCCTCGACGTCCGCCATCGACGCCGGCCGCAACTCCCAGTCCGCCATGATCGCCAAGCTATCGCGGTCCAGCGGTTCGACTTGGCAAACGGAACGCAGTTCCGTATTGTTCTTAGCGGAACATGGTTCCATTTGCTCGGAGCGCCAGAGTCGATGGGCCAGCCACATCACCCTTCCGTGGAGGAACAGTCATGCAGTACCGCACCCTGGGGCGCACCGGCGTCCAGGTCAGCACCCTCGTGCTCGGCGCGATGAACTTCGGCAAACTGGGGCACACCACCCAGGACGAGGCGACGGCGATCGTCGACGCCGCGCTGGAAGCCGGAATCAACCTCATCGACACCGCCGACATGTACAGCCAGGGCGAGTCGGAGCAGTTGGTCGGCAAGGCCATCGCCGGCCGCCGCGACGACATCGTGCTGGCCACCAAGGCCGGCATGCCGATGGGCGACGAGCGCAATCAGCGGGGCAGCTCGCGCCGCTGGCTGGTCACCGAGTTGGACAACAGCCTGCGCCGCCTCGGCGTCGACCACGTCGACCTCTACCAGATCCACCGGTGGGACCCCACCACCAGCGACGAGGAGACCCTGTCGGCGCTGACCGACCTGCAACGGGCGGGAAAGATCCGCTACTTCGGCTCCTCGACCTTCCCCGCGTACCGCCTGGTGCAGGCCGAGTGGGCCGCGCGGGAGCACCACCTGAGCCGTTACGTCACGGAGCAGCCCAGCTACTCGATCCTGCAACGAGGGATCGAGGCCCACGTCCTGCCCGTGACCGAGCAGTACGGGCTCGGCGTGCTCGCGTGGAGCCCGCTCGCGTCGGGCTGGCTGTCCGGCGCGATCCGGGCCGGCCGGGAGATCACCACCAGCCGTTCGGCGCTACTGCCGGCCCGCTTCGACCTCAGCATCCCGGCCAACCAGGCCCGGCTCGCCGCCGTCGAGCAGTTGGCCACCGTCGCCGACGAGGCGGGGCTCACCCTGATCCAGTTGGCACTCGGGTTCGTCACCGCGCACCCGGCCGTGACCAGCGCGATCATCGGCCCCCGCACCATGGATCACCTGCGCGCCCAGCTTGCCGCCGCGGACACCGTGCTCTCCGCCGACGTGCTCGACGCGATCGACGCGATCGTCGCACCGGGCGTTGACCTTGCCGCGCACGAGAAGTTCGACACCCCGCCCGCCCTCCTCGACCCGGCGCGGCGGCGTCGCTGACCCTCCGGGTGCGGTGGTTCGCACCGTTGGTTACCTAGGATGAGGCTCATGAGCGCTGAGGCTGTTGGCATGCACATGCCCGCCGTCGTGACGCTCGACGACGTGGCGGCGATGAACGCTGCCGATCCGAACGGTCACCGCTACGAGACCAGCCCCGAGCGGGTCCTGTCGGTCATGCCGCCGCCCGATTCGGACCATGCCATGATCGCCAGTCGCCTCTTCGCCTGGTTGATCATGGCCGGCTGGCCGGCTGAGCAGGTGCTTCAGGCCGCCGGCGTGCGATGGACTCGGTGACCAAGGTCCGCGAGTACGCGTCGGCGGGGATCCCGCAGTACTGGGTGGTCGATCGGGACGGCGCGCAGACCGTCACCCTGCACCGGCTCAATGGGGACGGCGTCTACGAGGCGCGGGCCCGGATGCCGCTGGCCTGGCTGCTCCAGACCGTCCCCGCCGACCATCTCGACTGAACGCCAGCACCAGAGGATCGGTCCTGCCCGAGTAGCCGTCGCACCGACCCTCGCCGGGCCTTGTCGCAAACCGGACAAGACGGTAAAGCCCCTGGTAGAGCACCCTTGGGGCAGGTGGAGGTAGACGGGTGGCGGGCCACATCCCGATCCTCCGGCCCGGCGGGGACAACATCGTCCCCACCGGTGCCGCCCTCGCCCAGCCCGGCCTCGAAGCCGTGGCGGTCACGGCACAGCTGCCGTGCCGATCGCGGGTAGGACAGGCCGTGGCTGCCATCGACACCCCTGCGGGCGCCCGCAGCGGTGCCTCCGCCCACCGGGACAAGGACGTCAGCACCGTCGGCGGTCAGGCGACGCCGCCCACCGGCCGTGCCATCCGTCCCCGTGCCCCGCCGGCCTTTCGCACTGTGGACCCCGCCGGGTCCGGCGTCGCTCGACCGCACGCCGCGCCCTGGCGACCGAGCCAGAAAGGGCCCGACATGGCCGCTCCCACCGCGACCGCAGCCTTGAACGCATCCGTCTTCGTGCCGGGTGACCAGATGCTGCTGACCGTCACCTACTCAGACGCCGACACCAAACCGCTGACCGTCACCATCGTGGTCACCGACGCGCAGGGCAACAGCAGCGCACCGGTGAAGGTCACGGCGGTCATCGACCCGCTCACCGTGACCGTCACCGACAACTCCGGGCGTACCTGGACCCGGGTCTCCGACAACGGCTCCGTGGCCGTGTATCGGTCGGTGGCGTGATGCCCCGGGTCACCGTCCAGGTCCGCGACGCCGCCGGCAACACCGTGACGGCCGCCGCCGACTACAGCCTGGCGCAACCCGTGCTCGGCGGCTACTACCTGGCCGGCGGCGCCGATCCGACCGCCGACATGGCCGGCGGCAACTTCCGGTCGCTCACCCAGTACCGCAGCCTCGCCGACGGCTACATCTTTCCCGGCTACAACCGGCCCTGGCTGATCAACCTGGGCAAGGCCGGGGTGCAGATGAACATGGTGCTGGAGCTGAAGCACTACGGCGCGCCGACCTATGGAACGCAGAGCTTCGCGGTGGACGGCACCAGCTACACCGTGCCGGCACCGACGATGACCATCCAGCAGCGCCCCGGCACCACCTGGCCGAGGGCGTACGGGTACGGCCAAGTGATCAAGGGGCAGTGCGACGGGTTGCTGGCCCGCGCGCTGTCGCAGTACCGGACGCTCGGCTTCGGGGTGAACATCCAGCTCGCCTCGGAGCTGGACACCGATCACGAGTTCGGCACCACCGAGGACGGCAAGGCGTACGACTGGGCCGAGTCGGACGCTCGGGCCGTGCAGGCGGTCAACTACATCCTCACCTGGTTCAAGGCCCGCACGCTGCCGGCCGGGACCACCTTCTCGGTGGGGCTGGGCGGCTTCGACCGGGCCTGCTACCAGCGCACCCACCCGGAGTCGCTGATGTCCCGCCTCGACTACCTCCAGTGGAACGCGTACGCCACCAACGCCAGCCACACCGCGCTGGCCCGGTTCCGGCGCACCAAGGACTGGGCGGTGGCGGATCTCGGACCGGTGGCCCTGTCCCGACCCGTGATCATCGCCGAGTGGGGGGCCAGGTCGGCCGAGATCCCGGACCAGGCGGGCTGGATCGCCACCGTACCGGCGGCGATCGCCCAGCTCAACGCCGAGCGTGGGCCACGAATCGTGCGCACCAACTACTTCAACTCCGGCTGGGGCACCCTGACGCCGAAGGCGGCCGGGTTGGCCGCGCTCCGCGAGGCGTACGCCAAGCGGCCGTACGTCTGAGCTGGCGCTGGCGGGCCCGGTCGGCATACCGCCGACCGGGCCGACCGGGGAACCCTATGCTCGGATCATGGAACTGCGGATCTTCACCGAACCTCAGCAGGGCGCCACCTACGATCAGTTGCTCGCCGTCGCCCGCTGCGCCGAGGACGCCGGCTACGGGGCGTTCTTCCGGTCCGACCACTACCTGATGATGGGTGACGTGACCGGCGACCCCGGCCCCACCGACGCGTGGACCACGCTCGCCGGCCTGGCCCGGGACACCAGCCGCATCCGGCTCGGCACGTTGATGACCGCCGCCACCTTCCGGCTGCCCGGCCCGCTGGCGATCACCGTGGCGCAGGTCGACCAGATGAGCGGTGGCCGGGTCGAGCTGGGCATCGGCACCGGCTGGTACGCCGAGGAGCACAGCGCGTACGGCATCCCGTTCCCGCCGCTGGCCGAGCGGTTCGACCGGCTGGAGGAGCAGCTCGCCGTCATCACCGGGCTCTGGTCCACGCCTGTCGGGGAACGGTTCGACCACGAAGGTCGGTACTACCCGATCAGCGACTCACCCGCCCTGCCCAAGCCGGTGCAGCAGCCGCGCCCACCGATCCTGCTCGGCGGGACGGGCCCGAAGCGCACCCCCCGGCTGGCCGCCCGCTACGCCGACGAGTTCAACCTGCCGTTCGCCTCCGTGCCGGACACGGCGGCGCAGTTCGACCGGGTCCGCGCGGCCTGCGTCGAGATCGGCCGGGACCCGGCCGAGATGGTCTGGTCCAACGCCCTGGTGCTCTGCTGCGGGCGCGACGACGCCGAGGTGGCCCGCCGGGCGGCCGCCATCGGCCGTGAACCGGACGAGCTGCGGGCCAACGGCCTGGCCGGGACGCCCGGCGAGGTGCTGGACACCATCGGCCGATACGCGGACATCGGCAGCCAGCGGCTCTACCTGCAGGTGCTGGACCTCAGCGACCTGGAGCACCTGGAGCTGGTCGCCAGCGAGGTGATGGCGAAGCTCTGAGTCGACCGGGCCGTCACCGGTCAGGCGCGGTGCGCGCCCGTCCCGACCGCACCCGGGTCGCCCAGCACGGTGTCCAACCGCCCGTCGCGGTCACTGTCCACATAGGTGATGTCCGGAATGCCGTCGCCGTCCACGTCGATCTGGACGACATCGGCGACACCGTCACCGTCGAGGTCGGTAACCACCTCCACCGACCCGTCCAGGTGCCGGGTCACGATCGACCGTGCACCGGGGGCGCGGGGCGGCGGCCCGGGCGCCGGCACCGGCGTCGGGGCGGGCGCCGGCGCCGGGGTGGGTCGAGGACCAGGTGTGGGCGACGGGTGGCTCGGCAACCCGCCGGTCGGCGGTGCACTGGCCTGCTCGACCCCGGTGCCGGTCGGGTCCAGTTCCTCCTCGGAGGGGAAGACGTCGCCGCGTGGGGCCGGATCACGGTAGCTGCTCATGAGCGTAGGGTTCCCCGACGATGACGAGAACAACCGTGCCCGATCGACCGGTGTCCTCGGTGCCCGGTTTCGCGGAAGATGCGGGGACCAACGCCACGGTCATGAACGGGGGTCCGAGCGTGGAATTGCGCCGGAGTCGGGGCGCCCGGGTGCTCGCCCTGGTCTGCGTACTCGGTGGAGTGCTCTTGCTGGTCTACCCCAGCGACGGCGCCCTGCTACGGACGATCATCGCGGTGGGGGCGATCGCGCTCGGCGCGGTGGCGCTGGTCAGCGCGATGCGTCCGTTCCGATTCGGGATCCACTCGGCGGGGCTCAGCATCCGGCGGCCCGGCCTGCGCCGGGACATCCGGTGGGCCGAGGTCGGCGCGCTGGTCCTCGACGAGCCGCCCCGCCGCGACGGCCACCCGGAACCGCCGCGGCTGCTGTTGGTTCCCGCGCCGGGTGTGACGATTGAGTCGGCCACCGCCCGCCATCCGCTCGACGGCCGACCCGCCGTCGAATTGCTCGTCCTCGACCAGGTCCGCGAGCAGCCCGAGCAGGTGTCCGCCGCGCTCACCCGCTGTGCCGGAGACCGTTTCGTCGACCTGCTCGCGCTGCGTCGCGCCGCCTTCGACGCCCCGGATCTCCCGGTCGGCCTGCGTGGTTACCAGATGGACCGGGTCGACCGGTTGATCCGACGCGGCCAGGACGCCCTGCTGTCCGGGGACGCGCCGACCCGGCAGGCGGCCCGGGGGGAGATCGAACGCGCCACCGCGGCCGGTCTGCCGATCGCCCAGCGTGGCTACCACACGCTCCAGGCGGATACGGTTCTGGACGCCCTCGTCGCCGCCTTGGCCGACCACCAGACCACCGATCGGGAGACCGCCACATGACCGCGCAGGGACCGCAGGCCGCGTCGATGACCGACGTTCCGCGCCGCAACTGGGCCGGCAACGTGCGGTACGCCGCGAAGGCGTTCCACCGGCCCAGCTCCGTCGGCGAACTGTGCCGTCTCGTCGCCGGCAGCAGCCGGATCCGGGCGGTGGGCAGCGGGCACTCCTTCAACCGTTTCGGCGACACCGACGGTGACCTGGTCAGCCTCTCCGGGCTGCCCCCGGTCGTCGAGGTGGACCACGAGCGGGGGCAGGTCACCGTGAGCGGCGCGCTGCGCTACGGCGACGTCGCCCGACAGCTACACACCCAGGGGTACGCGCTGGCCAACCTCGCCTCGCTGCCACACATCTCGGTGGCCGGCGCGGTGGCCACCGCCACCCACGGCTCCGGCCAGACCCACGGCAACCTGGCCAGCGCGGTCGCCGGCCTGGAGCTGGTCACCGCCGACGGTGAGCTGCTCCGGGTCGACCGCGACGCGGACACGTTCGCCGGCATGGTGGTCGGGCTCGGCGCGCTCGGCCTGGTCACCCGCGTCACCCTGGACGTCGTACCGACCTTCGCGCTGCGCCAGTACGTACGCCTCGACCTCGACCGGGCAGCGCTGGACGAGGCGCTCGGTTCGGCGTACAGCGTGAGTGTGTTCACCGACTTCCGGTCGCCCCGGCTACGCGAGGTGTGGCGCAAACAGCTGGCGGATCAGCCGCCGCCTCCGGCGGACTGGCTCGGCACCACCGCCGCCGACCAGCCCCGGCACCCGGTGCTCGGGATGCCGGCGGAGAACTGCACCCCGCAGCTCGGTGAGTCGGGCCCGTGGCACGAGCGGCTACCGCACTTCAAGCTCGGATTCACCCCGAGCAGCGGTGACGAGTTGCAGTCCGAGTACCACGTCGCGCGGACGTCGGCGGCCGACGCGCTCGCCGCGCTGGACGACGTGGCGGACCTGATCGCCCCGGTGCTGCTGGTGTCCGAGCTGCGTACCGTGGCGGCGGACGAGCTGTGGCTCAGCCCGAACTACCGGCGGGACAGCTTCGTGCTGCACTTCACCTGGATCGACGACAGCGCGGCGGTGCTGCCGGTGGTGGCCGCCGTGGAGGAGCGGCTGGCGCCCTTCGCGCCCCGCCCGCACTGGGGCAAGGTCTTCGTCACCGACCCGGCCGAGCTGTCCACCCGCTACCCGCGCTACGCCGACTTCGCCGCCCTGCTGACCGACCTGGACCCAAAGGGCAAATTCCGCACCGAGGCCCTGAACCACTACTTCCCCCGCTGAGGCCCGGTGACGCCCGGTTGATCATGAAGTTATTGCCATTCTGCCCGGCGTGTCGGGGCAGTAACTTCATGATCAACGGGATGGGGTGGGGGTGCGCAGGGTGCTGCGCTGGACCGCGCGGCTGATGTCGCTGGGGGAGACGATGCCGGTCAGGCGACCGTCTTCCGTCACCACCAGGGCGCGGCCGTCGGCGCACTCGGTGAGCCGGGGGAGCAGATCGTTGAGCTGTTCACCGGGCTGGGCCAGGACCAGTTGGTCGGCGCGGCAGGCCACCTCGGCCAGCGTGGTCGACGCCCGCCGCTCGGCTGGCACGCCCCGCACCCGGTCGACGGTGACCAGGCCGGTCGGCCGGCCATCCTCGGTCAGCGGCAGCGCCGAATGCCGGTACGCGAACAGGTAGTGGTCCACGAAGTCCGCGACCGTCATCTCCGCCGAGGCGGTCTGCGGCTGCGGGGTCATCACGTCGCCCACCCGGATCCCGCGCAGCGCGGTGCCGGTGCGGGCCTGCCGCTCCTCCATCCCGGCCGCGCCGATCAGGAACCAGCCGATCAGGGCCAGCCACAGCCCACCGAAACCGACACCGGACAGGAACTGCCACAGCCCCAGGCCGATCAGCAGCACACCCAGCACCCAGCCGGCCCGGGCGGCGACCACGACCGCCCGGGTCCGGTCACCGGTGGCCTTCCAGACTGCGGCGCGCAGCAACCGGCCACCGTCCAGCGGCGCGGCCGGCAACACGTTGAAGACGGCCAGCAGCACGTTGATCCCGGCCAGCCAGGCCATCGCACCGAGGAGGAGCCCACCCTGCCCGGCCAGCGCGAGCAGCGCCGCGATGGCACCGAAGAACGCCCCGATCAGCAGACTGACCAGCGGGCCGACGCCCGCGATGCGCAACTCCGCGCCCGGGTCACGCGGCTCGCCCCGCAGCTCGGCCACGCCGCCGAACAGCCACAGCGTGATGCCGTCCACGGTCAGCCCGTTGCGTTTGGCCACCACCGCGTGCGACACCTCGTGGGCGAGCAGGCCGACAAAGAAGACCACCGCGGCGGCCAGCCCGGCGATCGCGTACGCCACGGGTGAGCGGTCGGGATACGAGCGGGGGAACTGGTTGGCGGCCAACCCCCACGCGATCAACGCGAAGATGACCAGCACGCTCCAGTTGACGCCTACTGGCACCCCCGCGACCCGGCCAAGCCGGAAACTGGCCCTCATCCCACCGTGATACCCCGGCCGGTCCTCGACATGCCGGCTAGTCAGGCGCAACCGTTGGTCAGCAAGCGTGGGCTCTAGCGATCATGTGATGAAAAATAGGTCAGGAACGTCTCTGGCAGCTATTTCTCATCACATGATCATGGCGGCCGGGACAGGGGCCGGACGGTTCTAGCGGCGGGGGGTTTCGCTGGCGATGGTCGCCTCCCGGGGCAGGGCCGCCGCGCGCAGCGCCCAGTCCAGCGCGTAGTCGGCGATCTTCTCCCAGCCGTCCTGCCCGACGGTGAAGTGCGATCGGCCCGGGAACTGCTCGTACGCGGTGAGGGCGCGGGACTTCTGGTAGAGCCCGGCGTTGGCGCGGACCACCGACGCCGGCACCACGTGGTCCACCTCGCCGGCCATCAGCAGCAGCGGCGCGCGGTCGTCGCGCCCGACGTCGACCCGGGCCGGGGAGCGCGGGTCGAGGTTGGCGAACGCTCCCTCGAAGAACACCCGGCCGGCGCCGGGGACGGCGTAGCGCTGCCAGGCCCGGTCGGAGTCCTCGCGGCTCATCGTGTTGCCGAAGGTGTAGGCGAAGTCGTCCGGGGTGAACGGGACGGCCTTGTTCCGGTTGGCGGGGCTGCGCAGGATCGGGAAGCCGGAGCGCAGCTGACTCAGCGGCACCTTGAGCACGCCCTTCACCGCCGCGGGGTGCACCGCCACCGCTGCCGCGCCGAGACCCCGGTCGACGAGGACCTGGGTGAACAGGCCGCCGAACGAGTGCCCCATGATGATCGGCGGGCGGGGCAGCGCTCGGATGATCCGGTCATAGTGCGCCACGATCGTGGCCATGCTCTGCTCGGCGATCGGGCTGGGATCGTCGCGCAACTGCTCCACGGACCGGTCCATGCCGGGCCAGGCGGGGGCGATGACGCGCATACCGCGCGCCGTGAACCGCTCGGCCCACCCTTCCCAGCTGCGCGGCGTCATCCAGAGTCCGTGGATCAGGACGACCGTGTCCACCTGACCCTGCGGCGTGGCACCCATCGCGTCCTCCCGGTGTCGCGGCATCCGGCCCGGCGGTTACCCGCTGTGCCCGTCCGGAATCCAACCCCCTGACAAATGTCACGGTCCGGAGGTGACGACCGCTCCGGGCATCGGGGTACGCGTCGCCCGAGCATTGTCGACATGACCAGTACGCGATCGGCTGTCGAGCTGGACGGCCTCACCAAGAGCTTCGGCGCGGTCACCGCGGTCGACGGGTTGAGCCTGCGGGTGCAGCCCGGCGAGGTGGTGGCGTTCCTCGGCCCGAACGGCGCGGGCAAGACCACCACCATCGACATGCTGCTCGGGCTGGCCCGCCCGGATGCGGGCACCGTGCGCGTCCTCGGCGGCACCCCGGACGACGCGGTGGCCCGGGGTCGGGTAGCCGCCGTCCTCCAGACCGGCGGGCTGCTCAAGGACCTCACCGTGGGCGAGACGGTACGGATGACTGCCCACTTCTACCGGCACACCCGCCCGGCGGCGGAGGTGCTGGAGCGGGCCGGCATCGCCGACATCGCCGACCGGGTCGTCGGGCGCTGCTCGGGCGGTCAGCAGCAGCGGCTGCGTTTCGCGCTGGCCCTGCTGCCCGACCCGGACCTGATGGTGCTCGACGAGCCGACCACCGGCATGGACGTCGAGGGTCGGCGGGACTTCTGGCAGGCCCTCCGTCGCGACGCCCGGGGCGGCCGGACCGTCATCTTCGCCACCCACTACCTGGACGAGGCGGACGCGTACGCCGATCGGATCGTGCTGGTCCGGCAGGGACGCGTCGTCGCCGACGGCACCACCGCGGAGATCAAGAACCTGGCCGCCGGTCGGACGGTGCGGGCCACCCTGCCCGGCGCCGACCAGGCCGCGCTGGCCGCGCTACCCGGCGTGGACGCCGTGGAGGTACGCGGAGACAGCGTGCTGGTGCGGACCGGCGACTCGGACGCCATCGCCCGGCATCTGCTGACCCGGACCGCCGCCCGGGACGTCGAGATCACCTCCAAAAACCTCGAGGACGCCTTCCTCGCCCTGACCGTCGCGCAGACCGGAGCCTGAGATGACCACCTCCACCCCCACCCGCGCCGCTGTCCCGGAGCCGGACCGTCGGCTACCCGCCCTGGGCGGGTTCTCCCCGAGCGTCCTGCGCATCGAGCTGCGCCGGGTGCTGCGAAACCGCCGCACGCTCGCCTTCACGCTGATCATGCCGGGTGTCTTCTTCCTCATCTTCGGTCTGCCGCAGGGTGGGCAGAGCCTGGACAACGGCCGACCGGTGACCGCGTACGTCATGATCAGCCTTGCCGTGTACGCGGCCATGGTGGCCACCACCAGCGCGGGTGGCGCGGTCGCCACCGAGCGCGCGTTGGGCTGGAGCCGCCAGCTGCGGCTCACCCCGCTGCGCCCGGCCGCGTACGTGGCCACCAAGCTGGT
The DNA here is from genome assembly GCF_044459545.1 of Micromonospora sp. NPDC050276. Classification (NCBI taxonomy): domain Bacteria; kingdom Bacillati; phylum Actinomycetota; class Actinomycetes; order Micromonosporales; family Micromonosporaceae; genus Micromonospora; species Micromonospora sp. NPDC050276. Next base: position 441,071 of record NZ_JBITJA010000005.1, on the reverse strand, counting down.
CACCGCGATGACCCTCGGACTGCTCGCGGTCGTCGTCGAGTTCCTGGTGGGCGCCGCGGCCGGCGTCCGGATCCCGGCGTACGTCTGGCTGCTGTCCGGACTGGCCGCCTGGATCGGTTCGCTGGTCTTCGCGGCGTTCGGTCTCTTCATCGGCTACCTGCTGCCGGCCGAGAACGTCATGCAGTTCATCGGCCCGATCCTGGCCGTGCTGGCCATGTTCGGCGGATTGTTCGTCCCGGTCGAGGTGCTGCCGGAGGTCCTGCAACAGGTCGCGAAGTTCACCCCCGTGTACGGCATGGGTGTGCTGGCCCGCGCCCCACTGACCGGAGAGGGGGTGAGCCTGGCGGCGGTGGCCAACCTTGTCGGCTGGGGGCTGGTCTTCGGCGTCGGCGCGGCCCGGCTGTTCCGCCGGGACACCGCGCGGGTCTGACCGCCCGGGCCGTTAGCGTGGATCCGATGGACCTCTCGACCGGGCAGCCCTGGCCGGTGAGCCGCCACTGGCGGTTCACCGGCTGGCTGCTGGCCGCGGTCTGGCTGTTCTTCCTCAACGTGCCGCTCGCCACCGCGCTGCACCAGCCGGAGCCGTGGCGGCGGATCCTCGGTGTGCTGGCCCTGGTCGTCTTCGGCGTCGGTTACGTGCTGCTGTTCCAGTGGGCCCGCAAGCTGCGCCAGTCGCTGCTGCCGATCCCGACCGGCCGGGCACGGGCCGGGCTGGCGCTGTTGCTCGCGGTGGGGCTGGCCAGCATCCCGGGCACCGGTGGGGATTGGCTGGCCATCCTGGTCTACGTGGCCGCGGCGGCGGTGTTCCTGCTGCCGCGGTGGGAGGCGTTGGTAACCGTGCTGCTCTGCGCGGCGACCCCCGTGTTGGCGTCCTCGCTGGTGCCGGGGTGGGAGGCGGAGAAGGGCATCGTCTTCGCGGTGCTGCTCGCCTCGTTCGCCATGTTCGGGTTCTCCCAGTTGGCCCAGCGCAACAGCGAACTCCGGGCCGCCCAGCAGGAGATCGGTCGGCTCGCGGTCGCCGAGGAGCGGTCCCGCGCCGCCCGCGACCTGCACGACATCCTCGGGCACTCGCTGACCGTGGTGGCGATCAAGGCCGAGTTGGCCGGGCGACTGATCGAGGTCGACCGGGAGCGGGCGGCCGTCGAGATCGCCGAGGTGGAGGCGCTGGCCCGGGCCGCGTTGGCCGACGTGCGACAGACGGTCGGGGCGTACCGCGAGGTCAGCCTCGCCGCGGAGCTGGCCGGCGCCCGCTCCGCGCTGGCCGCGGCGGGCATCGCGGCGGATCTGCCGGCCGAGGTGCCGGACCTGCCGGAGGAGTGGGACCGGTTGTTCGGGTGGGCGGTACGGGAGGGGGTGACCAACGTGGTCCGGCACAGCGGGGCGCGGTGCTGCGTGATCCGGGTGCACCCGGATCGGGTCGAGATCAGTGACGACGGTCGTGGCCCGTCCATTCCCGACGCGAACGGGCACGGGCTGGTCGGCCTGCGGGAGCGGGCGCAGCGGCTGGACGCGGTGGTGACCGTTGGTGGTCGGCCGGAGGGCGGTGGCTTTCTGCTGCGGGTGCACGCGCCGGGGCAGGCCCGGTGAGCGGCGGGCCCGTGCCGATCCGGCTGCTGCTCGCCGACGACCAGGCCCTGGTCCGGGGTGCGCTGGCCGCCCTGCTCTCGCTGGAGGAGGACCTGTCCGTGGTCGCCGAGGTCGGCCGGGGCGACGAGGTGGTGCCCGAGGCCCTTCGACACACGCCCGACGTCGCCCTGCTGGACGTGGAGATGCCCGGCCTGGACGGGATCGCCGCGACCGCCGCGTTGCGGGCCGCGCTGCCGACCTGCCGGGTGCTGGTGGTGACCACCTTCGGCCGACCCGGCTACCTGCGCCGGGCGATGGAGGCCGGGGCGAGCGGTTTCGTGGTCAAGGACACCCCGGCCCGGCAACTCGCCGACGCGGTCCGCCGGGTGCACGCCGGCCTGCGGGTCGTCGATCCGACGCTGGCCGCGGAGACGCTGGCTGCCGGGGTCAGCCCGCTGACCGAGCGGGAGACCGAGGTGCTGCGGACCGCGCGGGGCGGTGGCACCGTCGCCGACCTGGCCCGGGCGCTGCACCTGTCCGAGGGGACGGTACGCAACCACCTGTCGGCGGCGATCGGCAAGACCGGTGCGCGCAACCGCGCCGATGCGATCCGGGTTGCCGAGCAGAACGGCTGGCTGCTCGGCGAGTGACCGGGAGCGCCGGCGCTCAGGCGGTCGGCGGCGGGGCGGCCAGTTGGTCGACCACGACCACGCTGCTGCCGGGACGGACCTCGGCGAGCAGTTCCCGCTGACCGCTGCGGGTCAGCCGGATACAGCCGTTGGTGGTGTTTTCGCCCAGTTCGTCGTCGTTGTACCAGGTGTGCACCCCGATGTGCGCGCCGCGCAGCCCGGACGGCACCGACTCCGGGTCGTCCGGCACCGAACCGAGGGCGTAGATGTCCACCCCGCCGTAGACCTCCTCCGGCGGTGGGGTGCGGCCCAGGATGAAGGTCCGCCCGAGGGGGGTCTCCTGCCCCGACTGGCCGAGGCTGACCTCCCAGGAGCGCACCGCCTTTCCGGCCCGGTACCAGGTGAGCCGGTGCACCTTGCGTTCCACCACGATCTGGTCGCGCAGCGGCACCGTCTCGAACCCGCCGGGAGGCAGCCAGGCGAGCCGTCGGTTGGCCGAGGGCAGCAGGACGGCGATCCAGCCGGCACGCCGCTGGGCGATCGGCATGGTCAGCTCGACACCGCGGATCGTCGGTTCGAGGAAGGCGCGCGGACGGCCGCCGGGCGCGTCGTACGCGGCGATTCGCCTGGTCGGGTGTGCACCGTCGGTCAGCGGCGTGACGTCCATGGTGGCCGGATCGGCGGGGAACCCTCCGGGTGCGGGGTCGTAGTCGACCACCGGCAGCCCGTCCGGGGCGGGCGCGGCCGGAGGGATCGACTCCTCCGGGCTCTGCTCCACACTGCTCGGAGTCGGGTCGGCCACCACCACGTTGCGGTCGTCGGGGGCCGTCGAGCTGGGGGTGAGGGCCTGGCCGACCAGCAGCGCGGTCACCAGCAGCACGGGTACGCCGACGGCGGCGGCCACCCAGAGGCCGCGACGACGGTACGGAGTCTTTCGGTCAAACGGCACGAAACCACTCTATGGTGGCGAACGCTTCGGGGCCCCCGGTTCGGCGAGACCCGCCGTCCGGAGGCCCTGGTCGAATCAGATTCGCGCGCCGATGTGGATGGCCACGGCGTCGTGCGCCGGCACGTTGGCCGCGAACCAGCCGTTTCCGTCCACCGTGATCACCGGTCCGCTGCACGTGCCGCCCGCGTACGTGCCGTGGATGACGTCGCAGTATCGACCGGCGGGCAGCCCGGTGTAGTAGGAGCGGCCGTTCACCGCGGAATCCTCGTCGTTGACGGTGATGAAGCCCTTGCCGCTGCGGCTGAACGCGATGTGGTTGTTGCCGTTGTCGTACCAGTTGGCCACGCCGGCGCCCTCGGTGGCGTTGCGGAAGCCGACCATGTTGGCGATCACCGGCCAGCGGTGCTCGCACTCCCAGCCCGAGTAGCAGGTGGTGTTGAGCGTCTTGTTGGCGCCGTCGGACGGTGGGCCGGCATCCCGGTTGCTGAAGGTGTAGCTGGACATGACGGTCGGCGAGCCGTACGGCCAGGCCAGCATGAAGGCGTTGGCCAGCGCGTAGATGCCCCGGTCCCGGTAGGTGAGCACGCCGCCGGAGTCGCGCTGGGTGTCGTGGTTGTCGACGAACACCGAGGCCGGGCCGGTGGGCAGGTGCCCCCAGCCCTCGCCGAAGTTGCGCAGGTACGCCAACCGCTCGGACCGGAACACCCGGGCCAGGTCCTTGCCGTAGCGGAACTCGTGCACGTCGCCGTTGCCGGTGTACTCGGTCGGCTGGACCGGTTCGCCGGCACCGTAGATGACCTCCTGCACCACGTACGCGGAGCGGGACAGTTTGCTTTTGATCGCGGCGATGTCGGCGGCCGGCATGTGCTTGCTGGCGTCCATCCGGAAGCCGTCGACGCCGAGCGAGAGCAGGTCGTTGAGGTACGCGGCGATCTTCGTGCGGACGTAGTCCGACTCGGTCTTCAGGTCAGAGAGGTTGACCAGCTCGCAGTTCTGCACCTCGTACCGGTCGTTGTAGTTGGCGATGTCGTCGCCGCCGTTGCGTCCGCAGTGGTGGAAGTCCTGGGTCTGGTAGATGCCCGGGTAGTCGTAGTGCGAGTAGGACGAGCCGGCCCAGCCGGTGCCGCCGTTGTCCTGACCGGACATGTGGTTGATCACCGCGTCGACGATCACCTTGACCCCGGCGGTGTGACAGGTGTTCACCATCGACTGGAACTGGGCCCGGGTGCCCTTGCGGGACTCGATCCGATAGCTGACCGGCTGGTACGCCAGCCACCACTGGTTGCCTCGCACGTGCTCCTGCGGGGGCGAGACCTGGACGTAGCCGTAACCCTTCGGGCCGAGGGTGCTCTGGCACTCACTGGCCACCGAGGGCCAGTTCCACTCGAAGAGTTGGACGATGACCTTCTTGCCGCCGGCCGGGGCGGCGCCGGCCGGGGTGGCCGGCACGGTGGCGGGGGCGAGCAGGCTGGCGACCAGGCCGAGGGCGAGGATCGCCGAGCCGCGTCGGCGTCGGTGCATGGGGACTCCTGACGGGAGCGGGGGTGACGGTGGTGGTGCGGTGGGGGAGCGCACGGGTTGTCCATATCTTGCAACCCGGGCTGAAATTTTCTGAAATGTTACAAGCGTGTTGCAGCGACTGTCAATGTATGGACATTCGTCACTGTCCGGACCGGTGTGGGAGGGGTTACAACGCACGCTCGTGCTCCTCGGTTCGATTTCGGCCCAGAAAATTCCGGCGGCGGGTGATCCGCGCGCCCTGCCGGTCCGTACTGGATGGGGGAGCAGGGGTCGGCCGGTGGTACGCCGCCGCGAGACGATCGAGGAGCAGATGGCCCGGGCACAGCAGGACAAGAAGGCGGCGACCGTCCGGACCAGCGCCAGCAGTCGGGGGGTGCGCACCCGGTCGCGGTCGGCGACCGCCCTGCTGATCGCGTCGGTGCTCGCCGCGCTCTGGGCGGCGATCATGCTGACCGGCGCCGGTCAGACGGCGTACGCGTACGGCTTCTTCTTCACCGAGTTCTTCGCCGGGGTGGTCTCCCTGGTGGCGTTGAGCCTCACCGTGATGCTCGGCCTGCTCGCCACCGACCGGCTGGTGCTGCGCATCTCGCACCGGGTGCTGATGCAGTCGGCGCACCGGGCCACCGGCGTGCTGGGCGTGGCCGGGCTCGGCTTCCACGTCCTCACCAAGATCGCGACCGGGCGGGCGGCGGCGACCGACGCGGTGGTGCCGTTCGTCGGCGGCCGGGGCCTCTACGTCGGGCTCGGCACGGTGGCCGCGTTGCTGATGGTCAGCGTGATCTGGACCGGCATCATCCGGGCCCGGTTCGCCGGCGTCGGTCCGAAGTGGCTGTGGCGCACGCTGCACTCCACCGCGTACCTGGCCTGGCCGTTCGCCGTGCTGCACGGCCTCAACGCCGGCCGGGCCGCGGCGCCCTGGGTGGTGTTCAGCTACCTCGGCTGCATCCTGGTGGTGGTGCTGGCCCTGCTGGTCCGGTTCTCGGTCACCATCGGCCGGCGCAGCCGCGAACAGCACCAGGCCGCGGTGCGCAACGCGGTGATGGCTGCCCGGGCCGACGAGGCGAAGACCGCCAGATCGCTGCTGGCCGGGTTGGGTCGGCGCAGCAAGGCCGCCGACAAGCGTCCCGCCTGGGCGGAGACCACCACCGCCACCTGGGCCGCGCCGGCCGCACGGCGGGACCCCGAACGGTTCACCGTCCCGGTGGTGCCCGAGCCCGGCTCCCTCGTCGACCCGACCCGGCCGAGCCGGCGTCGGCGGGAGGATGAGCCGGCGGCCCGCCGCGACACCGAGCGCTCCTCGCGCAGCCGACGGGCGGAAGAGCCCACGACCAGCCGGTCGGCCCGCCGCAGCCTGGACGAGACCGACACCCGTCGCCGCGACGAGGAGGAGTTGGAGCCGGTGACCCGGCGGCGCGGCTCCCGCACCCGGGACGAGGCCGTTCCGACCGGACGGCGACGCGCCGAAGAGCCGGCCGCCGAGCGGTCCCGTCGCCGGTCCCGCAGCGAGGACGACGGCAGCCGCTACTCGGTGCCCCCGCAGCCGACCCTCGACGAGCCCGAGGAGCCCTGGGACAGCCCGCGCCGGTGGCAGGCCGACGAGCCGATCTCCGCCGGCCCGATCTCGGCCGGCCCGATCTCCAGCAGCCCGATCTCCAGCAGCCCGATCTCGTCGGCGCCGCGCAGCGGCAGCGGCCGGCACAGCGCCGAGGACGACCTGCCCGAGGAGCCGGACTACTGGCGCCCGCCGGCCCGGTACGTCCCGGACGAGGTGCCGCCGCCCGTCGACGACACCCCGACCCTGGTCGACCTGGCATCCCGGCGCGCGCGACGGGCCGCCGGCGAGGGCCGGTCCGCCAAGCGCCGCAAGGCCAGCGCGGACGCCGTGGACGGGGCGTACTGGGCAGGGCTGCGGGGTGAGGCGAAGTGATGCGCACCGCCGTGCCACCGGTCGCCTGCGTGGGCGAGCCCCGGCTCACCGCCGGCTTCGCCGAGTACGGCCGGCTCGACCTGCTCGCACACGAGGAGGTGCACGGACCGATCGGCCCGATGGAGCCGGCGCAGTTGCTCCGCCTCGCCGAGGGCATGCAGCTCAAGGGCAAGGGCGGGGCGGGCTTCCCGTTCGCCCGAAAACTGCGCGCGGTGCTGGAGTCCTGCGAGCGGCAGGACCTCGCCGCCGTGGTGGTGGTCAACGCCACCGAGGGGGAGCCGGCCAGTTGGAAGGACAAGGTGCTGCTGACCCGCGCCCCGCACCTGATCCTCGACGGCGCGGCGCTGGCCGCGTACGCGCTGGACGCCGACGAGATCGTGATCGGTGTGGCGGACGACGGGGTCGGCCGGGACTCGCTGATGGAGGCGCTCGAGGAGCGCCGGATGCCGGTGCAGACGACCATCGTCACCGTGCCGCACCGATTCATCTCCGGTGAGGGTGGCGCACTGGTCAACGGGATCAACGGCCTGCCGCACATCCCACCGGGTACCAAGAAGCGCTCCAGCGACTCCGGGGTCAGCGGCCTGCCCACCCTACTGTCCAACGCCGAGACGTACGCCCAGCTCGCCGTCGGCGCGCGACTCGGCCCGTACGAGTACGCGGCGCTCGGCACCGACGACGAGCCGGGCACCGTGCTGCTCACCGTGACCGGCGCGGCGGGCCGGCCAGCCGTGGTGGAGTGCACCGCCGGCATGCCGCTGCGCGACGTCCTCGACCTGTGCGAGGTCCCGGACGTCCAGGGCATCCTGATGGGTGGCTACCACGGCAAGTGGATCACCCCGGAGGCCGCGGAGAAGGCCGAGGTGTCCCGCAAGGGCCTGGCCGCGGTGGGCGGCACCCTCGGCGCGGGCATCATCGTCCCGATCGGTGTCGACACCTGCCCGCTCGGTGAGGCCGCGCAGGTGGTGCGCTACCTGGCCGGTGAGTCCGCCGGCCAGTGCGGACCGTGCAAGATGGGCCTGCCGGACCTGGCCCGCGCGGTGGACCTCGCGGTCGCGGGCAGCCAACCGGCGGACGTGGTGCGCGCCGCCGCCGGCGAGGTGAAGGGCCGGGGGGCGTGCAGCCACCCCGACGGCACCGCCCGATTCGCGCTCTCCGCGATCGAGGTCTTCGCCGACGACCTGCGGCTGCACAGCACCGGCGACGGTTGCGGCCGACGGGTCAAGGGTGTGATGGGGCTGCCCGGGGCACCCGATGCGAACCCGCAGAAGCTCACCCTGGACTGGTCGCGCTGCGACGGGCACGGCCTGTGCGCGCACGTCGTACCGGACTTCATCCGGCTCGACGCGAACGGATATCCCGCCTTCCCGGCCACCCCCGTGCCGACTTGGCTGCGGGAGGGCGCGCTGAAGGCGGTCAAGGTGTGCCCGGAGCTGGCTCTCCGACTCGCCAAGGCCGAATAAGGGTCCCTTCCGGACCAGAAACGGAGAAGCGGATGCGGATCGGCATGGCGTGGACAGGGGCCCGGCAGCTGCGCCGCGCCGCCACCGCCGGGGCGCTCGTCGTGGTCCTGTTGGGCGCTGCCGCCTGTACCGGCACCGCGCCGGGTGGGCCTGCCGCCGCCGGATCGGCCCCGGCCTCGACCGGCGCCGCGCCCGCGCCGACCGACCCGGCGACCGGCGCCCCGCCCGCCGCCCCGGCGCAGGTCCCGGACGTGCTGCGCTTCACCGGGACGACCCTCGGCGGGGCCCCGTTCGACGCGGCGCAGCTCGCCGGCAAACCGGTGGTGCTGTGGTTCTGGGCGCCGTGGTGCGCCACCTGCGCCAGTCAGGCGTGGACGGTGGCCGAGGTCGCGCCCCGATACCGGGACACCGTGCCGATCGTCGGCGTCGCCGGGCTGGGCGAGCGGAAGGCCATGAAGGAGTTCGTCACCGAGTTCGACCTCGGCGACACGCCGCAGATCGAAGACAGCAAGGGCGCGCTCTGGAAGCGGTTCAAGGTGACCGAGCAGAGCATTTTCGTGATCATCGACCGGAACGGCACGGTCGTCCACCAGGGCTTCCTGGACGGTGAGGCGCTCACCGCCCGGGTCGCCGCACTGGCCGGGGCGTGACCGCCGCACTGCTGCTCGCGCTGACCGCCGGCATGCTCGGCGCGGTCAACCCGTGCGGCTTCGCGTTGCTGCCCGCGTACCTCTCGCTGTTGGTCGCCGGAGGGTCGGACACCCGCGGTGCGGTCGGCCGCGCGCTCACCGCGGCGGCCGGGCTGACCCTGGGGTACGTGCTGGTGTTCGGCGCGTTCGGCCTGGCGCTCGCGCCGCTGGCCGGCTGGCTGCGACCCCGCCTGCCGTGGCTGACCGTGGTGCTCGGCGTGCTGCTGGTGGTGGCCGGCTGCTGGCTGGCCGCCGGCCGCCGGCTGCCCGCTCCCGGCTGGTCCGCCCGGGCGCCCCGGCTGACCCGGTCCTGGCCGTCGATGGCGCTGTTCGGCGCGACGTACGCGCTGGCGTCGCTGGGCTGCGCCATCGCACCGTTCCTGGCCATCGTGGTGACCAGCCTCCAGGCCGGCTCGACCGGCCAGGGGTTGGCGCTGTTCGGCGCGTACGCCCTCGGGATGGGTCTGGTGGTCGCGGTCGCCGCGCTCGGCGTGGCGCTGCTGCGCGACGGGCTGGTGGCCCGGCTGCGCGTCGCGGGCGCGCTGGTGCCCCGCCTCAGTGGCCTGGTGCTGCTGCTCGCCGGGGGTTACGTCGCCTGGTACGGCTGGTACGAGCTACGGCTCGCCGCCGGCCGCCGCGACGCCCTCGGAGACCCGGTCATCCGAGCGGCGTCCCAGCTGCAACACACCCTGGCCAACGCCCTCGACTCCATCGGCCCGGCCCTGCTCCTGGCCGCGTTAGCGGCCCTGCTCCTGCTGGCAGCCCTAACCCGCCCCAGCCCTCACCCCCGCGATCTTGCACTTCCTGTCGCGACAAAAGCCGCAGAGCGCTGCAATTCAACGACAGAAACTGCAAGATCGGCGGGGAGTGCGGGGGCGGGGAGTGCGGGGGCGGGGAGTGCGGGGGCGGGGAGTGCGAGGGAGGGCGGGGACGGGGAGGGCGGGTCAGCGGGGGGTTAGGCGGTCGGTGCCTAGGCGGTCTTGGAGGACCTTGGGGATCAGGACGCTGCCGTCGGCCTGCTGGTACTGCTCCAGGATGGCCGGGAAGAGTCGGCTGGTGGCCAGCGCCGACCCGTTGAGGGTGTGCACGAAGCGGGTCTGCTTGCCGCCCGGCTCGCGGTAGCGGATGGCCGCCCGGCGGGCCTGGTAGTCGCCGGCCCAGGAGACCGACGACACCTCCTTGTACTTGCCGGTGCTCGGCATCCACACCTCGATGTCGAGGGTCTTCTTCATCGAGGCGCTGGCGTCACCGGCCGAGAGCAGGGTGCGCTGGTAGTGCAGGCCCAGCCCCTCAACCAGGCTCTCGGCGTGGGCGAGCATCTCCTCCAGTGCCGCGTCGGCCTGCTCCGGCAGGGTGAACTGGAAAATCTCCACCTTGTTGAACTGGTGCCCCCGCACCGTGCCGCGCTCGTCCGAGTGCGAGCCGGCCGACTCCCGCCGGTAGCACGGGGTGTACGCGAACGCCTTCAGCGGCAGCTTCGGGGTCTCCAGGATCTCGTCCTGGTACGCACCGAGGATCGCCGTCTCCGACGTGGGCAGCAGGAACTGCCCGCGCGGGGCGGAGTCCCTGTCCAGGTGGTAGACGTCGTCGTAGAACTTGGGGAACTGACCGGCGGCGAAGCCGGCCGAGTCCAGCAGCAGGTGCGGCGGGAGCAGGAACTCGTAGCCGGCCTTGATGTGCTGGTCGACGAAGTAGTTGAGCAGTGCCCACTCCAGCCGGGCGCCGATCCCGGTGTAGATCCAGAAACCGGACCCGCCGAGCTTGACCCCACGCTCGTAGTCGACCAGGCCCAGCGCGCGGCTCAGCTCCACGTGGTCGCGGACCTTCTCGATCGCCGGCGGCTCGCCGAAGGTCTTCACCACCCGGTTGGCTTCCTTGCCGCCGGCCACGACGTCGTCGCTGGGCAGGTTGGGCAGCTCACTCATCGCGTCGCGCAGCCGTGCCTGCACCCCGTCCAGCTGGGACTCCAGCTCGGCGAGCTGCTTACGCTCGGCCTCCGGCGCGACGGCCTGCGGCTCCTCGCCGGCGCGCTTCGCCTGCGCGTACGCCCGGGCCTCGGCCTTGCGGCGCTGCCGCTCGGCGTCGATCTCCGTGATCAGGGCGCGGCGTTCCTGGTCGAGCCGCTGGATCTCGTCCAGGGCTCGGGTGACCTCGGCGGGATCCAGACGCTTCGCCAGCGCGGCCGCCACCGCCTCGCGATCCTTCCGGATCAACTCCATGTCGAGCATGCTGCTCCGTACGCCTCCGTCCGGGGTCACAGGTGGACCACCAGATGCTACCGTCGCGGGCTTTTCCTCCCGGGACGGGGAGTGCTGGCCGCCGGCTCAGAGCCGGATCGGCATGAGCACCGAGTAGGTGTCCGCGTCGTCCGGTCGGCGTACGGCCAGCGGGGCGATCGGCCCGTCCAGCTCCAGCACCAGCTGCGGCGCGCCGGCCGCGTTCAGCGCGTCCAGCAGGTAGCCACCGTCCACCCCCACCCGCAGCGCGTCGGTGCCCAGGTCGGCGGCCGGGAGCAGCCGCAGCCCGCCCTGGTCGTCGACGCCGAGCACGGTGACCTCCCGGGTCGTGCCGTCGTGGTCGCAGGCGACCGTGGGGGCCGCCGGGTCGGCCAGCGCGGCGCGCAGCGTGGCCACGTCCACCGGGATCCGCCGCGCGGTCGGCCGCTCCCCGACGGACTTGCGCAGCAGCCGGTGGTAGTCCGGGAAGTCGTACGGCAGGGCGGTGCCGGTCACCGTGCGCTCGGCCACCCGCACCCGCAGGTCCGCGCCGACCACCGTCAGCCGCACCGGCCAGGTGTCGGCGGTGTCGAGCAGCGGTCGGAGTTGATCGACGAGGGCCACCGGCACGAACACCCGCACCGGCGATCCGTCGACGTCGGCGCCGGCCCGGGCCAACGCGAGCCGGTAGCGGTCGGTGGCGACGAGCCGGACGCCGTCCGGCTCCACGTCGAACAGCACCCCGGCGAGCATCGGCAGCTGCGGGTCGACGCCGACGGCGAAACGCACCGCGTCGAGCGCGGCGGCCAGGGCAGCGGGGGAGACCAGCAGCGTGGTGGCGGTCGGCGGGGCCGGGTCCACCAGGGCGCGGAGCCGGGCGACCTCGCGGCGGGCGTCGCTGAGCCCGTCGGCGAGCCGGCGCAGGTGCGCGTCGAGCAGCTGGTGCACGGCGGCCGGCTCGGCGCGTACCGCGGCGGCGATCTCCGGCACCGGCATGCCGATCCGGCGCAGCCCGGCCACCAACCGGGCCGGCGCGATCTGCTCCTCGGTGTACCAGCGGTAGCCGGTCTGCGGGTCGACCAGGGTCGGCTCCAGCACCCCCGCCGAGTCGTAGAAGCGCAGGGCGCTGACGGTCAGGCCGCTGGCCCGGGCCAACTCGCCGATGCTGTGCAGGTCGCTCACGCTGGGCATCCTGCCCCCTCGACCCGGTCGAGGGTCAAGCCGAGCGTTCCAGCACCCGGAAGGTGAGCCCGGCCCGGACGAGCCGGTCGAGCAGCGCGTCACCCATGGCGGCGACCGGGGTGAGCTGGCCGGAGGTCGGTGGCAGCTCGTCGAGTGCCAGGCACAGCGCCGACTCGGCGAGCATCTTCGCCGTCTCGTCGTAGCCGGGGTCGCCGCCCGCGACCTCGGTGACCACCCGTTGCCCGCCGCCCGTGCCGACGAACCGGACCCGGAACCAGGACGACGCCCGCTGCTGCGCGGTGGGCCCCTGCCCGGACGCGAGCCGGCCGAGCAGCCAGCGCCGGCTGGGCGGCAGCTTCACCAGCCCGATCAGCGCGCCGAGCCCGGCCGCGCCGGCCAGCACGGTGGGCAGCCGCTTCACCGCGGCGAAGTGCCGGTAGCGGAAGTCCGGACCGTACTCGGGGCGGGCCGCCGCCGAGCGGCGGACCACCTGCGGGTCGATGGTCGGCAGCGGCACGGTCCAGATGCCCAGTTCCGCCGAGCGGGCCAGCCGGCCGGGCACCGCCCGGACCCGACGGTCGGTGGGGCGCGGCTCGACCGCCCGCCGGTCCCGGGCGGCCTTGCTGGCCTGCCCGGTACGGGAGAACGCGGTGAGCGCGGAGTGGTAGGTGCCGGCGGAGAACCGACCGCCGGCGCGTACGTAGCCGTCCACGGTGACCGGCACATCGGCGGGCAGTTGCTTGACGGTGAACCAGGCGCCCAGATCGGGTGGGACGGAGTCGAACCCGCAGGCGTGCACCAACCGCGCGCCGGTGCGGGTCGCCTCGGCGTGGTGGCGCACGTACATGAGGTCGACGAACTCCGGCTCCCCGGTGATGTCCAGGTAGTCGGTGCCGGCCCGCGCGCAGGCCGCGACCAGCGGCTCACCGTGATGGATGTACGGGCCGACGGTGCTGGCCACCACCCGGGCGCTGTCCGCGACCGCGCGCAGCGAGTCGGCGTCGGTCACGTCGGCGGTGAGCAGCGGCAGGTCGGCCAGCCCGGGGGCGATCGCGGCGAGTCGGTCCCGTACGGCGGCGAGGCGCTGCGGGTTGCGCCCGGCGAGCGCCCAACGCAGCCCGGCCGGCGCGTGTCGGGCCAGGTACTCGGCGGTCAGGCCGCCGGTGAACCCGGTCGCTCCGAACAGCACCACGTCGTACGTCCGCTCCCCGGTCATCCCCAGAGTCTGCCATTCGTGGTCACCGATAAGCCCTCACGAGTCGGAGGTCACGGCGTGAAGACGGCCCGAACGCAGCCGTCGGCCCGGTCCCGGAAGATCGCGTACCCCTCGGGGCCCTGCGCCAACGGCAGGCGGTGGGTGGCCAGGTGCTCGGTCCGCAGCTCGTCGCGGGCCATCCGGTCCAGCAGCATCGGCACGTCCCGCAGATCCGGTCGACGGGCGCCACGCAGCGTGAGCCGCCGCTCGGTCAGCGCGCCCAACGGGAACGCGTCGACGAACCCCTGCGTCCCGCCGAGCACCACCACCACGCCGCTCTTGCGACACGCGTGCACGGCCTCCCGCAACGCGTCCGGTCGGTCGGCCTGCTGGCCACCGAACCGGTCCACGATCGACCGGGCCGGCGGCGGGCCGACCGCCACCACGCACACGTCCGGCCCGCGCCCACCGCTGCGGTCGCGCAGCTCCGCCGCGACGTCGGTACGGCGGTAATCCAACGACTCGGCGCCAACGTGCCGCTCGGCCATCCGCAACCGCTCCTCGTGCCGGTCCACGACCAGCACCCGGGCGGCACCACGCAGTACCGCAGCCCGCGCGGTCAACTGGCCCACCGCTCCGGCGCCCCAGATCGCCACCACGTCACCCGGGCGCACCGCACCCAACTCGGCGGCCAACCAGCCGGTCGGCGCGGCGTCCGCGGCGAACACCGCCCGGTCGTCGTCGACCGCGTCCGGCACTCCGAACGCGCCCACGTCGGCGTACGGCACCCGCACGTACTCGGCGTGGCCACCGGCGAAGCCGCCCGCCGCCCGGGGCCGGCCGAAGCAGCCGCCGTCCGAGCCGGCCCAGTCGGGGTCGGCGCTGGCCGGGTCGGCATGGGCGTTGTCGCAGCAGGAGTGCAGGCCCTGGCGGCAGTACCAGCAGCCACCGCACGCGACGCTCGCGCCGACGACCACCCGGTCGCCGGCGCGGTGGCGGCGGACCCCGGGACCGACCTCGACCACCTCGCCCAGGAACTCCGCGCCGAGCACGTCGCCGGCGCGCAGCAGCGGGTGCCGGCCGGCCAGCAACGGCAGGTCACCGCCGCAGGTGACGCTGCGCCGGACCCGGACGATGACGTCACGCTCGTTGCGCAGCTCCGGGTCGGGCACCTCACGTACCGCCAACTCGCCGGCGGCCACCCAGCACAACGCCCTCACCCGTGGACCTCGGGACGATCCAGCGCCGAGCGGTCCGCGCGGAGCACCTCACCGGCCTCCACCCGCTGCTTGACCTGGCGCAGCGTCCGGCGGACCAGGAGGCCCGGGTCGTCGCCGACCAGGTGCGCGGCCAGACCGGTGGGCGGGGTGACGCCGACCAGCGGCCGGGCGGCCAGCTCGGTGCCCCGGTCGCCGGGCGCCGGGCGCACCCGCACCTCGACCGCGCCGTCCAGCCGGCGCAGCGGCTCGGGCCAGCGGCCGTCGGGAAGCACCTGCTCCGGAGGCCGGTCGACGGTCACCACCTCCCACCGGGCCGGCGCGGCGGGGTCGGCGTCCGCGCCCCGCCGGCCGCGCGCGGCGGCATCGCCCGGCCAACCCAGCCACCGGGGTACGCGCAGCAACCGCGCCGCTCCGGTCAGCGCCGTGCCGCCGAGGGCGGGTCCCGCCCGCGCCAGCCGTCCCATCGGTACCACCCGTCCTCCCGGTTCACGTCCCCCGATCGTCGGTCGCGTCCGGGTGAAGCCCGCTCGCCCGGAAGGGGTGAACCGGCCCGCGCGGGGTAACCGCTCGCCGACCGGGGGCGGAACGTGCGGTGGGGGGTGGGGCTGGGTGCCGGAACAGAATCGCGTACGGGTCGAACCGGCGCCGGGACCACCGCTGTTGGCGTCCCGACTGACCCCGGCCGTGCCGCCGGAGCCGGTGGTGGCCCGGCCCCGCCTGCTGCGCCGGCTGGACGAGGGCAGTGCCGGGCCGGTCACCCTGGTCGCCGCGCCCGCCGGCTGGGGCAAGACCACCCTGCTCGCCTCCTGGGTGCGGCTGGGTGGCGCACCGCCCGAGGCCGAGCCGGGCACGATCGTGCCGGACTCCGGCGACCTGTCCGTTCCATCCGCTGCTGGCCCGGTCTCGGCCTGGATGTCGGTGGAGGCCGGTGACGACGGCGACCGGCTCTGGGCGTACCTCGCGGCGGCGTTGCGGTCGGCGACCGGCTCGGCGGCGGACGGCCCGGTGCCGGACCGGCCGCCGCGCCCCGATCAGCTGGAGGCGCTGGCCGCCACGCTGGCCGCCGCGGACCAGCCGGTGCTGCTGATCCTGGACGACCTGCACCGGGTCGCCGACCCGGCGGCGCTGACCGGTCTGGAGTTCCTGCTGCGGCACGCCGGGCAACGGCTCCGCCTGGTGATCGGCGCGCGGGCCGGGTTGCACCTGCCACTGCACCGGCTCCGCCTCGCCGGCGAGCTGACCGAGATCGGGCCGGACGAGTTGGCGTTCACCGACGACGAGGTGGCGGACCTGCTCACCGCGCACGGCGCCGCGCTGCCGGCGACCGCCGTGCACCGGCTGCGCGAGCGCTCCGGCGGCTGGCCGGCCGCGCTGCGCATCGCGGCCCTGGCGGTACGCGGACAGCCCGACCCGGAGCGCTGGGTGGCGCAGTTCGGGGGCGATCAACCGGAGATCGCCGGCTACCTGCACGAGGAGGTGCTCTCGACGCTCGACCCGGCCCAGCAGGACCTGCTGCGCCGTACCGCCGTCGTCGACAGCGTGTGCGCCGACCTGGCCGAGGCGCTGACCGGCCGCGCCGACGCCGGTCAGGCGCTGGCCGACCTGGCCGGAACCGGTGGTCTGCTGCACCGGGAGGACACGCGGCCGCCCTGGTACCGGTGCGAATCGCTGCTCGCCGACCTGCTCCGCGCCGACCTGGCCCGGTTGCCCGCCGACGACCTGCGCGGCCTGCATGTCCGGGCCGCGCAGTGGTACGCGGGCGCCGGTCGGCCCGCCGACGCCCTGCGGCACGCCCTGGCCGCCGGCCGCTGGGACCTGGCCGGTGACCTGTTCGTCGCGCACTGGCCGGAGCTGACCCGCTACGACCGGGACTCGGTGCCCGCCCCGGCACCCGCGCCGCCGCCAGCGGAGGTGATCCGCGCCGACCCGGAGGTGGCGTTGGCCTGCGCCGCCGAGCGCGCGTACCTCGGTGATCTGCCGGCGGCCACCGGTCACCTGCGGGCCGCCGCCGAGCACGCCGCGGGCCTGCCGGTGCCGCGCCGGGACCGGTTCCTGCGGCTGGTCACCGCGCTGGAGTTGACCGTGGCCCGGCTCGCCGACGACCGCGCGGAGGCCCGGGCCGCCGCCGCGCGACTGCTGCGGACCCGTCCGTCGGGGGCCACGCCGACCCGGGTCCCGACCGGGGCGACCAGTTCCGCGCCGACGGCGGCTGGCGGTGGTGCGGCCGACGACCTGGACCTGCGGGCGTTCACGGGCACCGCTCTGGGGCTGGTCGAGTTGGCCGACGGCGCACTGCCCACCGCCCGGTTCGTCCGGGCCCGGGCGGCGGCTCGGGAGGCCGGACGACCGCGTACCGAGTTGGTCGGCGCCAGCCGAGCGGCGCTACTGCTCGCCGTGCGCGGTGAGCTACGAGCGGCCGAGCAGGCGGCCCGCGACGCGCTCGGCATGCCACCCTGTCGGGGCTGGTCGTGTCGACTCGACTGCGGCTACGCGTACCTGGCTCTCGCCGTGGTGGCGCTGCAGCGTGACCAGGCCGAGGAGGCCGCCGCGAACCTCGCCCTGGCCCTCCCGGCGTTCGACGTCGCCGGCGGTTGGGTCGGCGACGCGGCGGCGAGCGACGACGGGCTGGCCGCCGCCGGCGAACCGGTGGCGGTGGCGGTGGCCGCGCTGTGCCGAGCCCAGCTGCACCGCGACTCCGGCGACCCGGCCGCCGGGCAACGGCTGCTCGTCCGGGCCCGGGAGGCGCTGGCCGACCGGCCGTCCACAGCCGAGTTGACCGGCCTGCTGCGGGCCGCCGAAGCCGAACTGCGTGCCGAGCGGGGCGACCTGGACGCAGCCCGCGATCTGCTGACCGACGCCGCCGACGGGGACACCGACCCGGTGCTCGCGGTGACGCTGGCGAAGGTGCAGCTGCGGGCCGGCGACGCTGCCGCCGCCGGGCGCACCCTGCCGGACTGGCAGGCGCCCGCGGCCACGGCCTGGCCGCTACCGGTACGCCTGAACGCGGGCCTGCTGGACGCGGTGCTGGCCGAGCGCGCCGGAGACGGGCGTCGGGCCGGCCGGATCCTGGAGCAGACGTTGGACCTGGCCGGCCCGCAGGGCTGCCGGCGGGTCTTCACTCGTGCCGAACCGCCCGTGCGCGACCTGCTGGCCGCCCACCTGGACGCCGGCACCGCGCACTTCGCGCTGGTCAGTGACCTGGTGCGGGGCGCGGGGGAGAGCAGCGCCGGGCCGGCCGCCGGGCCGACGGGCACGCTCAACGAACCGCTCACCGAGCGGGAGTTGACCATCCTGCGCTACCTGCAGAGCATCCTGTCCAACGTGGAGATCGCCAGCGAGCTGTCCCTCTCGGTCAACACGGTGAAGACCCACGTCCGCAACATCTACCGCAAGCTCGACGCGACCCGCCGGCGCGAGGCAGTCCGGCGGGCGCGCGAGTTGCGGCTGATCTGAACGTGGTCAGGCGTTGGCGGCGGCGTCCGCGGCCGCCAACAGATCGGGCAGGTCGTACCCGCCCTCGTGCCGGACACCGTTGACGAACAGGGTGGGGGTGCCGTTCACCCCGCTGCGGATGCCGCCCACGAAGTCCCGCCGCACCCGATCCGCGTGCGCACGACTCTCCACCTCGGCGTTCAACTCGTCCGGCGGCAAACCGACCTGCTCGACACCGAGCGAGAGGTGCACCGGGTCGAGCTGGTCCTGATGCTCGTAGAGCCAGTCGTGCATCTCCCAGAACCGGCCCCGAACACCGGCGGCCTCAGCCGTCTCGGCGGCCCGCTCGGCGTACGGGTGCACGTTGGCGATCGGGAAGTAGCGGTAGACCAGCCGTACGATGTCGGCCCGCTGCCGCAGCAACTCGTGCAGGTTCGGGTACGCGGCACCGCAGAACTGGCACTGGAAGTCGCCGTACTCGACGATGGTCACCGCCGCGTCGGCCGGCCCCCGGATGTGGTCCTCGGTGGTCACCGGGTCCCGGAGTCGGGCGGTGACCTGCAGTGGCGTACTCATCCGGCCATCACCTTCCGATCGGCGGCGAGTTGGTCGAGCGCGTCGAAGATGCCGTCGGCACCGGGGTTGACGTCGGGCGGCGACAGATAGCTCCAGGTCACCGTTCCTGCCGGGTCTAGCACCACCAGCGCGCGGGCCGCCTCACCCTGGGGCAGGTACGCGCCGTAGCGGCGTGCCACCTCGCCCTTGGGCTCGAAGTCGGCCAGCAGGGGGAACTCGATGCCCCGCCTCTCGGCGAACGCCCGGTGTGACCAGATGCTGTCCACCGAGATGCCGAGCACCACCGCCTGGTACTGGGCGAAGACGGGTGCCGCGGACTGGTAGAGCGACATCTGGTCACCGCAGACCGGGCTCCAGTCGGCGGGGTAGAAGGCGAGCACGACCGGCCGGCCACGGAACTGCTCAGGCCCAACCGACGCCCCGTCCGGGGTGGCCGGCAGGGTGAAACCGGGCGCTGTGCGCCCTGGTGGGATCAGCCCGTTCGGATCACTCATGCCACCAGCCTGTTCCCGGGGTGGGTGAGGCGACCTCACCCACCCCGGGTGGTTCCGCGCTCGTTCACCCCCCGGCTCAGCGCAGCGCAGCGCTCCGTCAGCGCAGCACCGGGGCGACCGCGATGTGGTTCTGCACCTCCCGGATGCCCGGCGCGGACCAGGCCACCTGCTCCACCTCGGCCCGCTCGGGCATCGAGTGCACCAACCCGGCGAGTATCGCGGTGTCACCGTGCACCCGGACGCTGACCCGTTCGGCCTCGGTCGCTCCGGCCCGGGCGAGGGCGTCGACGATCCGATCGGCCAGGTTGCGACCGTCCGGCGCGGAGGCCGGCCGGACGGTGATGCCGTTGCTCACCCCGCGTACGCCGGTCAGCCGGGCGACCGCGCGCTCGGCGGCTCGGCGCTGGTACTCCCACTCGACATCGCCGTGCAGGGTCACCCAGCCGGCCGAGACGGTGACCTCAAGTTTCTCGATGGGCACGAACGCGTCCCACTCCAACCCGTGGCTGGCCGCCGCGGCCAGGTCGGTGTCGGCGCGCTCGGTGCCGCTGGTGAGCTGGACGGCCACGTCGTTGGCGACCGCCCGGACCGAGGCGACCCGATGGGTGGCCCGTTCGGCGGCCCACTTCTTGGCGTAACTGTCCACGCGGCCGGTCAGGGTGACGACGCCCTCGGCGACGGTCACGCCGATCTCGTGCGGCTGCACCCGCGGTTCCCAGGTCAGCTCGTCGAGGACGGCGGACTGGATGTCCTGGTCGGTGCGATTGATCTCCGCGATGGCCATCTGTCCCTCCTCCGCTGTTCCGATGGCGGACCGAGTGGCGGCTGCGGCCGGAGGTCCGCCGTGCTGCGATCCTGCCGCCGCACAGGGTGAGCCGTCCTCGCCCGGACCGGGTGACGCCGTGGCCGGAGCTGGGCGGCTCCGGGGAGGACCGCCAACCGATATCAATGATGGGAGCGCTTCCAAAGCGAGCGGGTTTCGGTTACGGTAATCGCGTTCCTCGATTGCGGGAGCCGTCGCGTCGGGTGGTGGGAGCCAGGGCAGCTCCGCGCGTTCCCGTCGTCGTGCTCGTCCCCCGGGCCACGGCGGCACCAGGCGATCGACCTCGTCCCCCGGGGCTCCATCCCGAGAGGAACCGCAGACGCGGATACTCAGCCCGGCGTCCTCCACCGGCGTCGACGTCCACTTCGGCCTGGCGATCGACCGACAACTTCCGAGCACCGCGCTGGCGGCCCCTCCGGCCTGGCCGCCATCACCTGCGTGCGCTGCAAAGCCGGTGATCCGGGCGGGACCCCGGATCACCACCGAAACACCGGTCCGCCGGGCGGCCTGAGGGGTCCGGCACCCGGCGGACCGGCCCACCCACCGTCCCAACCCCCACCCCACCCACCCGTCCCAACCCCACCCCACCCACCCCACCCCGCCCCCGCCTACCCCCACGCCCCGCCCACCCCACGCCACGCCCCACCCACCAACCCCCACGTCGATCATGGAGTTGTGGTGGGAGAAATGCTCTTTCCTGCCACATTCGTCCACCACCACAACTGCATGATCGGCGGGGGCGGGCGGGCGGGCGGGCGGGCGTGGGCGGGCCGGCGGGGCGGGCTGGCGGGGGTGGGTTGGCGGGGCGGGCTGGCGGGGGTGGGTTGGCTTGGGTGGGACTGGTGGGTGTGCATGGTTAGGCCCCGCTCGACTGGGTCGAGCGGGGCCTGTGGTGCTGTCGGTTTAGACGGCGGGGGAGCTGGGGCGGTCGACGTCGACGAACTCCACGTCGTCGACGGCGCGGTCGTCCCGGCTGCCGGCGGCCCGCGCGGCGGAACCGACGGCCCAGCCGACCGCCGCGCCGACGAGCGCGGCGCCGATCAGGAGCGTCCAGGGCAAAGCCGGCTGGCGGCCGGCGAGCGCGTCGAAGGCCAGCGAGGCGCGACGTCGCGCCTCCTCGGCGGCGGATCCCACCAGGTCACCCGCCTCGTCGGCGAGGTCGCTGCTGTTGCGACGGGCCGAGCGGGCAGTGTCCCGCACACTGTCTCCGGCGTAGCTGACCGCCGAGAGCAGGTGTTCCCAGGCCTGGTCCGCGATCCGCTCCGGCTTGCTGCGGCGGTCCAGCAGGTTGGTTCCGAACATCGTGGTTACCTCCTCAGGTGCCGAAGCCGCCGGCCACTTCGGACTTCGGCGTCTTTCCAGCGCGTCACGGTTTCGCCTATCCCGCAGTGCCCCGCGTCGGCCGGGCGCAAACCCGACCGACGCGGAGCACCGACGCGTCAGAGCCCCATGACTCAGCGCGCCACCGACTCAGCGCACCGCCGACACGGCGACGCCTCGGGCGAAGTCGTCGTCATCGTCGTCATCGTCGTCTCCGCCACCGAAACCGCAGGCCAGGACGAGGGCGAGCAGAACGCCGACGCCGGCCAGCCCGGCAAGTCGCTTGATCATCGAAGATCCTCTCCGTCGCGGTAGGTGTCCCGGCCGATGCTAGGGCGCGTCGGCAACCGTTGGCGCGGATCGGGTCGTACGGCTGCGGGCGACACGCCGGTGGCACGCGGGGCGGGCGTACCTCATGGCCGGTTGTCGGGTGTGCCGGGTTCGGACCGCTACCCTGGTTCGGCGGCGCGTCGGTGACGACCGATCGCCGATGGTCAAATAACAAAAAGTCTTGAGTAATCAGATACTGAAAAGTACGGATATGGGCGGCTTTGTGGGGCGGGATCCGCGAATTGCTCATCCCGAGGGGTGGCGACCGAGGCCGTCGGAGGAATACTCTCGGTCGCGGCCCGCGTACTGATGAGGCGCCCGGGGGACGGGCGGGTGGAGGTGCTCGCGTGAGCCTGTCGATCGTGAAGTCGGTTCTGTCCGGTGGTGTCGTGGAGATCGCCCCACGGGGCGAGATCGACGTCGACACAGCGTACGAGGTGCGCGAAGCGATCGCGGAGGTGCTGGCCAAGGGCCGCCCCCTGCGCATCGAACTCAACATGAGGCTGGTCACCTTCATCGACTCGGTCGGCATCAGCGCCATGGTTGCCGGCTTCCAGACGGCCGAGGTCAGCGACGTCAAGCTGGTGGTCACCGAGCCGAGCCGGTTCGTGCACCGGCAGCTCTGGGTGACCGGCCTGCTCGGCCTGTTCGGTGCCCCGGAGCCCTACTTCGCCGGCGCCGCCACCCCCGAGGTGCTGCCCGGCGCCTGAGCGTCGGGCATCCCCGGTCAGGGCTGTTCGTCCAGGCCGGTCAGGTCGACGTCGGTCGCCTCGGTGACCGCTCGGATGGCCGTCACCGACGCGTACCCGGCGGCGAGCAACGCCACGTCCGTGCCGGGCTGCGCGGCCTGCCCCGGCTCCTCCAGAGACGTGCGGACGAAGCCGTGGCCGGATTCGGCCACCGTCATCTGCACCTGACCGAAGCTGGCCAGGGTGCCCCGACGCACCCCGCGCAGTTGCCCCTGTGGCAGGTCCGGGGCGTTCACGTTGAGCACGCTCTCCATCGGGGCGGAGGTCAACCGGGGGAGCAGGTCCAGGGCGACCCGCGCGGCGGTGCCCCAGTGCCGTTCGGCGTCGCGTACCCGGACGGAGGCGTCCACCGCGGCGCCACCGCTCGCGGCCGTCGCCTCGCCGGCCGAGAGCACGTCGAGGGAGACCGCCATCGCCCGGCAGCCGTTCGTGGCGGCGGTGAACGCGGCGCCCACCGTCCCGGAGTGCAGCACCGCCCGGCCGGCGTTGGCGCCCCGGTTGACACCGGAGAGCACCACCGACGGCGGTGGGCCGAACGCCCCGTGCAGGGCGATCAGGGTGATGAAGCCGGGGGAACCGGCGACCCCGTACGCCGGCACGCCCGCCAGGTCCGGTAGCGGATGGTCGTTCACGACGACCCGCCCGTCGCGTTCCATGGCGCTCATCGCGGCGCTGGTGCCGCTGGCCTCCTCCATCGGCGCGGCGACCACCACGTCCAGGCCGCGCTGCGCGGCCGCCCAGGCCAGTGCCTGGATGCCCGGCGCGGCGATCCCGTCGTCGTTGGTGATCAGCACCCGCAGGGTCATCGTTCGACCACCCGGTCGGCCAACTCGTCCGGGGTGGTGCGCTCCTGTTGTCGGCTGTCCGCCGGCACCAGCCGGACCCGGTCCACCAGGCCGGTGATCGAGTCCAGCCGCCCGGTGCCGAGGCCGTGCCGGGTCACGTTCAGCGCGCCAGCGGCGGCGCCGGTTCGGATGGCGGTTCGGATGTCCCCGCCCCTGGCCACGACGGCGGCCACCCCGGCGGTCATCGAGTCGCCCGCGCCGCGCGGGTCGGCAGCCTCCAGCCGAGGCATCTCGACCTCGAACAACTCGCCGTCGATGAGCGCCAGCGCCGGCTGGTCGGCGCGGCTCACCACCACCGTCTCGGCGCCGCCGTCGTGCAGCTCGTACATGGCCCGGGTCAGCTCCAGGCTGTCGTCGCTGCGGGCGCGGCCGTCGCGGATCAACTCCTCGTGGCTCACCTTGAGGAAGAACACCCCGCTCTCCAGCACCGAACCGAGATGGTCGCCGGAGAGGTCGACCACCACCCGGCCGCCGTTGGCGCCGAGGTCGGCGGCGAAGCGCCGGTAGAGGTCGGCCGGGACGAGCCACGGTTCGTTCGGCCCACTGAGGATGCTCACCGAGGCCCGCAGGCCCTCGCCGAGGGCCAGGTTGTACAGCTCGTCGATCTCGTGCCGGCTCAGCGGCTGCCCAGGAACGTCGACGATCTCCTGCCGGGAGCCCTCCCGGCGATCGTGCACGTACCCGCCGCTGCCCGAATCGCGGACCACCACCTTGAGGTCCACCCCCTCGCCGACCAGCAGTGGCTCCAACACCTGGCCGATCTCACCACCGAGGGCGGCGCAGAGCACCACGTCGACACCCAGGGACAGCACCATCCGGGCCTGCCAGACGCCCTGCCCGCCAGGGTGCAGGTGCAGCTCGGGGTGGTCGTTCGGCTGGTCGACGGTCACTGTCAGCTGTGGAGTGGGCGCGAAAACCATCACGTGCCCACTCATCGGTCGTCGCCGTTCATGCGGTCCACCCCTCCGGCACCGTCGGGTGAATCGGTGCTAATCGATTCTAATCGGATGGGAGGCGGCAGGGCGTCTCATCGGCCCGGTCCGTCGCGATGCTGAGGGCCGTCGGGCGTTGCCAGCCAGACATCGGTACGGGACGATCGTGCGACCAACGACGGCGGGAGACGGTGTGCTCAGCAGCGATACCTTCAGCTACACCGTCCAGGCCCGGTGCGCACCGGCCACGGCGGCAGCGCTGCTCAGCGACCTGACCCGGCAGGGCGAGCTGCATCCGCTGATCGTCCGGGTTCGTCGGGTGCCGCCCCGGCCCGGCGCGCGGGCCAGCTACACGATCAACGATCGGCTGGCCGCCGGCCCGCTGCGCTTCCGGACCACGTACCACGCGGACGTGCTGATCAGCGAGGCCGACGAGATCGTCATGGTGGCTCGCCAGTGGCCAGCCACCACGGTGCGCAACCACACCCGACTGCGCGCCGATCCGGACGGCCTGGTTCGCGTCGACGTCGAGATCACCCTGACCGCGCCGACCCCGCTGTTCCGGTACGCGTTCCGCCAGGCCCAGGCCGCCCACCTCGCGTTGGCAACCCGGCTGGGCGCGGCCCTCGACCGAGCCGGCAACCCCCCACCCTGACCCACCCCACCCCCACCCCCACCCCCGCGCCCCCGCGCCCCCGCGCCCACCGCGCCGATCTTGCGGTTTCGGTTGCCTATATCAGTGGGATGCCCCTTTTTGTCGGGACAGTAAGTGCAAGATCGCGGAGCAGTGGGGGGCGGGGCGGGGCGGGGCGGGGCAAGATCGCGGGGTGGGTTAGGCAACTGTCGCGGAGTTCGCGCCGCTGCGGCTTGGGCGGGTGGGTTGGGCAGCGCGCCGTCGGCCCCACGGCTTGTACGTGGACAGCACCGTCGCGATGATCATCAGGCTGGTCGACACGGCCGGCGCGATCACCAGGTCGGCGCGGTCCCGAGTGGGCAGGGCGGCACCCATCGCCGCGGCGTGGCGCAGGTTCGGGGCGAGCAGGAACAGCACCAGCCCGACCATCACCGTGGTGAGCACGAGCTTGACCAGCACCCAGCGGTGGCGCAGCAGGCCCCACGGGGTGAGCAGCGAACTGGCCACACCGATCAGCCAGACCAGGACGCTCAGCGGCGCGAACAGCACCGTACCGACCAGCGCCGTGACCGGATAGACCGTTGCCGGGTCGGCCCCGCGCTGCACGGCGATGCCGAGGGTGAGCAGCACCAGGTCGGTGCCGAGCCAGCCCAGCGAGGTGACCAGGTGCAGGGTGAGCAGCGCTTTGCGGGCGGTGGGTCGGATCCGAGGCATACCGCGATGCTGCCCGGCGACCTCGGCCGGGTCGTCCGACGGCCGACGACATCCGGGGTACGCCCGGCGACGTAGCCGGGTCGCGCGTTCATGATCGAGACGACGTCACTGCTGTCGGGGTATCCCGTCGCGCGGATACCCCGACACCAGTGCTGGTGGCTCTAGTAGACCGACAGGTGCACGTGGTTCGTGTGGTCGGTGGACGGGGTGCCGTTGGCCCCGCTGTACGACTTCCAGCCACTGCTGGGCAGCCAGATCTGTTTGAACCAGATCACGTAGAGCACGGCGAGCCGGTCCGCGTTGCGGATGAAGTACGCCGCCAGGTTGTTGCCGTAGGTCTTGTCGCCGCCGGTGGCGACCCCGCCGAAGCCGTTCTTCTGCGCCGCGAAGTCGCAGGCCCGGCCCTTCGGGTGTTCACCGGAGCCGCCGGGGCGGTGGCAGGAGACGTACCGGGTGAAGCCGGCGACCTTGGCCTGGTTGAGCGCGTGCAGGGTACGCGGGGTGATGCAGCCGTTGGCCGGCGTGGGGTCGTTGACGCTGCACGACTCGGACGGCCAGGAGCCGTCGGAGTTGCGCGGCGCGGCCGTCGCGTTGGCGGCGGAGGTGCCCCGGTTGGAGCCGCTGTCGGTGGTGGTCTGCGGCTTGGGTGCGGTGGCCACGGTCAGGGCCCGTTCGGCCTGCTCCTTGCGCTTGGCCATCACCGCGACCTGCTTGCGCTGTTCGTTGATCTCGCCGTCCAGGGCGGCCCGGGTGCGGTTGGCCTGGTCCTTGCTGCTCAACAGGTCGCGCAGCACCCGGTCCTCGTTGGCGGCGACCGCGTCCAGCGCGGCTGCCCGGTCCATGAAGCCTTCCGGAGTGTTGCTGTTGAGCAGCGCCGACATCGTGCCGAGTCGACCGGTGCGGTACGCCACTTCGGCGATCTCGCCGACCTTGCCGTTGCGCTGATCGAGCTCGACCTCGATGGCCTTGAGCCGGGTGGTGAGCTGCTGCTGCCGTTGCACGGAGGTATCCAGGGCGCGCTTCGCGTCCAGGTAGCCCTTGCTGGCCGCCTCGAGTTGGGCGCGCAACGCCGGGGTGCCGCCCTCTTCGTCGGAGTCGGGTGCGGCGGCCCGCAGGCCGGTCGGGGGAGCGGCCGAGGCGGTGCCGGCCGGGAGCGCGACGCTGAGGGTGAACATCGCGACGATCAGGGCCGCCAGTCTGGCGGCGGGGGGTCGTGCTGGTGCCACTGCGCATGTCCTTCCGTCAGCCGCCGACCGGGTTAGCTGACGGGTTCGGGACGGAAGATCCCTACCGCTGACGCGGATGCACCCCAGGAACGTGGTTCCCCGGTTCGCCCAATCGAGCGATTAGGCGGCGACCGCCACCGGCGCCGGGAGGGCGCCGCCTGGTGGTGGCCGGGACCGAGCTTACCGGTGCCACTGGGGCGGCTGCAGCGAATGTGACGGACGGTGCGTGCGTCATCACCGAAAATGGCGATGGGAGCTGAGGAAGTTCCGTCACCACTCGATAGAGCCGCATGCCCCGGTGCCGGCGCCGGGCTCGATCTGCAACGTCGCGTGCTCGATGCGGAAGTCGTCGTGTAGAGCCGTACGCGCCGCGGTGAGCACCGCGCCGACCTCCGCGCCGGGTGCCATGGTCAGGTGGGCGGAGGCCACCTCCATGCCTGAGGTGAGCGTCCAGACGTGCAGGTCGTGCACCTCGACGACACCGGGAACCGCAGCCAGGCGGTCGTGTACGGCGGTCACCTGGAGGTGCTCCGGGGCGGCCTGCACCAGGATGCGGATGGCGGCGCGGGCCAGCCGCCAGGTGCGCGGCAGGATGAACACGCCGATGGCGACCGCGACCAGAGGATCGGCCCACCACCAGTCGGTGACGGCGATGAGCAGCGCCGCGCCGATGACGCCGAGCGAGCCGAGCAGGTCGCCGAGCACCTCCAGGTAGGCGCCCTGGAGGTTGATGCTCTCCCGGGCCCCGGCGCGCAGCAGGGCGAAGGCGGCGATGTTCGCGAGCAGGCCGAGGACGGCCACCACGAGCATCGGGCCGGCGATGACCTGGTGCGGGTCGCCGAAACGGCGGATCGCCTCGATCACCACGTAGATCGCGACGCCGGAGAGCAGGACGGCGTTGGCCAGCGCGGCGAGCACCTCGAGCCGGTAGAGCCCGAAGGTGCGCTGCGGGTCGCCGCTGGCCCGCCGGGTCGCCGTGATCGCGGCGAGCGCCATCCCGATGCCGAGCACGTCGGTGAACATGTGCCCGGCGTCGGAGAGCAGGGCGAGCGAGCCGGTGTGCAGGGCGACCACCGCCTCGACCACCATGAGGGTGGCGAGCAATCCGAACGCCGCCCAGAGTCGACCCCGGTGTTGCTGTGCGGCATTGGCGACGGACCCATGGTGGTGGTCATGACCTGCGCCCACGTGAATCACCTTCCGCCGCCGGTCGGGACCCGATCAAATGTATGCTCACATCGCTATGTGTGCAAGTGTACGGGCTGCGCCTCCCGACGGCGGCGGCCCGCACGCATCAGCCGGTCGGGTCGATCGTGGTGAGGCGCTGGGTGGCCCGGGAGAGCGCCACGTACAGGGTGCGTACCCCGGCGCCCGGATCCGCCCGGATCTCGCTCGGGGCGACCAGCACCACCCCGTCGTACTCCATGCCCTTGGCCTCCAGGCTGGTCACCACCTGCAACCTCGGCGCGCCGAGCGCGCCGAGCCAACCGGCGACCTCGTCGCGGCGCGGAACCGGCGTGATCACCCCGACCGTGCCCTCCACCTCGGCCAGCAGGCCGGCGGCCGCCTCCACGGTCGCGGTCTCCAACCCCGTCGCGGGCACCACCAGCTCGACCGGCTCGACCCCGGTGGAACGGACCGCGGTCGGCAGCGGCAGGTCAGGGTAGAGCCGGCGGATCTCCGCCGCGGCCACCGCGAAGATCTCCGCCGAGTTGCGGTAGTTGGTGGTGAGCGTGAAATCGTGTCGCTTGCGCCGGCCCAGCGCATGGTCGCGGGCTCGGGTCAGCTCCTCCGGATCCCCGGTCCACGCGGTCTGTGCGGGATCGCCGACCACGGTCCAGGAGGCCAGCCGACCGCGCCGACCGATCATCCGCCACTGCATGGGCGAAACGTCCTGCGCCTCGTCCACCACCACGTGCGCGTACTCCCGGTAGTCCTCCGGGCGTTCCCGGGCCGCCGCGCGGGCCGCCCGCTGGCGGTCGCCGAGGGTGCTCAGCTCGCGGACGCCGCCCGCGAGCTGGAACGGGTCGCGCCGCGCGCGGGCCGGCTGCACGGGCTTACCCAGCAGCGCGTCCAGCTCGTCCAGCAGGGCCACGTCGGCGATGGTCAGCCCGGCCGAGTCCAGGTTCCGGTACGCGGCGTTGAGCAGCCGGATCTCCGCCGAGGAGAGGATTCCCCCGGCGTAGCGGCGCAGCCGGTCCGGCTGGGCCAGCCAGCCGAGCACGTGCCGGGGATGCAGCCGGGGCCACCACGCCTTGAGAAACTCCCGAAACTCCGACCGCTCGGCGATCTCCGCCTCGAAGGCCGGTTGCTCCGGCAGTCGACCGATGCCCACCTCACGGGCCTGCGCCCAGAGCGCGGCGAACACCCCGTCGAAACCGGCCCGGCGGACCTCGTTGCGCCGCGCGCCCCGTTGCAGCGCTCGGTCGCGGATCCGGTCCAACGCGGCCCGGTCCAGCCGCAGCAGCGTGCCCCGGTAGAGCAGCCGCAGCTCACCCGGGCCACCCGGCACCGCGTCGCGGGCCGCCCGCTCCAGCACCCGGCGCATCCGCAGCGAGCCCTTCACCGCCGCCACCTCGGGCGGGTCGGTGCGGGTGGCGGTCATCCCCGGGAAGAGCGTGCCCAGCGAATGCAGGGTCGCGGTGTCCTCGCCGAGCGACGGCAGCACGGAGCCGATGTACTCGACGAATACCGCTGACGGGCCGACCACCAGGATGCCGCCGCCGGCGTAGCGGCTGCGGTCGGAGTAGAGCAGGAACGCGGCCCGGTGCAGGGCGACCGCGGTCTTGCCGGTGCCGGGGCCGCCCGCGACGATCGTCACCCCGGAGCCGGGCGAGCGGATCGCCTCGTCCTGCTCCCGCTGGATGGTCGCCACGATGTCCCGCATGCCCCGGCCGGTGGCCTTGGACAGGGTGGCCAGCAACGCGCCGTCGCCGACGACCGTCATCCCCTCCGGGGCGGCGGTCGGGTCCAGCAGGTCGTCCTCGATCCGGGTGACCCGCTCGGCGCGGGACTGGATCGTGCGGCGCCGCACCACGTCCAGCGGCTGCGCCGGGGTGGCCTGGTAGAAGGCGGCGGCGGCCGGCGCGCGCCAGTCGACGACCAGCGTGCTGGCGTCCTCGTCGCGGATCCCGAGTCGTCCGACGTGCAGCACCTGACGGTCGCGCAGATCCAGCCGGCCGAAGACCAGCCCCTCATGCTCGGCGTCCAGCGTGTGCCGTCGTTGCGCCGCGTGGAAGACCATCGCGTCGCGCTCGACCAGCGCACCGAACGTACCCACCCGGGCCATCCGGTAGCCGTCGCGCTCGGCGCGGACGGCCGACCGCCGCAGTTCGGCCAGTCGGGCGTACACCCGGTCGAGGTGTCGTTGCTCGACGGCGATCTCCTGCTCCAGGCCGGTCTGGTCGGTCAACGCACGCTCCTTCAAGGGTCGCCGGCAGGCGGCGGGAACCGCGCGGGCCAACCGCAGAAGGGTACGGCCCCGGGTCCGACCCGCCGCGCCCGAGGTGCGGGAACGTGCTCAGACACTCGTCGCGGCGGCGGCGGCGGCGGTGGCGGTGGTGGCGGCGGCGGTGGCGGGCGGGTGGGCCGGCGGTGATTCGGCGAGCACCCGTCGCACCACGCCGGTGAGCGCGGCGTTGACCTCGTCCGGGCGCTCCATCATCAGCATGTGTCCGGCACCTGGGCAGACGGTCAGCTCGGTGGCCGGCAGCACCGCCGCGATCGACTCGGCGCACGGTGGCGGAGTCAGCCGGTCCCGGTCGCCGACCAGGGCGGCGGCCGGCAGGTGGGCCAACGCGGCCAGGGTGTCCAGTCGGTGCTGGGTGCCGATGGAGGCGCGGAACCCGCCGATCGAGCGCAACGAGGCACGAGCCACCGCAGACGTCACCAATCGGATGTCGGCCGGCTCGCAACGGTCACCGAAGAGCATCCACCGGATGCTGGGTCGCAGCGCGGTCAGCAGTGCGCGGGGAGCCCGCCACGAGCCGCACCGGGCCAGCACGCCCGCCCCGGTCGTCTCCGCCAGCCGGATCAACCGGGCGATCCGCGGCGAGAGCCCGTAGACGGTGTGCGTGTGCCCCTCGGCGGTGGTCGACACGAAGACCAGTCCGGCGGTACGGGCGGCGAAATGCGTGGGGTGGCGGTGGGCGTACTCCATGATCGTCATGCCGCCCATCGAGTGCCCGACCAGCACCACCGGCCCGGTCGGCGCGACGGCGTCGAGCACCGCCGCCAGATCGTCGCCCAGCTGGGCCAGGGTGGCCGTGGGCAGCGCCATGCAGCTGGACCGGCCGTGCCCACGCGCGTCGTAGGCGACGACCCGCACCGACCCGCCGAACGGCGCCGCGGTGAGCGCGTCGACCTGCCGGTGCCAGGCGCGCCGATCCAGCGTCCAGCCGTGTAGCAGGATGGCGGTGACCTGGGCGTCCGTCGGACCCGTCGCCTCGACGTTGAGCCGTACGCCGTCCGGCATACCGACCTCGAACCGCTCCGGCATCGCCACCTCCCCAGGGTCGTCCCGCACCACCAGCACCTCCGATACCCGGCGGTAACACCGGCTACCCGCCATGACACCACGCCAATCGCGCCGTGCGAACATTCCCGACCTCGCCCGTGCGCACCGTCGGCGGGCCAAGCTGAACGACATGGGGTCGTCGGGAGCGCCCATGGACGCGACGTCGGGGCAGGAACGCCAGGCGGGCGGTACGCCCCGGGCCGCGCTGGCCGATCTGCTCGCCGGCAATCGGCGGTTCGTCAGCGGCCAGCCGATACACGGGCACGACGTCACGGCCGCCGCGGCCGCGGCCTCCGGCGACCAGCAGCCGTACGCCGTGGTGCTCGGCTGCATCGACTCCCGGGTGCCGCTGGAGGCGATCTTCGACCAGACCTTCGGCGCGATCTGCGTGATCCGTACCGGCGGGCATGTGCTGGATCGCGCGGTGTGCGGCTCGATCGAGTACGTGGTCAGCCAGCTCGGCGTACCGCTGGTGATGGTCCTCGGCCACGAGCGGTGCGGTGCGGTGGGTGCCACGGTGGACGCGCTGCGCGCCGGGGAGCGCCCCGGCGGGTCGCTGGCGCACCTGGTGGACGAGATCGCCCCGTCGGTGATCGAGGCGGGGATCGACGATCCGGCGGTGCAACCGCTGGCGATCCGCCGGCACGTCCGGCGTACGGTGCGCATCCTGCGCGAGGACGATCTGCTGGTCGGGCCGGTGGCCGCCGGTCGGGTGGCCGTGGTCGGCGGCCTCTACGACCTGGCCACCGGCGAGGTCGCCCTGCTCGATCCGGGCTGAACCGGCCCTGGAACGCGCGAAACCGCCCGCCGGGAATCCCCGACGGGCGGTTTCAGATGATGCGGTGGGGGAGAGCTCAGCCCTCGAAAACGCCGGCCGCGACCAGGCGCTTCTCGGTGGCCTCCCAGCCGTCGCCCGGGTGGGCGGCAGCCAGGTTGTTGATCTCCGCCCGGATCTTGGCGGCGTGGCCGGCGGCGGCCAGAACGCGGATCTCCTCGACGAAGGCGTCGGAGTCCGTGCGCAGGTGCGCGGTCTTGCCGTTGGTCAGGTTCCGCACGTAGGCGTGCTTGCCGCCGTTGAGCGGGATGAGGTACTTGAACTCGCCCAGCACGCTGAGGGCGCCACCCTGGCCAGCCTGGCCGGCCCGGACGGACGCGCGCGCGGTCTTAGAGGTGTTGCTCGCCACGGAGGTACTCCTTGCAAGACGTACGGGAGGACTGGACGTCCGGGGGCTGTGTGCGGGTCGTACGTGACTCGGCCCGCGTAGGTGTAACGCGGCATAAGCCGCCGGTGGAACTGTACAGGACCACGACATCATGCTGGTCGTCGCGGTGTCCTGAGAGGCAACGGGGACCACCCGTCCGGCTATTCCGCCCGGCGTTTTTTCCGATTCCCTGGCGCACCACGCGCCACAGGAGTCATCATGTGTTGCAGAAACCACCTGGGTGGACGAGGTCGTAGGGGAAGACGCACCTCGCTCTCCGGGAGGTCACCGTGCCAACGCGTGGCGTCGTATACGTCCACTCGACCCCGCTCGCCGTGTGCTCGCACGTCGAGTGGGCGATCGCGCGCGTCCTAGCCGCGCCGGTCAACCTGCAGTGGACGGCTCAGCCCGTCGACCCCGGCGCACGCCGGGCCGAGTGCGGGTGGACCGGTCGTCCGGGGACGGGCGCCGAGCTGGCTGCTGCCCTACGGCAGTGGCCCATGATCCGTTTCGAGGTCACCGAGGAGCCGAGTCCCGGTGCCGACGGTGAGCGCTTCATGTACGTGCCGGCCCGTGGCCTGTTCCGGGCCACCGTCGGCGTGGCCGGCGACATCCAGCTCGGCGAGGACCGGCTGCGGGCGCTGATGGCGGCCTCGCGGGCCCCGGAGGCGCTGGCGCATGCCCTGGACAAGGCGCTCGGCACGGCATGGGACGCTGACCTGGAGCCGTACCGGTACGCCGGTGACGGTGCCCCGGTGACCTTGCTCACCCGGGTCGGCTGACCCGACCGTCCGCGACTCCGACGTGCAGCGGCGCCGCCACTGGAGTGTGCGGGCGGTAAGGTCAAGTTGCCCCGATAAGGGGGAACTGGTGGGATAGGCGGCGTGTCGAATCGCCCGTGGCGCGCCCGCGTCGCTGTCGCCGCCCTGACCGCCCTGCTCGTCTCCGGCTGCTCGGGCGGCTCGCCCCGTCCCGCCCCGACGCCCAGCCCGGCCGCCACCTCCGACCCGAGCGTTCCCGCCGCGCCGCCGGCCGGCGATCCCGCCGGCCGGGCCGCCGCGCTGGTGGCGACGCTGTCCGACGAAGACCTGGTTGGCCAGGTGCTGATGCCGTACGCCTACGGCGACTCGGCGACGAAGGTCTCCGCCGGCTCGGCGGCCGGCAACCAGGCCCTCGCCGGGGTCGACACCCCGGCCGACATGATCGCCAAGTATCGGCTGGGTGGCCTGATCCTGGTCGGCTTCAGCGCCGACGACCCGACCAAGGGCAACCAGGAGACCACGAACGTCGACAACCCCAAACAGGTGCACGAGCTCACCACCGGGCTGCGTACCGCCGCCGGTCGGCTCGCCGCCGGTCCCGCGCCGCTGCTGATCGGCACCGACCAGGAGTACGGCGTCGTCACCCGCGTGACCGACGGGGTCACCGTGCTGCCCAGCGCCCTCGCGGCGGGCGCGGCCGGTGACCCGAAGCTCACCGAGGCTGCCTGGCGGGCCGCCGGCACCGAGTTGGCCGCGATGGGAATCAACGTCGACTTCGCCCCGGTGGCCGACGTGCTGGCCACCCGCAGCACCGTGATCGGCTCCCGGTCGTACGGGGCCGACCCGAAGCAGGCCGCCGCGCAGGTGGGCGGCGCCGTCCGTGGCCTTCAGTCGGTCGGGGTCGCGGCCACCCTGAAGCACTTCCCCGGCCACGGTCACAGCGCCGACGACTCGCACCAGGATCTCCCGGTGCTCACCCAGTCCGCCGCGGCGTTGCAGAGCGGAGCCTGGCCGCCGTTCACCGCCGGGATGGAGGCCGGCGCGATGGCGGTGATGTCCGGTCACCTGGACGCGCGCGAGATCGACCCGGGAACCCCGGCGACGTTCTCGCACAAGCTGCTCACCGACGTGCTGCGCGGCCAACTCGGCTTCAAGGGCGTGGTGATCACCGACGGGATGAACATGCCGCCCGCGAAGCGCTGGGCACCCGGCGAGGCGGCCGTCCGGGCGCTCAACGCCGGTAACGACCTCATCCTGATGACCCCGAACGTGGGTCAGGCGTACGACGGGCTGCTCGCCGCGCTGCGCGGCGGGTCGCTGCCCCGGACCCGGCTGGTCGAGGCGGTCACCCGGGTGCTGACCATGAAGTTCCAGCTCGCCCAGCTGCCGGCGGCGCAGATGTCCACGCTCAACACCCCGGAGCACCGGGCGGCGGCCGACGCGCTGGCCGCCGCCGCCGTCACCGTGCTGCGGGGCCCCTGCGGTACGGCGGTACGCGGGCCGGTCACCGTCACCTCGTCCGGCGGTCGGGATGGCACCCGGGCCACGCTCACCGCCGCGCTGACCGCCGCCGGGGTGCCGGTCAAGCCCAGCGGCGGCACGATAGTGCACCTGGTGGGCTACGGCGACGGCGCCAGCGACCTGCGCCCTGACGCCGCGGTCACGGTCGCCATGGACACCCCGTACGTGCTGGCCGACGCCAAGTCACCGACGCTGCTGGCCACCTACTCGTCCAGCCGGGCGTCGATGACCGCGCTGGCGGCCGTGCTCGCCGGCAAGGCCCGGCCGGGCGGCCGATCCCCGGTGGCCGTACCGGGCCTGCCCGCCACGACCTGCCCCAGCAGCTGACCACGACCCCACCGCGACTCACCTCACCCGGCGGTCGCGAGCCCGCGTACCGTGAGCCGGTACGCGGGCAGCACGTCGGTCCGTTCGACGATCAGGCCCTCGTTGACCGCGAAGACCAGCGCAGCGCGGGTACGAGTGTCCATGGTGGTGATCCCCGTTAGTCGATCTTCAGTCGGCCCATCAAAACGGTACGGCGACGTCACGTCAGTCGGCTTCGGGTGCCCGCGCGACGGATATCGGCTCGCCCCACCCCGGCCGGTCTGCCAACCTCGACGGATGGGAGTGGCAGCGGGATTCCGGTACGTCGAGCGTGCCGACGGCACGGTGGTGATCACGCATCACGGACGGGTGGCCGGCACGCTGCGCGGCGCCCGGGCGGCGCAGTTCCTCGCCGAGGTCGACGACGACCCGCAGTTGGTGATGGCCCGCTGGACCGGCAACTACCGGCACGGCAACGAACGCACGGCGAAACAACACCCCCGCAACCGGGCCTGAAACGAGCAAGGGGCCCTCCTCGACGAGGAGGGCCCCTTGCTGACGTCTCAAGCGGGGTCGTGCGAGTCTCCGCCGGCCCGCTACGGCCGGGCGAAGACCAGAGCCACGTTGTGGCCGCCGAAGCCGAACGCGTTGTTCAACGCGGCCGGAATCTCCAGGTGGCGGGCCTTGTGCGCGGCCACGTCCAGGGTGAGGCCGGGCTCCGGGTCGTCCAGGTTGATCGTCGGCGGGACGACGCTGTCGCGGATCGCCAGGATGGTGGCGATCGACTCCAACGCGCCGGCCGCACCGAGCAGGTGACCGGTCATCGACTTCGTCGCGGACAGCACCGGGTGGTCACCGAGCGCCTTGTGCAACCCGCCGATCTCCAGCATGTCCCCGACCGGGGTCGAGGTGGCGTGCGCGTTGACGTGCACGATGTCCCGCTTGGCGATGTCCGCGTCAGCGATCGCCTTGGCGATGGCCCGGATCGCGCCCTCGCCCTCGGCGTGCGGCTGCACGATGTCGTACGCGTCGGAGGTGATGCCGGCGCCGGCGAGGCGTGCGTACACCCGGGCGCCCCGGGCCGCGGCGTGCTCCGCCCGCTCCAGCACCAGGATGCCGGCGCCCTCGCCGAGGACGAAGCCGTCCCGGCCCCGGTCCCACGGGCGGGAGGCCCGCTCCGGGTCATCGTTGCGGGTCGACATGGCCCGCATCGAGCTGAAACCGGCGATCGGCAGCGCGTGGATGACCGCCTCGGTGCCGCCGGCCACCACCACGTCGGCCCGGCCGGAGCGGATGATGTCCAGACCGAGGGCGATCGCCTCGGCGCCGGTGGCGCAGGCACTGGCCACCGAGTGCACGCCGGCCTTGGCGCCCAGCTCCAGCCCGACCCAGGCGGCCGGACCGTTCGGCATCAGCATCGGGATGGTGTGCGGGGAGACCCGCCGTGGCCCGGACGCCTCCAGGATGTCGTCCTGGGCGAGCAGGGTGGTGGCACCGCCGATGCCGGAGCCGACGCTGACGGCCAACCGCTCCCCGTCGAGGTCGGAGCCGGCGAGGCCGGCGTCCGCCCAGGCCTGCTGCGCCGCGATGATCGCGATCGCCTCGGAACGGTCCAGGCGACGCAGGCGGACCCGGTCCAGTACCTCGGACGGCTCCACGGCCAGCTGGGCGGCGATCCGCACCGGCAGTTGCTCGGCCCACTCCTGGGTGAGGGCACTCACCCCGGAGCGGCCGGCGAGCATGGCGTCCCAGGTCGACGCGACGTCCCCGCCAAGCGGGGTCGTCGCGCCGAGCCCGGTGACGACGACGTCAGGACGACTCATGATCAGGACTGCGCCGCGATGTAGCTGACAGCGTCACCGACGGTCTTGAGGTTCTGCACCTCGTTGTCCGGGATCTTGACGCCGAACTTCTCCTCGGCGGCCACCACGACCTCGACCATGGAGAGCGAGTCGACGTCGAGGTCGTCGGTGAAGGACTTCCCCTCGGCAACGTCGTCCGGGTTCACTCCGGCAACCTCTTCGAGGATCTCGGCGAGGCCGGTGGTGATCTCGTCACGGGTCATTGCGGTTGGTTCCTTTCATCGGGGTTCTCCGGCGGACGGCGTCGCCGACCGCCACTCCTCGACGCGTACGCGCCCGAGGGGGTCATCAGGGGCAGCGGACGACCTGGCCGGCGTAGGTCAGGCCGCCGCCGAAGCCGAACAGCAGCACCGGTGCGCCCGAGGGCACCTCCCGGCGCTCGACCAGCTTGGACAGGGCCAGCGGCACGCTCGCCGCGGAGGTGTTGCCGGACTCGACGATGTCCTTCGCGATGATCGCGTTGGGAATGTTGAGCCGCTTGGCGATGCCGTCGATGATCCGGGCGTTGGCCTGGTGCGGCACGAACGCGGCCAGCTCCGACGGGTCGACCCCGGCCCGCTCGCAGGCCTGCAGCGCGAGCGGCGCCAGCGCGGTGGTGGCCCAGCGGAACACCGCCTGCCCCTCCTGCTGGATGTACGGGCGCCAGCCCTCGATACGGACCGCGTCGCTCTTGTCCGGCACCGAGCCCCAGACCACCGGGCCGATCCCGGCCGGCTCGTCGTCGGCGGCGGCGGAGACCACCGCGGCACCGGCCCCGTCGGCGAAGATGATGCAGGTCGAGCGGTCGGTCCAGTCGGTGAAGTCGGACAGCTTCTCCGCGCCGATGACGATCGCGTTGCGCGACGCCCCGGCCCGGATGGCGTGGTCGACGGTGCCCAGCGCGTACGCGAAGCCCGAGCAGGCGGTGTTGAGGTCGTACGCGCCCGGCGCGGTGATGCCGAGCTTGGCGGCGACCCGGCAGGCCACGTTGGGGCTGCGGTCGATGGAGGAGCAGGTGGCGACCACGACCAGGTCGATGTCGGCGGCGGTCAGGCCCGAGTTGGCCAGTGCCTTGCCGGCGGCGGCGGCGGCCATGTCGGCCACCGTCTCACTGTCGGCGATCCGCCGGCTGACGATCCCGACCCGGTCGCGGATCCACTCGTCGTTGGTGTCGACGAGCTGGGCGATGTCGTCGTTGGTCACCACCCGGGAGGGCTGGTAGTGCCCCATCGAGACGATGCGACTGCCAGTCA
This sequence comes from Micromonospora sp. NPDC050276, assembly GCF_044459545.1. Lineage (NCBI taxonomy): Bacteria > Bacillati > Actinomycetota > Actinomycetes > Micromonosporales > Micromonosporaceae > Micromonospora > Micromonospora sp. NPDC050276. Next base: position 403,039 of record NZ_JBITJA010000005.1, on the reverse strand, counting down.
TGAACGACCTCCGATGCGGGCGATCAGGTCCCGTGCGGCCGGCAGGTCGTCCGGGGTGTTGAGGGTGACGATCTCCGGGGCGCCGTCGCCCTTGAGCTCCCGCTTGACCAGGCCGGCGAGGGTGCCGGCCGGGGGCAGCTCGATCACGCCGGTGACCCCGAGGTCGGCCAGCGTGCGCATGCACAGGTCCCAGCGCACCGGGGCGGTGACCTGACGGACGAGGCGCTGCACCATGGCCGGGCCGTTGGCGACGGCGGTGCCGTCGAGGTTCGACAGCAGCGTCCGGGCCGGGTCGGCGGGGGTGATCTGAGCGGCCGCCGTGGCGAGCGCGGTCTCGGCCGGAGCCATGTACGGGGTGTGGAACGCGCCGGCCACCTGGAGTCGGATGACCCGGGTCCGGGCGGGCGGCGCGGCGGCGAGCTTGTCGAGCCCGTCCAGGGCGCCGGCGGCGACGATCTGCCCGGCGCCGTTGCGGTTGGCCGGGTACAGGCCGTTCGCCTCGATCGCGGCGATCACCTCGTCGGGGTCACCGCCGAGCACGGCGGCCATTCCGGTCGGCTCCAACGCGCACGCCGCGGCCATCTCCCGGCCGCGTACGCCGGCCAGGGTGATCGCGGCGTCGGCCGACAGCACGCCGGCCACGGCGGCGGCACCCAACTCGCCGACGCTGTGGCCGGCGGCGAGCGCGACGTCGTCCAGCGGCAGGTGCTCGGCCGCGAGCAACGCCGCCGCGACCAGCAACGGCTGGGTGCGCGCGGTGTCCTTGATCTCGTCGGCGTCGGCGTCGGTGCCCAGGTGCAGCAGGTCGACCCCGGCCAACGCGGACCACTCGCGCAGTCGCGCCTCAGTGCCGGTCAGGTCGAGCCAGGGGGTCAGGAAGCCGGGTTTCTGAGAACCCTGGCCGGGACTAAGTACGGCGAGCACGCCTATGACTCTCCCGGATAAAGGCGGGTAACGCTGTGCCGCCTTCGACCAAACCGCACTAGGGCCTTTGGAGGTTTCCTACAAAGATCGGCGGGGATCATCCTCTGTTTGGGGGGATTTCCGGCTGGGCGGGGTCATTGTCTGAGTCGGGACCTGCGAGGTGAGCGGGACAACCGGGTCCAACCGACCCACGGTCAGCGCGACCTGAAGGGCGAACGCGTCGCGCGGTGACAGCGGCGAGAACCCGGTCACCTCGGCGATCCGGCGCAACCGGTAACGCACCGTGTTCGGGTGTACGAACAGCGCCCGAGCCGCGCTCTCCAGCGTGCCACCGGCGGCCAGGAAGGCGTCCAGGGTCGCCAGCAGTTCGCCGCCCGCGCGCACCAGCGTCGCGTACACATCGTGGCGCAGCCGCCGACGGGCCTCCGCGTCGCCGGCGAGGGCCCGCTCCGGCAGCAGGTCCGCGGCCGGCACCGGCCGAGGCGCGCTGGGCCAGGCCGGCGCGGCTCGAAAGCCGGACAGCGCCGCCCGCGCCGACTCGGTGGCCTCGTCCAGGCTCGGTACGGCCGGACCGACCACCACCGGGCCGTCCCCGAACGCGCCCAGCAGCTTCGCGGTGGCGGTCAGCGGGTCCGGTGCGCCGCCCAGCACGATCACCAGCCGGTCGCCGTGGACGCCGCCGATCACCTCCACGCCGATCCGGCGGGCCTGTCGGTAGACCACGTGCAGCACCGCGGAGACCTCCCCGCCGGGCGATCGACCGACCGCCACCGCGACCGGCGGCGCGTCCGCCCAGCCGAGCGCGGCGGCCCGACTGGCCAGGACGTCCGGCGAGTCACCGCGCAGCAGCGCGTCGACGAGCAGCGCCTGCAACCGGGCATCCCAGGCGCCGCGCGACTCGGCGGCCCGCGCGTACACCCGGGCGGCGGAGAACGCGATCTCCCGGGAGAAGCGCAGCACCGCCTCGCGCAGCTGCTGCTCCTCGCCCTCGGCGGCCAGGTGCGACACCTGCTCCTCGACCACGTCGATCGTCACCTTGATCAACGCCACGGTCTGCTGAAGGGTGATCGACCGGGCCAGCGCCTGCGGGGCGGCGGCGAAGACCTCGTCGGAGACCTCCTGGGTGCTGTCCGCCGTGCCGCCGCCGTCGCGCAGCCACTGCACCAGCGACCGGGCGCCCGCCTGAGCGACCAGCATCACCCAGGAACGCTGGTCGGCCGGCAGTGCCCGGAACCACGGCAGCGTCTCGTCCATCCGGGCCACGCTGGAGGTGGCCAACGCCCCCGCCGATCGTTCGATCCGGCGCAGCGTGGCCGACAGCTCCCCACCGCCCGGCGTGCTCACCGCCCTAGCCTGACACGTCGTGAGCAGGCCATCCACGTCGGCACCGGTCAGCACGGCGAGCCCAGCGGGCCCGCTCACGGTGGTGGGGGAGTGGGCAGGCCCAACTCCTGGGCCAGGATCGCCGCCTGCACCCGGCTGCGCAGGCCCAGCTTCGCGAGGATCCGGCTCACGTGGGTCTTGGTGGTGCTCTCCGCCAGCACCAGCCGATCCGCGATCTGCTGGTTGGACAGGCCCAGCCCGAGACAGGCCAGCACGTCACGCTCGCGCGGGGTGAGGGTGCCCAGCGCGGCCCGGGTGTCCGCCGAGGCGCCCGGCGCGGTGGCCGCGAACGCGGTGATCAGCCGTCGGGTCACCGCGGGGGCGATGAACCCGTCGCCCCGCGCCACCGTCCGCACCGCGTTCACCAGACCGTCGGCGTCGGTGTCCTTGAGCAGGAACCCGGCCGCCCCGGCCCGCAGCGCCCCGAAAACGTACTCGTCGAGGCCGAAGGTGGTGAGCACGAGTACGTCGGCGAGTCCGTCGGTGACGATCGCCCGGGTCGCGGAGATCCCGTCCCGGCGGGGCATTCGCACGTCCAGCACCGCCACGTCCGGGCGTACCTCCCGACACAGGCGCACCGCCTCGTCGCCGTCGGCCGCCTCGCCGACCACCTCGACGTCCGGCGCGCCGTTGAGGATCAGGGCCAGTCCGGCGCGGACCGCCGGTTGGTCGTCGGCGAGCACCACCCGTACCGTCGCCGCCCTCGCGCCGTCCGGTGGCCGCGCCGGCCCGGTCACCCGCTCTCCCCGGTGGGGAGGGCGGCCCGCACCTGCCAGCGGCCGTCGCGCGGGCCGGCGGTGAACCGGCCGGCCAGCAGGGTGGCCCGCTCCCGCATCCCGATCAGCCCGGCCCCGGCGCCCGGCACCCCGGCCTCGCCCCGGCGCACCGGATTCTCCACCGTCAGCACCACCTCGGCCGGCCGGTACGCGATCGTCAGCTCCGCCTCACCCGTGCCGTGCTTGAGCGCGTTGGTCAGCGACTCCTGCACGATCCGGTAGGCGGCGAGGTCCACCCCCACCGGCAGTGTTCCCGGCGTGCCATCGGTCCGGATCCGCACCGCCAGGCCGGCCGCCCGGATCCGCTCGATCAGCCCGTCCGTCTCGGCGAGGCGCGCGGTGACCACGTCCGCCGTGACCGGCCCGCCGCCCGGTCCGGGCTCGCGCAGCACCTCGATCATCTGACGCATCTCCGCCAGGCCCTGCACGCTGCTCTCCCGGATCACCCGCAACGCCGACTCCACCTGGCCGCGATCCAGCCCCGGTACGGAGAGCACGGCGGTGGCGTGGATGGCCACCGCGCTGAGGTGGTTCGCCACCACGTCGTGCAGTTCCCGGGCCATCCGGGCCCGTTCCGCGCTGACCGCCTGCCGGCGGTCCAACTCGACCAGACGGGCGGTCTGCTCGGCCCGCGCCCGCTCGGCGGCGGCCTGGTCGCGGTACTGCCGGACGCTGATGCCGGTCAAAACCGGTAACACCCCGGCGAGCACCACCAGCACCCCGAGCGCCGCCCCACGCCACTGGCCGTAGCCGAGCACGCCGACGACCACCCCGATCAGGCTCAGCGCGATCGTGATCCGCAGCAACCACCGCCACAGCCGGGGTGGGCCGTACACACAGGCGTCGTAGAGCACCTGCGTGTAGACCAGGACCGTGCCCAACGAACTGCCCAGCGCCGTGTCGACCACCAGCGCGCCGGTGCCCACGGCCAGGCTGGTGCGCGGTGCGACCCGCCGTAGGCCGACCGCGACGCACACCGCCACCAGCGGCGGCAGGAACAACGCCGACGGCACCTCCGCGTTCGAACGGACCTGTGGTTGCCAGCCCAGGGCGTACAGCACCAGACCACCGGCCAGCGACGCACCGGCGAGCACGAGGTCACGGCCGAGGGTGCCGGAGTCGAGCCACGGTGGCGGACGCATGCCCCGATCCCACCACAGCCGTCGCCCGCCGAACTCCGACCGGGGAAGGACCTCTGCGGTAGCACCATGCGCCGAAAGGGGTACGCCACGCGTCTCCCACCGCCGGCGCGCCGCAGCGGATGAACGGTGCGGAAAGAAGCTGTGAACTGCGCAACCGGGTCCCGCGCTCAGCGGCGTCTGGGGGGCCGGGCCGGCCCAGCCCCCCGGGTACGCGCCGCGCGGCCCGTCGGTCCCGGCCAGTACGGTGACAGGGGCACGTCGGGGGACACCCGGGGGTGAGGCGAGCGTGAGGAGACCGGGGATGGCGCACGGGGAGGCCGAGCACGGCTGCGCCCAGGGTGAGCCCTGTCGGCCGGGGCACCAAGACCCGCAGCCGGCTACCGGCAAGCACCGCCGGTCGGTCGGCGGCGCACCAGCGCACCCGATGGAGCCGCTCGCCGGGCGGGTCGACGACGAGCCCGTCCTGCCGCGGCAACGCTCCGCCGAGCCCGCCGGCCTCGCCGAGCCCGACTCCGACGTTCCGGGTGGTTGCCTCAGCGAACTTCCCGGCTGGGCCGGGGCGCATCGGCACGGTCCGGTCCGGCCGCGTCCGCGGGCCACCCGCCGAGAGCGCCCACCGCGCCGCTGGTGCTGACCACCGCCGAAGCGGCGCAGCTCAGCGGGTGCGAGGGCTCAGCGGGTGCGGCCCGGCTCAGCGCGTGCGGCCCGGCTCAGCGCGTGCGGCGTTCCACGCGCGTGGTAGCTCAGCGCGTGCGGCGTTCCACGCGTGTGGTAGCTCAGCGCGCGGGCTCAGCGCGTGCGGCGGCGGACCAGCAGGGCGATCCCCGCGAGGCCGACCGTGATGGTCACCATCACGCCGACGTTGAGCAGCAGCAGGCGTTGCAGGTCGCCGAGCGCCTCGTCGAGGTCCTTCGCCGGGTCGAGCGTGTCTTCGGGGAGCACCCGCTCGCCGCCGCCGACGCCGCCGCTGACGGTGTCGAGCTGCCGCTCCAGCGGCACACCGGCGGTGCGCAGGGTCTCGGACATGCTGAGCCGACCGAGGAACCACCCGGCGCTGGTCTTGCGGCCGTCCGGCTGCTTCGCCGGCCGGTAGACACGGGGGCCACCGACCGCCCTGGGGTAGAGGTCGTACGTCTGCTTCGGCGTGTCGCCGGCGAGCACCACGACCGTGTACTTCGGACCGAGGTCGGCCGCCTTCGGGCCGGCGGGCATGCCGGTGCGGGCGAGGAAGTTGACCTGGTCGATGACCGCCCCCACGAGGGCAGGCTCCGTGTCCGCGTGCAGCCGTAGCGGCGCGGACAGCCCCACGCCGGTGATCTCCACTCCGGCCGGTGCCGGCTTCGGCGCCGCCGAGGCCGAGCCGGCGGTGCCGAGCGACAGCAGCGCCGCCGCCAGGGTGCCCGCCAACACGGCGGCGAACCGCCTCATGTGTCGGACCATCCCGCCTCCTCGCCCCGTTCGATGGATGGCTTCGTCGTGACGTCTGTACCGGGCTGCCGGTGTGGCATCGACCAGATGGTCGCACCCACTCCTACAGACTCCGCAGAACATCGATGAGTTGCAGCTTTCGGAACAGTAATTGGAACTATCTGCGATCTCTGCTCGACTAATGAGGAGCCGTTTGATCAGCGGGCGGATCGTACCCTTACGGAGGGGTTCATGGGGGGCAGGGTTACACGTACGTTGCGGGTCGTGCCAGTGGTACTCGGCGTGGCGTTCGGTGTGTCGTTTTTGGTGCCGGCGACACCGGCCGCCGCTCACAACGAGCTGACCGGGAGCAACCCGCGCGACGGCGCCCGCGTGGCGACGGCACCAGCCCGGATCGAGCTGCGGTTCCTCGCCAAGCCGTCGCCGACTACGACGAAGATCACAATAACCGGACCGGACAATGTGGTCGCTGGCGGCCCACCGGTTTTCGACGGCAGCCGCGTGCGGGTGCCGTTCAAGCCGGCCGCGGCGGGTCTCTACATCGTCGGCTACCAGCTCACGTCCTCCGACGGGCACCCGGTGAAGGGCGAGGTGCGGTTCACCCTGACCACCGGCACCGCCGCCGACCCTTCCGCCTCGCCGTCGGCCGTTGCCCCGTCGGCTGGGTCGCCTTCGGCTGTCGCACCCTCTGTCGGGCCTGCCTCGGCCAACCCCGGCAGCTCGACGGCGTCCACTGTGCCGGCGGCGTCGGAGCAGTCCGACCCCGGCGGTCGCTGGTGGCTCTGGGCGCTCGGCGGCCTGCTGCTGCTAGCCGCCCTCGCCGCAGGCCTCCTGTTCCGCCGCCGCCGCGCCAGCTGATCGCCGGGGTGCCGGGCCGTCTCTCCGCGCCGATCTTGCACTTTCTGTCCCGACATAAGGGGTATTCAACTCATGTCGACAACCGAAACTGCAAGATCGGCGCGGGGTGGGGGGTGGGGTGGGGAGGGCGGGCCGTCAGACCAGGCGCAGGCGGGCGGCGCGGATCCGGGTCAGGGTGCGCTCGCGGCCGAGCACCTCCAGCGACTCGAACAGCGGCAGGCCCACGGTGCGGCCGGTGACCGCGACGCGTACCGGCGCCTGCGTCTTGCCGAGCTTGAGGCCCCGCTCGGCACCGACCGCCTCCAGCGTCGACTTCAGCGACTCGGCATCCCAGGACTCCAGCGCCTCGAACGCCGCGACGGCGTCGTCCAACAGCTCGGCGGAGCCGTCCTTCATCGTCTTGGTCCAGGCCGCCTCGTCGATCAGCGGCGAGGCCAGGAAGAGGAAGTCGACGTTCGGCACGATCTCGCTGAGCAACGCGATCCGCGTCTGGGCCAGCGGCGCCACGGCGGCGAACGCCTCCGCGTCGAACTCCTCCGGCTGCCACGGTGGCGGCGCGATGGTCTCGGTGCCGGTCAGCCACGGCTGGCAGGCGTCGATGAACTCGGCCACCGGCAGCGCGCGAATGTACTCGCCGTTGAAGGCGCGCAGCTTCTTCTCGTCGAAGAACGCCGGGGAGGGGTTGACCTCCTCCAGCCGGAACTCGTCCTCGATCACCGACCAGGGAACGATCTCCCGGTCGCCGGAGGGCGCCCAGCCGAGCAGCATGAGGTAGTTGCGCATCGCCCCGGCGAGGTAGCCCTCCTCGCGGTACGCCTCCAGGGCGACCTTGTCCCGGCGCTTGGAGAGCTTCTGCCGCTTCTCGTTGACCACCACCGGCACGTGCGCCCAGACCGGCGGTTTGACCCCGAGGGCGTCCCACAGCAGCTGCTGCTTGGGGGTGTTGGGCAGGTGCTCCTCGGCCCGGATCACGTGGGTGATCCCCATGGTCATGTCGTCGACGACGTTGGCCAGCAGGAAGACCGGCGAACCGTCGCCCCGGGCGATGACGAAGTCCTCGATGAGCTTGTTCTCGAAGGTGGGCTCGCCACGGATCAGGTCGACCACCACGGTCGTGCCCTCGTCCGGCGTACGGAAGCGCAGCGCGTGCCCCGGGCCCGGGCCGAGGCCACGGTCGCGGTGGTAGCCGTCGTAGCCCTGGTACTGCGAGCCGGTGCGGGCCTGCACGTCCTCGCGGGTGCAGTCGCAGTAGTAGGCGCGGCCGGACTCGTACAGGCGGGCGGCGGCGGCCCGGTGCTCGCCGGCGTTCTCCGACTGGAAGTACGGGCCCTCGTAGCTGCCCCGGGAGATGCCGATCCAGTCCAGCGCGGAGAGGATCCCCTCGGTCCATTCGGGCTTGTTACGCGCCGCGTCGGTGTCCTCGATGCGCAGCACGAACACACCGCCCTGCTGCTTGGCGTAGATCCAGTTTTGCAGCGCCGAGCGGGCGCCGCCGACGTGGAACATACCGGTCGGGGAGGGGGCGAAGCGCACACGTACTGTCACGTCCCCCAGCCTACGGCGACGGTCGACCGGATTAGGCCACGGGCCCCTGGTCACGGAACTGAGCGAATCTTGACGACCAGTGCGCTGCCGACCAGGGTGACCACGGCGGTGACCGCGTAGAGCGTGGGATAGCCGCCCAGGTACACCACGAGCGGGGCGGAGAGCGCGGGGCCGAGCACCTGCGGCGCCGAGTTGGCGATGTTGATGATGCCCAGGTCCTTGGCCCGGTCGGTGGCCCGGGGCAGCACCTGCGTGATCAAGGCGGCGTCCACCGAGAGGTAGACGCCGTAGCCGGCGCCGAGCAGCAACGCCGCGACGATGGCCATCGGCCAGACCGGCGCGACGGCGAGCAGCAGCGCCGCCACCGCCATGATCAACCCAGCGGCGATCACGTAGATCTTGCGGCGGCCGGAGCGGTCGGACATGCGGCCGGCGACCACCGCGGTCAACATCATCCCGAGCGTGTAGAGCAGGATCAGCACCAGCAGGCCGCCCTCGGGGTCGGGGTGGCGCACCCCGTCGCTGAGGAAGTACAGCAGGTAGAGGGTGCCCAGCGCGTTGCCGAGCTGGACCAGGAACCGGGTGATCCAGGCCCAGGCGAAATCCGGGTGTCGGCGGGGGTTGATCCACATCGAGGCCAGCAGCGCCCGCGTCCGGAGCGCCGGCCGATGCGTACGCGGCAGCGGTTCGTCGGGCGTGAGCAGGGCGAACGGCAGCGACAGCAGCAGGATGGCCACGGCGATGGCCAGGTAGCCCGCGGCGTTGCCGGTGACCACGGCGGTGACCAGCACCGCGCCGAGCACCAGCCCGAGCGCCTGCGGGATGCCCACCCAACCCGAGACCCCGCCGCGCTGCCGCACCGGGACCCGGTCCGGGATGGCGGCGGTGAGGCTGGCCAGCATCGCGTTGAAGCAGACCTGCGCGGCGACCCAGCCGAGCGCGACCCCGAGGATGGTCCGTTGCTGGGCCAGCAGCACCAGGGCCGCCGCGCCGAGCAGGGCCCCACCGGCGGTCCAGACGTGCCGTCGACCGAACTCCCGGCCGGCCACCCGCAGGCAGGTCCGGTCGGAGAGCGCGCCCGCGAGGGGGTTGGCCAGCACCGCCGCCAGCGCACCGAGGCCGGTCACCACGGCCAGCATGTTCTCCTTGTCGCCGGGCGCGATCTGCTCGATCTGCTGCGGCAGCAGCACCTGGATGGGCGTGAAGAACGCCATCCAGACGCCGAGGTTGGCGGCGAAGATCAGACCGATCCAGCCGCGCCGCACCGGCACCGTCGGCTCGGCGAGCGCCGCCGGCAGCGACGCCGGCGTCGGGTCGAGGGTGGTCACCGCCCCGACCCCGGCCGGCTGGCCGCGATCACGTCTCGCAACCAGGTGTACGACGATTTCGGGGTACGGGCCTGGGTGGCGTAGTCGACGTGCACCAGACCGAAACGCTTGGTGAACCCCTCGGCCCACTCCCAGTTGTCGAGCAGCGACCAGACGAAGTATCCGCGGACGTCCACGCCGTCGTCGATGGCGGCCCGGACCGCTCGCAGGTGCCCGTCGAGGTACGCGATCCGCTCCGGGTCGACCACCTGCCCGTCCGCTCCCGGCTCGTCGTCGTACGCGCAGCCGCTCTCGGTGATCTCGATGGGCGGAAGCGCGTCGCCGTACGTGTCGCGCAGCCAGCCGAGCAGTTCGCGCAGCCCGTCGGGGGCCACCGGCCAGTCGAAGGCGGTTCGCGGGTAGCCGTCCAGCGCAACCAGGTCGAACGGCAACGGCGAGTCCTGCTCGCCGGCCCGTACCCCGGTGGGGTTGTAGTAGTTGACCCCGAGCACGTCGATCGGCGCGGCGATCGTGTCGAGGTCGCCGGGGTGGATGACGCTCGGGTCGAGGCCGGGCAGCTCCGGGTAGCCGCGGCCGAGCAGCGGGTCGGTGAAGAGCCGGTTGTGCAGCGCCTCGTAGGCCGCCCCGGCGGCCCGGTCGGCGTCGCGGTCGCCGAGCACCCGCACGGGCGAGTAGTTGTTGGCGATGGCCACCGGGCTGGCGGTGCGGGCCCGCAGCGCGCTGACCGCGAGCCCGTGTCCGAGCAGCTGGTGGTGGGCCACCGGAAAGGCGTCGAACAACAGCGTCCGGCCGGGGGCGTGCACGCCCATCCCGTAGCCGAGGCTCATGTGGATGAACGGCTCGTTGAGGGTGATCCAGAGCCGGACCCGGTCGCCGAGCCGGGCGGCGGTCAGGTCGGCGTACTCGGCGAACCGGGCGGCGGTGTCGCGGTGCAGCCAACCGCCGGCGTCTTCCAGGGGTTGCGGCAGGTCCCAGTGGTAGAGAGTGGCCACCGGGTCGACTCCGGCGGCCAACAACTCGTCCACCAGGCGGTCGTAGAGGTCCAGGCCGGCCGCGTTGGCCGGGCCGGCGCCGGTGGGCTGGATCCGGGGCCAGGCGATGGAGAACCGGTAGTCGGAGACGCCGAGCCCGGCCAGCAGCGCGACGTCCTCGGTGTGCCGGTGGTAGTGGTCGCAGGCCACCGCGGCGGTGCTGCCGTCGCTGATCCGCCCGGGGGAGTGCGCGAAGGTGTCCCAGATGGACGGACCGCGCCCGTCGGCGGCGGTGGCGCCCTCGATCTGGTGCGCCGAGGTGGAGACGCCCCAGTGGAAGCCGGTGGGGAACTGGGGCATCGGTGCGGTCGACATGCGCCCTCCCGATCAACGTGAAACGTGTTCGGGACTTTAGGGCGCTCTCGATGAATGCGCCATAGGCCGCGCTGGCGCAATCCGCAATGGTTGATCGGCGTGTCTTTTTCCGAACCCGTCCAGGTAAGTCCGATTTAGCGCATAGAGTGCCGATATCGTGGGATGTCCTCACCGGAGGAAAGACGGAAATGATCCTCGTGGAACGCAGTGCGCACGTGGCGGCGCCAATTGAAGTGGTCTGGGATGTCGTGCAGCGGGCCGAGCAGTTGCCGGCCTGGCTGGCCGGGGTCCGCGCGGCCGAAGTGCTCTCGGGAGAGGGCTTCGGGCGGCGACAGTTGGTCCAGGCGGGGCGCGGCTCGGCGCATGAGGCCGAGGTGATCGCCTACCAGGAGCCGACGCTGATCGGCTGGCGGGAACGGGCCAGGGGCGCCGGTGCTCGTGCGGAGGCGCGCACCGAGATCTACGTCCAACTCACCGGAGACGAGGACGAGGGCGGGACCATCGTGCGGCTCATCGTGGTCCGCTGGCCGGCCGGTCCGGTCAAGGCCGCCCTGCTGCGCCTCGGATTGCGTCGGGTTGGCGCCGACCTGGAGGACTCGCTGGCCCGGCTCACCGACCTGGCCGCCGTCGGCTGACGAGCGCCCATCCTCCCGGCGTCACCCGCGACGGCGGTGGTCCTGGTCCCAGCCAGGGCCCCGGGACCACCGCCGCTCCGTACACCGAAAGGGCCCGGCGCGGATGCGCCGGGCCCTCCTCAGTGGTGCGAAATCAGCTGTCGCCGCCGGTCTCACCGACCGGGGCGGCGTTGACGTCGTCGATCGCGTACTTCTTGGCGGCCTCGGCCGGCACGGTGGCCGCGACCGCGCCGCTGCGGGCGAGCTGCCGCAGCGTGGCGACCACGATCGACTCGGCGTCGACGTGGAAGTGCCGCCGCAGCGCGTGCCGGGTGTCCGACATGCCGAAGCCGTCGGTGCCGAGCGACGTGTAGTCGCCGGGCACCCAGCGGGCGATCAGATCCGGCACCGCGCGCATCCAGTCGCTGACCGCGACCTTCGGCCCGTCCGCGTCGGCCAACTTCTGCTGGATGTACGGAACCTTCGCCTCGGCGCCCGGGTTGAGCAGGTTGTACTCCTCGGTCTCCACCGCGTCGCGGCGCAGCTCGGTCCACGAGGTCACCGACCAGACGTCGGCGGCCACCCCCCAGTCCTGGGCGAGCAGCTGCTGGGCCTTGAGCGCCCACTGCATGCCGGTGCCGGAGGCCAGCACGTTGGCCTTCGGGCCGTCGACCTGCGGTGCCGGCGAGTAGCGGTAGATGCCCTTGAGCAGGCCCTCCACGTCCACCCCGGCCGGCTCGGCCGGCTGGAGGATCGGCTCGTTGTAGACCGTCAGGTAGTAGAAGACGTTCTCCTGCGCGTCTCCGTACATCCGGTGCAGGCCGTGCTCCATGATGTGCGCGATCTCGAACGAGAACGCCGGGTCGTACGCGACAACGGCCGGGTTGGTGGCGGCGAGCAGCAGCGAGTGCCCGTCCTCGTGCTGGAGGCCCTCACCGTTGAGCGTGGTCCGCCCCGCGGTCGCGCCCAGCAGGAAGCCCCGCGCCATCTGGTCGGCCGCGGCCCACAACCCGTCGGCGGTCCGCTGGAACCCGAACATCGAGTAGAAGATGTACATCGGGATCATCGGCTCGTCGTGGGTGGCGTACGCCGAGCCGGCAGCGGTGAACGAGGCCACCGAACCGGCCTCGTTGATCCCCTCGTGCAGGATCTGCCCGGTGGTCGACTCCTTGTACGACAGGAACAGCTCCCGGTCGACCGAGGTGTAGCGCTGCCCGTGCGGCGAGTAGATCTTCGCGGTCGGGAAGATCGAGTCGAGGCCGAAGGTGCGGGCCTCGTCCGGGATGATCGGCACCCAGCGCTTGCCGAACTCCTTGTCCTTCATGATGTCCTTGAGCAGGCGGACGAAGGCCATGGTGGTGGCCACCTTCTGCTTGCCCGAGCCGCGCTTGACGTCGGCGAACCGCTCCGGGCCGGGGATGGTCAGCCGCTTGGTGCTGGTCCGCCGGGACGGCAGGTAGCCGCCGAGCTGCTCACGCCGCTCCTTGAGGTACGCCAGCTCCTCGGACTTCTCGCCCGGGTGGTAGTACGGCGGCAGGTAGGGGTTGTCCTCCAGCGCCTTGTCCGGGATGTCCAGGTAGAGCCGGTCGCGGAAGGTCTTCAGATCCTCCAGCGTCAGCTTCTTCATCTGGTGGGTCGCGTTGCGGCCCTCGAAGTGCGAGCCGAGGGTCCAGCCCTTGATCGTCTTCGCCAGGATGACGGTGGGCTGACCGGTGTGCTCGGTGGCCGCCTTGTAAGCCGCGTAGAGCTTGCGGTAGTCGTGCCCACCCCGCTTGAGGTTCCAGATCTCGTCGTCGCTGAGCGGCTCGACCATCTTGCGGGTCCGGGCGTCCCGGCCGAAGAAGTGCTCGCGCACGTACGCGCCCGACTCGGCCTTGTAGGTCTGGTAGTCGCCGTCGGTCGTGGTGTTCATGAGGTTGACCAGCGCGCCGTCGGTGTCCGCGGCGAGCAGCGGGTCCCACTCGCGGCCCCAGACGACCTTGATCACGTTCCAGCCGGCACCCCGGAAGAACGCCTCCAACTCCTGCATGACCTTGCCGTTGCCCCGGACCGGGCCGTCCAGCCGCTGCAGGTTGCAGTTGATCACGAAGGTGAGGTTGTCCAGCTCCTCGCGGGCGGCCACACCGATGGCGCCGAGCGTCTCCGGCTCGTCCATCTCGCCGTCGCCGAGGAACGCCCAGACGTGCTGCTGCGAGGTGTCCTTGATGCCGCGGTGCTGCAGGTACCGGTTGAACCGGGCCTGGTAGATCGCGTTCAGCCCGCCGAGGCCCATCGAGACGGTGGGGAACTCCCAGAAGTCCGGCATCAGCCGAGGGTGCGGGTACGAGGGCAGCCCACCGCCGGGGTGAGACAGCTCCTGGCGGAAGCCGTCGAGCTGGTGCTCGCTGAGTCGCCCCTCCAGGAACGCCCGCGCGTACATGCCGGGGGAGGCATGGCCCTGGTAGAAGATATGGTCGCCGCCGCCCGGGTGGTTCTTGCCCCGGAAGAAGTGGTTGAAGCCCACCTCGTAGAGCGACGCCGAGCTGGCGAAGGTGGAGATGTGCCCGCCGACACCGATCTCCGGGCGCTGCGCCCGGTGCACCAGCATGGCGGCGTTCCACCGGACGTACGCCCGGATCCGCCGCTCGACGTGCTCGTCACCTGGGAACCAGGGCTCGCGCTCGGACGGGATGGTGTTGATGTAATCGGTGGTGGTCAGGGGCGGAACCCCGACCTGGCGCTCACGGGCCCGCTCCAGCAGGCGCAGCATGACGTAGCGGGCGCGCTTGGCACCGCGCTCGTCGATGACACCGTCAAGCGACTCGACCCATTCGCTGGTCTCTTCAGGGTCGATGTCCGGAAGCTGGCTCGGTAGGCCGTCGCTGATCACCGGGCGCTTGCGTTCCGTAGCCACAGGCGTTCCCTCGGTTGTGTGTGGGATAGGTCTCTAGCGCCATCCTGCCCCCTGGTGGCACCCCTCGTCACGTCTAGGTCCCCCCGACGCGATGCTGAACACAGGTACTCGCCGGTAACTTAGCGCGACGGCCGCGGGAATCCTGAGCGGTTTGCCCGCGACTTCTACCGTCACAACCATGAACAGGGGCCATGTCGCGGTCGCCGCGAGCATGCTCGTCCTGGGAACGGCGGTGCTCGTGACCGGGGTGATCGCGGCCGCCGCCGGCGACCTGGCGATGGTCGGACTGGTGGCCTTCGGGTTCCTGCTCGCGGTGCTCGGCGCGGCCCTGCTGCGGGACGCGGCCCGCGCGGCCGGTCAGCGACATCGGCCGGAGCGGGACGCGGCGGGCGGGTACCACCCGACGGCGCCGGCCGGCGAGCACGACGGCGGCGGCGACTTCGGCGGCGACCTCTCCTGAGCCGCGGGCTGCGGCAGAATGCGACGTATGCGCAGCGATGTGATCACCGTCCAGACCGGGTCGAGGCCGACCGTCCGGGACATCACCGCGGAGGCCCAGGCGTTCGTCGCCAGCGAGGGCGACGGCCTACTGCACGTCTTCGTGCCGCACGCGACCGCTGGCCTGGCGATCATCGAGACCGGCTCCGGCTCCGACGACGACCTGCTCACCGCCATCGACGCGCTGCTGCCCACCGACGACCGCTGGCGGCACCGGCACGGCTCGCGCGGGCACGGCCGCGACCACGTGCTGCCGGCGTTCATCCCGCCGTACGCCACGCTCCCGGTGCTCGGCGGCCGGCTGGCGCTCGGCACCTGGCAGTCGATCTGCCTCGTCGACACCAACGGCGACAACCCGACCCGCCAGGTGCGGTTCTCCTTCCTCCCCGGCTGACGGCCCGCCCCGGCGCCGTCCCGCGTCACGATCCACGCGGCGTCCCCAAACTGCCGCCTCGGCGGGAGTGCTGGTGGCGCCGGCGCGGATCGTGACGCGTCGGGCGGGTTACGGGCGGACGGTCTCCTGGTCGACGGTCTGCTGACCGGGGTCGGCGGACGGTGCGGCGCTGCGGACCGCTGACGGGATCGGGTTGTCCGCCGTCTGGTGCAGGCCGGGCACCCGGTCCTCGATCACGAACGAGGCCCGGGTGTACGCGGGCGCGCCCGGCCGGCTGACGTACGGCAGCACGTCGAAATCGGCGGTGAGCTGCCCCGGGGTGATCGTGGTGCGCACGTACCCCCGCAGGTTGTTCTGGAAGCGCAGGTGCGGGTTGAACGCGAACCACGGATGCGAGCCGGACGCCGAGTCCGCGCCGTCACCGGTCGAGGTGATCGAGGAGCAGACCAGTTCGGTGCCGACGGTGCGCGAGGTCGGGTCGGCGTAGTCCAGCTTGAGATCGCTGGCCCAGTGCGCGTGCACGTCGCCGGTCAGCACCACCGGGTTGCGTACCCCGGCGGCCAGCCAACCCCGGGTGATGCGGTCCCGAGAGGCGACGTAGCCGTCCCAGGCGTCCATGCTGGTGACGGTGAGCGGGCCGGAGTTGTTGTCCCGTTGCGCGAAGAAGACCTGCTGGCCCAGGATGTCCCACTGGGCGTCCGAGCGGCGGAAGCCGTCCAGCAGCCACGCCTCCTGCTCGGCCCCGGTGATCGACCGGGCCGGGTCGGATGCCGCCGCGCAGTCCCGGTAGCCGTCGCCGCAGGCCTGGTCGTCGCGGTACTGCCGGGTGTCGAGCAGGTGGAACGTGGCCAGCCGCCCCCAACGCACCCGCCGGTAGAGCTGCATGTCGATGCCGCGGGGGATCGAGGTGCGCCGCAGCGGCATGTTCTCGTAGTACGCCTGGAACGCCGCCGCCCGCCGCGCGGGGAACTCCGGGTCCGGCGCCTCGGGCACCTCGTCGGCCCAGTTGTTCTCCACCTCGTGGTCGTCGAACACCACCGCCCACGGCGCCACCGCGTGTGCGGCCTGCAGGTCGGGGTCGGTCTTGTACTGGGCGTGCCGCTGCCGGTAGTTGGCCAGTGTCCGGGTCTCCGGTCCCTCGTGGTCACGCGGGTTGCCACCGGGGACGTTGTACGTGTCCGGGGCGTACTCGTACTGGTAGTCGCCCAGGTGCAGGATCAGCTCCGGCTCGGTCTCGGCCAGCCGCCGGTAGGCGGTGAAGTAGCCGTGCTCGTACTGGGAGCAGGAGGCGAAGCCCATCGCCAGGGCCGCTGGCATGGTCCACGGTGCCGGGGCGGTGCGGGTGCGCCCGGTCGACGAGACGTGGCGCTCGGCCCGGAACCGGTAGAAGTACTCGCGCCCGGGCAGTAGGCCGGTCAACTCCACGTGCACGCTGTGCGCCGAACGGGTGCGGGCGACCGCGACCCCGCGGCGCACCACATGCCGGAACCGCTCGTCGGCGGCCAACTCCCAGTGCACCGGCACGTCGCGGTCCGGCATGCCGCCGAGGCCGTCCTCGGCCAGTGGCTGCGGGGCGAGGCGGGTCCACAACACGAACCCGTCGTGGTCGGGGTCACCGGAGGCCACACCGAGGGTGAACGGGTAGGCCAGCGGCCGGCCCGCCGCCGCGCCGGCCGCCGCCGGCAACCCGGTGACCGCGCCCGCGGCGCCGATCGCGGCGCCGGACAGCAGGATGGTACGTCGGGACAGTGACACGAATCCTCCCCAGAGTCCGATCTTCGTGACTCCGGGAGCCTCGCGAGCCCCGATGGCCGCCAGGTGTCAGTGAGTGGCCCTGCTCGTCGCCGGCAGTCGAACACCGATGACCGCTGTCGATCCGTGCGGGCCGCCGTCCGGCGGGTGACCCGGCCGGGCCGGACCCGACGAGGCCCGTCAATGCGTACGATGTGGCCGTGACGCAGGAGGCGGGTCCCGCGGCGGGTGAACGGGTGGATCGCGCCGGTCTCGCCGTCGAGGTGGTGCGCCGCATGGCCCACGTCGCCGACGCTCTGCGACATCGGCAGGGCTCCGCGTTCGCCGAGTTGGGGCTCACCCCGGCGGCGGCCCGAGCGCTGCACGAGTTGGACCCGGACCACCCGCTGCCGGCCCGCGACCTCGCCGGCCAGCTGGGTTGTGACCGGTCGAACGTGACAGTGCTGGTCGACAAGCTGGAGCAGGCCGGGCTGGTCGAGCGCCGCACCGACCCCACGGACCGCCGACAGAAGACGTTGCTGGTGACCGAGGAGGGCCGCGCCGTACGGGCCCGGGTGATCGAGGTGATGTCCGACTCCCGACTGCTGTCCGGCCTGACGGACGAGGAGCTGCGCACCCTTCGTGACCTGGTCTGGAAGGTGTCCGACGGCGGCTGCCCGGAGTCCTTCGGACCGCGGTGAGCCCACCGCCGCCGGCCGTGTCCCACTGGGCGAGCAGGGCTTCCGTCGGTAATGCTGTCCGACGTGACCACCCCGCAAGATCTCGACGACCGGTTCCGGGAGACGCTGGCGGCGCTGCCCGCCGCCGAGCGGCGGCGTGACCCCGCCGACCCGGTCACCGCCGACGCCCCACTGACCGGTGCGCAGGTGCTGGACCTGTTCGACGCGCAGGTGACCAGCCGGCAGCTCGACCTGGCCGGCCGCTGGTTGCGCAGCTTCGGGGAGGGTTTCTACACCATCGGCTCGGCCGGGCACGAGGGCAACGCGGCGGTCGCCGCCGCGCTGCGCCCCACCGACCCGGCGTTGCTGCACTACCGCTCCGGCGCCTTCTACTGCCTCCGCGCCGCCCAGGCCGCCGCCGACCCAGCGCCGACCACCGCCCCCGAGTCGACGTCGACCCCCCAGACCGAGCCGACCCCGGAAACCGAGCCGACCGCCGGCCGGTCGCCCGCCGCCGACACGGAGGTGTCCGGATCGGAGCCGTCCGGGTCCGAGCAGGTCACGGAAGCCGCCGACGGCTTCGCGGCGTACGCGGACGCGGCCCGGGACGTGCTGCGCGGGATGGTCGCGTCCAGCCTCGAGCCGATCGCCGGGGGCCGGCACAAGGTGTTCGGCCGAGCCGACCTGGCCATCGTGCCGACCACCTCCACCATCGCCTCGCACCTGCCCCGCGCGGTCGGGATGGGACTGGCCGTGGAGCGGCTGCGCCGGCTGGACACCGCCGGACGGCGTACCGGGGCCGGGGCGCGGGTCGGCAGTGGCGCGGGCGCGACACACGCCCCCTGGCCACCGGACGCGATCGTCGTCTGCTCCTTCGGTGACGCCTCGGTCAACCACGCCAGCGCCACCGCCGCCTTCAACACCGCCGGCTGGTACGACCACGCCGGGCTGCGGATCCCGGTGCTCTTCGTCTGCGAGGACAACGGGCTGGGCATCAGCGTCCGCTCCCCGGAGGGCTGGGTCGAGGCGACCCTGCGGGCCAAGCCGGGCATCCGCTACTTCAGCGCGGACGGGGCCGACCCGGTGCAGACGTACGCGGCGGCGGCGGAGGCCGCGGCCTGGGTGCGCCGCACCCGGCGGCCGGCCGTACTGCACCTGCGCACCGTCCGGCTGATGGGGCACGCCGGGGCGGACGCGGAGTCGGCGTACCGGAGCCCGGCCGAGCTGGCCGAGGACCTGGCGCGCGACCCGGTGGCCGCCACCGCGCGGCTGCTGGCCGACGCTGGGGTGGCGACCGGCGAGGAGTTGCTGGCCCGGTACGACGAGACCGGTTGGCAGGTACGCCGGCTGGCCGAGGAGGTCCTGGGCGAGCCGAAGCTGGCCTCCGCGGCCGACGTGGTGTCGGCGCTGGCGCCCCGCCGTCCGGTGCGGGTGGCGCGGGCGGTGGCCGACGCCGCGGCGCGGGCCAGCGGGCCGGGCGCCGCTGCCCGGGCGGAGGCGTTCGGCGGCAAACCGCCGGAGCTGGCCGGGCCGATGACCCTGGCGCAGAGCATCAACGCCGCGCTCGCCGACGGGATGCTCGACCACCCGCAGATGGCGATCTTCGGGGAGGACGTGGCCGCCAAGGGCGGCGTGTACGGGGTGACGAAGGGGCTGCGCGACCGGTTCGGGGCGGCCCGGGTCTTCGACACCCTGCTCGACGAGACGTCGGTGCTCGGGCTGGGCCTCGGTGCGGGGTTGGCCGGGATGCTGCCGGTGCCGGAGATCCAGTACCTCGCGTACCTGCACAACGCCGAGGACCAACTGCGCGGTGAGGCGGCCACCATGCGCTTCTTCTCGCAGGGGGCGTTCCGCAACCCGATGGTGGTGCGGGTGGCGGGGCTGGCGTACCAGGAGGGGTTCGGCGGGCACTTCCACAACGACAACTCGGTGGCCGTACTCCGGGATGTGCCTGGTCTGGTGATCGCGGTGCCGGCGCGGCCAGACGACGCCGCGCCCATGCTGCGGACCTGCCTGGCGAGCGCGGCGGTGGACGGCAGCGTCTGCGTGTTCCTGGAGCCGATCGCGCTCTACCACACTCGCGATCTGTACGCGGAGGGTGACGGGGAGTGGCTGGCCGGCTACCCGGAGCCGGGCGACTGGGTGGCCGGGCACGTGCCGATCGGGCGGGCCCGGGTCTACCGGGTCGGCTCGGCGGACGACCTCACCATCATCACCTTCGGTAACGGGGTGCGGATGTCGCTGCGGGCCGCGGCCGTCCTCGCCGAGGAGGGGGTGGGCACCCGGGTCGTGGACCTGCGCTGGCTGGCCCCACTGCCGGTGGCCGACATCATCCGGGAGTCCTCGGCGACCGGCCGCGTGCTGGTCGTGGACGAGACGCGCCGCTCCGGCGGGGTCGGCGAGGGCGTGATCGCCGCGCTGGTCGACGCCGGATATGTCGGTGCCGCGCGACGAGTGGCGGGAGTTGACTCGTTTGTACCATTAGGTCCGGCAGCACGCCAGGTTCTGGTCTCCACGGAAGCCATTACCGACGGTGCCCGTACGCTGCTGGCACGGTAAATTCCGTTCCACCCGGTGCGCCACTTGCGCGCGGACCCACAACTGTGTGGACTTTGCCTGACGGCGTCGCACCGACGCCGCGAGCAGGGACGAGATGAGGAGGCACGCGACAGTGAGCGCGACCGCTGGTCAGGCCGCCGACGGGGTACGCAGCCTGGCGGACCGGTTCGGAATCGAACCGGGGATGGTCGTCATGGAGATGGGGTACGACGACGACGTCGACCAGGATCTCCGAGACGCCCTGACCGACCGCTGTGGAGATCTGGTCGACGAGGACACCGATGAGGTGGTCGACGCGGTGCTGGTCTGGTACCGCGACGGCGACGGTGACCTCTTCGAGCTGCTCGTCGACGCCCTCGGCCCGCTGGCCGACAACGGGGTCGTGTGGTTGCTCACCCCGAAGGCGGGGCGTGAGGGGCACGTCGAGCCGAGCGAGGTCGCGGAGTCCGCGCCCACCGCCGGCCTTCAGCAGACCTCGACCGTCAACGCCGGCCGGGACTGGAGCGGCGCACGCCTGGTGCTGCGCCGAGGGGCCAAGGCCAAGAAGTAGCCAGCGCCGCTTCGCTCGCCCGGCGGTCCGCCCCCGCCGGGTGGCAGGTCGGTGCCGTCACCCCCGACTCGACCCGAGGAGAGTTCGCATGCCCATCGAGGTTGGTGCCGAGGCTCCGGACTTCGTGCTGAAGGATCAGAACAACCAGGAGGTCCGACTCTCGGACTTCCGGGGCAGGCGGACCGTGCTGCTGGTCTTCTACCCGCTCGCCTTCACCGGCACCTGCCAGGGCGAGCTGAGCGAGGTGCGAGACAACCTCGACGAGTACGTGAACGACGACGTCCAGGTGCTGACCGTCAGCGTCGACTCGGCCTACAGCCACAAGGTCTGGGCCGACCGCGAGGGCTACCAGTTCCCCATGCTGGCTGACTTCTGGCCGCACGGCGCCGTCGCCCAGGCGTACGGGGTCTTCAACGACGTGGCTGGCTTCGCCAACCGGGGCACCTTCGTCATCGACAAGACCGGTGTGGTGCGCTTCGCCGAGATGAACGGCCCGGGCGAGGCCCGCGACCAGCAGGGCTGGCGCAAGGCCATCGCCGAAGCGACCGTCTGACCGGGGTACGCCGTGCGCCCGGGCCGGCGGCGAGCAAGGTAAGCTTGCCAGCCTCCGGCCCGCCGCACGGGCGATCCGGGCGCGTAGCTCAGTGGGAGAGCACTCGCCTTACAAGCGAGGGGTCGCAGGTTCGAAACCTGCCGCGCCCACCCTTCACCATCTGCCGAACCCGCCCCGAGAAGATCACTCCCCGGGGCGGTGACAGCACCGGCGTCTACGAGAGCCGTCCGTCGAGCTTGCCGAGCGCCTGACGCATCGCGTCGAGGTTGGCATGCGAGTAGACCTTGAGAGTGAGCTTCACGTCGGCGTGCCGGGCGATGGCCTGGACCACGTGCGGCGGGACGCCCAGCTCCAACAGCAGCGAGACGACGGTATGCCGCAGATCGTGCAGCCGTACGTCAGGACAACCGGCTTTAACCCGCAGCGCCGCGAAGTGGCGATTGAGGTTGCGTGGCTCGATCGGGGTACCAACCTCGGAGGGGAAGACCAAGCCCTGATCCTGCCAGACCTCGGCCAGCCGCTCCCGTTCCCGCTGCTGGTGCTCTTGGTGGTCGAGCAGAGCCAGTCAGGTTCATTCTGGCAGCGGAAGAACGCTGTCAGAGTCCTCGGTCTTGGTGTCCTGTAGGCGCAGCTTTCCGCCGGCCCGCTGGACTGTCTGCCCGATGGTGGCCGTCCCGTTGTCCAGGTCAAGATCCGACCAGCGGAGCCCGAGCAGTTCGCCACGCCGGAGCCCGAGGGTCGCCGCCACGACGTAGAGCGCATGCAGGCGGTGTCCCTCCGTAGCCGCGATGAGCTTGCGCACCTGGTCGACCGAGAGGCCCTTACCGACCTTGTAGCGCGGCCGGCCGAGCTGCTGGCGATGTCGGGCTCCAGTTGATGCGTGACGGAATCGTGCCGGATGATTCGTTACATGATCGGCTAGGGCTGACCTACCTGCCGGCCTGTCACCGCCGCACCGAGGTCAGATGTCGAGAAGAGTCTCGTCGTACCAGACGTCCTCGTAGCCGGGTGCGAGTACCACGCCCCAACCTGGTGGGAGTGCGAGGTACGGCCCAAGCTCTGGGGCGTGCTCGTCGAGGTGCTCAACATGCAAGGGTGCGAAGAAGTTGTCGTCTTCCTGGGGGATCGCGGGGCCGCGCCACACGAACCACCCGTTGCTGTTGGCTGCGATCGGGTGCCGCAGGGCGTTAAGCGGTTCCAGGTGGCGTGGGCGCGACAGTGCGAGGCCGACCATCGTTTGCTGTTCCGGCGGCGCTGGCTCGACCGCGAAGCGTCGACACATGTCGCGTTGCACGGCCGAGACACTGGGGTTCGGCAGGCGACGACGCCAACTGATCATGTCACCCATCATGTGGAGTCGAACTGTCATGGGTCAACCGGAGTACGACACCGAGCACCGAGCTGCCGGCGATGTCGGCGAAGTGGACGCTCCTATTTCCGTCAAGCGGTTGGGGTGAAGCGATCCTCCGTGGGTGAGTAGATGAGTAGGGGATGCTCCGGACCGTTCTCCGGCGTCAGGCGCACCGGCTTCCCGAGCTGGTGTCCAAGGCTGCGCATGAAGCGGCAGAGGACATCCAGCTGGTGCTGGCCCTGTAGCTCCGTGCGGTCGAAGTCGAACTCGACCTCGTCATCACTGAAGAAGTGCGTGTTGACCAGCATGTTGGACCCTGGCCAGATGTGCATGGTGACAGTCGCCTCGGAGCGGCGGAGAGCGAAAATGTCGGCGGCCTGCTGCGGTAGTGGCCGGGACTGCCCTTCAACCGTGTAGTCGAACCGCCATCCCTGGGATCGCACGAGGTCGATCACCTGCTGCCAGTCGGTCTCATTGGCGTCGAGGACGTAGGCGTCCAGCAACGAGCCGTCGGGCTCGAACCAATCTGCGACATCATCCCAGGCCACATCGTGCACCTGGACATGATGGCCCTTGCTGGGGCTTCAGGCACTCTCAATCTGGGGGAGCAGGTGCGAGCAGCCGGTAGGCGTCTCGGGCGATGTAACGCTTCAGGCAGCGCATGATCTCGGTCTTGGTCTTGCCCTCTGGTGCGGCGGGTGACGTAGTCCTTGGTGGGTTGGTGGCAGCGCATGCGGACGAGGGTGATGCGCCAGAGGGCGCGGTTGGCGTCGCGGTCGCCGCCGCGGTGTAGGCGGTGGCGGTCGGTGCGTCCGGAGCTGGCCGGAATGGGGGCAACGCCGCAGAGCCGGGCGAAAGCCCCTTCGGAGTGCAGGCGGTGAGGGTTGTCGCCGGCGGTGACGAGGAGTTGGCCAGCGGTGTCGACTCCGACGCCAGGCAGCGCGATCAGATCCGGGGCGGCGGCGGTGACGAGGGCGGCCAGGTGGCTGTCGAGGTCGTCGATCTCGGCTGGGGTTCCGTGCGCGCGTTGCGGTCCGTGGGTGGTTGCGCAAGGCCATCCCGCCGGCCGACGACCTGGGCGAGCCGAGCAGACCACCGCCCGGCCCGCCAGCGTCCGAACGTGCGTCAAGGCCGTCTTGACGTGGCGGACCGGGCAGCGGCCCGCTCCCCGGAGGGCGGGTCGGCGGCAGACAGTGAGGATGGTGGGGTGGGTCGCATCCATCACGCTCGGATGTTGCGAGCGTCACGGATGATCGACAGGTGATTGACAAGGAGTTCAGCACGCGCGGGGGCGTCGCCTACGTCGACTCTGAGGTGCGGTCGTGGGGACTGGGTTACAGAAGCAACAAGTACGCCACGTGGCCGTTCGCTCGGCTCCGCGTGGGAACGAGCTACCTCATAGTCTCGTCCCTGTTCGGAGAGTTCCGTATCACCCGCGCAAACCTGGTATCGACCTCCCGATTCGGTCGTGTCCCCGTGCTGGCCGACGGCGTCAGGCTGGTGCGAAAGGGCCACAACGGGGCGGTCATCTTCTGGGCGCTTCGTGCTGGCAAAGTGGTTGACGAGCTGCAACGCCGAGGCTGGCCAGTGGCGGACTAACGTGAGTCAGAGACACGGTGCTGGGTGACCAATTGGGTGACGACGGAGGTGACCACGACCGGACGCCCACGGACGCTGGTGGATCCTTGCCGCAGCTCGCCCGGCCTGCTTGCACAGCTCAACGACGGCCGATCATTCCTTCACACCGAAGTACGCTGGCCGCACCTCGCTCATATCCATACTCGTCCACGTCCACGTCCACGTCCACGTCCACGTCCACGTCCACGTCCACGTCCAGCTCGGCTCCGGTGTGGTGAAGGAACTTCAGGACCCGACGATCGAGGTGCCAGCCGAGAAGCTGATGCTCCTCACCCCGAACACCCCGTGCTCCTCTACTAGCAGGCATGGCTACTCAGGGTGTGAATCAACGTGATTCCCAAGCTGACAGTGCTCGACCGTCCCCGCCAGGGCAATGTTCCGACGGGTGGTAGAACGGGGCATGGAGATCGCGCAGCTCAGCCAGGCGTTGGATGACATCTTTGACGGCGCGATCGTGCATCACGGGTACACCGACTACATCCGCGATTACGAAGTCATCGTCTACGTCACCGCAGACCCGCGTACCGGCATCCCACCCGTCCACCTCCGCTACCTCTTCAAGTACTGCGTCGTAGCCGAGGTGCAAACGGCGGTGAGTCCCGAGACCTGGCGTTGCTCGCTCGACGAGCGACTGACCGACCGGGAGATCGGTCCGGACCTGGACGGCTTTGTGTGGGCGGTGCGCTGGCAGCCGCTCTACCCAGGTGCGGAGGTGGTGGCAGACTCCGAGCGTGCCCGGTCGTGGGCTGACAAGATCGGCATTCCCTTTCATGAGGTCCGCTTCAAGATGAACGCTCACGCCATCACTCTCATCTTCAGCGACCTTGACGTGACGGAGGTGAAGGAGGGCTACGCACCCTTCACAGTCACCGAGGACGACTGATGCAAGGACCCTGCAACTCGCCCGGGGGTGACTAACTGAGTAACGACCGGGACGGACGCCAGCGGACGGACAGGGATGCTGATGGACGGTTCCAGCAGTTCAACGCCCGTGAAACGGCAGGCCAAAGCCCCGTGTTGGTTGCCTGGGGGTCAAGGAGTCTGCGGGGGCACACGGGGAAGGGCGCCGGGTCCGGTGGCGTCTACTCAGGGCACCGGTCGCGTGCCACGCTGCGGTCTCCCCACGCCGCCTCTTACTCCCACCGGTTCGGCTCACGCCTCGGGTGCCCCGGTCGCACCTGTTGAAGGGAGCACCCAACTCTACCGACGCCCGCTGCACGCGAGCCAGAGGATCGAAGGCGTGCCTGATCCGTGCCCGATGCAGCGGTCAACATCGGTCCGAGGAGGTGCACCGAAGGGGCCGCCCACCGACGCTCCGTGGCGGCGGTCCTGGTCATTCAGCCACTCACGGTGCAGATCAAGACGATTCCCAAGCTGACAGTCGTTCCCGCGCTGAGCCGCCCTGTGCTGTCGACAGCAACGGTGACAGCAACCAGCCGGGACGAGGACAGTCACCGGCAGGCGAGCGTGAACTCTCGCCCGAGGCCGCGTACGTGGGAGACGTCGCCGGACAGAGCGCCCAGAACTTACAAGCGAGGGGTCGCAGGTTCGAAACCTGCCGCGCCCACCCTTCACCATCTGCCGAAACCGCCCCGGTGTTCTATGGGGTCAACTCAGCTACGGAAAGTGCCTCGTCCAGCCGACCAGCGGCCAGGTCGTCGTGACGGATCACGAAACTCCCGGCACTCCGGTAATAGAGCTCGTTGTCTACGGGAAAGCGGGCGAGCGACACCCAGTCACTCCTCAGCCGGTGCGTCTCCTTCTCCACATGGGAATACCACTTCGCGACCGGGATGACGATCTCGCCGATCTTCTCGCGCCACGCGAGGGTCTGCTCCGCAAGACTCCCGATCACCTCCTCGTCGGCATAGCCGCCGATATAAGCGCTGACGTACCCGTCGTGCGGCGGCCACAGATCGTTGGCCAGGGCGCGGAGTTCGTCCAGGTGCGGCAGGTCACGCTCGAGGTCACGGGCCAACTGCTGCTGGAAGGGCGACAGGTCGTCCTCGTCCTCGTCCTCCTCGTCCTCGTCGTCCGCCCCGAACCAATCGGGGAACTCCGCGCGCAGCGTGGCGCCGACGTCGTACTGCTCGCCGACGAGCGCGTCGTCGGTGGATCCCTTCGCCACCTCGGTATCGGTACCGGCCGGCACATACACGACTCGCCCGTACCTCCGCTCCCCGGTGGCAGCGGCCTGCTCGTGGTTCAGGAAGAACAGCAGCGAGCCGTCTGCCGGCAGGCCGAAGCCGTCGACTCTTGGCAGCGCCGCACAGTCGACCGAAAAGATGAACGGCAACGGACCGGCCCCGTCGGACGGCCAGTCCATGCCCACCGGCAGCCGGGGCAACCCACCGAACTGCCCGACCGGAACACCGCCGGATCCCCCGCTCAACCGGATCGACAAACGCAGGTGCTGGATGAACCGGCCGACCTCGTCGTCCGGGATGCCCAACGCGAGCGCTGCACGACGGAACTGCCCCTGATGATCCATAGCGCAACATGGTGCCACGACGACACGACCAGAGGGCAAGATCGTAAGGGACTGCCGAGGGCGCGGACGAGGACGCACTCTGCCGGTCAGCCGCAGAAGCGGACGCTGCTGGCGTGCGCCGAGCAGCCGACGATCCCGTGGAACTTTCTCTCCGGCCGGTGTCGGATCTGGGCCGAGTCGTTCGTAGAACGGGCGGGAGGCGGAGACGCCTGCCCGATCCGAAACCGGCGGGATACTCAACCGGCTGGCCGGCGAGGGTGGCATCCCCATCAGGTCCTACGTGCACCGGAAGGTAGAGGCATGGCAAAGCTGATCTACGTGACCAATGTGTCGCTCGACGGCTATATCGAGGACGAAAGCGGCGTCTTCGCCTGGTTCCCGCGCGACGACGAGGTATTCACGTTCACCACCAACCTCCTGCGGTCGGTGGGTACCTTCCTGTACGGGCGGCGCCTGTACGAAATGATGGCTGTCTGGGAAACCGACGCTGCCCTGGCCGCGCAGTCCGACCTCACGGCTGACTTCGCGAGTGCCTGGCAGGCGGCGACCAAGGTTGTCTACTCCACCACTCTCACCGCGGTGTCAACGGCCGCCACCAGCTTGGAGCGCCGTTTCGACCCCGCCGCCGTACGCCAGCTGAAGGCCACCGCCGGCAGTGATATCACCATTGGAGGCGCCAACCTGGCGGCGCAGGCCATGCGGGCTGGGTTGGTCGACGAGTGCCAGTTGTTCGTCTGGCCGACGGCCGTCGGGGGCGGCAAGCCGGGGCTGCCTACTGGGATGCGGACCGACTTCGCGCTCCTCGGCGAGCGCCGATTCCACAACGGCGTCGTTCACCTCCGTTACCGCCCGCTCGGTCACTGACCAGGGTTACCACCCCGATCTGAGCTGCGGTGGCGTGGCGTGATTGGGGTGGGTCGCCGGACGCGCAGCCCTTCTCACCGGAGTGCATGTCGCTGCTTGAGTTGGCCCGGTTGCTCGCCGGTCGGGGTACAGCGAGAGAGTCGCCAGTGCGTACGTCGATGCACTGGGCGGCTGCCGATCTTGACGCCTTCGGCCCCGACTGGGATGCCATCACCGGGGACTTCAGCGTCGAGCCGACCGATTGGACGCCGCGCAGGACGAGGTTCCTTCCTGACCTGGTGCTTGCACAAGATCATGCTCCGGGGCGGAGCATCCTGATCAGGACGGTACGCAGCGCTTCGGCGGCCTCGGCCGGTGACATCCGGCCGGCGTCGACCTACGAAGATCCGGCAGTGGTCGTCGACCGGTACCACACGCCCGACATTGTGCAGTTCGCCGATGGCAACCTGATGGACCGCACCAAGCTCATCGCGCACTCCCGCCCAGCGCGGAAGCACCAAACCGGCGCCCGGTGGGAGGTGTATGGGGCGATAGCGGACGGGGACCGAATCGCCGCCCGCTACACACTGCACTTCCAGACCCACAAGCGGGAGGGCAGTGTGGACGTCCACTTCTTCGGCCAGTTCGCCGACGACGGGCGGATGCGCCGGGCGGACATGCTCACCCGGTCCGTCCCCGCCAAGGCCGGCGGTGCCGCCCTGGCCGGCGGTGCCGCCCTGGCCGGCGGTGCCGCCCTGGCCGGCGGTGCCGCCCTGGCCGGCGGTGCTGCCCTGGCCGACCTCGGCCCGCAGCCCTCGCCACCAGAGGCGCCCGACAAGCGGCAGCTCCCGACATGACCGTCAGCAGCTATCGCGTGGTCGGTATGGCCTGCGGGCGCTGTGCGGGCTTCGTCACCAAGGAGGTCGAACGGATTCCCGGTGTCTCCGCCGTCGCAGTGGACCTCGAACGCGACACCGTCACGGTGACCAGCGATCGACCCCTCGACATCGCCGAGGTGCGCGCCGCGATCGAGGAAGCCGGCTACGAGCTGCGGGATGGACCGGCCCCGGTCGGCTAACCGCCCTGGGAAAGGCCCGGAGTGATCAAGTGATGAGAAGTAGGCGAGGAACGCTCCTGGCGCCTATTTCTCATCACTCGATCATGCCGGCCGGGTGCGTCGGTGCGCCGGACCGTTACCGCCATGATGGGTGGGTGCAGGACACCGTCGCCGTCGCGTTGATCACCTCACTGTCCACGTTGGCCGCCGCCACTCTCACCGGGCTGGTCGGTGCGCTCAGCACCCGTCGGCAACTGGCCCACCAGCTCACCGTCGCTCGGCAGGAGAGTCGCGAGCGGCGGGCGACGCGTCGCGACGAGCTGCGGCGGGACGCGTACGTCGGGTTCCTGAGCGCCTGCGACCAGGCGTATCGGCAGTTGGACCGGCGGTGGCTGGACGCCGGCGGGGGCGACCCGGTGCCCGGCTACGACGAGGCGTACGCGGCGATGCGCGCCGTCGACGAGGCGTACAACCTGGTGTTGCTGGAGGGCCCGGCGGAGGTCGCGGCGGTCGGCCGGGCCGTGTTGACCAGCCTCACCGCGGAGCACGCCGACCAGCGCCGGCTCGGCGACGAGCAGGGCGACAGGAGCGCGCCGTTGCGCGACCGGCACCGGGAGCGCTGGCTCGCGGCGATCGAGGTCCGGACGAATCGCCGTATCGCGTTCGTCGACGCGGTACGTCCCGTGTTGAACGACGCCTGACGAGCCGGCATTCCTCACCCGTGGCGGGCGGCCCGGTCTGCTCCTGCGGCGGGCGGCCGGACGCGTTACGACTGTCATCCGGGCCTCGGCCGCCGGTCAGGAGATGGTTGAGGCCGGGCGGCGCCGGGTGGCGCGGCGACGCCGCCCGGCTCTTGCTCATCGCGTAGAGCGTCAGCCCGGGGAAGACCGCCCGTTCACCGACGTTGCTGCCGATGCTGATGATCCGTCCGCCGTCGCCCAGGTGCCGCAGCGCCGCCCGCGCGGGCTCGTGGGCACCCAGCATCTGCGCAACGTCCCGGACCCTGCTGCCTCACCACGTGACGAGCCAGCAGGATCACCGAAGTTGCGCGGATCATGACGGGTGGGGGAGGGTGTCCGCCCTGATCTGCGAGGGGAGTGTGGTTGTGGAACTGGCAGGTATTGGCGCGGTGCTGTTCGACATGGATGGCACCCTGGTCGACTCCGACGCGGCCGTCGAGCGGGCCTGGGAGCGGTGGGCCGCCGAGTACGCCGTCGACCCGGCGGCGGCGCTGGCGATCGCGCACGGCAGTCCGGCCGACCGGACCATTCGGCGCCTGCTGCCCGCGCTCGACGACAGCGCGGTCGCCGTCGCCGCGAGCCACCAGCTCGAATTGCAGTACGACGACTTGTCCGACGTGACGGCCACCCCGGGGGCGCACGAGCTCCTGGGCACGCTGGCCCGGCTGGGGCTGCCCTGGGCGGTGGTGACCAGCGCCGACGCGCGGCTCGCCGAGGCCCGGCTCGGTGCCGCCGGTATCAAGCCGCCGGTGCTCGTCACGGTCGAGGACGTCAGCGTCGGCAAGCCGGACCCGGAGGGCTACCTGCGGGCGGCCACGCTGCTCGGCGTACCCGTGGCACGGTGCCTGGTCGTCGAGGACGCCGAGGTCGGGTTGCGGGCCGGGCGGGCGGCCGGGGCGATGACCGCCGCGCTGAAGGGTCTCGACGGTGACCTGCCTCTGCACGACCTGGCACAGCTGGCGCGCCAGCTGGAGTCGACGCCGACCGCACCGTGACCCGCCCGCACGGCCGGACGTC
Organism: Micromonospora sp. NPDC050276; assembly: GCF_044459545.1. Classification (NCBI taxonomy): domain Bacteria; kingdom Bacillati; phylum Actinomycetota; class Actinomycetes; order Micromonosporales; family Micromonosporaceae; genus Micromonospora; species Micromonospora sp. NPDC050276. The sequence goes on along the minus strand of NZ_JBITJA010000005.1, from coordinate 372,700 downwards.
CTGCCCGCCGGAGGCGGACGCGGCCCGGCCCGGGGAATCGGGTGGCGTGGCCGGGGACCGTTCTGCTGCACTACCCGCTGGCGACGACGAAGGGGAAGCCACGGTGGAGTTGACGCTGACGCCGATGACGGCACAGGAGCTGACCCGCTTGCAGGGGCCGCTGGAGCAGGGTTACGCCGAGGACCTGGTGGCCCACCGGGGGATGACCCCGGAGGCGGCCCTCGAGCGGTCGGTCAACCAGATCCGGGAGGTGCTGCCGGCTGGCGTGGCCACCGAGGGCGTGCTGCTGCGGGTGGCCCGCGTCGGTGCTACCGAGGTCGGCTGGATCTGGGTGACCCTGCCGGCCGCGGCCGCCCCGGATCAGGCGTGGATCCACAACATCGAGGTGCATCCGGCGCACCGGGGACGCGGGTACGGGCGGCGGATGATTCAGCTCATCGAAGCCGAACTCGCCCACCTCGGGGTGCCCGCGCTGGGTCTGAACGTCTTCGGTACGAACGCCGTGGCGATCGGCCTCTACCGGAGTCTGGGCTTCGAGGTCACCTCGCAGCAGATGGTGAAGAAGATCGACCCGGCGAGCTGAGCCGGCGACGCGGGCGAGTTGGCCGCGCCGACGACCCAGGGACGGTCCCCTGGGCAGGACTGTTCACCTGCCCAGCGGGAAACCGGCGCGGACCGCACCTGGGGAGGAGCGACGGATGACGCACGGCGCCGGACTGACCATCGGTGTGCTGGGCTCGTACGGTGGGCGAAACCTCGGTGACGAGGCGATCCTCACCGGCCTGCTCACCGATCTGCGTACGCAGGAACCGAACGCCCGGATCATCGTCTTCTCCCGGAACCCGGAGCACACCCGGGCCGCCCACCCGGACGTCGAAGCGGTGCCCTGGGAGGGTGTCAGCCGTACCGACTCCGCCCTGGTCCTGGCCCAGCTCGACCTGCTCATCCTCGGCGGCGGTGGCATCCTCTACGACCGGGAGGCCCGCCGTTACCTGCGGGTGGTCCGGGTCGCCCAGGAGCGGGGCCTGCCCCTGATCACGTACGCGGTGGGGGTCGGGCCACTCAGCGACGGGGTGGACACTGGCATGGTCCGGGAAACGCTCTCCAGCGCGACCCAGGTGACCGTCCGGGACCAGGAGTCCCGGATGGTGCTGGAGGAGGCCGGCCTGCTCAACCCGATCACGGTCACCGCCGACCCGGCGTTCCTCCTGCAACCGGAGGAGTTTCCGGCTCACCTGCTGGCCGAGGAGGGTGTGCCGGTCGGCAAGCGGTTGGTCGGGATAAGCGTGCGCGAGCCGGGGCGGGCCGCCGAACGCCTCGACGTGGACGGCTACCACCGGCTGCTGGCCCAGATCGGCGACTTCCTGGTGCACCGGATCGACGCGTACGTGCTGTTCGTGCCGATGGAGCGCGACGACATCCGGCACGCCCACGGGGTGCTGTCCCACATGGTCGCCGCCGAGCGGGGCCGGATCCTGCACGGCACCTACTCGCCGCAGCAGGTACTGGGGCTGATGCGCCACTTCGACCTGGCCGTGGGCATGCGCCTGCACTTCCTGATCTTCGCGGCGATGGTCGGTACGCCGTTCCTGCCCCTGCCGTACGCCGGCAAGGTCTTCGACCTGGCCCAACGGCTCGGCGTGCCGGCGCTACGTGGCGTGGAGCGGGAGGTCGAGGGGCCGCTGCTGGCCGAGGTCGACCGACTCTGGGACGAACGGGAGCAACGCGCCGAGGCCACCGCACGACGGGTGGCGGAGGTGTGTGACCAGGCGCGGGGCACCTCGGAGGTCACCCGCGGCGTGCTGGAGAGCCTGCGCAGCCAGACCCTCACCCGGGTCTGAGCGGTGCGGGGTCACACCGCGGGACCGGTCCACCGGTAGCGCCACTCGCGGGCCTCCTCGCGGGCGGTCTCCAACTCGTAGATCTGCGCATCGGCCAGCCCACCGGAGCCGAGATGATGGTGGGTCAGCGGCGGGCGGCCGTTGCTGTCCAGCTCGACGGTGATGGTCTGCCCGTCCGCCGTGCCGCCGACGAGAAGGATCTGCACGGATGAAGCCATGCGCCCATCCTGCCCGTCGTACCGCCGGCCCGCAGCGGATAGCGGGGCAGCGGGCAACCCGACCCGTGACTAGGGTCGGCGAATGGAGCAGACGATCGATCCGACGCTCGGTCCGGTGCTCGCCCGCACCGGCGACGAGCGCGCCGTCCTGACCTCGTTCCTCGACTTTCACCGTGGCGTGCTGCTGCGCAAGCTGCGCGGTCTCTCCGACGCCGACGCACGCCGCCGGCTGGTGCCCTCGGCCACCACGCTGGCCGGGCTGGTGAAGCACCTGACCCTGGTCGAACGAAACTGGTTCCCGACCCTGCTGGCCCCCGAGCCCGGCGACGTCTACCTCACCTCCGAGGAGGACGCGCTGGCCAGCTTCACCCTCGACGACGAGGAGACCATCGCGGGGCTGGTCGAGGCGTACGAGCGGGCCTGCGCCCGCTCCCGGGCGGTCGCCGCGAGCTTCGACCTCGACCACGTGGTGCCGCACCCGCAGCTCGGCGAGGTGTCGCTGCGCTGGATTCTGGTGCACCTGATCGAGGAGACGGCCCGGCACGCGGGCCACGCCGACATCCTGCGCGAGCTGACCGACGGCGAGTGCGGCGCGATCTGAGCGCTGGTCGCCACACGCCGTCGGCTGGGCGATGTGCCGTCAACCGGTGGGCAGCAGGCCCGGCGGGTACTCCATCCCGTCGTGCGTGCAGGCCGCAGCCGCAACCCGCGCCGCGTACCGGGCCGCCTGCGCCAGCGGCTCGCCACGCAGCCGGCCGGCGATCAACCCGGCCGCGAAGGCGTCGCCCGCTCCGTTGCTGTCGACCACCGGCCCTGGTGGGGTGGCGGGTGGCACCGGCACCACCGTGCCGTCGCCCGGGAACAGCTCGGCGCCGTCCGCGCCCCGCGTCACCAGCACCGTTCGGGGGCCCAGCGTGCCGGCGAGCGATCCGGCCCGGTCGCCCAGCCGCACCCCGCTCACCAGAACCAGGTCGGCGACCTCGGCGAACGGCCGATGGTAGGTGTTCTCGCCGTCCCAGTCGTGCAGGTCGGTGGAGAGCGCCACACCCGCCGGAACGGCAGCCCGCACGGCGGGCAGCAGCGGCACCGCCCAATCCATGATCGAGAGGTGTACGTGCCGCGCGTCGCGAACCAGCGCGGCCAACTCCGGGGCGGGAAACGGTGGAGCGCCCCGCCACGGGCGCGGGTCGTACAGCGACGTGCGTCGCCCGGCCGGGTCGACCAGGTTCACCGACCGACGGGTGCCGCCCTGGTCCTCGGCCAGCACCGCGGGAACCCCGGCCCGGGTCAGCGCCGCCCGGACCAGCTCGCCGGCCGGGTCCGCGCCGAGGGTGTCGACCACCTGCACCCGCAGGCCGAGCGCCCGGGCTGCCAGCGCCACCCCGGCACCGGTGTTGCCGATCCGCAACTCGATCGGCTCGACGGTGTGGGAGTCGGCGGCCGGCAGCGGCAGTGCGGGCACCCGAACCCGCACATCCACCCCGAGCCCCCCGAGCACCAGCAGATCAACCACGACGACGACGCTAGCCTGATGCCGCGCAAGTCTCCAGACTCCCGCGATCTTGCACATTCTGTGGCGACATAAGGGGCACTCTTCGCAGAACGGCGTCACAAACTGCAAGATCGCGTAGGTGGGGGGCTTCGGTTCGGGCAGGGTGGGGCGCTTATTCTGGGCCGGGGCGGCGACTAGGGGGAGCAGGTGCTGGTCATCCACGGGCTGTGGTTGCCTGGCGACGGCTCGATTGGCGGTGGCTCGATCGGTGGTGGCCTCGCCGTCTGGGCCGAGGACAGCGCCGCACCGATTCCCGCTGCGCGCTCGGGCCGGCCGGCCCGGGACCGTCCGCACCCCTTCGCCGCCGGGCACGCCGACCTGGCCGCCGTCCTCGCCGATGCCGCCGAGCCGACCCGGCTGGACACCGCGCTGCTCACCCTGCCCACCCGGGCGGGCGCGCCCACCGACTCACCCGAGCTGATCCGGACCACCGTCGCACCCGCGGCCCGCGGCCGGCTCACCCTGGCCGGGTGGCGGGTCCCCGTCCTGGTGTACGCCCCGGACGACGCGCTCTCGCTGCTCCGCGCCCTGGACGACGTTCCGGCGGTGCCCGGAGCCACCCTGCGGCACTTCGCCGAGTTGGCCGACTTCGCCGCCGACCTGGTGACCCGTGGCCGCGTCCTTCCCGGCGTCCGCACCACGACGGGCGACCAGACGCCGGTCGGCGTTGGCGTGGCGGCACCGTCCGGCCCGGGCGTGACGACGCCGGTCGGCGCTGGGGCGCAGGTGCCCGCGCAGGCCATCTGGCGTCCGCTGCTGACCGGCACGGACGCTGCCTGGGCGCGGTCGCTGGCGCTGGCCCTGCCACCCGCCGCCCGAGCCGCCGTCGTGCTGTCACCATCCACCGCCGCTGCGCCGTGGCCCACCGGGAGCGCCGGCGTTGTGCTGCCCACCGGGAGCGCCGGCGCCGTGCCCACCGGGACTGCCGGTGCCGTGCCGCCTACCGGGAGCGCCGGCGCAGCGGCGACCGTCGGTTCGGGTGGGCGTGAGCTGACCACCGCCGAGCTGGTCGCGGATGCGCTCGACGCCTTGACCGACGCCGCCGCGCGGGCTGCGCTGGCGACCACCACGCTGGCCCGGGGGCTGCGCCCGGGTGGGCCGGCACCGGCCTGGTTGGCCGCGCTCGCCGGCCCTCAGCGGGACTTCACCCTCGACCCGGCCGGATTGGCCACCCTGCACGCCGAGCTGGACGCCTGGCAGCGCGACGCCGCCGGTGGTCCGGTGCGGGCCAGTTTCCGCTTGGTGGAGCCGGCCCCCGATGAGGTCACCGAACCGATCCTGGCCACCCGGGCGCAGCCCGCCACCGCGCCGTCGCCCGCCGAGAGGATGTCGGGGCCTGCCGACAGCGTGCCGGTGCCCGTTGAGAGCATGCCGGTGCCTGCCGACAGCGTGCCGGTGCCCGCTGAGAGCGTGCCGGTGCCGGTCGAGCCGGCCGGTGCCCGGCGCTGGCGGCTGGAGTTCGGGTTGCAGGCCGCGGACGAGCCCGGCCTGCACGTCGACGCCGGGGAGGTCTGGCGGGCACCGCACGCACTCGGTGGCCTGGCTGGCCGGACGACCAGCCCGCAGGAGACGCTGCTCGCCGAGCTGGGCCGGGCCAGCCGACTCTGGCCGGACCTGGACGCCGCGTTGCGTACCGCCGCGCCGGAGGCGATGGAACTTGACGTCGACGGTGCCCACCGGTTCCTCAGCGCGGGTGCCCCGGTGCTGCACGCCGCCGGTTTCGGGGTGCTGCTGCCGTCCTGGTGGCAGCGTCCGTCGGCGCGACTGGGCGCCCGGTTGCGGGCCCGCAGCCGCACCGCACCGGGCACGGTGGGTGGTGCCGACGCCGGCGTCGGTCTGGACGCCCTGGTCGACTACCGCTGGGAGATCGCGCTCGGTGATCAGCCGCTGTCCGCCGAGGAGTTGGCGGCGCTGGCCGAGATGAAGACTCCGCTGGTGCGGCTGCGCGGCCGGTGGGTGGAGCTGGACCCGGGGCGGCTCGCCGCCGGCCTGCGCCTGCTCCGCTCCGCCGGTGAGCTGACCGTCGCGGACCTGCTCCGACTGGGGCTGGCCGACGGCGAGGCCACCGGGGCGTTGCCGGTGCTGGAGGTGACCGCCGACGGCGCGCTGGGTGACCTGCTCGCCGGCGCGGTCGAGCGACGGCTCACCCCGCTGGATCCGCCACCGAGCTTCCAGGGGACGCTGCGGCCGTACCAGCGGCGGGGGCTGGCCTGGCTGGCGTTCCTGCGCTCACTCGGCCTGGGCGGTGTCCTCGCCGACGACATGGGGCTGGGTAAGACGGTCCAGCTGCTCGCGCTGCTCGCCGGGGACCCGCCGGAGGCTGGCCCGACCCTGCTGGTCTGTCCGATGTCGCTGGTCGGCAACTGGCAGCGGGAGGCGGCACGGTTCACCCCGGAGCTGCGGGTGCACGTACACCATGGTGCCGAGCGGGCGCGGGGGGCGGAGTTCACCGCGGCCGCGCACGGCGCGGACCTGGTTCTCACCACCTACTCGGTGGCCGCCCGCGACGCCGCCGACCTGGCCGGCATCGACTGGCACCGGGTGGTGGTGGACGAGGCACAGGCGATCAAGAACGCGTCGACCCGGCAGGCCGAGGCGGTTCGCGCGCTGCCCGCCCGGCAACGGGTGGCGGTGACCGGTACGCCGGTGGAGAATCGCCTCGCGGACCTCTGGTCGATCATGCAGTTCGCCAACCCGGGCCTGCTCGGGCCGGCCGCGACGTTCCGCAAGCGGTTCGCCGAGCCGATCGAGCGGCACGGTGACGCGGAGGCCGCCGAGCGGCTCCGCCGGATCACCGGCCCGTTCGTGTTGCGCCGGCTCAAGACCGACTCGTCGATCATCTCGGACCTGCCGGAGAAGCTCGAGATGGAGGTGCTCTGCAACCTCACCGCCGAGCAGGCCGCGCTGTACCGGGTGGTGGTCGACGACATGCTCGCCCGGATCGAGACCAGCGACGGCATCGAGCGACGCGGCCTGGTGCTGGCCACCATGACGCGACTCAAGCAGGTCTGCAACCACCCCGCCCAGCTGCTGCGCGACGGCTCACCGTTGGAGGGCCGCTCCGGCAAGCTGGCCCGGCTCACCGAGATCCTGGAGGAGGTGTTGGCGGCGGGGGAGCGGGCGCTGCTGTTCACCCAGTACGCCGAGTTCGGTGCGATGTTGCGCGGTCACCTGTCGGCGCGGTTCGGCCGGGAGGTGCTGTTCCTGCACGGTGGCCTCGGCAAGGCCGAGCGGGACGCCCTGGTGCAGCGCTTCCAGTCGGCGCAGGGTCCGCCGCTGTTCGTGCTCTCCCTCAAGGCCGGTGGCACCGGGCTGACGCTGACCGCCGCCAACCACGTGGTGCATGTGGACCGGTGGTGGAACCCGGCGGTCGAGGACCAGGCCACCGACCGGGCGTTCCGGATCGGGCAGCGTCGGCGGGTACAGGTCCGCAAGTTCGTCTGCGCCGGCACTGTCGAGGAGAAAGTGGCCGCGCTGATCGCCGACAAGCGCAGCCTCGCCGAGCGGGTGGTCGGGACCGGCGAGCAGTGGATCACCGAGTTGTCCACCGGCCAGTTGCGGGACCTGTTCGCGCTGGAGGCCGGGGCGGTGGTGGAGTGAGCGAGCAAGACGGTGGCGTGAGCACCAACCGGTTCGCCGACTACGGGCGCCCCCGCCGGGTCGACGGGGGTCTGCGGGCGCGTAGCGCCCGGGGCGCGATCGGCCGGTCCTGGTGGTCGCGGCGTTTCCTGGAGGTGCTGGAGTCGTTCGCGCTCGGCACCCGGTTGACCCGGGGCCGGTCGTACGCACGGGCCGGTCAGGTGCTCACGCTCGACATCACACCCGGACGGGTCAGCGCGGTGGTGCAGGGCTCCCGGCCGCAGCCGTACCAGGTGTCGATCGCGCTGGAGCCGTTCCCGGCCGCGCTCTGGACCCGGATCGAGAACGAGCTGGCCGGGCAGGCGTTCTTCAGCGCCCGCCTGCTCGCCGGGGACCTCCCCGACGAGTTGGAGGAGCTGTTCGCCGCCGCCGGCGCGCCGCTCTTCCCGAGTGGCATCGACGAGCTGACCCAGCGCTGCAACTGCCCCGACTTCGCGGTGCCCTGCAAACACCTCGCGGCGACGTTCTATCTGCTGGCCGAGGCGTTCGACGCCGACCCGTTCGAGCTGCTGCACTGGCGCGGTCGGTCCCGCGCGGAGTTGCTCGACGAACTCCGCGCACGGCGGGTCGCGGCCACCGGTGCCACCCCGCCCCCGGTCGACGCGCCGTCCGAACCAGACGGTGCACTCCCGACGGTGGAGGTCGCGGCGCCGGTCGGCGCCGCACGGGCGCTGGCCGGACTGTCGGCGACCCCGCTGGCGGAGACGGCGGACCGGTTCTGGTCCCCGCCGGTGCCGCTGCCGGATCGTCCGCCCCGACTGGTGACCGGCACCGATCTGCTGCTGCGCCAGCTCGGAGCGCCGGCCCCGGCCATCGGTGGGCCAGGGCTGCTCGAACGGTTGCGCCGCGCGTACCGGGCTTTCGGCCCGGCCGACCGGTGAGTCGTCAGATCGAGCGGTCGAGCGGTCAGCGGTTGGGCCGTCACGTCCAGCGGCGGCGGAACCGCCACATGATGGCGGCGTTGGCCACCAGCACCACCGCGCAGATCGCACCGGTCAGTCGACCGGCGAACACGGCGATCGCCGGTAGCGACGCCCACAGCACGATGGTCAACAACATCAGGTAGCGGCCCCTGCGGGCCCGAACCCGGTGGTCCAGCTTCTTGAAGAAGGCCGGGTCACTTTCCCGGAGCTGACGGGTGATCTGGTCGAATCTGCGCTGATCCTCTTTGCTGAGCATGGCGCTGCCTTCCCCTCACGCGTTCAGCGGTTCGGCGGCATACCCGCTGCGGTGGCGGCTCACGCTCGCCCGTGGCTGCTACTTTTCCTCCACGTGAGGTCGCCTCATGTCCGGCTTACCCGAACCTTAAGTTTGCCTTTGGTGGTGAACGACGCCGAAAGTGTCGGGTACGCCGGTGTGGTCCGATCCGTGCTCGGCTGGCGCGCGTAACGCCCTGCTGGGAGGGTCTGCGGCGACGGCCGCCCCACCGCCCGCCGCCGCTGTCGCGCTGAGGGCTGTCTTAAGTGCCCTCAGGAGTGGGTTCCGGCCACCTTGAAGGGCCCTGGGGCCTTGGTTACTTTGCCGTAGCAACCCCCTCAGGCAACAGTCGCCGCACCTGCCGCACCTGCCCGGTAGCAGCTTTCGGCGCTCTTCAGAAATCGGGATTGGTACATGGCCGACCAGAATGTGCCACCACGTCGACCGCGGGACGACCGCGGTTGGGACGGACACCAGCACCACAGCGCTGACGGCTACGGCGACCCCAACACGCCCGCGCCCCACGGCTACGACTCGCACCACCCCTACCAGGGCGGCTACGCCGCGCAGGACGACCCGCGTGAGCAGTACGCCGGGCAGCCCGCCCCCGCCCCGCGCGGTCCCCAGTGGGTCGGCCCGGAGGGCCTGGGCCGCCCAGCCCTGGCGCGCCCGGCCGGCACCGGACTGCCCACTCTCGACGATGACGACGAGTCGGGTCGCAAGGTCGGCCGACGCAAGGCGATGGTGGCCCTCGGCGGTACCGCCGCTGTCGTCGCTGGTGGCGCGGCGCTCGCCATGACCCCGCAGTTCCGTGGCCTCTTCGGCGACGAGGCGGCGGCTGGCGACGCGACCGGCAGCACCGTGACCGATGGCACCGCGGCGCGGCCCAGTGGCCAGCAGCCCAGCACGGTGCGCACCTACACCGAGCAGAACGAGAGCTACATGGGCTCCCGGGCCGGTGAGGCGCTGAAGAAGAACGCGCCGAGCGGCGGACGGACCTTCTCCGGCCCGGCCGCGGCCGCGGCGGCGACCCAGGTGACCGTGAAGACGGTGCTGGCCAAGGACCCGATCCTGCACCTGGCCCGGCGCGCCACCTTCGGGGTGACCCCCGCGGTGGTCGCCGACATCAAGCGCGAGGGCATCGACGCCTGGATCCGCGCCCAGCTGGACCCGGACAAGCTGGAGCCGAGCAAGGCCGAGCTGAAGCTCGCCGAGCTGCCCACCCAGAAGCTCTCCGTGCAGCAGCTGCGCGACCAGCGGGACAAGCTCAACGAGCAGGACGCCCACCCGGAGCGGGAGATGGTCGACGCCACCATCGCCCGGCAGATCTGGTCCAAGCGCCAACTGTTCGAGGTGATGGTCGACTTCTGGAACGACTTCCTGCACGTCGCGGCGGACTTCGACGGCGGTGAGGTGTACCGCAACTCGTTCGACCAGGACGTCGTGCGCAAGCACGCGTTGGGCAGCTACCCGGAGATGCTGGTCGCCGCGAACAGGCACCCCGCGCTGCTGATCTATCTGAACCAGAAGGACTCCCGCAAGGACGCCATCAACGAGAACCTCGCCCGGGAGAACCTCGAGCTCTACTCGGTCGGTGTCGACGGCGGCTACAAGGAGCCGGACGTCCGGCAGGCCGCCATGCTGCAGACCGGCCGTGGGGTCCAGGACGGCAAGTACGTCTTCCGCCCCGAGCAGCACTACGTCGGCAAGGTGAAGATCCTCGGCTTCACCCACGCGAACAACTCGGCCGACCCGAAGAAGGCCGAAGCGGCGATCGACGCGTACATCACCTACATCGCGACGCACCCGTCGACCGCGAAGTACGTGGCGCAGAGCCTGGCGACCCGGTTCGTTTCGGACACCCCGCCGAAGTCCCTGGTGGACCGGCTGGCGAAGACGTACACCACCAACAAGGGCATGATCAAGCCGGTCCTGATGACGCTGTTCTGCTCGTCGGAGTTCTGGGCCGCCGTGGGCCAGAAGGTGCGTCGGCCGATGGAGTACCTGGCCGCCACGTACCGCACCCTGGGCGTCTCGCCGGAGGCGTCGCCGAAGCACAACAACGGCGACAGCAAGCGCACCCCGTACGCCCGGGGCCTGCGCCAGATCCAGGACAAGCTGCGTGAGCTGGGCCAGTCCCCGATGGGTCACCCGACCCCGGACGGCTACCCGGACGTCTACGTCGCCTGGACCTCGGCCGGCACCATGGTCAACGGCTGGAACGAGGCGGGGGAGATCCTCGCCGGCTACCGCACCACCTTCACGTACACGGCGCCGGAGAAGCTGGTCGCCAAGGCACCGGCGACCGCCGGGGCGTACGTGGACGCCCTCTCCCTGCGGTTGGTGGGCCAGAAGTTGACCACGCGGGAGAAGAACCTCATCCTCGGCGTGGCCGGTGTGCCGGCGACCGCCAAGGTCGACGCCACGTTCAACGGGGCCATCACCGCCGTCGCGCGGGCGATCCTCGCTTCCCCCCAGCACCACCTCCGGTGAGGCACCCGATGGAGAAGACTGTGTACAACTCTTTCCCCCTGCACCCCGAATGCCCCGACGTGCGCCGGCTGGCCGACAACCCGGCCGAGGCGTTGCTGCGCGCCGAGGCGGACATCGTCGCCGCCGAGAACGCCGTCGAGTTCGACCGGTACCGCACGCTGGAGAACCTGGAGGAGGCCCAGCAGGATGGTCGGGGCGTCACCCGGCGGACCTTCGTCGCCGGTGCCGCGGCCACCGCCACCGCGCTGGCCACCGCCCAGTTCGTCACCACGTCGGCGTCGTTCGCGGCGACCAAGACCGGCACCCTGATCCACGTCTTCCTCTACGGTGGGCTGGACGGTCTGAGCCTGATCGCGCCGGACAACGACGCGGTGCTCAACAAGGCCCGCCCCGACCTGCTGCTCGGCAACGACTCGCTGTCGCTGGGCCGCGGCTTCAAGCTGACCAGCGCGTTCAAGCCGTTGGAGAAGTGGCTCACGGCCGGTCAGCTGGGCTTCATCCCGGCGGTCTCCGACGAGCGCCTGTCCCGCAGCCACTTCCAGGCCGCGGACGCCTGCAACCTGGGCGGGCTGCCGAACGAGACCGGCGGCCGGGGCTGGCTGGACGGCCTGGTCGACAGCCTGGGCAAGGGCACCGCCTTCCGCAGTGTCGGCATCGGCAGCACGCTGCCGCGCTCGCTGGTCGGCAACAACGGCGCGCTGTCGCTGAACAACGTCGGGTCGCTGCGGCTCAACGGTGACGAGCGGTTCCGCGCCGCCACCGAGAAGGCCATCAAGGGGCTCTTCACCGGGATCAACCACCCGGTCGAGGAGGCCGTGCAGGAGGGCATGGGCGCGCTGGCCACCGCCCAGAAGCTCGCCGCCAAGCCGTACCAACCCGCCGAGGGCGTCAAGTACGAGGGTGTCGGCAACGCGTTCCAGCAACTCGCCCAGCTGATCAAGGGCGGTGCCAACGTCCGGGTCGCCACCGTCGGCATGGGGGGCTACGACACCCACGAGAACCAGGGCACCCGCGAGGGTGGCCAGCTGTACCGCCGGTTGAACGAGCTGGCCAGCGCGATGGCCGCCTTCTTCACCGACCTCGGCCCGCAGGCCGCCGACGTGACGATCATGGTGTCCAGCGAGTTCGGCCGTCGGGTCGGCTCCAACAGCGGCGGCACCGACCACGGGCACGGTGGGGTGGTCACCCTGCTCTCCGGCAAGAAGCTGGCCGGTTCGCTGCTCGGCACCTGGAACGGTCTGGACAAGCTGGATTCCGGCGACGTGCCGGAGTACAACAACATGTTCAACGTCTACGGCGCGGTGGCGCAGGGCCGGTTCGGGCTCACCAACGCGGAGGTCGACAAGGTCTTCCCCCGCCAGAAGTACGCCCCGATGAAGCTGTACGCGTGACGTATTCGCACACCCACGCCTCCGGCCGTCGTACCGGGACCCCGTCCCGGCACGGCGGCCGGTCGGCGGTACCCGTACCCCCGCAGCTGCCAGCCCGGCGCGGACCCGGCGGCCGACGGCTGCTGGGCGTGCTGCTCCTGGTCGGCCTGCTCGCCAGCGTGCTGCCGTGGTGGTTGGGCACCCCCGCCGGTTCGCTGCGCAGCACCGCGACCACCGTCACCGCGGCCGGCCGGATCACCGGCCTGGTCGCCGGCTACCTGCTGCTGGTGCAGGTGCTGATGATGAGCCGACTGTCGGTGCTGGAACGGTGGATCGGCGGCGAGCACATGGCCCGCTGGCACCGCGACATCGGTGCCACCCTGCTGGTCACCGTGCTGGCGCACATGTCGCTGATCCTGGTCGGCTACGCCGACCTGCGTAACCAGTCGATCCTCGCCGAGGTCGGCACGCTGCTCGGCGACTACGAGGACATGGTCTCGGCGTTCGTCGCCACCGGCATCATGATGCTCGTCGGGTTCAGCAGCATCCGGGCCATCCGGCGGGCGCTGCCCTACGAGCTGTGGCACCTGCTGCACCTGTCCAGTTACCTGATCCTGCTGCTCGGCTTCGGCCACCAGTTCGCCCACGGCGCGCAGCTGTACCGGCCCGGTCCGGTGCGCACCGGCTGGATCGCGCTCTACCTGCTGGTGGTCGCCGCCCTGCTCTGGGGCCGGGTGATCGCGCCACTGGCGTTCAACCTGCGCTACCGGCTGCGGGTCGCCGACGTGGTGGCCGAGAGCACCGACACGATCTCCATCTACCTCACCGGCGAGCGACTCGGCCGGCTGGCGATGCTCGGTGGCCAACACTTCCGCTGGCGGTTCCTCACCCGAGGCTGCTGGTGGCAGTCGCACCCGTTCTCCGTCTCCGCCGCCGCCAACGGCCGCTGGCTGCGGATCACCGTCAAGGTGGTCGGCACGCACACCGCCGACCTGCGCGACCTGGACCCGGGCACCCGGGTCTGGGCCGAAGGCCCGTCCGGCACCTTCACCGCGGCGCACCGACTTCGCGAGCGGGCGCTACTGATCGCCGGTGGCAGCGGCATCACGCCGATCCGGGCGATGCTGGAGGAGTTGCCGCCGGGTGCCGCGCTGATCTACCGGGCCCGCACACCGGCCGACGTGCTGCTCAGCCGCGAGTTGGACTGGCTGGCCCAGGAGCGCGACACCTCCGTCTGGTACGTCATCGGCTCCCGGAACGACCCCGGCCCCCGGCAGCTGATGAGCCCGGACGGGTTGCGTCAACTGGTGCCCGACGTGGCCCGGCGCGACGTCTACCTGTGCGGGCCGCCCGGGTTGGTGGAACAGTCGGTGCGTGCGCTGCGCCGGGCCGGTGTGCCCCGACGGCAGATCCACCTGGCCACGTTCGAGCTGTAGGAAGGGCATTCCCATGCGTCGCGCGTTCCTCGCGATCACCGGCCTGGCCGCCAGCACCACCGCGCTGGTGGTGCTCAAGGGCTCGCCGGGCGCCACCCAGGTCGCCCAGAACCTGCCGACCGCCCAGCCGGTCAACCCCACCCCGCAGGGCGTCGACCCCAACGCCGACCCGGCGAACGACGCGCCGACGCCGTCGGTCGCGCCCAGCGCGCCGACGTCGGCCAAACCCAGCAAGACCACCGCCCGGCCGTCCGGCACCCGCACCACCACGAAAGCGCCGTCCGCACCCCGGACCACCACCAAGGCGGCGCAGCCGACCAACCGCCGGGTCACCGGCAACGGCTTCGAGAACGAGTACGGGTACGTGCAGGTGCAGATCGTCGTCTCGGGTAACCGGATCGTCGAGGCCGTCGCGCTGTCGCTGCCCAGCGGGGGTGAATCGGACATCCACAGCGGCGACGTCCGCAACCGCTACGACGGCAGCGGCGGTGAGGTGGTGCAGAAGCAGAACGCGAACCTCAACACCGTCTCCGGGGCCACCGAGACCAGCAACTCCTACAAGCAGTCGCTGCGGTCCGCCATCGAGCAGGCGTTCTGACGTGCGGGCCACGCTGACCCGACCGGGGCTGTGCCGGGTCGAACAGATCATGGGTACGGCGATCACCCTGGACCTCGCCGACGACCTGCCGCCGGCGACCCTGCGCGACCTGGCGGATGAGGTCTTCGCCTGGATGCACGAGGTGGACGCCCGGTTCAGCACGTACAAGCCGGACAGCGAGGTGCGCCGCTTCGACCGGGGAGAGGTGCTGCTCTCCGAGGCGTCCGCGGACCTGCGGTACGTGCTGGAGACCTGCGCCGACCTGTGGGGCCTCACCGACGGGTTCTTCGACGCGTACGCCACCGGTCGGCTCGACCCGTCCGCCTTCGTGAAGGGCTGGGCGGCCCAGGTCGCCTCGGACCGGCTGCTCGCCGCCGGTGCCGTCAACCACTGCGTGAACGCCGGCGGTGACGTACGGGTGCGGGGGCTGTCGCCGTCCGGGGAGCCGTGGCGCATCGGCATCCGGCACCCGTGGGACGCGATGGCGACCTGCCTGGTGCTCACCGGGACCGACCTGGCCGTGGCCACGTCCGGCGTCTACGAGCGGGGCCGGCACGTGCTGGACCCCCGCCGGGGCGCACCGGCCAGCGGGCTACGCTCCGTCACCGTGGTCGGCACCGACCTCGGGGTGGCCGATGCGTACGCCACCGCCGCCCTGGCCATGGGCACCCCCGGCCTAGGCTGGCTGGCCCGCCTGGACGACCACACCCACGCGGCGATAACCGACCACGCCCGCCAGTACCAGTCCGTCGACCTCCCCCTGACCGACTAACCCCGCCCCCGCGCCCCGACACCCCCGCACCCCCGCCCGCCCGCGCCCTCGCCCCCGCCCCCGCCCCGCGATCTTGCAGTTTGTGTTGCTCTTTTGTCCGCTGATGCGGAGATTGCCGCGACAGAAAGTGCAAGATCGCGGAGGGTCGGGCGGGAGGGTCGGGGCGGGAAGGGCCGCGCGGGGAGGGTCGGGCGGGGAGGGTCGGGCGGGGAGGGCCGGGCGGGGCGGGAAGGGCTGCGGCGGGGCTAGCGGAGGGGGCGGTGGGTGCCAGCTGGGCGGGAGCCGGTGGGGCGGGGGCGACCGGGGCGGGAGCCGGACGGTCGGGTGCCGGCCCAGCGGTGCCGTGGGTGGCTGCGCCGGGGCGGCTCGGTGCCGCCGGGATGCGACGCTCTGTCGTTGGTGGACATCGTTCCCCCGTTCGTGGCGCGCGTTCGCGCTGTCTCCCTGTCAACGAGGACCGGCGCCCCGGCGACGCTGTCGGGCACCGGGTGGAATCGTCGACGGGACTTTGTCTCACATGCCTCGTCGAGGCAGCGGCAGGTGACCGGGGAGCAGGTCGGGGGCGAGGGTCACCCCGGTGGCCCGCAGCGCCCCGATCAACGTGTTCTGTACGAGGTACGAATCCGGAAGTTGCCAGCGGGCCTGCTCCGGGGCGACCGCCCAGCGGACCGTGCCCTCCGGCAGCCGGGTGGGCGGCGCGGGGATCCACGAGCCCGGCCCGTGTCGGACCACGTGGAAGCAGTGCTCCAACTCCGGCCGGAGCGGATCGCCGGGGCGGACCAGGAACATCCACCGCCCGGTGGGGGTGACCAGCACCGGCCCACGTACGCCGGTGCCGGCCGGGTGGATCTGGACCGCGTCGAGCACGTGCCGGCCGAGGTGGGCGGGCACCTCCAGCACGTCGAAGGCCCGGCCGGTGGGCAGCAGCACCCCGTGTGGTCGGCTTCGCCACCAGGTGGCCACCCGGGCCGGGTCGGCGCTGGCGGCCAGTTCCCAGTTCTCCAGGGCGGGGTGGCAGCCCACGGTGGGACAGCCGGCCCGGCCGCAGACGAAGCGGCTGCGGGCGAGGCAAGCGCCCGGGGTGACCTCCCAGCCGTGTGCGGCGTACCGGATGGCGACCCGGCGCAGCCGGACTCGTTCCAGCGGCGACAGTTCGGCAACGCGCGGTCCCACGTTCCCCCACATGTGTGCCAGCTCCTCCCGTCGGGCCCGGCGTTCGCCAGGTCGCATGTCGAGCACCGTCACTGCCGTAACCCACGATCGTTGAGGTTGACGAACGGCTCGTGCAACTTGCACGAAAAGTACGAGGACTAGCTGTACGGCTGACGTACATCCTGTGCGACCAGCGAAAATCTGAAAGCGAACGGCAGCCGCCGCACCCGCGGACATCGCCCCGACTCGATTGGTTGTCGGTGGCAGGGGAGGATGGGGAGATGGACGAGCTACCCATAGGGCGGCGAGTGGCCTATTGGCGGGGGCGACGCAAGATGTCGCAGCAGGTCTTCGCGGACCGGCTGGGCAAGTCCAAGAGCTGGGTGGACAAGGTCGAACGCGGCGTCCGTCGGTTGGACAAGTTCTCCGTCCTCTACGAGATCGCCGACATCCTGCAGGTGGATGTGCAACTTCTCCTGGGCAAGGACCCGGAGCGCCGTACCGACGCGCTGAACTGCATCGACCAGGTCGAAGTGCAGGAGATCCGGGCGGCGCTGGAACGCTACGACTCGATGAGCGCGTACTTCGACGCGGCGCCGTATCCGCCGCCGCTGGACGACATGCGCAAGGCGGTCAACCACGCCTGGCTCACCTACCAGTACGGCCGCTACGGGATGCTCACCCGGGCGCTGCCCAAGCTCCTGCGCGACGCCCAGGCGGCCGACGCCGCCTATGGCGGGGAGCAGGCCGCCGAGGCGGCTCACCTGCTCGGGCAGGTCTACCAGATCGCCTCCTCCGTGCTGCGCAAGCTCGGCGAGTGCGAGTTGGCCTGGTTGGCCGCCGACCGGTCGATGGCGGTGGCTCAGCGGGCCGACGACCCGCTGCTGGCCGGGATCGCCACCACCCGGGTGTGCAACGCCCTGGTCGCGATGGGTCGGGCCCGGCCCGCGCTGGAGCTGAACGTCCAGATCGCCAACCGGCTGGCGCCCGGTGGGAGCAACGAGGTCTCTCCGGCCCGGCTCTCCGTCTACGGGATGCTGCTGCTCCAGGGTGCGATGGCCGCGTCCCGCATCGGTGACTCGGCCAGCGTCGACGACCTGATCAGCTGCGCGCAGGAGGCCGCCGACCTGCTCGGGGGCGACCACAACCACTACTGGACGTCGTTCGGCCCGACCAATGTCGAGCTGCACCGGGCCGCCGCCGCGGTGGAGCTCGGCGATGGGGGCCGGGCCGTGGAGGTGCACCAGCTGCGCATCGCGGAGCCCTCCTTCAACGCGCTGCTGCCCGAACGTCGCGCCCACCACCTGCTCGACATCGCCCGCGGGTACGCCCAGATGGGCGACGTGGCCAACGCCGGCGAGATGCTGCTGCTCGGTGATCGACTCGCCCCGTCGGAGATCCGCTGCCGACCGATCGCGCACGAGGTGATGTCCGACATCCTCCGTCGCACACGTGGTGCGCCGCCTTCTCCGGTAGCGGAGTTGGCTGAGCACATGGGAGTAGGGGTATGAGCGCGGAGCCGGTGTGATGGCCGGTGCAACGCGCAGCAGTGGGCACCGCGAGGTGCTCTACGTCATCGCCTGCGGTTCGCCGCTGGCACGGCACGTCGGTCGTCTGGTCGACCTCGCCCAACAGGATGGTTGGGACGTCTGCGTGGTCACCACGCCGGACGGCGCGAAGTTCGTCGACCAGTCGGCCCTGATTCGACAGACCGGCCACCCGGTGCGGACGCACTACAAGAATCCCGGTGACCCGGACGTGTTGCCGCCCGCCGACGCCATGATCGTCTGCCCGGCCACCGTCAACACGGTCAACAAGTGGGCCGCCGGGATCACCGACACCCTGGCACTCGGGCTGCTGGTCGAGGCCCAGGGCAAGGGCGTCCCCATCGTGGCGGTGCCGTACACCAATGTGGCGATGGCCTGCCACCCGGCTTTTCGGGCCGGGGTGGCGCGGTTGGCCGAGTGGGGCGTCACGGTGCTCTTCGGTGACGACGTGATCGCCCTGCACCCGCCCGGAACGGGGGAACAGCACCTACACGCCTTCCCCTGGGCGATGCCGCTGGCGGCGCTGCGCCCGGTCTCCTGGAGCGCCGCCTAGCGCGTACGGCAGACCTTCCGCCCACCCGGCCGGGCCGGGTGTCACCGTCCGGCGGCCTCCACGCCGGTAAGCTGGCCCGCCGTGAGCACAAGCGGATCCGCCCCGACCGTGGCCGACGTGGTGGCCGAGCTGGAACGGCGTTTTCCGCCGGTCTGGGCGGAGGAGTGGGACCGGGTGGGCCTGGTGCTGGGCGAGCTGGCCACCCCGGTCCGCCGGGTGCTCTGCGTGGTCGACGTGGTGCCCGAGACGGTCGCCGAAGCGCTGGCCGCCGACGCGGACATGATCGTCTCGCATCACCCGTTGCTGCTGCGCGGGGTGTCGTCGGTCGCGGCGACGACCTTCAAGGGGCGGATCATCCACCAGCTGATCCGGGCCGGGGTGGCGCTCTACGCGGCGCACACCAACGCCGACGTCGCCTCCCCGGGCGTCTCCGACGCCCTCGCCGCCCGTTTCGGGCTCACCGGGCTGCGCCCACTCCAGCGGCCCGCGCCCGGCTCGCCCGCCCACGGCGACGACCGCGGTTTCGGCCGGATCGGTGAGTTGCCCGAGCCGATGGCCCTCGCCGAGTTGGCCCGGCACGCCGCCGCCGTGCTCCCCGTCACGTCCTGGGGAGTTCGCGCGGCGGGGGATCCCGGGCGTATGGTTCGTACCCTCGCCGTCAGCGGCGGGTCGGGGGACAGCTTCCTCGGCGCCGCGACCGCCGCCGGGGTGGACGCGTTCCTCACCGCCGACCTGCGGCACCACCCGGCCGGCGAGCACCTCGCCGCCGATGGTCCCGCCCTGATCGACGTCGCCCACTGGGCGACCGAACGACCGTGGCTGGACGACCTGGCCGCCTTCCTCCGGGAGGCGCTGGGCGTCGAGACGCTGGTGTCCGACCTGGACACCGACCCGTGGACCGTGCACGCCGCCGCACCCGTTGTGGACGACAAGGAGCCCGACCGTGAAGGCTGACCCTCAGGTGCAGCGCCGCCTGCTCGACCTCCAGGCGATCGACACCAACCTCGCCCAGCTCGCCCACCGTCGGCGGTCGCTGCCCGAGCGGGCCGAGCTGGAGTCGCTGGCCCGGGAGTTGTCGTCGATGGAGGACGAGCGGGTACGCGCCCAGGTGGCGGTCGACGACCTGGACCGGGACATCGCCCGGTTGGAGAAGGACGTCGAGCAGGTCCGGGCCCGCAAGGAGAAGGACGAGAACCGGCTGGCCGCCGGCACCGGTCCCGCCCGCGAGCTGGAGGCGCTCCAGCACGAGCTGGTCTCGCTGAAGCGCCGCCAGGGCGACCTGGAGGACGCCGAGCTGGAGCTGATGGAGCAGCGGGAGACCGCGCAGGGCGTCCTGGACGGCGTGGAGCAGCGGCTGGCCGAGACCCGCGACAAGCGGGCCGCGACCGAGCAGCGCCGCGACGAGGCGCTGGCCGAGATCGCCAAGGAGGAGGAGTTCAAGCGGGGCGCCCGGCAGCCGCTCGCCGCCGACCTCCCGAGCGACCTGGTCAACCTCTACGACAAGATCCGCGAGGACACCGGGCTGGGTGCCGCGCTGCTCACCGCGGGCCGGTGCGGCGGGTGCCGCCTGGAGCTCTCCGGTGCCGACCTGGCCCGGATCCGCAAGGCCGCCCCCGACGACGTGGTCCGCTGCGAGGACTGCCGACGGATCATGGTCCGCACCAACGAGTCGGGTCTGTAGGTCGTGGCGCCGCGCGTGGTCTCCGTCGAGGCCGACGGTGGGTCCCGGGGCAATCCCGGCCCCGCCGGCTACGGCGCGGTGGTGCGCGACCCGGAGACCGGCGAGGTGCTCGCCGAACGCTCCGAGTCGCTCGGCACGGCCACCAACAACGTCGCCGAGTACCAGGGTTTGATCGCCGGGCTGACCGCCGCCGCCGAACTGGGCGCCGCCGAGGTGGACGTCCGGATGGACTCCAAGCTGGTCGTCGAGCAGATGTGCGGCCGATGGCAGATCAAGCACCCCGGTCTGCGCCCCCTCGCCGCCCAGGCCGCCGCGCTGGTGGGCCGGTTCGCTGCGGTCCGGTTCAGCTGGATCCCGCGCGAGCAGAACCGGCACGCCGACGCGCTCGCCAACGCCGCCATGGACGCCGCCACCGGCCGCCCTACGACACCTGCGGCCACCGGCCGCCCCGCGACGGCTGTGGCCACCGGCGAACCGACGGCGACCGGCAGCGACCCGGCTACCGCGCCGGCCTCCTGGGAGCCGCGGCCGAGCTTCACCGCCACCCGGCTGATCCTGGTCCGGCACGGCGAGACCGCGTACACCGAGCAGCGGCGCTACTCCGGGCGCGGCGACGTGCCGCTCTCCGAGCGCGGCCGGGCCCAGGCCCGCGCCACCGCCGCCCGGGTGGCCGAGCTGGCCCCGTCCGTCGCGGCCGTGCTCAGCTCACCGCTCTCCCGGTGTACGGCCACCGCGGCGTCGATCGCCGGGGCGCTTGGCGACGTGCCGGTCCGCACCGAGGATGACCTGATCGAGTGCGACTTCGGCCAGTGGGAGGGGCGTACCTTCGCCGAGGTGCGCGAGCAGTGGCCGGGGCAGATGGACGCCTGGCTCGCCTCACCCCGGATCGCGCCGCCGGGCGGGGAGTCGTTCACCCACGTCGCCGAACGCGCGCACCGGGTCATCGCCGGGCTGCTCACCGCGTACCCCGGTGAGACCGTGGTGGTCGTCTCGCACGTCTCGCCGATCAAGCTGGTGCTGCGCGACGCCCTCGCGGCCGGCGACGGCTTCCTGCACCGGCTCTTCCTGGACGCGGCCGGCATCTCGGTGCTCGACATGTGGCCCGACGGCGGGGTGGCCGTGCGGACGGTCAACGACACCGCGCACCTCTCCACGATCGACTGAGCCGGCCACCTTTCGGCTGGTGGACCGCGCCGTTCGGCGCAGCCGGCCAGCCGTTCGGCGCAGCACCCTCCGAACGGGTCGCGTGACGGCCATCACAGAGTCGTAGCCTCCGGCCGTTACAGCGAATGCCTCGACTCCCCGGAGGTGTGTCAGATGGCTGCACCCGAACCGGAGGCGCCCAGCACGGCGCCGGCCAGGGCGAAGGACCACAGCCCCTGGAACTGGTTGCTCTTCATCCCCATCGTGGTGCCGCTGATCCCGGCCTTCTTCAATGGCGACTCGCCCCGGGTCTTCGGCTTCCCGCGTTTCTACTGGCTGCAGCTGGCCTTCATCCTGCTCGGCGTCGGCACCACCACGCTGGTGTACCAGATGACGAAGAAGCGGGGAGGCCGCTGATGTGGCGTGACCATCTCACCGAGATCATCGTCTTCACGTTCCTCTTCCTGCTGGTGAGCGTGATGGGCTTCGTGGCCGCCCGGTGGCGGGCACCGAAGGACATGGCGCACCTGGACGAGTGGGGGTTGGGTGGGCGCAGCTTCGGCGGCTGGATCACCTGGTTCCTGGTCGGCGGTGACCTCTACACCGCGTACACCTTCGTGGCGGTGCCGGCGCTGATGTTCGGTGCCGGTGCGGCCGGGTTCTTCGCCGTGCCGTACACCATCGTCATCTACCCGCTGGTCTTCCTGGTGCTGGTGCGGCTCTGGTCGGTGTCGCACCGGCACGGGTTCGTCACGCCGGCCGACTTCGTCCGCAACCGGTTCGACTCGCCGGTGCTGGCGCTGCTGATCGCGATCACCGGCATCGTCGCCACCATGCCGTACATCGCGTTGCAGTTGGTCGGCATCGAGGCGGTGCTCAAGACGATGGGCGTCACCGGCGACAACGCGCTGGCCCGGCACCTGCCGATCATCATCGCGTTCGCCATCCTGGCCGCCTACACGTACCAGTCGGGGCTGCGCGCGCCCGCGCTGATCGCGTTCGTCAAGGACAGCCTGATCTACATCGTCATCCTGGTGGCGATCGTCTACCTGCCGTACAAGCTGGGCGGTTGGGGTGACATCTTCGCCGCCGCGGACGCGAAGTTCGACGCCTCACCCAACCCGAACGACGGCATCCTGCTCAACGGCAACAACCAGCTTCAGTACGTGACGTTGGCGTTCGGCTCGGCGTTGGCGCTCTTCCTCTACCCGCACAGCATCACCGGTGTGCTGGCCAGCAAGAACCGCGACGTAATCAAGCGGAACATGTCGGCGCTGCCCGCGTACAGCCTGCTGCTCGGGTTGATCGCGCTGCTCGGTTACATGGCCATCGCGGCCGGGGTGAAGCCGCTGCCCGGGGCGTCAGCCGGCAGTGTGGACAACAACACCGTCGTGCCGCTGCTGTTCGACCAGCAGTTCCCGGACTGGTTCGCCGGTGTCGCGTACGCGGCGATCGGCATCGGCGCGCTGGTGCCCGCTGCGATCATGTCGATCGCGGCGGCGAACCTGTTCACCCGCAACATCTACAAGGAGTACCTGAAGCGGGACGCCTCCCCGGCCCAGGAGGCGAACGTCTCGAAGATCACCTCGCTGGTGGTGAAGGTCGGCGCGGTGGCCTGCATCGTGTTCCTCGATCCGCAGTTCTCCATCGACCTCCAGCTGATCGGCGGCGTGATCATCCTCCAGACGCTGCCGGCGGTGGCGCTGGGCCTCTACACCCGCTGGTTCCACCGCACCGGCCTGATCGTCGGCTGGGCGGTCGGCATGGGCCTGGGCATGTGGATGCTCTACCAGGTCGCCAGCCCGACCCGGAAGCACTTCGGTGGCTCGGCGTTCCCGCTGTCGGAGTTCGGGTTCGACACCACTCGGACGATCTACGTCGGCATCGTGGCGGTGGTGGTCAACCTCGCCGTGGCGGCGCTGGTGACACTGGCGCTGCGGGCCGCAAAGGTCGACGAGGGGGTCGACGGCACCGAGCCGGACGACTACTTCGCCGACGAGGGCGACCCCCGGGTCACCCCGGGCGCCGAGCGCGACGCCGACTCGGCCCGCGAACCAGTCGCCTGACCTCGGGTACGCGCCCGGGCACCGACGTGAGTCGGCGCCCGGGCGCACTCGCCATCTCCCG